>NZ_CP029639.1:4417500-5017500 GCF_003268635.1 Paenibacillus sp. DCT19
ACAAAGCTACAATTTTGGCTCTTCTCCATATCATCACTTCTGATTTAAAATATATCGCATTATCAAACTGTATTGCCTTCTTCATGACATATCCAACCTTATGCACCTCAGATCGCGCCTTCTTCAAAGGCAGGCTCTCCTCGGGCAAGGGTCTGATCATTGCGATGTTATCAAACGATACTTTGATACGTTTGGGTCCAATCCGTACACAACCCGATTCTTCGTCCCAATCGACCAGCGTTCCTTTTAACGGCTCTCGTATGCCAGTCGCTCGGTATACAGCTACTTTTCGTCCCACCCAATGTCGCAATGTCCTCACCCTCATTTATCTAGTTTTGCGGTATATTCCAGTCGATCGGTTCAATACCTTTGGAGGTCAAGAAATCATTGGCCTTCGAGAAGGGACGACTGCCAAAGAACCCACGATGGGCAGCAAGTGGACTTGGATGTGTAGACTCCAACACCAGATGCTTGTCTCGATGGATAAAGGCACCCTTCTTCTGAGCATGACTGCCCCACAGCATAAATACCATAGGCTCTGAACGCTCGTTTAATTCCCGTATAACGGCATCCGTAAACGTCTGCCAGCCTAGACCTTGATGTGAATTAGGTTGACCTTCACGTACAGTTAACACATTGTTAAGCAGCAATACCCCTGTTTGGCCCAATGAACCAAATAACCATGTGCAGGGATTGGAAGACCTAGATCAGCATGCAATTCCTTATAGATGTTTCTCAAGGATGGTGGAATGCGCACACCTGGCATAACCGAAAAACTCAACCCGTGAGCCTGACCTTCACCGTGATACGGGTCTTGTCCAATAATAACTGCTTTCACCTGATGAAACGGGGTCAGCTTCAGTGCAGAGAACAAATTTTCCTTGGACGGATAAACGGTTTGAGTTTTGTACTCTGCGGCCAGCGCATAACGAATTTTATTGAAATACTCGGCATTCACTTCATCATGCAACACCGAATCCCAATCATTTTCAAACATAGATGTAGGCTCCTTCCCATGGATGAATACGTACGTTTGCAGCCATCTAGCTGGCTGCTAGCTGTGTGAGCCGCTACCGTCAGCTCATAGACTATCCATCATTTTAACATAACCGAAGTCCACAGGCTAGAAATCTGCACAGCATATGCCATTAGAGCCTTCCTCTGCTGCTGTACTCAGTCAAACAAATCTTACTTTTGGTTGTAAACCTGCCCTGATCTAGAGCGTTAACAACATATTAATGCATACACAAAAAACGCCTTCCCCAAGGCGGGTATCCACCGGAGAAGGCGCTAATTTGCACCATTTCAAGTCATGTAATCACATCGTTGCGGCCAATGTTTCTGGATACTTAGTACTTGATCAGGTCAAGTGTCTCATCGAACAAGTCACGTTGTTCCTCGATCTTACTCTCGTTACCAATGACACAGCGATGTTTCTCCTCAAGGATTGCAGAGATCAGCTGAGCAAAGTTAACGATATCCGCTTCTGTAGTGCTCAGCACCTCATCTCTTTCTTTCTGGAGGTCTGCCTCGGTCACGTTAGACAAGTAGCACTCCAACGAGAAGGTTCCCTCTGCATACGGCGTTCTAGGCGCATCAAGATCTTGAATTGCACCAATGATATAACGAGTCATTTCGCGCGAATCCGCTTTGAAGTTTTGCAAATACTGCGGCATCTCTTCGTACACGTTATAGGTTTTCTCCAAGTTAGGGTCTCTGTAAGATGCCATGTAGCTGTCGCCACTGCGTCTAAAACCGGTCATACAACCATAGGCTCCGCCTTTAGCGCGAATATTGGTCCATAAATAATCCAGTGACAGAATGCCCTGTAACACACGAAGCGAGCCCGTATACTCGAAGCCTTTATGGATGAAGTTACCTGTCTGCACGACGTACTGAACCTCCGATGGAGACTTGAAGCCCTCGTTGTGATGGACTGCTTGGAATTCAGTATGTTCTTTAACAACCTCTTGCGTATATAGCTTCGCTTTTAGTTTTGATACGTGCTGATCTAGGGTAGCATATCCCTGATCATCAGCCGTGTAACTTACCAGCAGATTCTCGGGTCTGAAGATCATTCCCGTCAGCTCTTTCAAACGGGTCGTAAGCTCTTCTTTGCGATCATCATAGTTTGCCTGAAGCTCCTCAAGCCACTGGTAGAACGCCACTCCACTTACCGCTTCCCGGAAAGCAGCTACGGCTGAATGCTTGGCAGAGGATCTGCCCATCGCTGCCGAATGCCCACTATTAATCAAGCTACGCTGCAGTCTTCCCTTCAATTGGGAGATAATCTCGTATAACCGCTTCGTATCGTGGAACTGTGAGGTCAGTACAATCTCTTCAATCATATCAAAAGCAAAATCCAGCTTGTCGTACAGAATTTTAGCTTCAATCTCGAAATGAGCTTTATACGTATTGTATTGACGAGCATCCGCGCTCGCACCTACGCTCGCACTGATTCCACCGGAATGGATGTGAATTTCATTAGATAATCCATTGAATTTAAAGTTTGCCGTATCCACGTAACCTAACACACTTTTCAAAAGTCCTAGGTACGGCTGTAAATGCTCTGGAACTTCCTTCACATTAAACAGCAATTTCAGATAGCCAATTCCGTTCGTGTACAGATTATGATGTACAATTGTTGTTCCGTCGACGGACTTTAATGTATTCGATAATTTGGACGCTTGCGGATCAATATCTTCAATCGACAAAGTTGGGATGACCTGCTGCTGCTCTTTCGTTGAAGGTGCATTCTGATAATCCGCGAGTTCCTTGGTACGTTGAACCAGTTGCTCGATCTCTTCCTTACTCAGACTTGCTTGGAGGGATTTCAAACGAGATTTCAGCGCCTCTTCTTTACGCAAACTTAGCCCTTTATCCGGAGTCACGGCGACAAAAGAAGTATGTGTATTTTGCAATAAATATTGCTCAATCAATTGCTCAAAGTACCCTTCATTCATCTTCGTTCTAAGTGAAGCAAATACGTCATTAGCCTCCAAATGGGTAAATGGTGCCTCGTCGTCATATAACCAGCTCTGTAACGTGTAGAAGCCATAGATCAGTCCTTTTGGCATTCTTCCAAAGTCCGCTTCCCGATGATTGAATTCATATGAATTAATACCGGCTAACAGCGCCTTCGGATCGATCCCTTCCCGCACAACGCGCTCAAGCACTTCTTGAACCGTATCAAGGAACACCTGTTTACTTTCCAAGTTGCTCTTCTTCAGTCCAATCGTCATGACTGGCTGGTACAAGCTATCATCATAAGAGCCATATACGTCCTTCGCAATTCCTTTGTCGAGCAACGCCTGCTTCAATACCGCACCAGGGGCGTTCAGAAGCGCATACTGCAATATTTGAAAGGCGATATTCAGTTCCTGATCCAAACTTGTTCCAATAACCGCATTATAGGTCAAAAAGCTGTTGTCCACTTCCGACTCTGTCGTTCCGGCCGAATACGTTTGTACGACATCAACACGTTCACCGAATGCAGGCTGCAGTCCAATCTCTGAATCCGTCTCCATCCGATCATATTGACTCAGATACGTTTCATCCAGCCATTTGAGCTTCTCCTCCATATCCATGTCTCCATACAAATAAATAAAGCTGTTGGACGGATGATAATACTTCGTATGGAAATCCAGGAGTCCTTGATAGGTTAGATCCGTAATCTCGTCCGGGATACCTCCGGATTCCTTCGAATACGTCGTGTCTGGGAATAATGAGTTGAGCACAGCTCTGCGAACAATTCGTTCAGGTGAAGAAAAAGCACCTTTCATTTCGTTATATACAACACCGTTATATGTTAAATCATCCTCTGCAGAAGCTAGTTTGTAGTTCCAACCTTCCTGCAAAAATATTTTCTCGTTCTCATAAATATTCGTATTTAACACCGCATCCAGATAGATGTCCATCAAATTATGAAAATCATGCTCATTGCGGCTTGCAATAGGATAGATCGTTTTGTCCGGGTACGTCATTGCATTCAGAAATGTATTGAGTGAACCCTTCAACAATTCCACAAAGGAATCCTTCGCTGGAAACTTCTTAGAGCCGCATAGTACGGAATGCTCCAGAATATGAGGTACGCCTGTATTATCGCTAGGTGGTGTTCTAAAACCGATACTAAATACTTTATTGTCGTCTTCGTTGGACATAAGTACAATTTTGGCGCCTGACTTTTTGTGTTCCAGCAAGTAGCCGTCAGATTTCAGTTCCTCCATCCTGCGTTCCTGGATTACTTGATAAGACTGAAGCTGTTTCAACATATGTCGAGTCCTCCATTAAAAATGTATTTGGTTAACTTTGAGCTCCGCAAGATAAAGGTAATATATGCCTATAGACAGTATACACCATCGCCCCTTGTCTTCATAACGACCACCACGGATTGTTTCATTACCCATCCACAATGTCAAAAAAAAGATCGGACACTGATCTGAACGCAAAAAAACGCAACACGAATAAAAATATTCAGCTATACTGTACCTAAATATTCATAGCCAACATTGGCGGAGGTTTTAAATTTGTCTAAGTACACTAAATTCTATGTATTAGCTTTTGTTTGGATGACATTAGGGGTCTTGCATCCAACAGGTTATGCACCAAAAGAAATTTACTTTTTCACATATTTACCTGGCTCAACTCTGTTTGTAGTCCTTAACATTATCGAATACAAGAATTCGAGAAAGTAATGTTGCTTTTCATTTAGGAGCTGTGACGTAACGGTAAAGATTCCCAAAGAAAGAAAAAAGAGGCTTACGAACAATAAATCAAGGCTCTTTTTGAAAGTATAAAAAAAGGAAACTCCCTGATATATCAAGGAGTTTCCTTCTTCTTAAATGGATGCCGAGGACCGGGATCGAACCGGTACGGTAGTCACCTACCGCAGGATTTTAAGACATGAGTTTCTATTGGTCTGAAATGGAATGAAGGCTATAAATGCAGTTGTATCAAGGCTTCAAGTCGTTCGTATGTTGTTCTTATTTGGACTGGATTCTACTACTTAATCTAGAGTCCGTCCCCAATATGTCCCCAATCCGTCCCCAGCTTGTCCCCAAGATTCACTCGACCAGAATCGTGTGTTCTAGGGACGGGGACGCCACTTTTATAAGAACAGGAGTGTCTATCCCTTGCGCAGAAATCAAAACCTGCGCAAGGGTTTTTGCTGCTTGTTGAGAAATATCCTGTTGAACATTGATCTGATGTGAATGCATGATGTTCCCCCTGTCATGTTTACCCCCAGGGACTTCAAATGTTATACTCTTTGCATTAAAAGGCAACTGGAGGTCAATTAGTGGAAGTCTCCCGAGGGAGATGTAGGCTTCTTGAACTCATAACCGCTCGAGGCTGGACACAGACTGAATATGCCAATCGATCTGGAAGGTCTCAGAGAATGATTTCCCATTTCTGCAACAGTAAACGTGTAATGCTGCCTGAAGATATGTATACTGCCGTGATTTTACTGAATTGCAATTGGGATGATCTTTATGAGTTTGATGTTAAGCGTACATGAGGCGGTAATACCGCACTCCCCCGGTCAGTTTAGAACAAATTGTTCTAAACTAGATACAAAAACAACTTTTTTTCCTGCGTAAACAAATGTCGTTCAAGTAAAAACATTCAAATATTAAGTACACTTGTTCTCATTTTATTATCTTCCTCCTTTCTTTTCAACAGGATCGTGCCCTGGTTAAATAAAAAAGCCGACGTAAACAATGCCGGATCTCAAAGAATCCACGCATTGATACATCGGCTCCAATCTCAGGCTTTGCTCCTGTCTTTGGCTACCGTAGCCATTATTGACTAGGGTATCTATTAAAACTAATAATAGTCTATTAAATGGTAATCGTCAATAATTCGGTATGGATAATTTTTTTGATCTGCATAAGGATTCTAGATTCTCATTTACTGTTACGTGGATAGTTTGTTGCCGCATCGAAGTTTCGGGGAAATGATAAATGAGGGATTCGATACTTAGCACTGGGTTCAGCGCTTGAATGAAAGGAGTGAATAAATCAATCAACTGTTCGCCCATTCTATCGAGTAGTATTTGATGGCCGCCTAGCTGAATGATCGTATCAACGAGGAATAACTCTGATTGTACTGAGTCAACTTCAAAACATATATTTATATTTTTCCCCTTAACAGTAACCACCATGTTTTTGGGGCCTCGGTCAGTATAATTTTTCCGTATAGCAGATACCGTTAAACCGATGTGATTTTCTAACTTTTTTAGTTTCATGCCTATCTCCCTATCCTCCTGCGTATCTTGATGTATGGGCTATATTGTATATAGGGATGCTAGATTGAATCTAGCGGTAAAATAATACAAATAGAAAATCCGCCAAGTCTCACCTTAGCGGATCTGATTAGTTAAGTGGTACCAATAACATACTTGAACAAATTCATACATTAGCTGAGATAATTTCGGCCAATGAAATCCATCGGAACTCTTCGTCTAACATTAATTTCACTTCTCTACGGCCAACATTCAGACCAATAACTACACCTGATACTGGTTCATCATAAAATGGATTAAATACAACAAGATCAATTGTACATCTACTATTATATGACTCCACTAAAAGCCTCTCGATCTGCTGCACCTCCTGGTCATCTAGCTCCGGCTTCCCTCTTCGCTTCTGCTCCTCCATTTGAGCAAGATACGCCTCACGATGTTCAGGAAGAATAATTCTAGATCCTTCATAGATCCCATTGTCACCTAATTTACTTGCCATACTAAACGCCTCCTTAATATTTAGTCCAATAATCATCATTAACTTGAGCTGGTTTATTATCGACTTTGGGACGTTCAGTTTCGCGCTCCCATCCTTCGAGAATAACTATATTACTTGCATCAGACTTGTCGTCCCAGGCAATATAGTTAGCTGCAACTAAGCTGTTTAAAGCAGCTAGGACATCAGGTTTATGTTTACCTGTTTTAACAGTTAATTCGTGGATAGTTGGCAGTCGCCGCCTTCCACTGGTGTAGTTATACAATATCCGTAGGATTTTACGCTGATAATCAGTTAGCATATTATCACCTCGTGTTTCATTATATGCGAACATTTGTTCTTTTATCAATAACAAAAAAAGGCACTCCCACTTTTGAGGAGTCGCCTTTTTTATTGTTTATTCAATTATAAATTGTACCCTGGTGCCATCTGGATAATCACTGAGTTGGTGACCCACCCAGCTACCAGCACCGCGATTATCTTTTGGACTTATGTATTTGATGTCTGCGCCCTCTCCACCCTCGGCGCACATAGCCATAGGCCATTCATCACGATCATAACCCTTCTTGGTGTCTACACCTCTTAACGACAGATCCCGGTTATTGTCTGCTCCCTCTCTATCAATTGTGCATGTGTCTGAGTGTCCGGCTGCTACAGCCTCTTTAATGTGTAGTGCTGTCTCTGGGTATCGATCAGCGGGAAACGTAATAGTAATGTCCGGTGCTTGCTGCTGAATCTGTGTTACCTCTGTGTGTGGCTCTACGTTATAAAGACCGAAAGCTGCCGCTGCCGCAATGAATAAACCTATTATGTACTTAACCAACCTATACACCTCCACATGAATAATGCCCCGCCAGCTAAAGCGCTAACGAGGCATATTACCGATGCTTTCGGATTCATATCTATAGTAATGCAATTCGACAGTTTTGTAAATTGTTTCAAATAATTCTAGAAACATTTTCCTAGGTCTGATAGACTATCCTTAACTAATACATAGGAGGAATTACCTTGAAGAAAGCAATGCTATTACTATCCGCTCTAATGCTTGCAGCAGCCTTGTCAGCTTGTGGAACGGATACAGCAAGTACATCATCTACTACAGAATCTAAAGCTGAAGCTCCAGCAACAGAAACAGTAGCAGCATCAACAGAAGAAACACAGAAAGAAGAAGTTAAAGTTGAAGAAGTAGTCGAGAAGGAAGAAGATAATGTTCCACGGGAATATAAAGCCGCATTGAGATCAGCAGAATCATACTCTGAAACTATGCATATGTCCAAGGCAGGCATTTATGATCAGTTAACATCTGAATATGGAGAAGGGTTCCCAGATGAAGCTGCTCAATATGCCATTGATAACATTGTGGCTGACTGGAATGAGAATGCTCTGAAAGCTGCACAAAACTATGCAGAGACTATGAACATGTCAGATTCAGGAATATATGATCAATTAACATCTGAGTACGGAGAGAAGTTCACCGCAGAAGAAGCGCAATACGCAGTAGACAATCTAAAGTAATATCGGAGGTAAGCTCTAATGAAAATCGGATTCCGGAAGTCCAGTCTAAAAAAGCGTTTATCAGCTCGTACCAGCATCAAGCGTCAGATTGTACATCGGTCTGGTTTGAAAATGCCGCGAGGTTATGGATGGCTCCGTAATCCGAAAAGAGCTTTATACAACAAGGTCTATAATAAAACATCGTTCAAGCTCTCTACTGTCATTAAGAATCTATTCAAATAAATAAAGCGCCCGTCAGTTGCTCGCTGATACGGCGCTTTTATTTTTCCAATCGCTTGGGATTATAATTCTGTTGTATTTTGTAGTGTATTATTGTATCATACAATTACATAATACATACAACAAATACAACAATACACTACAAAGGAGCGTTTTTAATGGCAATCTCCAAGGAACAAATATTCACCGTAGCTGATACCCTCGACTCCGAAGGCATCAATCCTACGCTTGCCAACGTGCGTAAACGTCTAGGGAGCGGTAGCTTCAGCACAATTAGCGAGTATATGGCTGAATGGCGAGAGGAACGCAAAGATACTGATGCCTCCACCACACGAGAGCCAGCGCCAGACAAAATTAACGCCCGTATGGAGGACTTCGGGACAGAGATATGGAATATGGCCGTAGAGATTGCTACAGCACGCCTACAAGCCGAGAAAGACGAAATGTTGTCTGTCCAGCAGACATTAGAGTTGAAACAACAGGAAATTGCTGAAATGGCTGACCAGATGGCCGCTGAAATTGAAGTTTTACGTCAAGATAAATCAGATCTTGACTCCATACTCCTTATATCTAAAGAAAATGAATCCCAACTAAAAGATTCGCTTCATGAAGAAATTTCAAAAGGTGTGCATTTGAATGATCGTTTGCATGCAAGTGAAGAATTGGTTAAATACTGGCAACAGAAGTATGAGCAGGCGCAAGTGGAAGCATCTGATTCGCTCAAAGAAAACACAAAACTTCAAAAGGATCTGACCCGAGCACAGGTCGTTGCCGAGAATAAGGAAACAGATTCAAGAGAATTGAAAAAAGAAATCAAAGAGCTAAATAAGAACCTCTCCAGCCAACAGATTGATAACGGGAAGCTTACTGGTATCATAGAATCGCTACGTGCCCAGATTGCTGAGCAAGCCGAAACAATTAAAACTCTCACTCCAACTTCTAGTAAGAGCGATACAAAGGACAAAAAATAGAACGCAAAAAAAGGCTCTGCCAGCATATAAGCCAGCAGAGCCTTTTATATTTCCAAGCGATTAAGATTTTGGCGTATCCAGTTTGGCTGTCTTGGTTTTGTTATCCCAATTAACCTTAGCGCCTATGGCATCCCCTACCGCACGTAAAGGCACATATGACGTGCCCTCAATCAGTACACCATCTGCTATGGCCTTTCCGTTTACAACCACATTTACCTTGTCCACTGGCTTTTCCTCCTTCAGCTTACTCTCCAAGCCTAGATATGACACAATCCCCTGAACATGACCGTCAATGATTGCATCGATCACACTTGCTTGTTTAAGACGGTCTGCATCAGCAACAACATCTATAAATAAATTCTCAGTCAATACGGCTGGCATCTTAGATTCTCGCACCATGTGCAAGTTCTGAGCTTTCTGCCCACGGTCAATGCCGCCAACCTTGCCAATGATTGCCTTGTGTAATGCATCCTGTAGCTTGATACTGCCTTGGGATGCAGATGTATACCGGAATGTCTCAAAACCTCCCTTACCCCCTCCAGCGTTGCAATGGATGGATACTAGGATGTCAGCACCAGCAGCGTTTGCCTTGGCTGTCCGGTCTCGAAGTTCTAGGAATACATCTGTGGATCTGGAGAGCAAAACCTGCACGTCAGCATAGGCCGCCTCCAGTCGTTCCTTGATGCCCAGTGATACCTTCAGCGCAATGTCTTTCTCCTGTATCCCGTGGCCAACTGCTCCAGGATCTGTTCCTCCATGTCCTGCATCGATCCAAACTTTATACATTCGTACCAGCTCCTTTATCGTTATCGTTTCCACCCTTGCCCTTCAGGACTTCAACCGCCTGTTTGATGACTGGCGGAATAGGTGCGCCTAATTTGCCGCCGTTCTCGATCAAAGACAACAACTCATTAGCAATGTAAAAATACGCTACTGTATCTCGGAACAAGTGACCGTCTCCCAGGATGCCATCCACCAAGTGACCCACTGCGACCATGGCAAAGATGAACACCTTCCGGGCAATCCCGATCATGCCGATTTTACTTTTTAACTCCCCGGTTGCTCCGGCTGCCGCTACACCCGTCACATAATCCAAAATGATGAATACCAGTAGCACGCCGAGCAATCCAGACCAACCACCAAAAAAATATGTTGCAGCACTACCCACTACGGCCACCATCCATTTACCTACTGTCTCCAACTCTTTTCCCCCTGAATTCAATATGAAAAGCCCCTGACCACTCCAGAGGGCAAAAAATAAAATAGCGCACCGCTTGGGTACGCTTGTTACTCAGTGATTAGAAATTCAAGTCCGCTGTCAATCAAAACTTCTTTTACGCCTTCCTGCAATGATACTGGAACTGCGCTGTACTCAGTTTTGCCAAGAATAACACGTTGTGCAAAGAACATCGCCATCATGGTTTCGTCACCTCCCTTCACAAGAAACCAAGTAATAAAGCGCCTGATCATTTGTAAACCTGAGTAGCCATTTCTGCAATGACGTCCTCAACAAAGTCCGCACGTTCAGACAAAGCGCTGCTTTGAGCCTTCAGGAGCGTGCTATCTTGTTTCAATGATTCAAATTCTTTCTGTGGCACATTAACGTAGACAATAGGTTCTGGTAGAGGGACATCCGAAAAAACGAGAAAGTTTCCTTCAGTAATATTTTGTTCTTCAATTAAAATTAAGTGACTATTTTGATCCAAAACCCTCGATCGTTCTTCTTCGTTTGTATACTGATAAGTAAATTTCATGATAAGCCTCCTTAACCCATGAATCGATTAAAACCAGTAGCGATAAAGTTAACGTAAACTGTCATAGATATACATATCGCTTGTTTGGAAGCATTGGAAGTCCATAAATATAGTGAAATTTTATCGTTTGCTTTAACTGTAATATCCTCAATAAACGTAGTCACACTAGGGTATCCAGCAGTAGATGTCCTAGTTATTCCCCTTGCTACATCATTTACATAGATACGCCCATATACAGGTGTACTACTTCCATATGGTCCACCTAAAGTAAAAGTTACTCGATAGGTTCCGGGCTGAAATATGGTGGCTTCTAATTTTTTAAATGGAGTTGTAGACCATGTATAAATATCATTTGGATCAGATGTGGTATCACCCGTAATTAGAGTTCCAACACCGCCAATTAATTGAGCGCCTACATATGTGCCAACAAGTCCATTGGCGCTCGCATTACTAAATGTAGCTCCAGCTAACACTTGTGCTGGCGTGGCGTTACCTGTAGCCCGAACCACCGCAGACATCTTTGTTATAAGCTGTGTCCATGTCTCGCTTGTGGATGCCGAAACACCTATGGAGTTGAGAGCGGCAACCACATTATTTTTTTGCTCAACTCCAAGCTGCTTTGCCGCTGTAGCCTCAGTATAAGCAGAATCCGCTCGTGCTTGAGCTGTCCCAGCGGCCGTCACTCCTGCGCTACCACGGTCATAAGCTGATTTTACAGCCTTTGGAGTAGATGCTCTATCTTCCAACTCGCTATCCGTTGCACTTGACAACTGTGTCTTACCTTTTTCGGTTAGTGATGCATCAGGGATATCAGCATTTTGGACATCCTCTTGAAGCTGGGTAATATCGTTTTTAATCGTTTCAAACTCTGTATCAACATAGGTTTTCTCGGCCGCCTTCTCCTGCAGCTCCTTCAATGCCAGGTAACTCCAATTCAGGTGCCAATTGAACCATTGAGCTGGTGGTTTCATGCCTGGCTGGAAACCCGTCTGTTTCTGAGTTGCTGAAGGTTCTACGCCTGGCGCATTCCACTCAGGCAGTTGCTGTGTAAATGCCATAATGTGACCCCTTTCTATATCGGTAAATCTGTATTGGTGCTAGCTTGATATACTGCGCCCAGATCCCCGCCTATTGTCTCGTCATTAACGTCACCGAAACCTGTTGCAGAATCAAATGATTCTGGCAATCCTCCAAACTCAAATGTTCCCTGAAGCTCAACACTTTGGACGCTTACGCCAGCAGCTACCGTCTTGGCTATGATCTGTACAAACTGGTTCAATTCAATTCCGGACGATGCCAGTCTTTCGAGTGGTAATCGCATCAACGAGATTGCAGCCGGTTCAGGGTCAAGTGGGTCATGAAACTTTTGAGTGATTTTGATATCCGAGTAACTAGCACCTACGGCCAGAGCGATTACCCGGATAATCGTGTTCACGTCACCTTTGCTCAGGTTCCTAGCAATCTTGGACTTGATCATGATGCGATACACATCATCGGAGGCAGCACCGCGTTTCTGGCCAACGTTGCCGCCGATCAGATCCAATGTTGTTCCCTTTGCCTCGTCAATGTCTCGCCAGCGTTCAATCTGTTCAAGATCCGATTTCAATTCATTGATTGGCTCACTCACGATACGTAGCAGCTTGCCGATATTGCTATCTGGATTTTTGGTGAATACGTCCGTTAATTTACGGATTAAGTCAGTTGCTGAAATCATCTGTAATCACCTCAATCCACTCGGAGGCAGTTTGCGCAACCTGGAACACTTCGATTGGGATATTTCCCGCCGTGAATGTCGTCCCATCTTGTGACAGCTCCAGGGACACATCTTCAACCCCTGCAATCTTGTAGATGGTTGATACCAGACGCATTAGGATGACATCATCGTTCATGGATAATCCTGCATACACCGTTCCGTCTGAGTCTGTACCACCGATGAACTGCGCCAGTGCTGAAACCACCTGTGCGTCACCATCTGCCGGATATGATGCAGTTTTATAGAGGTGAGCCTTGATATGACTTTGAACCACCTCAGCACGTGAAAACGATACAGGCTGATCATTACCGCTCAAATCTTTCAGTATTACTTTGATGTCACCATATGACTCTATCCCTGCTGAACCAACCCCCAGGATCGCCTCTGCAATGTCTTTATCTTGACCACCAAGCACATAGACTTGATAGGACTTTGGAGGTCGTCCAGCTGAATCCACATCAGTAGAGCTATTAATTATGACAGCAGCAGCACGAACACCAGGAACACGCAATACAGCCCCCTTATGCTATCTCCTGTAGCTGATCCGCCACCGGCAACTGAAAGCCCGAACAGCTCACGGAACTCCGGGTCTGTCTGTTTAGCTCGTCCACCCGCTGTGGCTGCTGAATTGGTTACTGCTGTTACATCAGGATTGGGATTAACGATTACATTAATCAGTCCAACAGGAACGTTGCTGCCAGTGCCTGACTCCATGGCCTCGATAGGCACTGTTGCTTTGCCCTCAGCGTTAAATACGGCTGGTTCAAGCGTCTCAAATTGGATGCCTCCTTCTGTGGAGATTAAAAACCCCTCTGCCTGTGTATAGCCTGGCGTGCCTGTAAGTGTAACGCTACCTTGCGCATATTGATCCAGAATTCGTGACACACCAACATATGGCCCCAATCGATCCAGGCTGTTTCCACTTGCTGTATTGACATAGCCACTGTAATAAACTTGCTCGGCTAATCCATGGAGAATAGACATAAACCAAGCCACAATACGTAGGATGATGCCTAAAGGCGATTTCTCGCTAGTGTTCACCTTCTCGCCCCACGCTTCCTTGGCCTTGTCTTCCATTTCTTCGAACAGATCCACAAACCGCTTCCGTTTAAAGCCATTTTCATCCAACACCTATTTCCACCCCTCCTGCTCTATGACTTCACCATTGGTGCCAGTAGCCACAAAAGCAACCGTCATAACCCTAGCCCTCCGGTCAATGCTGAAGGTGATTTCCTCCACGCTTTCAATACGTTCATCGTCTAGAAGCGCCCGGTTTAGCTCGTCCCTCATTTCTTCCTCGTCCACCGACTTTCCGGTGAACAGATCGAAATCAATCCCTAATTCCGGATTTAAAAACCATTCGCCCGTTCTCGTGCCTAACGATATCTCACAGCACTGCGCCAGCTCTTCCGTTTCCTCCACTAGCAGCAGTTCGCCAAATTCATCAAACTGTATATCGCCATCAATTAGCCTGAGAGACTGCATCCAAACACCCCCACAATAACAGCATCATTTCGGTCATGTGACCTGGACGTATCCGGTTTTGCAACAGAGCCAGTCAAGGCATTTCGTATCTCGTTATCAGCAAACTGCACCATGACAACATCGCCTGGACGAAGAGACGGCTTATACTCCTTTTCCACACCGTCCACCTTGTATCTGTGCCCTAATGCCTGCACATTAAGGATCATGGCCGGATCATCTGTTGATGTCCGCAATAATGGTTGTACGTCTGCTGTACATGCAGTTTCGTCAAACTTGACCACTTTGCAAGGCGTGCCGCAATGTATATCACTCATCGCTTTCTCGATCAGAGACGTGAGCAGTTTAGCCATTGCTGCAGCTGGATCAACTTTGGTCAAATGATCGCCTCCATATCTGTCTTAAAATCTCCAGTACGGGAAAATGTGTGAGAGCCTCCGCGGACATGGAGCCTGCCCGTAAAGACTCTGCTTTTAAGATCAATTGCCGAAGCTGTTGTAATTCGGTATTGCAACTGGGATGAAAGGTTGTAGCCCTTTGCGCCTTGCTGTTCGAAGTAAGCAGGAGAACCAATAAGACCTGTATCAGAATTCAGCTTAAACAGGTCGTCAGCTCCACGGCGTAGGCTCCGGACATACAATTTGCCTTTATTGATATAGCAACTCGTACCGCAATCCTTGCACACCTTGGTTATGATGTCTGTCACCGCGCCTTTGGCGCTGTATCCGTCCTGGTATCGGTAATCTTGGTTCAGATCCATTTGAGCAACAGGCAAGCCGATGTAAGCAGCCATTTGTTTAATAATCGCACTACCTAATGTGTTCTTGGCGTATGCAATCTCTTTGACTACCCGCTTGGACAAGTCCACGCCATCAAGTACCCGGATAGTCGTAATCTTATCTACACCTGACCAGGCTGTACGCACGTCAGATATGTAACCGTGTAGGATCACGCCAATGTCACCTTTATACCCTGCATTGACCATCAACACCTTACCGCGCTTGATGTTATTTAACGTTGTATCAGAGAGGTTCCAAATCTTAATTTCAGCCTCATTTGGCAACGGGTCATTATCAAAGGGAATGGAGCCTTCAATGTTGTAATTGTCCATTGAAAATTTCATTCCCTCGGTTATGACCTCGACCACACGGCCAAAGTTATTCTTCATCCTCATCACCTTCAGTATCTATTAAATACAAAAAGACGCTCTCGGAGAGCGTCCGCCAGTTCACTTCGGATTCAGTTTCGGATTGATCGTATGGAACGATCGGGACTTTCGGGAAACGGTTGTCCATCACGTCATAGAAAAGTGTTGTACCGTATACCAATTTTTCCCCAGTGACCAGCACTTCCCCGTTCTTTTCCAAATCCAAAGTGAAGTAATCAAACTGTTCGTTATATTGGACTTCAAATGTGAACAATTCGTCCTCTAGGGAAATGTCGAAACGGTAGGGAACTAGATCTTTTTCAATATCGATGTAATCCATAATAGCACCTTCCCTACGCCCAAGGACTTCCAGGCTTGAACTTAACCTTGGTTACTGGTTCTTTTGATTTTGTCTTTGTTTTGGTTTTGGTCTTCGTCGTTGTTTTCGTCTTGGTTTTTGTCTTTGACTTCGTTTTGGTTTTAGTCTGTTTAACGCCTGAGTTAACAATCTTTATAGCCTGAGCCTTAACAGGTGTAGGTAGCTTCTCGGCAAACGATGAGGTTGCAACACGTACCTCTGTCATTGTGAAGCTGATTGTAAAACCATTGGCTATCTGGTTCGTGTGCCCTGTTGCTAATCCCGATATGATCCCAGTAAAAGCCATGCGGCCAACGTACTTTACAATCTGGCCGGAATCAGAAGCTTTTTTAAGATACGCTAGTACCTTGGACGCTCCTGACCCAGCCACCACACCTGTAATGCCCATCGTCCGCGCTTTGCGCTGAACATGATCCATCATATCAATATCTTTTTCCACAGGCTGTGTAGTGATATCAACGTCAAAATTTGGGCTTTCTTGCTCCACCAAAATGTAATTTCCATCAATCTTAGCCATTAGATCCCCTCCATATCAGGGACTGGCAACCCCATACGCCTAAATGCTTCTTCAATTACTTCTTGCACTTGACGTTTGACCTCAGAGGCGATGTCCGATGCGGCAGAAGCAGAGCCGCTATCCCCCTTCACATCAATATTAATATCAAACTTGAACGCAGCCCCTTGTGATGATCCGCCGCCAGTAGCACGTGCAGGAGCCAAATTCTTAGCTGGTGCTAATGCAGATTGCCTATTCACATCTGGAATAATCTCGTCCGTGACATTAGCTGATGCACCAGACACACGATCCTGAGTATTTTCAATCCCTCGTGCCAGACCCTCGCCCGTGAAGAAACCGACTTCCATCATGACTCGGGACGGTGAATGGATACCCAAAATGCCCTTGATCTTGTCTGTAATGCTGTTACCGATGTCCTTCACCTTATCGACTACGGCATTTGCCATACTGCCGATCCCGTTTATCATTCCTTCTATGATGTTTTTGCCGATGTCGAATAGATTGATGCCGGACAAAAAGCTGGTGATTCTATCCCATATTGACTTGATGCCATCCCAAATAGCTGTGGCTTTAGTCGTGACTGCTGTGACCAAACCTGTGAACATATTCTTAATGAAATTCCCAATCGCTTGGAAAACTGAAATTGTTCCTGCTTTAAGTGCCTGCCACTTCGCAACCAACCAATCCTTGATTGCTCCCCAGTTCTTGAAAACAACAATAGCCGCAATAATTACGGCAATAATTGCAGCCACAATCCATGTGATTGGGTTAGCCCAGAACGCCGAGTTTAACGCCCATTGCGCCGCTGTCATTGCCCATGTTGCTCCAGTGGAGATAACCATAATTGCCTTTTGAGCAGTCCAGGCTATCATGGTCGCAGTAATGGATGCCACAACAGCCCATCCTTGAATTACATACCGCACCATTGCAAGAACCATTTGACTCGTCATTACAGCCGCATTAGCAGCTATCTGCACTTTAGATAACAGGAAAGCTCCTGTCATTCTTGCACCTGTAATCATGGCTTGGACACCGGTTGAAACCAACGCAGGAATCAGCAACGTTGTAATGATTCCTACCACGGCACCAATTGCACCTTGGTTATCCTCTAGCGTCTTCTTAAAATCCTGAAATGTGGATACCGCCTGATCCTTAAATTCCAGAATCTTAGGAATGAAATCATTGAATGTATCGTATGCAAATTGGACTGCGTTGCCTGTCCAATCTACCGCCGCACCAATGCCATCTCCTATTGCATTCCCTACCGCCTCTATCGTCGGTTTGTTATCGGCCATCCACTGCCCAAACTGGTTAAAGTATGGCAACAGCTTTTGTCCAATAGGTATTAGGATTCCGGTCTCGATCTGCCTACTAAACATGGCAAATGCTTCGCCAGGCTTCTCGAATTTTATTTTGTTTAGCTCGGCCAGTGCGTCACCAGTCGAGCTAAATTGGCTTGTTGCTCTGCCCATCCCTGCAACTACCGTTGCCTCCAAATCCTCAAACTGAGTACCTAAGAGCGATACACCAATCTGATTTTTCAATACCGGGTCTTCTACGTCAGATATCATCTGCAATATTTGTGAAAATGCAGTTTTAGCCTGTGGTCCACCTTTGGCGAAGGTCTGCATCATCGTATCCGCGTTTAGACCCAGCATTTCAAAGGCTTCAACGGACGCTTTGCTTCCGTCTTTGGATCGTATATTAAATTCCTTTACAGCATCCCCGACCTTATCCAGCTGGAACACACCTTCAGCCGATCCAGCCGCAAAGACATCAAACATTTCTTCAGCCGAAAATCCAAGTGACTTAAATTGGTTGGCGTATTCGTTTGCGCTGTCCATGAGTTCGTCCGACTTGTTCAAACCTTTTTGCGTCCCCTGTGTCAGCAAGTCATATGCCTGTTCAGAGGTAATACCGAACTGTTTCATCATCGTATCCACGGATTTAATGGATTCATTGATTTCATAGCCGAATGCATCTCTTAATAGCAATGCACTCTGCGTTGTGGACTCCAATTCACTGCCGGTCTGTCCGGTTACCTGTTGCACCGTAGAAATCGCACTACCCAAGTCGTTCCAATCTTCGCCAAAGTTCTGGTTGTAAAGATTATTAGCGACTTCCCTTGTTGCTTCCATCTGATCAGCGGCTAAACCTGTAGCCTGTTGTATATCAGACATCGCACTTTCATAAGTGTTTGCTGCTGCAATACCCGCAATGCCAAGTCCGGCCATCGCGGTAACGCCCGCAGCCCCTAAGCCGATCACACCTTTGGTCAAGGTGGAAATCTTCTTATTACCTTCATCTAGACCTTTGGTGTTAAGTTTAAATCCTACAGCAAACATGAGGTTGCCAATGATGCCTCCTGCCACCTCAAATCACCCCATTAAAAAGCAAAAAGCGCCCAAAAAGGACGCTATTTCTTCTTTTTATTCTGTTTTTCCATATGTTCCATATGAATATCCAGAGCCGCATTCGCCTCAGCTAAATCATCATCGTCCATTTTGTCAAGGTCGCTGTATGTTATAGACATATCCGAAAGCAACAATCGCCACATCGCCCAATTGCGTTTAGCTCTATTCTTTGCTTCCTTCTTGGTTATCATCGGTCTGCTCCTCATCAACGCCAGCAATGAAGCTGTAAGCGCTGTTCACTACTTCCATGTACTCACTGTAATCGTCGAAGTCATCAATGGTACGCTTTGGCTGTACAACAACGTGTTTAAGCATCAACTCAGACATTCTCTCTTCAGACAACACGCCATGCTTGTTTTTGGATTGGTCATTAATTTTCGAAACCATTCGAACACCAGGATGTTGGAAAAGAAACTCGTTTCCCTTTTTACTTTTGAAAGGCTTCTGTTTGAAATTCGTCATGAATAATCATCCTTATCTATTTTGATTTTAATTAGCTGAACAGCATGTCCATCAGAACCAATTCATACTCCCGATCCTCAGCCTCATTGCCATAGGTACGTGCAGCAGGCTTTTTAACAAAAGCTTCGGTGCATGTAATTGTTTCTTTTGGTGGACCCGCGTTAATGATCGTTACCGGAACCAGCTTTCCGCTGTTCGCCAGACCGTCTAGGTATGTTACTTGTGGACTCGTTGGCAACAAAGTGATTGTGCAAGTACCCAATGGGTTGTTTACCTTGGTACGAACGGTATCCCCTTGCGCTCCTACTTTCACATCGTAATTGTCCTCGTCCTTCTCCACCTCGACCATGTCCTCTGAAAACCCAGTCAAATACACACCATCGACTGTGATTGTGACGGACATTGCATCATAAGTTGTTGCTTGAGACATGTACAGCTACCTCCCTTACTTGCGGATTACTCCGCTAATTGTGGTTTGGTGGATTGCTCCAGCCAATTCGAACCAGAACGTTCCCCCGTTGTATTCGCGCTTCGAACGGTCTACAGGATCTACTTCCTCACGACCTTTGAAGGTCGTTCCGTAAAGCGGAAGACCCGCAGCATCCGCAGCAACCATGCCTTGTAAGAATCCTTGCTGAAGAATGGTACGTGTCACGCTTTCCAACTGTGCAATCCCCGTATCCGTAAAACTCACTTTGTCTGTATCAGCAAATAGATTTTGGATTGCATACTCGATGTTAAATCGAATGTAATCCTTCGAATGAATGACATCGATCCATTCACCAGACAAGGTTTTACCCTCGGAGGTTTGATTTCGACCAGCTTTCGTTACGTATGTGATAGCTCCTGCGGCATGAATCTCACGCAGCTCCGTGTCCGTAATATCAAGCGGCGCAATACCTTGCAAGTATTTGAATTTCCATGTCACAGATCCCACAGGAGCAGACCCAACACGTCCGACCAATGCAGCCTCAGGATAATTAGAAATATCAATATGATAGAAAACTGTAGTACGACTGTAATTCTTAGCCAACAACAACGCGACATCAGCTAGTGTGGAAGATCGCGTGAAATACTCCCGCGAGTTATCCGCCTCAATCGCTGCCGCGAATTCATCCACATCAGCCTGTGCTGTGGTCGTGGTAATCAGGAAATACCAGTCTTCTTTCAGCAGACGTTCCATCACGTCCGAAACCGTCTCCGGCTCCGTTCCTGTTTTCTGCCGTGCAATCGCGATTTCTGCCGGCGCATAATCTCCCTGCGCCCAAATCGCCGCAGCGGCTTTGTATTCCTCTGTTGTCTCGCCGTAATCTGCCTTTACTGCTGCCAGTTCAAGGTACGTTTTGTAGGGTTTTGCTGTTGAAGCACTCCCCAGAATCAACGGCTTACCAAAACCAAGCCTTGGCGTTGGCGTTTCGATTCGAATAATTACATTTACGTCTTTAGCCAATTGGCTCAACTCCTTCCACATTCACCGACTCAATCGGTGTGTAAGCTTGTTCAATCACGTTTTTCGTCCGCAATTCAATTTCAAATCCATTCCGACGCTCCCATTCATTGCCTATCTGCACGTCATTATTGATAGACTCTCCGACAGAGACAACAACTGTGTTGACTTCATCTTTCAGGAGCCAGCGCCCCGCCGTCAGGAACCAGTCTCTAGCACGATTAGCAAGAACAACAGCCCCAAGCCGATCATGGGCATAGCTTTGAAACGTCACGCTAAGCGTCACGTCTCCCGTATGCACCATTTTTCCATCTTCAAGTGTTACGGCCATGTGACCGCGCACACCACTTTCATCCGAAAAGTCATACGACATGAATGGTACCGGAGGCACCTTGTTCACTCCGTCGATTTCAAGGACTAACACATCCAGCGCCGCCGCCAACCCTTCAATCATGCTCTTTCGAATCGCTTCAAACTGGATCATGTGTGCTTACCCTCTTTAGCCGGTATTCGTTGACGTTGCTGTACTGGTTCCAATCCGAGTCCGTTTCCACGGTGTACTGTTTGCCTTGATGCTCGACAACATCCCCGGATTCATGTTGATAGGTCGTTAGCAGCATCCTGTCGTCCACTGTATAACGTCCACCGTCCGTCTGGGTTAACTTATCGCCTAACGGCTGTATTGACCCTCTCAGTTCAATTCTCTGCGTCTCAGGAGGTTGATAGACTCCAACAGAGTCCCAATCACCCTCACCCTCTCGGATCAAAATATAAGGACGCTCATACTTGCGCAGAGTACGCGCTTGATTAAATCTCATGGCTACCCTCCTTTGCGCCGAACAAGGAATACGATAGAGTCTCGTAAATCCATATCGGCCTGTAAGAGACGTCTTCCCTTTTTATAACGAGCATAAATTGCAGATATTCCCGGCTGCTTGATTCGGTCAAAGTTCTTGACCACGCGCTGCTGTCCGACTTCACCAATTTCATGAAGCAGAGAGTCAACCGACTTGTTACCAAGTACAATCTCAGTAACGCCAGCTCGGACAAGCTTGCTGATAGCCGCCTGCGCCTTCTTCTTACCCGTTCCAATAAACGAGCGTGCAGGTATGTTCATCTTCGCTGAGCCAAATTCATGCACGGCTGCAATCATAGCCAGCTCAGCATCCCCTTGAACCCCTATGACTACCTCATGATCCACTAAAGGACGCACCCGATCCACCAGAACGGATAAATCCATATCCCCGGTGTATGATACGTTTGCACGCCGCACACTTCTCCGTCTTTTCGCCATATGTCACCTCACAACTGAATAAGAGCCTTGACCGCACTTGGCAAGCCTCGACCCTCATCCCTGTAAGTTACGGATATGTTGCCGACCCGCTCACTTGATACGCCCTGTTCCCTCATCAAAGTTTGAGCAAGCAACACACAAGCCAACTCATATTTCTGTGGCAGTGTCGAAGCCGGAGCGTCTATCTCATCGCTGGGAAGGATATACCCGGCTAAATATTCCACATCAATTAAACGAGCGCCACAAGGCCAGCCAGAGCGTTTGAATAGCATCCCGTGTTCCGACTCGATCTTGAAAGAGTCTGTCGGTTGATCCTTATCATGAATGCTCAGCTCAGAGACTGCATGGATTGGGAAATTTCGAAGCCGGAGGAACTGGGTTCCAGAGCCGTCCAACGTCTGTTGGTATGTCTTGTATTCGAAGCTTCGATTACATTCCCGTTCAATCCATTCAGAAGCAGCAGCTAAGGCGGACAACAGATAAAGATCCTGTGATGTGTCGTCCAACGGAATGGACATCATGCCTTTAGCTCTTTGCAGTGTTGTCAGCATCAGAATCACCGCCTGCTGTAACATCTTGCGTCTTAGCCTTGTCCTTGTCTGGATCATCCGTTTTGGATTGTTTAGGTAAGGCTTGTCCTTCATCGTCTTCAGCAATAACACCTGCAGCCTTCAGTTTGCCGGCGCGCTTCTGATCCGCAGGGTACAACTCACCCGGTTCAATAACAACATTGGTTTCCTTATCATTGAAAGCAGAAATAACCATGTAATTCAATTCTTCGTTTTTAACAGCCATGACCTGCTGTCCTCCTTCTAGACCCGGAATTCCGGGTCTGATCATTTATTCAATTAAGGTGTTGGAATACCCAGAACTACATATGGACTAACCTTTGTTGCTCCATCTTCCAGCGTCAAAGGTGTTTTAACCCATGGCTTGCCATCGACATTCCAGAAGCACTTAACAATTGTCTGGTTTTTTGTGAATAGAACATGTTCTGATGCAGCAATGAAAGGTCCCGAGCCATCTTTAATGAGATAGTATCCAAGGTCGATCAGTACCAAGTCCCCCGCTTGACCAAGAAGCTTTGTTTTACCTGTGAATCGGATTGGAATGCCCAGCAAGGTGGATGGAATACCTTTGGTTGCATCACCTTGAATGAAAATGTAGTTTCCTGCTGGATCTTTGAGAGTCATTACCTGTGGCATTGCACTTTGCGAAGCAATAAACAGCGCATCACCCAAAGAAGCAGGAAGCAATTTACTAAGCATCAATACCGCGTCTTCATACGAGATTTCGTTTGCCTTTGCACGATTAACCACTAACCGTCCAGTAGCATCAATGAATCCAGTCGGTTTCTCAGATCCATCACCAGAAATAAACGCTGCATCCTCAGCCGAGACCATCGCTTGGGAAAGAAGATTACGAATGAAGGCATTCGCTGCCCCCAGTTGCGCAACAGCTTGTCAGTAACTTGAATAGTCGCCGCTACCTCGTAGGGTTCCAGTGTAACGACATCCAGTTTCGCGTCAGTTTTCGGTTTTTCTTCTCCTTCACCGATCCATTGAACGGTAACACCGCCATGCGCCCCAGCAGCTCCTTGTTCGAATACAGGAATGGTGATTTTGCTATCTGGTGGCGTTCCAGGAGGAATTACATTCGCTCTAGGACGTACAATTGCTTGTTCAGCAGTCAAGCGAAGTAGCTCGTCCCTAAATTGCTCTGGTACCGCGTAGCCGCCACTTTCCGATGTCCCCATGGAAAGGTCATTTCGAATCGTATCCAATCGACCTTGTGAATCGCCAAAGCGAACTGCATTAACAAATTCTCCAATCGATGCAAAGCCGTAATTTTCTTTCTTGTCCACCGGATCTGGTCCAGGTACAAAATTGGATGGCCGGAAGGGTTTGCCTGCCGGATCTTCTAAACTTTTCATTCGAGCATTAACACTGTCTTCGCGAGCATTCTGTTTTTTCTTCGCTTCAATTTGCCCTTCAAGCTCTTGAATTTCCGTATCAAGAGAATCAAACTCCTGCGCCTCATCCTCAGTAAGATCACGACCAGACTCAGCCCGAGCCTTTTCAATAATCTCACTCTGTTTTTGGATTTTTTGGGCACGAGTTTGAAGCATTGCCTGCAAAGTTGTTTCTGCGAATAGTTGCAAATCGAGTTTAAGTCTTCTTTTCTTGGTCATTTTCATTTGACCTCCCTATTTTTATTGTGATTTAGAACACGTTCATAAAACGATAACGACTTCGTTTGGGCAGTATTTCTATGAGTTGATACATGATTTCCAGATGCAACGATAACTTTGGGAGGGTTTTTGAACTTGGAAAGATCCATCTCCTGTCCGTTTACCGTCAACTTTTTACCATTTACAGAAGCAGCAATCTCTTTAAACTGCTCTATCTGATCAGCGAAGCCAAAGTTTACCGCTTCTTCGGCTGTCAACCATGTCTCAGCTTCTAATAGGCTAAGTAATTCGTCTCTATCCATGCCCGACTTATCTTGGTATGCAGCAATCAAACTCTCACGAATGTTGTCCAGATCATCGGCTGTTTTACGAAAATCTGCTGAGTTCCCGGATAAGGAAGTCCACGGATTATGGATCATCAGCATAGAATTTCGCGGCATAACTACAACATCTCCAGCCATAGCAATAACCGAAGCTATCGAAGCTGCCAATCCATCTACGAAAACCGTGACTTTAGCCTTGTGTCGCTTCAACATACTGTGAATAGCCTGTCCGGCAAATACATCGCCGCCGTCACTGTTGATGTATACTTCCAATTCCGAAATATCCCCAAGGGAATCAAGATCCGCCTTGAATCGGTTAGGTGTAACTTCATCCCCCCACCATTCCAAGCTGTCAATCACACCATAGAGGTAAAGCTTTGACTTACCATTTTCATTGCGGAATGACCAAAATTTCATTTTTTACTCACCCCTTTCCGGAACTTTCGTTACGGTTTTCTTTCCTGCTAAGTCGGACGGAATCATGTTCCCGTTGACCATGTAGACCTGTCCTGAACCGTCCGGAATCGGGTTCATTTCTTCATATCCCCGCCAGTCATCTGCGTTAATTACGCCGTTTTGACGCTGGATCGCAAGCCCTTCCTGCCTGCTTTTGTAATCCCCACGGAGTAACCCCTCTACATTGAACTTGACATAAATGCCCTGCCCCCTCTCTTTTTTCGTAAAGAGTCGCCAGTTTATGGCCTGTTCGTACTTAGTGATGTAGGGCATAAGGGTGTACATGACAAATTCAATAGATTGATGCTCAATATTGGAAAAAGTAGCCCTTTCCAGGTTCCCAACCATATGAGGTGGAACGCGAAATAACCCGCAGATTTCATCTCGGGTAAATTTTTGAGTCTCTATGAATTGAGCTTCGGCTAACGGCATTGGAATTCGGCTATACTTCATGCCTTCCTCTAAAATCAATGGTTTCCATGAATTAGCCATCCCACTTCCTTTTTCTTCGAGCCATTCCTTCAGACGCTCATAGGCTGGATCACTTAAACCACTTGGATGTTCAAGGACACCACCAATATTCATTCCTTGCGAGTAAAACCGCTCGGTAAATTCCTGCGTTGCCAGCCCGATGCCCATAGTGGAGGCAGCCGTTCGTATCGGTGAATATCCCCGAATGCCATCAAATCCCCAACCTGGAACATGAAGAACTCGCTCAGGTTGGAAAATCTCTGCCTTGCCTCGATCGTTATACACGTACTCAATCTTCTGAGTGGTAGGATTTCTCTGTGGCAGCATTAAACGCCAATCAACTGGATAAAGTTCCATCGGTACTCCGCGACCATTCAGCGTGATAATGGAATAAGTGTTGCCTGACAATGCTAAATGACCCGTAGATGTTTCCCGCCAAGTAGCTGATGTCATCTCGTCATTTGGTCGGTAATGTAGCAGTTCGTGAACTGGATGGTCACGTGCTTTATCCTTCCCGCTTCCTGGTCTCTCCTGATAAACATCTAGCGGAAGTGTTGCAATTGTTTCGGCAATAACTCGGACACACGAGAATACGGTGATTAATTTAAGTGCTCTTTCCTCATCAACCTGCATTCCTGCGCCGTATCCGCCACGAAATCGACTCAACACCTGATTATTAAACTCTTCCATCGTCATTGCTTTAGATCGACCAACAAGCTTGCTGATAATACCCATTTTTATCAGTCACCCCCTTTCTGGTTGGGCATCCCCACCCACATCAGCACAATACCGCAAATGATGTACATAGCTGGTGGGTAAATCATCCAAATTCCGTAGGCGGCCATTATAAAACCACAAACAAGGAGGAATTCCCGAATGTGATCCAAGGTGACTTTCCATTTTGGTTTCTTCACAGGCTTCTCGGCCCCCTTGTTTCATAAACTGATGATTTTGTTTTCTTATTTGCCAAGCATAATTTGTGGGCATCAATGACAGCATCCACCGGGTCAATCCGTTTCGTCTTAGCTGAAGGGTCTTTGTCAATCTTGATTTCTCCGAAACTGTTGCTTACCGTCTTGGCGTTTGCCATACTCCATGTCAGCAGCTTGTTTCTCCGGTCATAAATCACGTTCTTAGCCTCGGCTTCCAACCTGAAATCCACCGTAGCGTCATTCAAGCTCTTGGCACTCTGTACAATCTCAACCAGATCCACCCCAAATTCTTCAAGGTCAGACAAAAAGGCATCTGCGTTGTGTGGATCGTAGGCAATGCCCAGCAGCTTGAGGTTATGTTTTTTGATCAAGTCACGGTAATAAGACAGGATGTACTTGTAATCCGTCTTGACTCCGCCCATCGTCTCGGTTGGAGTTAACAAACCCTCCATGATCCACATGTCATACGGCGCAAAGTCACTCTTCACATGCTCATCAACACGAGCTGAAGGAATCCAGCTATGTGAATGGATGTAATACTTGCGTTGCCCGTCGATATCCAACGGAAACTCCAATGCACCACTTGTCAAGTCACCGCCTGAAGACAAGTCCAAACCTAGGTAACATTCCTTGCCTTCCATATCCTCAATGGTTGTATCAGACTCACAGGCTACCCAGTGTTCCATGTTCATGTACTGCGTGTCTGAGAACTGCACCCATCTGTTTAGGGACTTGGTCAGGAAGTTGCGAAGCTCCTCGCCTTGTTGTACCTTGGCTTTGATTGCTTCAGCTCGCAAACTCTCCAACGTTTCAGGAGTCCAGAGAGGATTCGCCTTCGGCCAGTTGGATTCATCCCAAACATCATCGTCCTTGTCCAGCTCACAAATGAAAACAAACTGCGTTTCATCGGCATGAGCGCCAGACAAAATCATTTTGCAATATTTGTACAACTCATAGCATGGGCCATTGATGTTAAACCCTGCTGTTGTGATAACAGAAATAAGACACTGCTTCAGCTTCTTGGTACCATCCGCCAGGAGCTTGTACATCTGGCTATCCTTGTGCAAATGATACTCATCGACGGAAGCAAAATACGGCCTGAAACCGTCTATGGATTTCGTATCACGCCCAAGCGCTCTGATTTCACCTTTGGAAACCGTACACAGGATCGTGCTCTTATAATCCTTCACGTCAAATAGACCGGATTCGTATTCATCCCCGGCCAACTCTGGGTCTGCATCAATAAACTTGATACATTCCTTCAATACAATTCGTGCCTGCGCTTCCTTGGTCGCTGTAACGTACACTTGCGGATAGCTGTATCCGTCAAAGTTCCCGTAAAACAGCGAAGGAACTGCGTTTCCCAATGACTTACCGTTTTGCCGTGCTACCTGGATGTATGATGTTCGAAAACGTCGATAACCGTCCAGCTTCAGCCAGCCATTCCAGCTACCAAAGATAAAGTCCTGGAAGCCCCATAAATCTAGTGGACGTGGTTCCTCACCCTCAGCCAGCGTGAGAGATTCGGCAAACTCTATAATTTCATGTGCCTTATCTGGATCAAATACGTAAGGGAAGTCTTCCGTACCCTGCCGATCCAAATCCCGAAGGTGCCGTTCACATGCCTGCCGCTGAGCCTGTCCCGCAATTATTCGTCCTGACGTAACTTCAAGCGCGTAGGCTGTTACCCTGTCCGTCTCACCAACCGTGTTGTACGGGTAAATCTGAGGATTATCCACTTCGGTTCCCGAACTTTCCGAACTTGCTCGGCTTCTCTTCCTTAGCCTTCGGTTTCGGTACGTTCTTCACCTTGGACAAGGGATTCAGGAACAGCCGATCTTGCATTTTAAGGAGCATGTCCATTTTCTTGTTTATGGCTGTCTCGATTTTTAGGACACCCTCAATGGAAGCCAACTGAGAGAGGTACTTTTGTGCCCTCAGTCCATACTCGTTCAGATCCTGTTCTGATTCCTCTGCTTTACGAGCTAGTTCTTCAAAATATTCTTCAAATACATGATCTTCGATGGAAATTCGCTCGATTTTTTGATACTGTTTCAGCAGTTTTTCATACTCTGAATACGTCCTACAATACATTCCTAAAAGTCCTATATCAGAGCTGGAAAGTAAATTCACACCTTCAGCAGCAGCGGCTTTATAATCCTTCATGCACTGTTTCCAATGAGAGAAGGCAATCGTGTCATCCTTTACAAACACTGGTGGTTTCAGCTTTTCCAACTCGGTTTTTCCAAGCTTAACCTCACCTTCTTGTCTAGCTTGGATCTGTGCTTTAGTCAGTCGGTTTGGATTGCCCTCCGCGATGTGGAGACCAACCGGTTTGGCGTTCCTTCCCATCAGGGCATACCTCCTAAACGCCGAAAATATTATAAAACGAGTTTTTACGCGAAATAAGTCCGACGCGGTCTATCAGCCGAAAGGTTTTCAGAGATTCGACCCCCTACCCTCCCTGAATGAATGGTGAAGGCACGGGAAATAATTCGTTTGACCATCTCTTCACACTCTTTATGAGCCACTTGAACGGGCATACCTGCCTTGACTGCCTCTTCGAATGCTTTGGGTAGGCTCTGCGTGAGAGTCTCTAACCATGGAGCAAGTTGAATGTTAAGCGTGATGTTATGTTCATTCGGACTCTTATGACAGAGTGGTATGTAGCTTCCGTATCTATCAAGATAACCAATCATCTCGACTGTACCCCCGCATTTGCTACACAATGGTTCGTCTTCGCTTGTCAATCCTGTCTGTACGTTAGAGCACACTCGACACCGAACAGTCCTTTCAACCTTGCCCATTACCAAACCCTCCATCCTCTTTGGCTGTCTTGACATCGTGACATTGCTTGCACAGCCCCTGCCAGTTTCTTCGATCCCAGAACAGAGTCTTATCTCCCCTATGTGGTTTGATATGATCGACTACCGTAGCCTCTTTAACATAGCCCTGCTTCCAGTGAGTGACACACAGCGGATGCTTCTTTAGGTATCCATCCCTGGCTTTACGCCATCGGCTATCGTATCCACGCTCGGCTGCTGTCCCCCTATGCTGGTCATAGCTATGTACTTGGTCTTGGTGTGCTTCGCAGTATCTGCCTTCTGTTGCGTATGACTTACACCCTTGCTTAGAACAGAACCTTTTAAGCGGCATGGCTCACCTCTTGCTTGGAGCTATCGGTTCAGCTCCTACAAAGATCATGTCACCTTCAAACGGCTCTGCTACCCCTGGAACCATGTAATCCCCAAAATGATTCATTAAGCTCCATACGCTGAATGATGTATATCCATCTTCATCCAAATTAAATTGAAAGTCTCTCAACGGCACGCCGCTTCTATCTCTTATAAGCTGGTCAAGTTCGTCATGCTGTGCCTTCAGAATTGAAACACCATGTTCTGTAAGCTTCACCTTAACTGTGTCGTTGAAGTTCACAATACAGTCTATTTTCCTAGCAATAGCCGGTGGTTTCCTTGCTGTCGGCTTACACGGATTTCCGTTGGCATCCCAATATGTTCCCTTTGGTAGTTTGTCAATACATGACAAGCACCACTGACCTTTGGTTACTTGATTACAATGACCACAGTGAAACATGTCTTTCATAATCCATTTTTCGGGAAACACAAGGCGCTTTATCCTTTCAAACAACTCTTCCCCTCCTTCCAGCATCCTGGTATCTTGCATACTTGCTTAGTGCCTGCCCATTCTCCCCATATGCAGCCTTTGCATTTCGCCGGCTGATCAGGAGAAGACACAGACAAAGGAGGCTCTTTCTTCGTTGATCTCGTGACCATATCAACACCTACTCCTAGCAACCTGGCGAATAGGTTTGCGATTCACTACTTGATGCCTCATAGGTTGCCTGTAAGGGGCGCTCTTTGTTCGTAAGGGATGTATATGCCGCTTATGCTTCTCTTGCTCTTCCATTTGCCTCGCTTCTGCCGTCAACATCCTTAGAATCAGTTGAATTGAATCACGATGCTTGTTCAGGAAAGCCATAAGGGATTCATAAACTTGTTTCATCGCTTCGCCCAATTCCCTCATTGCCTCTCCGACCGTCTGGCCGTGTCGCCGTTTCAATTCCTCCCATGAATCTGCTTCATCCATGCCTAAACCTCCCTTCATATTTACAATCGCTTGGGATTACACAAAAAAATAAGCCACCCGCTGTTGGATGGCTCTAAAAAAGGATATGGAGAAAACACCGTCGTTGGCCTTGCCGGGACTCGAACCCTGCCGCTGCCTTCAGGCCATAATATAAGTATCCGTATTTCTATCCCGCCCGGATGGAGCGGCTGCGGGGAATCTAACCCCATCCCCACACTGTACCCTTGACGATCCACGTCTAAGGATAACAATCCCACAGCACAGCCGAGTCGCCCATAGATAACGGCGAAAGGCACACCGGGGAAGAATTTTCCTTCCCTATGTGCCTAGTTTAAGTCTGAACCACAGACGTTGTGCCGACTCACTACAGACGTACTACAGACGCCTAATTCTCGCTACTTAGATATGACAGTTTCTTGCACTAATTACTGGAAGATACTATACTAACAAATGTGACAACAAATTAAGCAGAAGAGGATGAAAGGGTGTGAATCCAAAATGAAATACATGTGTGTTGTGTCGTATGATCAAGCGCGAGCTTATCAAACAACATCGGGTTGCTAGAAAACATTTGATTTACTCTTGGTAGGGGTAAATCTCCAGTTTCTCCTTTCACTTCCTTAGTTTGATTGTTCACACTCCTGGTTAAGGCGAACAGTAGGAATTCTATCCATAATGATCATGTCACCCCCTGCAAATCTGGGGAGGAGCTGAGAGCTGCTCCCCAGACCTGAGGCGCAAGCCCTTGTAAAAATTAGCAGAGGAAGATGACAATGAGAAACTGGACTGAACCTACCAAACTTTGCCTTGATTACTTACTATTCATGCTTGGGACGTATTACGCCCCTTGTATTGGAGTCGTAGGTACTACGCTGTGCTGGATACTGTTGATCTACTTACATAGGAGACTATAGAAGACTCATAGCAGTGGGGACAAAAAAGAGGACTAGCTACCCTCTTTTTTTTGTTTGTCTTATATTACCCCTATTAATTTCAATGTTTCTGCTACGGATTCTATCCCCTAACAATACGCCTGTCAACTGACCTATCTGTGATGCTTTGAAATCGGTTTACTGTCCCCCATCGTGGATATCCTCGAAGGAATCTGTATTCCATTACCTTCTTTACTCCATCATCTTGAATGAGATTGACAGCCATTTCCACAGCATCAGCTTTTTGATGATACTCGACTTTGACCAACTGTTCTTTTTCAGTGAGATGTGGGCGGTTATCCAATGCACTGGCCGTCTGTCTCATGCGTACATAGCGTTTCAGCATACTATGAGCCGCTTCATAGTCCGTTCTATCCGCTTTTGGAAATAACTCCATTTGGATGATCACCGCCCCCATGCTCTGCACCCTCTCCTAATCGTTCCTTTAGTCTCTTGTTTTCCACATAAAGTAGGGTAGCTTCTTTCTGCCAGTATGCAACAGATCCGGTGAGGGAGAGGATTTCAACCCGCTGAATCTCTGCATGATCTGAAAATTCCTTATCCTGACTGTATAATGCCTCTCTGTTGCTATCAGCCAACACTTTGAACTTATCGAGCTGAAGGAGTACCGCGCAGAACAATTCGTAATCTGATTCGCTGAATAGTTCCCTTGCTAGGCTGTCCAGTTTGGCTTGTGCGGCTTCTAAAGTCGGTGCTGTCACTTTGCCACCCCTTAGACTGCTGAAGTCGTCTATACTCAACCTCGGGAATCTGATTTATGATTACTTTAGGGTTAGTCCTCTTCCTATCCGATATATCTGCAATCGCTCTGGCTGGATGGCTACTCTCAAATAGTTCCACCACCTTGCCACGAAGCACACTCTTAAAATATCGTACTCTCACTTCCGCCATCGTCTGTACCTCCATCACACATCGTTACATGCTCAAAATATAAATCTGAGTCGTCCAGCTCATCATCATCTATCCTGGTAATCTCGAATACCTTCTGACAGACTGGACACTCTACTATATCCCCCAACTCAAACTCGATAATCATCACTCTAAATCAATGGAATCAGGAGCTTTACCTTCATCCAACTCACCGTAACTGTCCGCTAAATCCATTTCGTAATACTCACAAATAACTTTTATGCCTTCCGCAACATAAAATTGTTTATTCTCAATGACCTTTTGTTCATTCGTCTTTTCCAAGCAATATATCAACCTGTCGATGAATTGTTTTTGTTGGTTTTTGACTTCATCGACATTCCTCATCAAATTTTCATATAAGTCCGCATTACGTTTGATAGACTGGAAACTTTCGTAATCAAGCGTTACAGTAGCGTTGTTCATTGATTACCCTCTCCTTCTCGACACACGGTCAAGCTATCAATCGGTTTCCAATCTACCAAGGAAATAAGCATTTTCATGTTTTTGGCAATTGCTCTAAACATGAATCCATCTGTCGGAATACCTTCATAGTTTATTAACTTGCTCAGGTTCTTGGCTGCCACCAATGCAATACCGTAATGGCGTATGGTTGTCCATGCCTCTTCTAGCTCCTTGCGGAGCCGATCACGTTCAACACTCGCATACTCCATTGCTACCAACATATCCTCAAACTCGTTATCCGGATCCATCGTTAGCGGCGTTCCGTTCTCGCTTGACCGCACAAACATAACCCGATCCTCTTCAGCCCATAGCAGATGTTCTCCGTTCGGTAAATCAAACACCTTATATCCGTTCACATCTCGTTTAATACTCATGACTGTTCTTCCTCCCCACTGGTTTGAAATCCCCGATGTCATCCCCACATGACCCCTTATACACGTCACGGTCATGATCCCAGCAGGTACGACACATCTTTTTACCAATAGCAAAGTCATTAAAGTGTGGATGACTCAATTCAGCAACCACCTCGCCGCACCAGTCGCATTTTCCGCCGCTTTTATACTCTGCCTTGATCTTGGTCACCTGTTCTTCTGAAAGCTCCACAGTGCCGATTACATCAGCCTCACCCATAACATCTAAATCAAACCTCTCAGGTAATCCTGTATAGCCGTCTGCTTTGAACCCTATTACATCATTCACGTTCATATCAATAACCAGTCTGTTATCTATCAGCACAAGATTTAATTTCATAGGTATCCCCCTCACCATTCATTCCGTTCACGAATTGTTTTTAATTCAGCCTGAGTCAAAATTACTGTTGAAGGGTCATAATTGTCTTTGATGAATTGAACATCGTTACTCAACGGCAGAGAAGCCATGAATTTATAGTAACCCTCAATATCCATTGCATCAGGTTCGGTAAGATCCTTGCGGATGAGAAGCATTGCATCAGACAATACAGTTGTATCAAGGTTCTCGTCCCCCAATCTCCGCATTCAATGCCATCACTCAGGTAACGACCAGGCTTGTTCTTCGCTTTGAATGCTGTTGCTTTAATCACTGCCGGCCAATGCACCAGCCCCCTGTGATAAAAGTTGGCGTAACGTTCTCCGAATGCCAATGCAAGGATACAAAAGGTTGTTCCATCGCCATATTTAGAAATCACGTCCTGTGTGACGCCCACCTCGTTTAGTCGTGCAACAGTTTCAGGAGTTTGGTTTACCAAGATGTAAGCATCATCCCGCCGTTGCGTTCTTCCACTTCCAAACTATTAAGCACATCCAGGATCGCTTGATTGTTCATATTCATTCGCTCCCTATATTTAGATTAGAGGGGGATACCCTCCGCTTTAAATCCGTAACCGTTTATTCCTGTACTCAGCTCCCCATCCATCATCCTGCTTCGGGATATCGTTTGTAATATCAAGCATTTCCCGCTTGTACAATGAGGTGAAGCAGGCGGGGTCAACATCTATGACCGATTTCCCCCGACTGTTCAGACGGCGTGTGACTGGTTTATTTTCATAGCACCAAAGCCAATCTTCATCAACCTTATCGACAACCACCATTAGCCCTTTATTCAGCCCTTGGTTGACTCGACACACCATCCCTGGCTCAAATTCCTCAAAAAAGAAGAAGAAGGTCATAATTCATCACAGTGTAGCTTTCATCCGGTCAATTAATGCCATGGTTGCATCCTTATACTTGGTATGAAGTTCTTCATCCGTTTTGCCTACGACATCCAGAGCGCCAAGCATATTATTGAATGCATCAGTCAAATTTTTGAAGTGAGCTTTGAATACTGCGGCTTCCTCGCCCAGCCCCTGAGCAACTTTCTTACGCAGTTCTTCCAACTCCGCAGTGATTGCCTTAGGAACTACCTCCACCTCTACAGTGGCAGGAACAACGTCAATAGGCTTAGCCTTAAGCTCCTGTTCTAGCTGCTTAATTTGTGCCAGGGAATCAGCGTGCTGCTGTTGTGCCTTCTCCAACTCTTCTTGCAGTTCGGCAGCTCGTCCATCATCCTCACCGGATTCAGCTTTGGCCGCAGCAGCTTCCGCTTCTTCTGCCTGTTTTTTAAGATTCTCCACAATCAGTGCGTGGTCAGCCTGCTGAAGCTCCAATTTCTCCCGTAACTTCCGTTCCTTCTCCATTGCATCCTGAGCCTTCTTCAACTCTTTCTCCGCAGCCTTCTGAGCCTTTTCGGCATCCTTACGGGCTTTGACCGCCTCAGCCAGTTCACGAGTAGACATGCTATCTACATCGTTCTCTTGGACAAACGCCTCACGTTCCTCAGCAGGGATACCAAGCAAAGCAACTGCCTGTGTATAGCTCAAACTTCCAAGCGCTTGGGAGTCTGCGTTGTCACCAAAAAGTGTGAGCTGATCGGTACCGTACTCCTTGAACAGTTTCATGAGGTTGTTCGCTGTAGATTGGGAATAATCAACCGAATCAGCAAGCCAATTCATCCAGGTCCCGTGTTCCATCATGTCCTTGGCTTCAGTTAAACGTCTGCCAATCTCAATTGAACCGTGAAGCATGATTTTCTTCGTTTGATCCTTAATGCTGTTAATCTCGATTGCTATTGTCTCAATGGTGCGGATGGCTAATTGGCTCATACGGCTACCCCCTCGTTATTTTTAGATCCTCTAACATGACGTTGCTTTTTAACTACAAGCTTAGTCGCAACAAAATTATCAACAAATGCCTTGACTTCATCAGTCATACTGCAATTTTTGAACCCTCGACATTGCATGACCTTCCCCCTATGAGTTCCAATGTGTAAAATGGAACGTCTGGGCTATCGGATTTCCTAATGCACATGAGAATTTTCCGACCATCACCGTAACCCTCTGCATAACGCCCTACACAATGCTCCAATTTAATGCCCTCATCGTGCAACTCTTCCAGAGATACGATAGGACGGATTGAAACCCATCTTTTTGGAACATATACTTCTTTAGTCCCTTAGCGCGTCTCTGGATCTTTAAATCTATAGCCTTATCATTTTTCAGCCTGATTCGTTTGGTTAGCTCGTTATGAGATTTATGAAGATCATTAGGGAACAAATAACGATCTTCTTCCAGACTCATGCCCAGTTCAACACATTGTTTTCTATAGTCGCGCCAGTCTGATAGCATGTTGTAAACACGCTCATCAACATAGTGTTCTTTTCTCATTTGTTTCAGGATGTACTTAACGACAATATCTTCAGATTCATGAGCGCATGCAGCCTTGTAATATTCCTTTTCATGCCCTCCGTATACTGCGCCAATCAACTTGGCATCCCTGAGAGTAACCGGGAGTGATTTCTTTCGAGCATATTGATAAAATCTTAGTTCGATCGGGCTTAACTCAATCTTAAAATCTCGGATCTCTCTCAATTCAACTTTGCTTAATCGTAATACTTTCATTAGCGTGTTACCTTGCCAGTAGATTGCTCCATATGTCTGATCCCTGTAGAGTTTTGCCCAGACGAAATCCTTAAATCCTATTTTCGTCAGATACTCCACACACGGATATCTGGCAGCTATGTCAAAAAACTCAACCATGTCACTTACATAATGGGGATTCTTGTATTTCGTATACTGATCCCAAGTTGAATACTGGAATGGCGTCCCTTTTACTGCTCTCCTGATATTCGGAATTGACATAAATCTTGGACAGTTTGCTCCATAACGAGTGGCTATCTCGTCAAATGCCGACCCTACTTTGGAACGTATCCTTTCATAACCGAAGTACATACTTTTGCCTGGCTGGAAGACGTAATGCGAATTGGTACTGAACTCAGTTTCTACTTTGGTATAATCGCCGCTGTAGTCTCTTCTAACTTCAATCACTCTAGCAACGATAGTTTCATTGTCTATCAATGACTTTTCATACCAGACAACTACCGCACGATCCATCATGTATTTACGTCCAAGGCCAGCAGCCCTAACTTTGCATTTAGATTTACAGTGAGGACATTGGACTTCAAGAAGCTGTTTGTGTTTGAGCTTTGTTTCTGGAAAATGTTGCTTTTTGCAGTACGTACAGTATGCAGATTGAATTCCTTTAGCGGTCTTAATAAACAAATACCGACTGCTCTTTAAAGCTGTTTCTGTCACAAAGCGTGCAAGTGAACGACTTACCTTCACAGGAAAATGATTTATTACATCCCTAAATTCCACACGTTGTCCCGCCGTCATAATAGTTCGTCCAATCTGACCTCAAACCGCGAAACCTTTTGCTCCACCGGTGGGGGCTGACTGCTTCAAGGCCGAAATACTTAAGTACCACCGCATAACCTTCATCATCAGTAAGCATCGCCATACCGTTAGCCCCAGCCTTTTTCCTAGCTTCTGTCTGCATAGCAAGCAAACTTTTGGCAATAGTCTTGTCAGCGGCCGCAACCTGATCCGCAGAACCAGGGTTAGCCTGAAGGTGTTTAATCAAGAAATCCCCAATCAACTTGATATACGCATTCGTACCTGTACCATCCATTTCAGCTTGTAACTTAGCAATTGCTGCCTCCATCTTCATCCTCCATTCAATTCATTTCTCCGCTTAACCCAAGCTAATGCTCTATCATTACCAGTGTTTTGGAGTACATAAGAAACTCCTTCAGGCACCATAATATCCTGCGCTACTGTCAACATTCCGAAATCAGTCCGTATTTCGCTATCCGCCGCAATCGGATCAAAGGGGGAAATGACAAGCTTGAGCCGATCCAGCGTATATCCCTGATTAATTAGCGATTCCACAGCCCTATCTATCCTGGATCTCATCCCATATCCCGCATATGATTGGCGTAACTCAATAGCAGTACGCTCTAATTCGGTGAGTTTGTCCTCCTCTAGCTGTTCAAACGCCCGAGAAAACAGGGGCATATATCGGAACTGATCCTTTGTCTTAGCTGCATAAATATATCCTGCTGGAGGTTCGTCATCCGCCACGGCCGCGCCCAGCTCCCCGCAACGTTTAATCCCTAGCAAGATATCGCCGATTGGACGCTCCATGTTCCAACGTCCTCCCCAGACCCACTCGCCGCTGACTTCATCCTTCACCTGACGCGGTACAAAAACAGGTATTCCCCTGCTTGCCACTTCTAGCTTGTTCAACCAACGGTGTAGTGGGTTCATGGTCGTTCACCTGTCTTTGCGGCCTGAGAAGCCTGAGCCTGACGCATCAATTCAGCAAATTCCTCTTCCGAGGGGCCGTCTTCCGGGTTTGAACTCTGCTGTACGATAGGAATCGGTGTTTTCCCGCTCTTGCCGCCCCCGCCGCCGGAACCCTTCCGACGTTTTGCCTTATCCTCATGCATCACCAAAACCAATTTCAAAAACTGTTCACGGAATGTACTGCCTGAAAGCACATTAATTCTCCAAAACGAATGAGAAGGTAGCCATTCCATCACATCAAAAACCAAACGTTCGTCTTCTTGCTCATCCACTTCGAACAGCAGCCGGAAACTATCTGCCCAAACTTGCATATTTGATCTTTTCACCAAATGGGCTACATTCGCTTCTTCAGCAAAACCATCAATTTTCTCTTTCAGGTAATTTGCCATTTTTAGGTAAGGGCTGTCCGGTTCGTATACCCGCTTTTTCCGAGTTCCACTTTTTCCGGTTTTACCTTTCCTACTTTTTCCAGATTTTCCACCTTGCTCTTCCGGCTCCGTTTCATTTTCGGACGTCGCTTCGGATTTCGGTTCTTGTTCTGGATTTTGATTTTGGTCTTCATGTATTTCTTGTTGTGAGGTCTTTTCTTCTTTAAATAATTCTTTATCTAAATCTATATCTAATTCTTTATATACCGGGACAGGGGTAGACGTCCCTCATTTGTCCCCGGGATGTCCGTAGGGATGTCCCCGGGGACATAAGTCTTTCCCGCTGCTTCTGCTGCCTTCTTGGCCGCAGCATTTTCACGCTGTTTCGCCTTTTTAGCAGCAGCCTTTTTCCGGCTTTCAAGAACCTGTCCACCAATGTTGTGCCAGTTCAAAACCTCATATCCCTCAAGGGTTTTCCCTACATATTTCGCTTCGACTAATGCATCAAAGAACTCTTTTGGATCACCGTCATAATGAGCCGCTTCAGCCAAGTCTATTGGCTCGAATTCGCTTATGTTTCCGTCAGGTGCCCAATCCATTGCCCACCACCAAATCATGTGTAGCGTCCCCACTGCACGGGGTACATCTAGCCCTGTCAAACGACAGAATTTCTTTGTTTGGGGGTCTCTATCAGTCGCCTGATAACTCTTAATCCATAACATCTAGTTGTTCACCGCCTCCTGCAAATGGACTCATTCAGGACAGACACAAGACATCCCCAACATGTCCACCTTCTGTCCCCTATTTGTCCCCGGGGACATCCTAGGGACATCCAAGGGACAAAGAGCGTCCTATTTCCAATAGTCTTTTCCCTCTCCAACCGTGTAATAAATGAATAACTCCGCTTGCTTATTCGTTTTCCAAGCCCGTCCTTCACTTGTCTCATCAGCCCAGTTGTGACAGGTTCCTGTTGCTGTTTTGGGGCCACACAAGATAACAATATTCCACGGGGCTTTTCCGGTGCCGTATTGACTTGCATTAATCATGTGACACCGCTCGAATCGATATTTAGGTCTGCTGCATCCGCAACGTTCGCAACGCGTATACCCCGCCTCACCAGCACGTCTATAAGCCTCGTAATCAACCTTTTTGCTTATTGATGTGTGTTGTTTCTGGGTTTTCTTAAACCGTTTGTGGTTAGGCTTAGGGGCAGGATGGTACCCGAATTCAACCATGGACTCCACCTCCTGTTATATGCATTTCAATCCGCACCCGAAGGCGCAGCTCATAAATCTTTTCCTTCACAGAATTAAGCTCGTTCTTCCAATAAGCTTTTTGCTCTAAAGCATCAGCTTCTATCATGCGAAGTTCAGCAGTTGCACGAGCAGCCGCTACTTCCTTCTCGCCACGCTTTGCTGTAGCCCGAGCTTCAGCGTCAACGTTGTCACGCAATACATGAATCTTTGCGTAATCTCCTTCCTTCTGTGCGGAGACACGTCCCATAAGCGTATGTGCTTCTGTAAGCAAACGAATCATTTCAATCATCCCACCAGGAGAATCTTCGTCGTATTCTGTGGCCTCTTTTCGCAGGCGCTTTATATGCCTGATATACTCGTCCATTTGTTCCGCACTTGTACGTGAACTGAACACTTCACGGAGATAATCGTTAATGTCCAAGACTTACCTCCTTGTGCTACAAAATAAAATTTGATATGATTGCCGTAATTATTTTTGCAAATCGTTTCACCGAATGACTACGCGGACCAGGCGTGGTCATTTCTCATTTATAAGTGCTTTGTGCTCTTTGAGGTGTCTATCATTGCAATATGTCAGTTTGCCAGCTTGTACATAACTTTCGCCATATTCGATCCGCCGGAAGCATAAAGGACAATTGCCGATATGACGTTTTGGCTTTTTCTTTCCCTCTTTTACAGTTGGTTCGCCTTCAGCACGCTGAAGCTCTACTTCTACTTCCTTGCGTACTACTTGGAGTTCACTAATCCGTTGAACATTTGTTTCATCAAGAATTTTCCTGCAGATTTCGTTATGCCGCTTACGCAGCTCCCTCCGTTGATTACTCAATTCCTCACCTCCTTATAAAAGTCCATTCCCTTAAGTTCCAACACACCGTTGCATTAATGTTCCAGTACAATGTTGCCTGTCTAACAATTTCCTAAAATATGCTAAACTGTTAGTGTCCTATCGTCGTCGTATCAAGGCAGAACCCTCCGGGCGAATGGAGTGTGATGCATGTTTTTCTTTTTCTTTTTTTATGATTCTGAGTTCTCCAAGCGGCTGCAATCCATCATGGAAGAACGTGGCCTAGACCATGCTGCTTTGGCTATACTCGCCAACGTTTCACCTCTCACCGTAAAACGTTGGCTTAATGGCAAGTTCGAACCTAGACAAAGGAACTTGTTGAAAATCTCAAATGCACTTGACGTCTCTAGCAATTACCTCATAGGCAGAACCTGATTTAATACTTAGCCCGGGGGGTTCTGTCTTGATACGACTTCAGGGCGACTACTTTTTCCCCTTAATCGGTTTCTGTATTGCTTTCTTCGTTCATGAGCTGGATGAGAGATTCGTCAAACCAACTCGACGTTTCCGGATCGGCTGCCTGCATCTGTTGCAAGAAACTGATGCGCTGCATTAATCGTTGATGATCCGTCATGCTGCTCCACCTCTTCTATTCCAAGTTCAAGTTTCATTTCAGTAATTTCTTTGTCCAACCACCAGTTGCCAGCATCAATTGTGTGAACACTCTTGCGGAATTTAAGTAAACTTTGTAAATGCACCCAAGCGAACCAATTTATCGTTTCCATGTAATGGACTCCTTTCATTGATTCATTTTAATTTCCACACATTGTTGAAGAGTTGGTTCATTGCTATTGCGCTAATTGCCCTCGTTTGTAATTGGCAAGCCTTTGCTCCGCCCTCCAAGCTTCAAGATCAGCAAGGCGCAATTTTATAGCAGGTCTTCTTGAACCAACCACACCGTAACGTTCATGTGGAATTCTGCCTTCTTGGCACATGCGATAAATCAACTTTTCAGAAACACCTATATGTTTAGCCGCTTCAACAACATCAAGAGTTTTGTCAATTAACCCTGAGAATTCTTCTCTGAGTCTTTTCTCAGCAATAGCTACTTGATCATCAACGATAGACCTAATAGCAGCTTCAAACGCAAGCAGCGTTTTATCCATTTCAAACTCTCCTTTCCAAATGTGGTATAATGCAAATCAGACCTGTTCTTTTACCAAATCATCAACTGATACATTTAAAGCAGTTGCAAGCTTTACAAGTGTTTCAGCATTGGGTCCTTGTTTCTTTTCTTTCAGACCATAGATTACTGTCATAGAAACACCACTTTCTTTACCAAGCCTATACGGCGTCCACCCCTTTGCATCAAGGAACTTCTGAACGTTATTCCCGATTGTCATCCCCATATTGTTCTCACCTCCTGAACACATATTATCTCCGTTTTAGGTTATAGTAAATCCCGGTTATCTCCGTTTTAGGTTACAAAATCCGACATTTACTCCCACTTCCTCTTGAAAGCTTGACATATCTCCCATTTATGAATTAGTATAACCTTATTAGGTTATATCTCTTTTAGGTTATATTATGGAGGTCATTGTCTTGCTGGTATCGGATAAAATTAATGAATTGATGGATTCAAGTGGTTTAAGCGCCTATAGACTTTCTAAGGACACAGGAATCCCCTACACAACACTTACCAAAATACTTAATGGAACAACTAAGAGTCCTAAAGTTGATTTAATTAAAAAAATTGCAGACTATTTCCACAAACCCATTGAATACTTCACAGAAAACGATGATGCCGCATCTCAAAATGCACCCGATTGGGCAACAGCTAGGGACATGGCTGATATCAAAAAAATTCTTGAAGAAGATCAACCTGTATTATTTGATGGAGTTCCAATTACAGACGAAACACGCCAAAGAGCCATGGATATCCTTACTGGACTGCTTTGGGAAGCCAAAGAACTCAACAAAAAAACATATGGCCGCAAAAAAAAGGCAACCCCTAAAGACAAAGAGTAGGTGACCCCTTTGGATGACATCGTTCACAAGCTTGTTCGAAGATTTAAAACAAACGATCCTTTCGTAATCGCCAAAGGACTTAACATACTGGTTCGTCATGCGAATTTTGATCCTGGCACAAGAGGTTTCTACTATAGACGATTACGAAGGCGATTTATCGTTATTGATAGCGGTCTGTCGGAAGAATGGCAACGTGTAGTCTGTGCACACGAACTTGGACACGATCGGCTTCACTCTGGTTTAAGCCAGGCATGGATTGACGAACATACATTTTTCAATATGGGCAAATACGAAAGACAGGCAAATCTTTTCGCTATAAAACTTCTGACCCATTCCATAGAACGAAATCTAGGAGAAACACAAGAATCCTACCTTTTACGTTGCGGAGTGCCTAAACAACTTCACAATTTTGAAATGTAACTTTGCGCTTTCCAGCCGCAAGGCTGTTTATCATACAAAAAAACAGAACATAAGTTCGAAAGAGAGGTAAAAAAGTGGCAAAAGGAAGTATAGAAAAACGAGGCGAAAACAAGTGGAGATTCACACTCGATGTAGGACTGAATAGTGATGGAACTCGGAACCGCCCTCGGAAAACAATAACTATTGAGGATAAGGCGCTTCTAAAAACGACAAAAAAACTCCGAGACTATTTAGATGACGAACTTGCTAAGTTTAAGCAGGAGGTTCTTAGTGGCAGCTACATCGCTCCCTCCAAACTCACATTCAAAGAATTTTACGAAAATGAATGGAAGCCTAAAGATGCAGAAACGCGATTGAAGCGAACGACGTTCATGTCTCACTGCTCCAAAATCGAAAATCATGTATTACCATTCATCGGACATATGAAGCTTGATGAAATCACTACGATGCAGCTTGTCACGCTTTTTAATGAGTTGCGGCAACCAGGTGCTCGAATTGACAAACGAGGCGGTAAAGAGACAATTAGCTCCCGTACAATTCAATACATTTATGACGTCACCATGAGTATATTCAAGCGAGCCGTAGAATGGAAAGTCATGAGCGTTAATCCCTTGAACGGTATTCAACGACCACAGATAAGCAAAGAGGATAAAAAAGCTCGAAAGGATAGAAAGAATTTTTTCGAGGAAGAAGAAGCAACTGAGGTTATTGCTACTTTAATCAAAAGTGATACTCACTGGAAGCTTTACTTCTTGGGTGCCATAATTGGAGGTTTCAGACGAGGTGAACTAATTGCTTTGGACGAGGACGATTGTGATTTTGTTAATAACAGGCTGCGCATCGATGAAAGTATCTCACATACTCAGGACGGGCAGGCGGATATTACAGATACAAAAAATGAGGCGTCTGACGATTATGTAGATATGCCACAGTGGTACATGGAGCGCTTAGCGAGACATGTCAAAGCCATGCGCAAGTTACGCCTTGAATCAAAAGCACAAGGGAAATGGAAAGGCGGAGATAGGAATTTTGTTTTTCACGCAGGAACAGGAAAGCCGTACTACCACACGACACCTTCCCAGCAATGGAAGATATGGTGTGAAAAAAACGGATTCCGAAATGTATCCTTGCATGGGCTAAGACATACAAATGCAACCTATTTGCTAGGACAAGGAGCGTCCATTAAAGAGATCCAGCATCGATTGCGACACTCGACTTCTCAGGTGACCACTGACACGTATGTTCACGTTACCAAGAAGTTGAGCCGACAAACAACAGCACACCTCGATGTGTTCGATCCAAAAGTTCGTCCCCAATCCGTCCCCAAAGAGGAAAAATCCGCTCGTTCACTTTGAATTAGGCAATCCATTTCAAAATTATAAAAAAAGAAAAATCCCTTGAGGGACAAGGGATTTCAGGGTTTTTCATGGATGCCGAGGACCGGGATCGAACCGGTACGGTAGTCACCTACCGCAGGATTTTAAGTCCTGTGCGTCTGCCAATTCCGCCACCCCGGCATGTGTATGTATTACTTAATCAATTGTGGCGACAAGAAATATCTTATCATGTATTTTAATAATATGCAACACTTTTCTAAAAAAATATTTGAAAAAATGAAACAGGCACCACCAGCGTGAGCTAGCAGTGCCTAGAAAGTTCGAGTTGCGGTCTCGAACTTTCTTATAAACCATCTATATTAAGGGAGGTGTAAGGTAAGAATACCTCCCCAACATTAAAGAAACCTAAAATCAGGATTAAATTAAGCTAAAAAAGAAAATAAGTTCACATTTCACGCTTCTTAGTCACGTTTCATGATTATAGGCGCGACGCGAGCAATCTCGTCTTCACTCGTTTCCACAATCACAAGCAAATATTGTTGCATCAGCCATTGCTCGTAATAGTTTGCATCATCCTCAGTAATACCAGCTTCCGTCAGGGTAAGCACAAAATCATCGGTCTCTTCACCGATTTCATTGCCTGCAAGCCGGCGTACGGCCTTCCCGGCAGACATCGTATGATCCTTCCTTTTACCAAGCGCAGCCAGCACACCTTTAAAGGCTCCAAATGCCCCATCCGTGCCAGCACCTTTAAGTGGTTTCGGTAAGCCTGCCTTCTCACTGATCAACTCCAAGTTAATCTCTTCTTTAGCGACTACACCGAGCGAATCCGAATCAACCCCCGCTTGTAGAAGCTGATTCAGCATCAAAATGGCTTCATTCTCAGTACGTACCAGTCCAATCAATAACTTTGTCATAGACACTCCTCCTTAACATCCATTAGCTCAGTACCCTTTATAACCCTCTAACTGAAGGAAGCAAACGCTGAGCACCCGCTAAGACGAATCACCTAACCCAGAAAAGTTACTTCTCTTCTGGAAATTCATACCTAGTTCTGATAGACTAGATAAAGAAGACAAATTAACCATTGAAATTATTGACATATAGAATCCAATCTCATAATCAGGAGAAATGACATATGAACAAAGAGGTAGAAATTGCCATCCGCCGTAATCAACAAATTATTGTACGTAATACAAGCGGTCAATCCGTAACCGGATTTCCTGAACGCTCAGCCGACTCCTCCATTCTGCTTCTACGCACATTACAAGGAAACCTTTGGATTCCGTTTGAGGAAGTTGATCAGGTTACTCGTCTATTAAGCATTCGTTCGCATCATCTGAGCAGTATGGCACTATAAACGGTCGATTGTAACCAGTAGTGATTCATTATATGATGAAGAAAGCCAGACTTCTCAAAGTCTGGCTTTTGTCATTTCTATATAATTAGGGCGTATCTTACATCCTGCTATTCAACAACAAACTTCACTCGTGTTCCATCTGGATATGTACTGAGTTGATTACCAACCCATGAACCTGCTCCGCGATTGTCCTTTGGCGTAATGTATTGAATATCTGCATTAGCACCGCCCTCCGCACACATGGCCATCGGCCACTCGTCTCGATCCTTCCCCTTCTTGACCGGGACTCCTTTTAACGAAAGATCCCTATTAGTCTCGGCACCTTCACGATCAATCGTACACACATCAGAATGCCCTGCCTTAATGGCTGATCGAATATGATTAGCTGTCTCTGGATAGCGTTCAGAAGGGAAGATCAGCGTATGATCTACACCTTGGTTGCTACTTCCATTAAATATTGAAGTCCAATCCTCCAGCTTATAGTCTCCATTAAACCATGCTAAACAGGCGACTAGAGCAAGCGTGACCAGTGTGATCCATTGCTTCTTCAATCTGGCTGTCCCTTTATTTCTTCTCCTTGTGCGCTTACGCGTCATGCTGTCTCTCCCCCATTCATCGTTCTCATTATATCAGAACATTCGTTCGCGAAACAATGAAAATGTACAGAAAAAAAACAGCCCGGATCTACCCGAACTGCCCTCTTCTGATCATTTAACTCCCCTTTAGCCTACATTACCCACGTTTGGCATCATTCGCTGCCGCTTGAGAGGCACAGTGACCTGGAATTGTGTTCCCTGACCTTCTTGACTCTCTACCCTAATTTCGCCATGCATCAATTCCATTAGTTCTTTGCAGATGGTTAATCCAAGACCGCTGCCCCCAAACCTCCGTGCATGAGACACATCAGTTTGAGTGAAGGCTTCAAATAACTGATTCATCTGGTCTTGTGGAATCCCAATACCCGTATCTTGAATGCTGAAGACCAGGGTCGTAACATCCTCCAACGTCTCTTTAACGTCCACTTGAATATGCACTTCACCCTGCTCTGTAAACTTAATAGCGTTGTTTATTAAGTTATCCAGCACCTGTCGCAAACGTAATGGATCTCCAACGAGCACCTCTGGCACTTCAAGATCAAGATGGCAGACTAGGCTGATCTGCTTCTGTCTAGCAGCCACTTCATGCGTCTTGATAATCTGCTGAATAAGCTTGGAAGGCTGAAAATCAATTTGCTCTACCTTCATTTTCCCACGACCCAGCTTCGCCACATCCAGGCTCTTGTTTACAATGTTCAGCAAGGCCTCTCCAGATTGACGAGCAAGCTCCAGGTATTCCTTTTGCTCGTTACTGGTTTCTTCCATTCCCACCAGCTCAATCATTCCCATAATCCCATTGAGCGGGGTTCGTAACTCATGATTCAGTTTGCCGATAAATTCTAATTGTCCCCGGCTGTTCATTTCAGCCATGTGCGCTGCCATACGAAGCTGTTCCTCCGCATATTTCCGTTCTGAGATGTCATATTGTATCCCAACAAAAAAGAGGCATTCTCCCTCGTCATTAAAAATCGGATCTATATTCAACTCATTCCAGAATTTTCGTCCGGTTTTCGTGTAATTCAGAATTTCTGTCTTGATTGACTGCTGCTGTCTGAGCGCTTCACGAATCTTGCTTACTGTCTCTGGCAGGGTATCCTGTCCTTGAAGAAACCGACAATTTTGCCCCACAGACTCTTCATATGAATATCCTGTCAACGTTGTAAAGTGCTCGTTTACATAAATCAGGGGCAGTTCTGGTGAGGTTGCGTCAACCACAGTTACGGAAGATTTAAGCTTAGAAATTAAAAACTCCCATTGAATGGGCATGGAATGCTGATTTTGAATGCTCATGCTTCCCTCCTGCTTCTATCTGCCTTCAACAATTATGAATAATAAATCATTGCATGTCATCAATTTGATATGTGATCATACTAATTCAATATCTTTAATTGTATCATAGTTGTTCAAACGGTGCCGAAAAGGTTAATGATTTCATAAACTTAGGAGGACTGCACATGAAGTTTCTGTTCATTCTCATCATCATTATTTTGATCTTAGTCATTTTCAGTAGACGTCGGCGATAAGCTGATTTGAGGCCATGCCTGAATGAGGAAGGAAGATCGCGCATGAGAACTCTCTTTTTTATTTTCATGTTACTGTGCATTATCAATCTTTGTTTCCCCAAGTTCGGATGGTTTCTACGTTATGGCTGGATGGTTAAGGGGGAATCAGAGCCTAGCAAGCCATATATGGTTTTTGCGCGAATGACTAGTTTAGTGATGTTATTAATTGCATTTTCACTAGTCGCCGCATGATCCACACACACAATCGCTCATGTATATGTCTGAGTAAGAGGCATTTATGCATATAAAATATTCGTTATTCTTACTGTGATATTTATGTAAAAATGAGATCTCACAATCATAAAAAAGACGAGCAGCATTCGCTCGTCTGTGTCTGATCCAAGCACGACTGGATCGGATTTTTTTATTTGATCAACCCATCTTACTGGTTTACATCTCATTCAATTCAAAGGGTAATCCGTCAACGGTTTCCCCTGCTTGTAGTATAGCGTTGGCTCCAGAATACTAAAAAATATGTGTACGTCCGGCAAACCTGCTTCGACCAAAATGACGTATATGGATGAAGCCATTCGATTATGAATTTCCTGATCACGTTGAAACATAACAATTTCTATAGAAGCTGGAGAAGGAGTGAGTGCTTGTACATCATAACGCTCAGCCTTGATTCTTTCTTGCGGAATATTAGAAGTAAGCGACATCTGCTCTGTAATTTTAGGTACAACTTCCTCTAACTGATGACCTGTAAAGCCTCTGAAGCGAATAAACGGCATTGCAATCCCTTCAATCTTTAAATTTAGTTACTTATGTGATTTTAAGTACATTGTTTTCTATTGTCAAATGTCACACTCGCTACAGCTAACCTATATCATAAGGAAAAGCTCCACTGAGATCTCAGCAGAGCTTGGTGTAACCGTCCACTTCGCTTAGTTACAAACTAACACCAGAAAGACTTCGTGATGATAACAAGCAGGATGAAGAGTACCAGAATTGCAGCAGTAGAAGTACACATTCCAGTTCCGATTCCTCCGACATTACCACAACCGTATCCAACATGACTCATTTGATTGGCCTCCTTTGATTTTAAAAGGTATGGGATAACATATGCCAATGCTGAGTAAATGACCGGGCTACTCCCTATATGCAATGCCCAATCTCATGGGATCAACCTATCCCCGTCACTTTTATCAAAAAACGTTCTTTCCTCGGTGTAGTTGTCTTGTGCTCTTCTGCACGTTCCACCACCACGACTCGGGTTCGAGTATCATTGTGCGATGCGAATACAATCTCGCCATCAGGAGATATACAGTAAGCAATGGGAATAGATATGCCACTGTCACGATAAGAGCCGTCAGCGTGACTGGTTCCCATCACCATGCATTGATTACGAATAGCGATCCGGCGAGCCTCCTCCAGCCACTCCGTATACTGCTCCTCACTGAACATCCCTACCCCAATCGAATGTAAGAGCAGGTCAACTCCCTCATCATTGTACTGAAACCCTTGCAAAACGATCTCATCACACAATAGTGTACTGATCACCACATCCTGCTGCGTAACAACTAAGGCAGATGTGTACTTCGCTTTCTCCATCACAATCTGTCCCTGCTGGTCAATGATAATCGTTCGATCCTTGGGACGCTCATTCAGTCTACGGTGTCCGGATACAATCATCGTTCCATACGTAGCCGCAAGCCTGCAGGCCTCTTCTACATTCTGGTTTAAATAACCTTCGGGATACAACAAAATATCTGCATCGCTGTATTCCCTGAGCTCTTTTTCCAATTGGTTTAATCCAGGCTCAAGGCTGGGCTGTCCAATAACAATCCTCATTTCCCATCTCCCTTATAGCAAACATTAATGTATACTTATTCCATCAGCTTAACCTACACCAGTCAATCCCGCGTCATATTAAAATTGTGTATTTCAGGAGGGTTAACATGCGAAAATTGGGAAAGTGGGACAAAGTAATCATTGGTGTTCTCTTAGGATTGAGTGCTCTGTTCCTCGTTGCTTTAGTTTTCTTCTACTGGGTTCTAACTAGCGTATCCTTTGCACCTTAGTCAGGACGAATTATCCGTTTTCTAAACTTTCAAGCATCGAAAGAGCCTCTTCATGGTCTGGATCCAACGCTAGCACTTGACGGGTATACGCCAGTGCTTCTTCTTCCATCTCAAGCTCATAACAGCAAATAGCCAGATCATACAATACAACGGTATTACCACCGTATTTAGCCCCCTGTATGGATTGTTCTAGAAAATACTTTGCATCCTCGTACATGTACATCACATAAAATAATTGACCTGTTAGGAAAGCCAAGTCACCTGACTTCTCCATCACATAATACGAAGACCACATGGAACGAATCCCGTGCTGAATATCCATCATTTCTTCATCGCTTGCATCTGGCAACAGATTAGAAATGCGTTCCGCACAGCGAATCAGAAACTCTGCATCATATCCACCTAATCGCCAGAAAGGCAAGATTTGTTTGAGCTCCATGCTAGCAATCTGCTGATCAAACCATTCTTTTAAACTAAAAAAGTCATCCGGCCCAAAGCGATCAACCTCTCGCAAGTATGCTAGACGGGTATTCACATAACTTATAGGCTCTTCAACCATCAGGATACAGCCGACATTGATATCCTTGTAATGATGTGTTGTAAAGCAAGCCAGGCCACCTCGCTGCTCCAATGTATACTGAATCGCATGATAGTTCGCCGTCAATGAGAAACTGCCGTGTAATACGAATTCAGGCGGCTCAGCGAATTTCCAGTAATCGAGTCGGTGATCACCCTTATCCGCTGTAATAAGCATATACCCTGCACGGGATAAAGTTCCAAGTCGTTCAAGACATGATAATCCAGCCGCCGGAAACAGAATATGTGAATCTTCCAATTCTTCCTCATACAATGAAATTACATCCCGATAAGGAGACATTTCCGCAGTATATTGCGGCGCACGGCGGTAAGCATAACTTATTTCCATTGCCTTTAACTTCTCTGAGGGAGCAAGATCCAACTGTTCTTCCGCACTAGAGAGTATGAGATCACATTCATAAATCTGTCCTTCACCTACATATAGCAATTCCTGCGGGATACTATCAAAAAATAATTCGCGATAATAAGCAAAGGCTGCTGCAGATCTCCCGGCTCAATTGTTTCGCCTGCAACCACTAGCTTCAGCGCAGTATCCTTCATTGCATCGAACGGAGCAAAATCGAGCAATCCCTGCTGAATATAAGGTTCCATGGACGAATGATTTCTCCATCCAACTACGTTCTCCATCGCTAGATCTGTCATCACGTAACGAAAAGCAGGCAATTCTGTTGCGGCATACTCCCGCAATTCAATCAGTTTCGTAATAATCTGAAACGCTAGACGACCTACTCCAGCGCCTAGTTCCAGAATCGTAACTGTCTCCGAAGTCTTTCCTTTCGCTGCTAAATCTTGGAGAAAACCAAATATCATTTCGGCGTACGCCGCAGCAATCATCGGGTTACTGGTGATATATTGTGGAACTTGGTTTTCACTCCAAGCGTCAAGCCCACTCTGTTCATAATATGCACGCTGCCATTCCCACACAGGTGCTTCACTGAAACGGAATCGTTGTCCTTCACTCTGCATCATTAATTATAAACCGCCTTTTATCCATAATCCTTAGCGTTCTTAGACTTTGTGCCATCTATGCTACTCAAACAATTTAGACATGTAAATGCTACACACTGTTATGCATTATATCATAACCAGAATTACCTCAAGTAAAGGTCTCTCTTGAATCAGATATGGTAAATCGATATGCATATCAGTTTTCTTTTCAAATAGAGGGAACAGGTTCACACATAAAAAATAACAGCCATACTAAACAAAAACCTGCCTTAATCAAGGCAGGATTAATCATTAACGTGCAGCCTAAATACACTTTTCTGTAGGGTTGTAGCTGCAGGATTAGTCTGAATACAATACCCCGTCAAAGTTCTCAGGGCCTACACGAACCGTACCTAACAAGTTGGAACTTACAAATGCGGTATACGTCAGCTGTGGAGTGATAGGTGGGTTGTAATCATCGGCAGAGAATGTGATAATCTGAGGTGCCAATACGCTCAAGTTAAACGTAGAAGTAGCTGAATATATAACCGGATCTGTTGGCTGAGTTCCTCTGACAATCGTAACGGTGATCCCTACAAGCGCCAATGGTAGCTGAACCGACACCGTACCCTTGAATTGCACCCGTGGGTTAGCACCAATACCCGCAGTGGTTACCAGTCCAATCTGACCAAATAACTGGGGTGTATTCAGAACTAAGATTGGAATGGCAATAGAGTTGGCCAAACTCGCATTCTGCGAAGTTCTTGCATCAATAAATTGACTCATGAAATCTACCTCCTAATTATGGAATACGATAATATATGCGAGATTTATAATATGGCATGGACACTGTCACTAGTTTGCATAAATAAAAAAGACCATCAGGCTTTTTACCCGACGATCTTCATCACTGATTCCTCATTATTGTTTAGTTTCCCAACATTACTTATGTGTATAGACCTTCTCTTGTTCTTCATTTCTATCAACAGTATAACGGTCATTCCGATCCACTTTATCCTGCAAGACTTGAATATCCTTACGAAGATTAGAGATTTCTCGTTGTACATTACCCGATCTCTTCGTAACCCTTGAAATGATAAAATAGACTATAAGCACAATGACTGCTACAAATAATACTAAAAATAATAAACCTGGCAAACCTACTGCAGTTGCACCACCACTCATATTAACACCCCCACCTTATGCTAAATTATAAAAATTATATCATATATCTCAATAATTATAGTTATTAGGATCTATCAGCCAGGCCTCATCAAAAGGTATTGACTTTATGATTGGAACTATTTCAAAACATTTCCGTATATAAAAGATAACATTACTACCAAGGGGGTGACCATAATATTCATGATTATATTGGGTGTGATTATCATCGCGCTCTCCCTGTATGACTATAAAAACCCTAACTCCAAAATATCTCAGTTTTTCAGTCGAATTTCACGTACAGAAAGCAATGTACATAACTCTCAAACAAGTGGAATTATAGGCATAAGCTCAGGTGTTATCTTCATCATGATCGGTGTGATCGCCATTTTACTGCCTTTACTATAATAGAGTCAATTCACTTGTCCCAAGCTGGACACTGGTCAGATATGCCAGTGTTCTTTTGGTTTGTAGTCCTTATAAACGCGCAAGTTTAGTTAAAAAATCGATTGATCCCTGTCATCCCTGATTGTTCCGAATTGACAGAAAGCTCCTCTAACAGTTGAATCCACATTTTATGATTAACTAAATCATTCCAATCAACCTCACTGACACCCAACGATGTCGCTTCAGGCACATATTTTTTGACTATTTCCGACCATTGATTGTTCAGCTCTCGTATTTCTGTTAGTTTCATACTTTGCGTCGCATCTAGTGAAATCGTTGATTCGCTCATGCTGCAGTCCCCAAGAAGACCATTTCCGATCACGGATCGTGCCAGAAAAAAGGTTATATCCTGAGCAACATTTCCTAAGATAGGGTTGATATCTGCATGGGTCACCTTATTTAAATGTATCGCTGTATTTAGTAGATCGTTATACTTCGTACTTACAGTTGTGAAATTGGCACATAGATTGGTTGCTTGTTCAGGTAGCAGGCTTTCCCTTCCACCTGAAGTATATTGCTGGAGTATCTCATCATTTGCCAAAATTGCGGTCACCAATTCTGATAAAGATTCATTTAACTGAGCAGATATAAATTGTTCATATCGTTGATTCTCCTGAACGTTTTTATACAAAAAGAACATGCAGATCAGCAACAATAACGTAGTAACCGCTATCATAATAATATGACGTTTTTGAGCCACTCCCATCTTCTCCTCTCGTCCCAAACTCTATAAATAACGATACAGCACATTGTGGAATACTATATCACCTTACACTCACCCTAATTGAATCACAACTGAAAAAGAAAAAAACCTTGCTGTATAAGCAAGGTTTCAAGAGTATGGGCCCTACAGGACTCGAACCTGTGACCAATCGGTTATGAGCCGACCGCTCTAACCAACTGAGCTAAGGGCCCTCGACATAATGTATAACGTTCAGATGATGGCTGTAAATCATCTAGTAAGAATTAAATTGCGGGGGCAGGATTTGAACCTGCGGCCTTCGGGTTATGAGCCCGACGAGCTACCGGGCTGCTCCACCCCGCGTCAGTTAAAATGTAAAACAGCGACTTAATTAATATACATCATATTCACCCAATAAGTCAAGGGGTAATGTTAGGGAATAAATCGTACACCATATCGGCCTTTACGTGAACGGTACACTTCTATTTCAGCAGGTTCATTGTGACCATAGATCCATCCATCCTGCTCTAAGCGTTTGGCAAGGCAACCCGCCTGAAATTTGGTTGCATATAACTTGCTGAAATATACCCAATGCATGCTGCTCGTCCTTTCTTCGTTGTAATGTATCCTGCACCTCTTCTTCTTGTAGGATGCCCCAATTCAAGTAAAAATAGCCGCTGAAGAACTTATTCTTCAGCGGCTATTTTATGGAAGCCATGCTCATCAAGCTTAGCCTACATGTTCTCCAGAACAAGTAACAAGCATTAGAACGTTGCTTTTGGATCTTTCTTCAGCTTCTCAAGCATTTCATTACCTTTGGCTGCCCACTCACCAAGCGCTTCTTTTGGTGTTTTCTTATTTTCTAGAACCTGATTGAAGTATTCCATTCCTTTGTCACTTACCTGCCAAAGATTAGGCATCTTCTGATACAGCTTATCCAGGTTGGTATTTGTTGGTGGAACAGGCTTCAACGTATAGAACGCTTGGATGTTATAGTCTAAACCGTCTTTTGGTTTAATAAAGCTTTTCCGGGATACCATCTCGTAGCTGCTGCGTGCTTTGATTTTGGCCCAGTCCTCACTGTTCATGTACTTGATTAATTCCCAAGCATCATCTGGATTTTGAGCTGAACTATTGATGGACATCAAACTGCTCAGATAGATATTGCCTCCAATTTCAGGTGCTTCAGGATGAACTGGTGGTGTTACCACTTCCCAATCCACCTTGTTGAATCCTTCCATTTTATCCGCATTTTTATTCGCATCAATGAGTTGATTAATATAGCTATAATCCCCAATAACCATCGCTGCTTTGCTGCTAAGGAACAGATCGCCCTGAAGCGGATTATATCTTCCGCTTGGATCCTGATCCTGTGGCTCATCGCCTTTAGGAATGATTTTGTCGATAGCCAGCTTACTAACCGTACTCCATACTTTTTCCCATTGTGGTGAGTCAACGGTCATTTTCTCCGCTTTATCATCAAATATTTTTAGCTGGAGGGAGTTGTAATATTGCTGCATGGAATAGTATGGCGATCCCCTTGATACGTACTGAAGGAGAAGCCAAACACATGGTCCTTACCCTCACCTTTGGTCATACGTGTCGCTAGGTTGAGAATATCATCCCAAGTCATGTTATCTGTTGGTGGCTCTACGCCTGCCTTTTGGAACATTCCCTTGTTAAAAAATAGCGCAGAAGAGGAGAACGTTGGCGTCAAGGCATAGATACTTTGGTCTCCCAGATCCTTAATGCCTTCCAATACACTTGGCACAATATCCGTTGTATCGAATTTGTCTTCTTGCATCAACGGATCCAATTGCTTCAACATATTCTCCTGAATCAAGGACTTCACGGTAGCTGTATCCGCAACAATAACATCGACTGGATTGTCACCAGTCATAATTTTCTTCAGACTCTCTACCGTATCAGGAATCTCCTGATTCTCCCCCTGCATGCCAAAACCATAACTGCTCTGTTCAACAGCAGGAACGACTTCAACCGTAATATTCGGATGAGTCAATTCAAACGCATCTGTAAACTGTTGGCGGAAGTAACTGTCGTCTTGACCGCCCCATAGTGTTGCTACGCGTAATACACGCTGTTCCGTGTCCTTAGCCTCACTTGCCGTACAGCCTGCTAACAATGGCAAAGCTAAACTCGCGGTCGCCAAAACAGCGAGCACCCGTTTTCCCCACAACCTGTTCTTCATCTCCCAATTCCCCCTATTCATTATCTTGGCGGTGTAATCACAATACGTTCACCGTCAAATTCCAATGTAGCCCGATTATCAATGGATAAGGCCTCCAGATACTCCTTAGGTACCTGAAGACGTCCTGCCCGGTCAATAATGACAAATGCTTCATGTATATCCTGGGCACCGATCTGTGATAAGCCTTGATCATCATCCAAATTCGGGTTACGTTTCACAAACTCCGTACTCGTCAGTCCGTCACGGATCGCAACGATGCGATCCACCTTACCTGCAAGTGTTAAGTCATGCGTAACAATGACAATTGTGACGCCAAGTTCTTTGTTCATTTTGCGGAAAATCCCCATAATCGTGTCGCAGGTCTCGGAATCGACTGAACCCGTAGGTTCATCGGCAAGCAGCAGTTTAGGACGGTTCGATAGGGATATCGCGATAGCGACCCGCTGCTGCTCTCCACCTGACAACTGATGCAGCTTGTTGTGCATCCGATCCTTAAGCCCTACCCATTCTAATAGTTGCATGGCATAAGCACGGTCACGTTTACCACCAAGAATCATAGGTGTCTCCACGTTTTCGAGTGCCGTTAGATAAGGCAATAGGTTTCGACCATTGTTCTGCCAAATGAAGCCTACCGTATGACGTTTGTATTCAACCAGTTGTGCATCCGTCATCTTAAGCAGATCCCAATCTCCTACAACGGCTGTGCCTGCTGTTGGACGATCCAGTCCACCCAGAATGTTGAGCAACGTGGATTTTCCGCTACCACTGTTGCCGATGATCGCCATCATCTCACCTTGGTTGACCGTCAAATTGAGACCTTGAAGGGCAACAACTTCCACGTCGCTGGATTTAAAAATTTTCACAAGTCCTTCGCACTGGATCATGTTTACCTCTCCTCTCCCATTTTGACCGCCTGGTGTACACGTAGTCTACGAATCTGCCAGAGCAGCATCGTCGCCCCGATAATGAGCATAACGACAGTCACACCGTACAGCTGCAACATATCCTTCTCTTCAAACACAATTCGGAATGGTGGTACCTGTGCAGATACATTATCTGTCGTTTGTAGAAATGGTAAGAATAGACGACTCGATACTTGACCAATTCCAATACCAAGAAGGATTGACAACCCGGCAGTGAACACCTGCTCCAGCAGCAGCATCCCACTTAATTGAGCACGGGATAATCCCATGGCTCGCAGAACGCCAAACTGTACGACACGTCCTGAGAGGTTGAAGAACCAGTACAGAATATAACCAATCAGAGATATGATGACTGATACAAGGAAGCCGAGACTCAATATACCGAATACGCCGCCCCGTGATGGATGTTTCCCCTGCGTTACCAATTCGGTACGCACGTCACGCACAGATGATAGCTCAATACCTTCTGCTGCAAGCTTTTCCATCAGTGGTGCGACTTTGGCATCCGGCTCCATCTTCAGCCAGACTTCATATGGAATAAGTGGTACTTGATCATAGATATAATCCAGATTCGCAATAAAGAACGGTGTCTGATCTGGATACTGCGCAGGCCAGTATGGCAGAATGCCAAATATAACAAATTCAATCGCTTGACCTTGCACACCAATGGATACTAGATCCCCGGTTTTGAGCTTATACTTATCAGCAAATTTGGAGGATACCAGTACAGCCCCTTCATACTTACCGAGCAAATCAAGATACTTATAAGGATGTGCAGGGAAAAGATCGTTACGGAACCAGCCTACTTGGGCAAAATCCACATTATCAATTCCTACGAGCATCCCCTGTCCGCCTGATTTACCAGACACGATGATGTTGCCTTTGGTCTGCATCACCCTTGCTGCATGCTCTACTCCGTCTAAACTACGGAACACTTCAAAGGGGGTTCAGAATAGATCACTTTGGTCGGTTGTGAACCTCCGCCAGGAGCACCTCCACCCCACCAGCGCCACCGCCTCCACCTGGTGAACCTCCACCGGAAGAGCCTCCGCCATTGTTGCCGCCCCCTTGCTGCCCTCCGCCTGATCCACCACTTTGGCCAGAACCTTGCGGGGTCACTTCAGGTGAACCTTCCCAGACCGTCTGCATGATGACATCCGTTCCGTATCGGTATAATGTACGTTCCGTAGAGTTCAGATCAATCGTTCTGGCTGCAGCCGAATTATATACACCAAGTCCCAAGGTCAGCACAAGCAATATCATCAACGGATAATATGAAGACGACGAGCGCGAGAGCTGCGTCAGAGTCAGATATAGTGGAACTGGTAGAAACTTCTTGCCCATCCACTGGATCAGCTTCAAGATCCATGGGAATATCCGCAGGAAGAACAGACCCAGTGCAAAGATGGCAAGTGCAGGCACAAAGAACAAAAACGGTTGCACTTGCAGCTGGTCTGTAGTCATGCCTGTCTGGAAAGTCAACATCTGTCGTTCATAAAACAGATAATATCCGTACCCGGCAAGTCCAAGCAGAACAACATCGAGGAACCAGCGCTGCCAGATTGGGGCACGATCCGTCCGTGCCTGTCTTCTCTTCGCCGACACAATCGTAGCGCGCGCATACGTAATTGCAGGAATTAGAGACGCTATGATTGCCACGAGCACAGCCACAAGTCCTAGGAGAATCGCTTCCTTCGATACTCCAATCGGAATTGACTTCCGATCTACGAAAGATAGGAAACCACTCGCTGAACCAATACTCTTCGCCATAAACCATCCGAGCAATGGACCTATAATCAAGGCAATTGCGCCAAGGAATATGCCTTCTAACAGATATAAAGAGAAAATCTGTCTTGCAGAAGCACCACGACTCCGAAGAACAGCAATGTCACTTTCCTGCTTCTGAAGCGACTGCCTTGCATTCATTGCAATAAAATAAAAGACCATCGCAATCATCGGTGCCGCAAGGGTGAACAGCATCGTCTGCAACTGCAGGCTCTGACTGCGGAACTGCTTCAGCAGATCACCGAAGGTGATATCTACTTTTGTATCCTTTAATCGTTGATACAGATCAATATCAAGTCTCTCCAGCACAGAAGAAAGCCCGGAAATTTGGCTAGTCTGAATGTCTTTCAGATCAAACGCATAATACCAACGGGAATTCTGAAGCGGGATTCCTTTTTCCTTGAGCAACACATCATTAAAAACGGTTTCATCGATGTAAAGTCCATTCATCATGCTATCGAATCCTTGCACCCAATACGGGCTACTTGTATCATCTGCTGTGAAGGCACCCGTAATCTTCACACGGAGCGTAATGTCCAGGCCACTGTATACGGGATATTCAAGAATATCTCCAATATGCAGATCGTTTCGATACATGCCTTCTTCCAGCATAACCGCCTCAATGATCCCATCTTTCACCTGGTTACCAGGCTTAAGCCCTGTGGAATAACTGACCTGGGCATCCAAGCCAGACATCGTTCCTAGACTCATGCTACGCACCCGGCTTGCATCTACCTTGGTTGGATCCTCTGGATTCACCTCGGTACTGCGGATTGAACGAGAGTTCACATACGTATGGAAAGGGAAACCAATATCGCGCGGCACATCCTCACGAATATACCGATCCACTTCCTCCAATCCGAGTGTATCCGTCTTCACTCCACCAGGAGCCTGGTAACTCATCAGCAATGAACCTGCTGGCAAACCTTCGCTATTGTCCTGTAAGGTTTGAGCTACAACTCTTTTCAGCGCACCATCGGCGTACATCGGAATACTGACGGTGAACGCAACCGCCACGATCAATCCGATCAGTGTGCTGAAGGTCATCCAGCGAGTGTTCCACATTTTGCGGAACAGCAGCCGAAGCAATGGCAGCCCCATTAGCGACCCACTACTTTCTGTCCCACAGTAAGACCTTTCAGAATCTCAACATCAGTAGATGTCTGCTGACCCACCTCAACATCCACTTCTCGTTTGCTGCCATCGTTCTCTATGACTTGAACATAGGTTCTTGAACCAATAGAACGAAGAGCCGACACTGGAATAACAACTGCATCCTTGGTACGCTGCGTTACGATGGATACCGTAAGAGGTGTACCGCGTTCAACACCCTTGGGCATTTTCGCCAAGGAAACGATCACATATTGATCAAGGGATTCTTTCGCTGGAGGTGTGTTGGTATCTCCTGAACTTCCCCCACTACCACTGTCCGAAGATGAAGCAATCGGCATTACTTTAATGACTCCAGAGACCTTGCCTGCGCCATTAATATCAACGTCTGCTTTCATGCCTACCGAGAATTTCTCTAGATCCTCTTTGGCAAACGTAGCTGCAACGACCAGATTCGAAGTATCAGCAATCGTGGCAATTGGATCATACGCCTTGACAGCAGCACCCTTCTCTACCTGAACGGCAATGACTGTTCCCCCAAATGGAGCCGTTAGAGTCGCTTTCCCCAGCTTCTCCTCCAGATCAGCCAATTCTTGACGCAGCTCTTCAAAAGCTATGGTGGCTTCTTCAAATTCTACCGGGTCCATCTCATCCCGCTTACGCAGCGTTTCCTTCATCTGGACCTCAGCTTTGCGGATCTGAAGGTTCTTCGCCCGAATTTCCTTCTCCACGCTCTCTACATCAAGCACAGCAAGGAGCTGACCCTTTTTGACCTTATCGCCAGGTTTCACATTCAGCTCTTTCACATGCATACCGTCCAGCGTAAAATACACCTTTTCTTCCCTTTGGCTCATCATTTTACCGCTTCCGCTAACTTTCTTCTCCAGGGTCTCAGTCCGGACTTCATACTCCGGCTTTTTGGAGATCGTTGGCGGTGTAATTGGCGGAAGTACTTCCTCCTCTGTCTCAGCCGGTAACAAGGAACATCCCGACATCGTTGCAACAACTATCGCACTAAGCACGATAAGCGCTGCGCGTTTCCCCTCTTCGTAGCGGCAGCTTTACTTGATAAATCTGCCGTCCGCCATTTCATAAACATGGTCCGCAACCTCCAGAATCGTAGGATCGTGTGTAGTCATACATATCGTTACTTGTTCTACTTCAATAATATTGCGAAATACAGCCATAACTTGTGCACCCATCTTGGAATCAAGTTCAGCTGTCGGCTCATCCGCAAGCAACAATCTCGGTCGATGTGCAATGGCTTTGGCAATAGCGACCCGTTGTTGTTCCCCCCGGACATCTCAAATGGTCGGTGCTTCACCCGTTTGGTCAGACCAACCAGATCAAGACAATGACCTACTCGTTCCTTCCATTCCGAGCGAGGCACATCAGCCATTCGCAGCGACAGCTCTACATTTTCCCAAGCAGATAATAAGGGCATAAGCGCATATGCCTGAAAAATAAATCCAATTTCCTTACGTCGTAACGCCGTACGCCGCCTGTCTCCCCAATCTTGCAGAGGCTGGCCAGAGAACAGGATATCACCGCTAGAAGGCTGATCCAGCCCACCAAGCATATTAAGGAGTGTTGTTTTACCAGAGCCGGAGCGGCCTTTCAGCATCACAAGCTGCTGTGGGTTGACTTCCATATCAATGCCTTTGAGCACATGTATAATTCGGCTTCCTGTCTGAAAACTACGGTGCACATTACGCACTTCCAGCACAGGCCCATCATATGGAGGCAACAAATCCCGCTTCTTCACAGTTTTGGGTTTCTTGTCTTGAGCAGCAACAGCAACTGCCAGTTCATCGGAGCTAGATTCGTTCTGTTCAGTGAGACTCTCATCTGAGAGGCTCTCCTTCACTTGAATCTCTGCTTCGCTTATGTAGGTTTGATCTTGCTGCTGGGCAGACTCCGGCTGCTGTGTTCCCCCGATATCAGGCTCATTCCCTGGCTGGCTTTTGGCTGATTTGATTTTGGAAAATAACTTCTTCATGCCAGCAATCACACTCATCCTCTCTTCACATTCCGGTCGTTTCATGAAGACTCTAAAACTAGAAATCTATTCCATACTACACTGCATTATAAACGACGAATCACAACTAAAAGTTACAAGCTTTTTACAACGTTCCAGAGAAAAAGTTAATATTCTGTAGAGAACAACAAAAAAGCACCCCAAAGTGTGGGATGCTTCATACTAAACGGTGGAATTTGCCTGTATACCAGCAATCGTTACAATTTTGATACCGTTCGTGTAAGGACTACTTTTTTGTGCCTATATGATATTATTTACCAAAAGAAGAAGGATCTTCACGCCAGGATTTAAGCAATGCGAAGTCGCTCTCTTGAATCGTTCCTTGAGCCAGAGCCACATCCATCAGCGCTGTATAATTGGACAGGGTTTGCAGTGGAATTCCTGCTTCCTCAAAGGCTTTGATACCTTTATCCAACTGGTAGCTGAAAATAGCAAGTACGGCGAGTGGTGTTGCGCCAGCATCTTGTACGGCTTGTGCGGCTTTAATGGAGCTTCCGCCGGTTGAGATCAAATCTTCAATGACTACAACCTTCTGACCTTCCTGAATCAAACCTTCAATCAGATTTTCTTTACCATGTCCTTTGGCTTTATCACGAATGTAGGCCATTGGCAGATTCAGTTTCTGAGCTACCCACGCCGCGTGAGGGATACCTGCTGTAGCTGTCCCCGCAATGACTTCCGCTTCCGGATATTGTTCACGAATAATCGTTGCAAAAGCTTCTGCAATGTCCTCACGAATCTCAGGATAGGACATCGTCAGACGGTTATCACAATAAATTGGCGATTTGATGCCGGATGTCCACGTAAATGGTTGCTGTGGACGGAGCGCTACAGCTTTGATTTTCAACAATTGGGAAGCAATATGATTCGGAATCTCGTTAAGTGTAATCATGCGTTTAACATCTCCTTCAAAATAGCCTCTGCCGCTTCACGCGGATTCGGGGCACCTGTAATCGGTCTTCCTACGACGATATAATGACTACCTCTAGCGATCGCTTCTCCAGGAGTCAACACACGTGTCTGATCTCCGAGACCGCTTCCTGCTGGGCGAATACCTGGAGTGACGGTGTGAAACTCACTTCCACACGCCGCTCGAATGGCTGGTACTTCCAAAGGAGAAGCTACAACACCATCCAGCCCTGATTCATGGGCAAGACTAGCATAACGGACAACCGTCGCTTCAACTGAGCCATCAATACCGATTTCTGTATTCATCGTTTCTTGGCTTGTACTGGTAAGCTGCGTAACCGCGATGATCTCTGGTCTCGTCAGTGAAGCATCAGCCAACAGTGCAGCTTCTGCGCCATCACGAGCTGCTCGCATCATGACTGTTCCCCGGCTGCATGCACGTTGAACATATCTACTCCAAGACGAGTGATACTCTCTGCCCCTCCGCGCACGGTATTCGGGATGTCGTGCATTTTGACATCAAGGAATACCGAATATCCTTTGGACTTCAACTCTCGAATGAATTCTGGCCCTGCTGCGTAGAACAACTGCATGCCAACTTTGAGGTAACAAGGGATCCCTTCAAGGGACTGTACAAGTTCCTTTGCTTGTTCCGCTCCAGGATAGTCCAGTGCAACCATTAAACGTCCTGCCAGCTGGTTGAAATCAGGATGGTTCATTTCGCAGCAACTCCTCTGCCTGTATGGCTTAATTTTGGTGTTTTTGCCCGATATAAAGGACATCCCGCCAACCCGGAGGTTGACTGATGTCCTTCATCAGTGACAAATCTGTCTTATTAGAGGTTGTTCAAAAAGTCCGCTTCTTCTAAGTACTGAAAACCATCCTTTTTGAACATTCACTTTTTAGTTTACAAAGGCTGGCATAGCCTCAGAGGAGAAGTTGATCGTTTCCAGCATTTTCAGCAGGGCACCGATCGTATCCAATGAAGTCATACACACAACACCGTTCTCTACCGCTTCACGGCGAATTCTGAATCCGTCACGCTGTGGAGTTTTACCTTTGGTCAAGGTGTTGAACACAAAGTTCGCTTCACCACTGCGGATCATATCCAAAATGTTCGGTGAACCTTCGCTTAATTTGTTTACTTTCGTTACCGGAATGTTGGCTGCTTCGAGAGCTGCTGCCGTTCCGCCTGTAGCCATAATTTTGTAACCCAATCTGTAGAAACCTTCAAGCAAAGGCACTGCTTCGTCTTTGTCTTTGTCCGCTACAGTAACCACAATTGCTCCTGTTGCTGGAATTTTCATACCTGCTCCGATAAGACCTTTAAACAGCGCTTTAGCGTAATTCGGGTCACGACCCATTACTTCACCTGTAGATTTCATCTCAGGACCAAGCGTTGGTTCTACACGACGAAGCTTCGCGAAGGAGAACACTGGAACTTTAACCGATACATGATCCGTTTCAGGCCAGAGACCATCCACATAACCCAGATCTTTCAGTTTCACACCGAGAATAGCTTGTGTTGCCAGGTTAGCCATCGGAATGTTCGTTACTTTACTCAAGAATGGTACGGTACGGGATGAACGTGGGTTCACCTCGATCACATACACTTGGCCATCATGGATGACAAACTGGATATTCACCAAACCAATGGTTTTCAATTCTTTCGCAATTTTGATTGTAATTTCTACAATCTTCTCTTTCAGATCCTGGGACAAGTGTTGTGGCGGATATACTGCGATGGAGTCACCAGAGTGAACCCCTGCGCGTTCGATATGCTCCATGATTCCTGGAACGAGTACCGTTTCACCATCGCAGATCGCGTCTACCTCTACCTCTTTACCCAGCATGTAACGGTCAATCAGAACCGGATGCTCTGGGTTGATCTTAACTGCTTGCTCCATGTATGTCAGCAATTCAGCATCGGAGTATACAATCTCCATGGCACGACCACCAAGTACGTACGATGGACGAACGAGTACTGGATATCCGAGACCTTGAGCTGTTTCTACTGCATCATCCACTGAAGTGACCGTTTTACCTTTTGGCTGTGCAATCTCCAGACGGGAGAGAAGATGCTCGAACTTCTTACGGTCTTCCGCTTCATCGATGCTTTCCAGATCCGTACCAAGGATCGTTACACCTGCATTACGCAGTGGTGCTGCAAGATTGATTGCCGTTTGGCCACCAAACTGTACGATTACGCCCACCGGTTGTTCTTGTTCGATTACGTTCATAACATCCTCGAAGAACAGTGGCTCGAAGTACAGACGATCTGATGTATTAAAGTCCGTAGACACCGTCTCCGGGTTGTTGTTGATAATTACCGCTTCATAGCCTGCTTTTTGCAGAGCCCACACCGCGTGTACTGTTGAATAGTCAAACTCAATCCCTTGACCAATCCGGATCGGACCGGAGCCAAGTACAACTACTTTTTTCTTATCCGAAGGAAGTACTTCATTCTCTGTTTCGTATGTCGAGTAGTAGTAAGGCGTAGTTGCTTCGAACTCTGCCGCACATGTATCTACCATTTTGTATACCGGACGAAGGTTTTCCTCTTCACGACGCGCTCTTACCTCAGCTTCTGTTGTCAATGTGCTTCCAGGTTGACCCTGAGCACGCAATTCAGCAATCGCACGGTCTGTGAATCCAAGACGCTTCGCTTGATATAATGTTTCGGATGACAGTTCGGATTCTTCACGAATACGATCTTCGAATTTGATGAGGCCTTCGATTTTGTCCAGGAACCACCAGTCAATCTTAGTCAGATCCTGCAATTGTTGCAAAGTGTATCCTCTGCGGAATGCCTCAGCAATCAGGAACATACGCTCATCGTCCGCTTTGATCAGACGCTCGTTCAGCGTTGCTTCATCAAGTGTTTCCGCCTCTTTCAGGTATAGACGGTGTACGCCGATTTCCAGGGAGCGAACCGCTTTATGAATGGATTCTTCGAATGTCCGTCCGATCGCCATAACTTCGCCCGTTGCTTTCATTTGTGTACCAAGCTTCCGGTTAGCTGATGTGAATTTGTCGAACGGCCAACGCGGAATTTTGCTTACGATGTAATCGAGTGTAGGCTCGAAACAAGCGTAGGTTTGACCTGTTACCGGGTTCACGATCTCATCCAATGTGTATCCCATAGCAATTTTGGCAGCCATTTTGGCAATCGGATAACCCGTTGCTTTGGAAGCAAGCGCGGATGAACGGCTTACCCGTGGGTTAACTTCAATTACATAGTATTGGAAGCTGTGCGGATCTAGTGCAAACTGTACGTTGCATCCACCTTCGATGTTGAGGGCACGGATGATTTTTAAGGAAGCCGAACGCAGCATTTGGTATTCACGGTCAGACAACGTTTGACTCGGAGCTACTACGATACTGTCACCTGTATGAACGCCAACCGGGTCAAAGTTCTCCATGTTGCAGACTACGATACAGTTATCGTTTTTGTCCCGCATAACTTCATACTCGACTTCTTTCATACCAGCAATGCTTTTCTCAACCAAACACTGCCCGATTGGGCTGTAACGAAGACCTGCAGCTACCGTTTCGCGCAATTCTTCTTCATTCGCACAGATTCCGCCGCCTGTTCCACCCAGTGTGTAGGCAGGACGAACGATGATCGGATAACCAATCTCATTTGCAAAATCTAGTGATTCTTCCAGTGTTGTTACGATTACACTCTCAGGTACAGGTTGCTCCAGTTCACGCATCAGGTCACGGAACAAGTCCCGATCTTCTGCTTTTTCGATTGAAGTTAGCTGTGTACCCAGCAATTTCACATTTTCACGTTCCAGTACACCTGCACGCGCAAGTTCTACCGCCATGTTCAAACCGGTTTGACCACCCAGTGTTGGCAACAATCCATCTGGACGCTCTTGACGGATAATTTGAGTTACGAAATCCAATGTGATTGGTTCGATATACACTTTGTCAGCCATGTTTGTATCGGTCATAATCGTTGCAGGGTTGCTGTTGATGAGGACAACTTCCACGCCTTCTTCTTTCAACGCCTGGCAAGCTTGCGTACCGGCATAGTCGAACTCGGCCGCTTGACCGATGACGATTGGTCCGGAACCAATCACCAGGATTTTTTTGAGGTCTTTGTTAATCGGCATGTTATTGCGCTCCTTTCACTGCAGCTGCCAATACGGCTTGACGTGGCTGTGGTGGGTTAGTGATTTTGTGCTCACGAATCATCTCGATGAAGCGATCGAACAGATAGCTGTTATCGTAAGGTCCTGGCGCTGCTTCCGGGTGATACTGTACGGAAAACGCTGGGAACGTTTTATGTTTCAGACCTTCAATGGTCTTGTCGTTATTGTTGATATGTGTTACTTCCAGATCAGTGTTCTTCACAGAATCCTCATTCACCGTGTAACCATGGTTCTGAGAAGTGATGAAGCAACGTCCACTTTCAAGTTCTTTCACCGGATGGTTTCCGCCGCGGTGTCCGAATTTCAGTTTTTCTGTATCTGCTCCTGCTGCAAGAGCGAAAAGTTGGTGACCCAGGCAGATGCCGAAGATCGGATATTCGCCAAGCAACTCACTGATCATTTTAACCGCGTGAGGTACATCTTTTGGATCCCAGGGCCGTTGGACAACTGGATGCCGTCTGGGTTCAAGCGACGAATCTCGTCTGCAGTTACATCATGAGGAACAACAACTACGTCACAGTTACGTTTGCTAAGTTCGCGCAAGATCCCTGTTTTTGCACCATAGTCTACCAACACAATGCGCTCAGCCGTTCCTGGGCTATTGTACACATGCGGAGTCGACGTCAGTGGAACTTGGTTGCGCAGCTCAGCAATTGTTGTATCACCCATCATCTCCAGCAGTTCTTCCACAGGCTTCGATCCTGTTGTGAGAATTCCCTTCATCGTGCCGTGGTGGCGAATCCGGCGAGTCAACATGCGAGTATCAATTTCGCTGATACCTACAATGCCGTACTCTTTGAGCAAATTGTCTACGCTGTACTCTGCACGCCAGTTACTTGGCGTCGGCTCATGACGACGTACTACGAAGCCGTGTACAAATGGACGAATCGACTCAAAGTCATCACGTGTAATTCCGTAGTTACCAATCAACGGATACGTCATGGTTACGATTTGACCGCAATAAGAAGGATCCGAAAGCACCTCTTGGTAGCCTGTAATTCCCGTATTAAAAACGACCTCACCTGTAGTTTCACCTTCAGCTCCGAACGCTTTACCAGTGAACAGTGTGCCGTCTTCCAACAATAATCTCGCCTGTGCCATCCCATCTCACTCCTCTGTGTTTATCAACGGTTGAATGTCATTTAGGTTGAACTTGTAGCTCCCCTTCGCGTGGGACTTCGTAGACAGAAAACCCTTCGATCGCTGTTATCCCGGATTACTTTTTATCAATTTTTCAATTGATGTAATCCGGTGATAAAGGCGAACGCTTTGCTTCTTCGGGTCTTTTCTGTCCACTTCGTTAGCTAATGTAGAGCTCAAAGTTCAAAAGACTGCATTCAACGTGTGCTTGTTTCTTATATTGGACTCTCGGCATAAGCTGCCTCGAGTTAGTTAGTTCTAAAGATGTTACTCGTTAACATTTGTAGAATAGTTCAGTAATTTACCAATTTACTGTTGAACCGTGTTATTCCATACACTTTTGCCATCTACCCACGTTTGTACAGGCCAGCCTTTTAGCTTCCATCCTGTAAACGGTGTGTTTCTTCCCTTGGTGGCAAATGTAGATGGATCAACTGCTTTTTCTTGATTCAGATCAATCATCGTAATGTCGGCTGGAGCACCCTCTTCAAGCTTACCTGTATCCAGTCGGAATACTCTTGCTGGATCAGCAGTCATCCGTTTAACCAGGAAGTCGAGTGTCCAGATTCCTGTCTCCACAAACTTTGTGTAGAGGAGTGGGAAAGCTGTTTCGAAACCGACGATTCCGAATGGTGCCAGTTCCATGCCTTTTGCTTTCTCTTCTTCGCTATGCGGTGCATGATCCGTTACGATCATATCCAGTGTTCCGTCCTGCAAGCCTTCAATGCAAGCCTGCACATCGCGTGGTGAGCGTAACGGTGGGTTCATTTTCCAGTTAGAGTCCATGCCCGGAATGTCTTCATCGGATAGGAGCAAATGGTGCGGACATACCTCAGCGGTTACCTTGATGCCGATGGACTTCGCCAAGCGGATCAAACGAACCGATTGTTCTGTGCTAACATGGCACACATGGTAGTGAACTCCTGTTGCTTCAGCAAGCAGAATGTCCCGCCCTACATGAATCGCTTCGGATTCATTCGGAATACCTTTGATGCCGTGACGTTTGGAGAATTCCCCTTCGGTCACATAGCGACCCACAACTAGTGAATCATCTTCACAGTGGGCAATAACCGGCATATCCATGCTTGCTGCGAGTGTCATGGCGTCCTTCATCATTTGAGCATTTTGTACGCCTACTCCGTCATCTGTGAATCCAATCGCACCCGCTTCTTTCAGCGCGGCAAAGTCGGTAAGTTCACGACCAAGTTCATTTTTGGTGATCGCCGCATATGGCAGTACTTTAACCAGGTCTGCTTCCTTCGCTTTATCCAGTACCAGCTTCACGGTATCCGGATTATCGGTTACAGGTCTGGTATTGGGCATACATGCAATCGTAGTAAAACCGCCTTGTGCCGCTGACCGTGCGCCTGTTTCGATCGTCTCTTTGTGTTCGAATCCCGGTTCGCGCAGATGCACATGCATGTCGATCAGCCCTGGGATAACCAGTTTTCCTGAAGCATCCGTTACACGTTCAGCTGATTTTTCCGCACTTAGTACTGCCTCGTCTTCCACTCCAACGATGGCTTGAATCTTTCCTCCATCTATAATGATGCTTTTCCGTTCAAGTTCCCCTTTTTGATTCAAGACATTTGCGTTTTTAATAATCTGTACCATGATTGCCCTCCGCTTCGGTTCTGTCCGACTTCCTAGAAGCCGGATGATTTGGTTTATCGTTTACGCTCTATTGCTCTATAAGAACTCTCGCCCTTGAGCCCAACATTGCTACAGCTTCATCGCACGTTCCATAACCGCCATGCGGATTGGAACTCCGTTCGCCATTTGCGGGAAAATCCGCGATGCCGCACTTTCGACAACCGCGTCGTCAATTTCGACGTTACGGTTTACAGGTGCTGGATGCATAATGATGGTGCTTGGTTTAAGACTTGCTGCCCGTTCTTCCGTCAATCCGTAGTGTTCGCGATAATCCTCTGCTGAGGTAATAATTCCTTGCTTGTGACGTTCGAGTTGAACCCGAAGCATCATGACTACATCCGCATCCAAAGCATCTTGCAGCTCTACATATGGAGCATGCTCTGCCAGTTCAGGTGCCTGCATCGTTTCTGGAGCACAGAACCGTACATCTGCACCAAACTTCTGTAACGCCCACAGGTTGGATCGAGCGACCCGGCTATGCTTAATGTCTCCGATGATGGAAACACGCAGGCCTTTCAGCTCACCAAACGCTTTGCGCATCGTATACAGATCGAGCAAAGCTTGTGTTGGGTGCTCGTTATTGCCGTCTCCTGCGTTCACTAGTGGCACATTAACTTTTTGCGCCAGCTGCTGCAGAACTCCTGAAGGCTTCAAGCGAATAACCCCTGCATCAATGCCCATGGATTCAAGGGTGCGCACCGTATCGTAGATGGACTCGCCTTTCTCTACACTGGATGCCGCTGCAGTAAAGTTCAGTACTTGAGCACCTAATCGTTTCTCTGCCATTTCGAAGGAGAATCGAGTGCGTGTGCTGTTCTCGAAGAACATGTTAGCGACAAAGCGTGATTCCAGAACAGGAACGAGTTTCTCTTGTTGTGCTTCCCAGTGAGCTGCTCTGTTTAGGATTGATTCAATCTCTCCACGACTTAGTTCTTTCAGTCCTAGCAGGCTGCGATCTTTCAATGCTGGTTGTGTAATCATCATGCTTGCTCCCCCGGTTCTGAATGATTTTGACTTCGTCCTGTCCATCTGCCTCCATGAGTGCAACTTCGATCTCCTCTGATTTGGAAGTCGGCACATTTTTGCCGATAAAATCAGGGCGAATCGGAAGCTCGCGGTGACCGCGATCCGCAAGAACAGCCAGTTGAATGTTTTGCGGTCTTCCGCAATCCATCAGAGCGTCCATCGCTGCGCGAATCGTTCTGCCGGTATACAGCACATCATCGAACAAAATCACTTTTTTGTTATGAATGGAAAGTGATTCAGGTGTCATAATCAAAAGTTCCTTCCGAGTCTCGCCCGCTATATCAAGGCGATCATCACGGTAAGGAGTTACATCCAGTTCTCCCCAGGGATTGGCGTACCTTCGATCTCTTCGATCTTGGCTGCAATTCGTTCTGCAAGGTATACACCCCGTGTGCGAATTCCAATAAGTACGCATCCGTCGATTCCTTTGTTTTTCTCCAATATCTCATGGGCAATCCTTGTTAAAGCGCGGCGGATCGCCGTTTCATCCATAATGACATGTGTTTCTGTGCTCATGCGTTCAGCCTCCTCAGGATTCCCTTCAGATCATGGCCCCGTGACGAGGAGAACAAAAAAGACTCCTTGCCGTGTTTAATGGCAAGGAGTCTCCGAACTTCAGTCTACGCTGAAGAAAGTTTACTCTCGGGGATGCATCGCTTCATTTGCCGCAGCAAATAAACGACGTATCGTTCACGTTACCTTGCCAGTCTCACGGGACTGATTTAAAGGTGCTATTCATGACGTCCATCTGGCAGTACCTCACAGGGTGCTGTTATCCATCAGGTCGTTTTATCTTCATGAATTATGACAGAAAGACAACCCCTGTCAACACCTCACCATAACAGGCGAAATTCCTCTGCTGTGATTCTCTTAGAATCAGCATTTGGGCTGAAAAACATCCATGCACACTACATTTCATTCGTCATTCATAATTATACAATAAATCTGTATATTTATCCATAGGCAATTATTCAAGGCTGTACACCAAAATAACCCTTTTCCCACATAAACAGTGTGGTAAAGGGTTATAAATTGTTATGTGAATATATTCAATAATACGGAACGACAACATATTTTTCGGTATATGGGTTCCATCGCTTTTTATTATCTCAAGGAGAGCAATCAACGGATTAATTCCAATTCTGCTACTTAGCTACAACCTTCTTCCCTAGTTGCTCATAGGACTGTTTGATGGTCGAGAGCGTCTCCATGTGGCGATATATATTATTGCCTGCTGTTATAAGTATACTTACGATCAATAAGCCAACCAGAATTTTTTTCCCTAACCCCTGACGTAAACCAATAACAAATCCTCCACCTAATAAGAAGAGAGCGAACAAATAATGCCCAGCATACAGATACATGTCATATTGGAATACAGCGAGTCCAAAACCAACAACGATATGAAGCAAAAACGCAAATAAAATATAAGGAAGAAGTGTCCACACTTCTCGTTCCCGAATGCCTCTGATTACTCCAGTAAGAGCCAGAAGCAAGATGAATACACCGGTAATTTGCACATACAGTGGGTTGGATCTTGTAAGATCCGTGACAAACGCAACCATACCCGGATCAAGCAAAATCACTTTTGGCGTCAAGATCGGATTGATGGTTAATAGATTCAGTGCTTTCCAGTGTACGGCGAATTGAAAAGGTGTTGCATAACTCGTTCCTCCGTTTTGAATACCCAGCAACCAGTTGGTTACCCAGCTCCGTCCACCAAGAGATACATATTGAATAACGGTAAATACCACGATCAAGCCAGCCGCGAGCAGCATAATGCCGATATATTTTGTCCATCCAGCCTTGCTCCTCCAAGTCCGCATATTCCCAAACAATGCAGCAGCAAATGGAACGATATTCGTTGACGTCAATCCAAAATTCACAGTGGCCAGAACAGCATGAGGTACAACACGAACTTCATTCTGTTCCCGGGAATATTGCAGATAAACCACAGATAACAAAATCATAAATTGCACATAGGGATACGAGTCAGGAATCAGAGCCGTGAACATCAAATACGAGCTGAAACCAAAAAGAAGCGCAAAAAGCAACGGTACCGTGATCGTTCTGTCCTTCTTACTTAGAAAAATAAATACTAATACAACGGAAGCAGCATTAATTAAAGATTGCAGCACGAGAAAGAATCCATTGCCGCCTAACAACTGCGCTCCAGCGCCCAGGGCAAGAGCCAAAAATGAAATTAACGGATGAATAATGGATGAGCTATTGGTGCCGTAATACATTGATGGATCAAAATTGAATAAATTAAGCGGAAAAAGATGAGTACTAAATGGCGAGTATACTGCCAAACGAGCTGCATTTTCCGAAATATAACTTACATATGCCAAATTCATTACACCGTAAAACAGAGCAAAACCAACGAACAAGTAAAGCGCTGCCCAATTCGTTTTGCGATTGTAAAATATGTATTCTAAAAATTTCATGCACTCACATCCAATTTCTTTGATTACAAACATGTTATAAGCATTAGCCCAAGCTGCAATTAAACCAGACTCGTCTTCGGACTACATTACAAGGAAACATAATCCACCCATGATGCAAATGACGCCTAACCAGCGTAGTGTGCCAACCGTCTCCTTAAATGCAAATCGAGCGATGAACAGTGTCCACACATAGGTGAGGGCATTGGCAGGTAATACCACCGTCAGTGGCAGAAACTTCAACAATAAAATATTCAGGAGCGCTCCTGTACCATAGAAGCCAAGTCCCATGAATACATGTATTCGTCTGCGGCTGGTCGCATAGGCTTTCAACCCCGCTCCCCCCATGGCTCCGCATAACGTCATCACAATGAGCACTACAACCATCCAGCTATCGATCAACACTGGTCAATGTCACCCCAATTCCGAGCAATACAACAGCTGCCAGCTTTTGAACGGTAATATCTTCACCGAGTAGGAAATATCCATAGATCAGTGCAAAAATGTAACTGGCACACATCAAAGGATAGGCAACCGATAACTTTTCCATCGCAAAGGCTTTGATCATCAAAATCGCACCCAATCCGTAACAGAGAAAGCCCGCCCCCAAGAAAAACCAGTCCGTCAGTCCCCATTTCCAAAACAGTTGACCGGTTGCGGTAAGAAAAGCAGAGATGAGCATTAGCAGCTTCCCTGTGTGGCGACTTCTTATTTCCCCCACGATAATGCCTCCGTCTCTGGCACATGTCTGTTGATAAAATATCGCTGTGCGACGAGTTGCATCACCGGCATATCAGACAAAGAATCTGAGTAAGCGCAGGACTGATCGTAGTCAATAACCATGCCCTTCTGATCGAGATAAGCTTGTATGCGTCGCACTTTTTCTTCCCCTTTGCAATTCAAGCCTTCAACGGTACAGGTATATCCCTGATCTTGGCGTACAAGCTCTGTTCCAATCACATGATCAACCCAAGGGAAATTTTCAAAGTATTTCATGTACGCATGTGGGGATGCTGTAACAAGCAAAACATGATACCCTGCCTCCTTGCGGTGTTGCATCTCCACACTGGCTTCAGCAAAGATGGCCTTACGCAATCGGGAATCAAAAAAATGAGCCAGATCTTCTTCCGTCATGCGTTCAATGCCTTTAAAGTACGAGCGTTTGACTTGTTCAACACTCATAAGTCCTGCCTTGAACATCAGTGTGTGTAGCGCAATCACAGGCAATCTCCACGACTGTCCTGGATAACGCCGAACACCATAATGCACGAATTGAAACATGGAATCGGTACGTATAATCGTTTTATCAATATCAAAAATTGCAATTTTTGTACTTCTCACTCTGATCCCCTTACACTCTCTACAAATCACAACATTTATTCGAAAATAGCAAAAATGCAGATTACACTGATCACATACAGAATCACGGTAATGAGGATAGGCTTGTCCTCAAACAACACCCGATCCGGTGAACCACCCTGGTTCTTCATATGAATCAAATACAAGTAGCGGAACATACCATAAATAACTAAAGGAATCGTCCACATAAGGTGTATCGTTCGATCCGACGTAAATGTAAATAACGAGTAGCTGATAATGGTCGCTGTTGTGACAATGGTATTAAATTGATCCAACAAGGTTATTGAGTAGTTATCTAGAACCTTGCGATGAGAGCCTGTATTGCCTTCAAGCAGGGTAAGCTCATTTCTCCGTTTCCCAATGGCCAGAAATAGCGAAAGCAGCAGTGTGCAGATCAGAAACCACGGTGTAAAAGGAACATGAATTAACACTCCCCCTGCAATCGCCCGCAATACAAAGCCGGCTGCAATGGTCATCATATCCAATATTACGAGATGCTTCAGCACAAATGAATAAGACACATTCAGTATAAAGTACACGATACACAATACGCCGAATAACGGATTGATCACAAACGCTGTTCCTATTGCTCCGATCAACAGCAAGGCACCAAATAGAAGGGCATGCGCCCCATTCACCTGTCCTGAGGCAAGAGGGCGAAATTTCTTCACCGGATGTTGCTGATCCCTTTCTCTGTCCACAAAGTCATTCAAAATATATACGCAGCCTGCAACCAAGCTAAATAAAATAAAACCAAGTATCGTCGTTAGAACCGTTTCCGTGCGAATTTCTTCAAAGGAAAACAGTAATGCTGCAAATAATAACCCATTCTTCGTCCACTGTTTGGGTCTTAACAATCGCAATAATCCTGAAATTGTGTTACCGGTTCCCACTGAACTAGAGGACACTGTGTTTGTACGTGAAGATAACAATTTCCATAACTCCCTTCAATAACAACTTCTACCTATAAAAACAACGTAAAGACTTTATAATATGTTGCTTGTATATTTTTGTAAAGGGAAATTTATCCTAAAACACAAAAAAAGAGACCGTTACCGGTCTCTTCTGTGATCTATCTTATTCATACAAATGTTTGTATTGAGTTAAAAGTTACAATTAGAATTCAAACTGCACATCGCTCAGGCGGCGTTTGATTTCAGCGATGACACGTTTCTCTTCCTCTTCCCCTTGCGCTACAAAGGTAACGGAGAAACGAACGAAATTACCTGCATCATCCCAAGGTACAGAAGAAATCAATTTTTCGCGGATCAAGAATTGGGAGAAGTCTTCCCCAGACTCGAAGCGACGTCCACCAACTACCCCTTTTGGTGCTTCAACATAAAGGAAGAATGAACCTTTAGGTTTTTCAGCTTGGAAGCCCAGTTCGTTCAATGCAGCAACAAGCATATCATGACGACGGGAATACTTCTCTGCAATTTTTTCTGTGATTTCCGGGTGGTTCAATCCATAAGCAGCAGCTTTCTGGATCGCAATGAATTGACCGGAATCGTTGTTGTCTTTTACATCACTGAATGCTTTGACAACAAGCGGATTACCCGCTACGAAACCAATTCTCCAGCCTGTCATGTTGTAGGACTTAGACAAGGAATGTAGCTCGACACCAACGTCTTTTGCACCAGGCACAGACAAGAAGCTGAATGGTTTTTTGCCATCATACGTAAGAGCTGCATAAGGAGCATCATGCACAACCACTACGTTGTATTTCTTCGCCCATTCTACAACCTCGGTGAAGAACTCTACCGTTGCACTTGCACCCGTTGGGTTATTTGGGTAGTTCAGATAAAGCAATTTCGCACGTTTAGCGATGTCTTCAGGAATCGCTGTCAGATCAGGCAGGAAGTTATTTTCCTTCGTCAACTGAATGTTGAACACTTCTCCACCAAGGTATTTCGTGTGCGTACCCATTACTGGGTATCCTGGCACCGTCATAATTGTTACATCACCTGGGTTAATGAAGCAAGAAGGCATCATAGCCAGTGCAGGCTTAGAACCGATGGAATGCACGATTTCCGTATCTGCATCAATGCCGTCTACGTTAAATACGTTCTTCAGGTAAGCTGCTGCAGCTTCCTTGAATTCTGGAATACCATTGTCAGCATAACCACGGTTCTCCGGCTTGGAAGCTTCCTGTGCCAGTGCAGCTACGATCCCTGCATCTGCCATCTCGTCAGGCTCGCCTACACCAAGGTCAATCAGCTCTACATCAGGGAAATCCTTTTTAGCTGAAGCTTTGGCGCGTTTGATTTTCTCAAATTTATAAATGTTTGTGTCTTTACCATAGTTGGAGCCGCCAATGCGGTCGGCAAAATTAGTTTGAATGTACGTTTCTTGATATTTATCGATACTCATTACGTGTTCATCTCCTCGTTTGACGCAAATTTCTACACTTTAATATGAAGCATTTGCGGAGGCTTAGCCATGGACAAAGTATCTGAACATTTGTACTTTCACGAGATGTCAGCGACTACGCAATGAGGCGAGCACATCTTCCATATCCTGCGGAAGCGGAGCAGAGAACTCCAGATACTCTCCAGTTGTCGGATGAACAAAACCCAAGATCGCAGCATGTAAGGCCTGTCCTTGCATTTTGATACCTTTGTTCCGTCCATATATCGGATCTCCTACAAGCGGATGTCCGATAAATTTAAGATGTACACGAATCTGGTGGGTTCGGCCTGTCTCCAGCTTCAATTCCAGCAAAGTATAGTCGTTAATCCGCTCTGTCACGTTGAAATGAGTGACCGCATGTTTGCTGTTACGCTCGGTCACAGTAAACATCTTACGGTCATTGGTGTCACGCCCAATTGGTGCATCAATTGTACCTTGATCATGACTCAAATGACCATGAGCAAGCGCAATATATCGTCTGTTGACGCTATGATCCTTAAGCTGTGCAGCTAATGAGGCATGCGCCCGATCATTCTTGGCAGCCATGAGTAGACCAGACGTATCTTTATCAATGCGATGTACAATGCCTGGGCGAAGTTCTCCATTGATCCCTGACAAGTCCTTGCAATGATGCATTAGCGCGTTTACAAGCGTACCTGAAGTATGTCCAGGTGCGGGATGCACCACAAGACCCCGAGGTTTATTAATGACGATAACGTCACTATCCTCATATACAACTTCAAGTGGAATATCTTCAGGAATGATCTCGACCGCTTTCGGTTCAGGGATCTGTAACACAACAAGATCACCTTCTGCCAGTTTGGCATTAGCTTTGACCACACCGCTATTAACAGTAACATGCCCCTCTGATATCCATAGCTGTACTTGAGAACGGGATACATTATCTATAGATTCAGTTATATATTTGTCGATTCGTTCTTTCTTATGTTCAGAAGAAACGGTCCACTCCATACGTTCATCATTTGTGAGTTCATCATCAACATTCATCTGCATCTCCTCAATTGATGTGTTCTCATTATTGTGTTCTTCCTTGTGTAAATTACTCATGGTGTTCATTCCTTTCAACCTGTGCAGCAGCTTTCTCTCGACGTCCCTCAAGCAAAGTTTCGATGATGATCAGTGCTACACCAATACAGATTGCCGAATCAGCAATGTTAAAGATAGGGAACGTGTAGGTTCCAAAATTAAGCTGCACGAAATCGACAACTTCTCCGGTTAATGCGCGATCAAGGAAGTTTCCGATCGCTCCACCGAGCACTAAACTAAGCGCTACAGGCAGCAATTTGTGCGGAGTATTCTTTACTTTTTGCAAATACCAAACCAATGCAACAACGACAACCAATGTAACGACAATAAAGAACCAACGTTGATTCTGCAGTATGCCAAAGGCTGCACCCGAGTTGCGATGTGATGTGATGATAAAGAAATTGCCGATTACCGGAATTTCCTCTCTTAGTTCCATCCGAGTTGCAATTAAGAATTTTGTTCCCTGATCCACCAAAAATACGATAAAAGCGAGGATATAATACACCACGTTTGTTTGTCACTCCGATCTTGTCTTTTCCAAACGATACCAGGCTTAACGCCAGACTTGTTCATTGTAGCACAGCTGTTTAGAAATCGTCCACGGGCGCGCTGTACTGCAGATCGGTTGGTAAAAACGATAACATTTCCCTTCTGTAATCCCGTACGCAATGGTACATCCTACAATAGAGTCCACATCCGGCTTACGCACGGAAGCAGAAAGGGGGAACATGATGTCACATTTTACAGCCAAACAACTGCAATCCCTTCAAGCTCAGCTTATTACTGAAAAGCAGGATATTGAGCACAGGCTCAAGCAAAACGAACATTATGGCCTCGGGGATTCAATGCGCTTTCAGACAGGTGAATTATCTCCAATCGATAATCATCCCGGTGACTTAGCTACCGAGATGTATGATCGTGAGAAAGATATTTCCTTGCTGGAACACGATGAGTTCCAATTGGAGCGAATTGATTCTGCTCTTCATGCCATGCAAGAGGGACATTACGGTATATGTGCTGTCTGCCAGCAACCGATTGATTATGAACGCTTGCAGGCGGTTCCTTACACCAAATACTGCAAAAAACATCAACCCGAAACCGTTGTTTCTGAAAATCGACCGGTAGAAGAGGAATTTCTTGCGCCTGCATTTGGTCGAACCAGCTTGGATGAACGTGAGGATCAAAATGGATTCGACGGCGAAGATGCTTGGCAGATCGTTGAAAGTTGGGGAAGCTCTAACTCCCCGGCGATGGCTGAAGGACGAGACATTGATAGTTACGACGTTATGGCAATCGAAGCCACCGATGAGATTGAAGGTTGTGTTGAAGCTTATGAGAGCTTTGTGGCAACCGACATCTATGGTCACGATGTGTCCATCGTTCGTAATCGGCAATATCGGCAGTATTTAGAAAACCGAGAAGGCGATAACCTGCTTGAGCCTGAATCATCATCAGACGATCTGTACTAACCTTCGAGCCGTCGTTCAATAGGTGCTCAGCTCAGTTCGAGCTGACGTTGTACGATCCTTACGATATCCGCAATGTAATCACCTACAATAGGTAAATTAAGCGCTCCGAGCACCTGTAACACATAAATGATCGTTGCTGCAAAAAAGGTAAAGCCAATCGCAATCCCTACACCTCGTGCAGTGCCAGATAAAAGGTTAAGCCCGATTAATTTCCATGGTCGGTTTAACAGCTCTGTATATTGAGCAATACGTGACCGTTCGAGCTCATTAGCAATGCGATTGGTCAGCGTATGTAGCTCTCCGATTTTATCATCCGCATCTTTCGTCGTTGACGAGAGTGAGGCATCTTGCTTTTCTTTATCATTCATGTTTCGCTCAGTCCTTTGGAGTAGAGTGACTGCCCAATAGCAATCATTGCCCATTTGCCGAAAAACCAAACGAGCCAAGATACAGGGATTATTATCCTTGCATCTAAGGCTCGTTTTGTCTTTAATAGGTTGTTCAAAAAGTCCGCTTTTAATTACGAAGGATGCCTAAGAGCATCTCTGCGTCGAAGATTGAATTCAGCCGAAATAAGTAGATGCTTACGAAGGTTGTTTCCTTCAGAAACAATGTAGTTGCTCACGTAGTCCTGCCTACGCTCCGCTACTCCATTTCTAGCTTCATCCCATCTTCTCGGTACTGAAAACCGTCCTTTTTGAACATGCGCTTTAGGGCATATTCTGTCCCATTTAAAATAGGGTTACTCCATCGTAACTGAGATCATGAATTGTTTCACCTTTACACAAGCTTCTGTTCACGATACTACGCTTCGATATAAACACCGAACGTTTTGCCACCTGCTTCGATCTGTACCATGTTATCCACTTTAGCAAATGTAACCTCGGTTACGAGGACATTCTCACGCAATACATCATCAAACGCCTGAATAGCTGCTTGAAGCTCAGCATCTACGTCTAGTGTCAGACGTACTCTTTTCTCAATCGGTAGATCCAGCTTCTTCCGAGTATCCTGAACAGCACGCACCACTTCACGAACCCAGCCCTCTTGCTCCAGCTCTGTTGTGATTTCCGTATTGAGCGCTACTGTCAAACCATAACCTGATGCAGAAGCAAAACCTGATTTGGCATGTTTATCTACGAGCAGTTCCTCTTGGGTCACTTGCAGCTCTTCTCCTTCTGGAGAAACGACATTCAGTACACCTTCTGTAACCACTTTGCGCGTTTCGTCAGCAGACATGCCTTTGAAGAAATTCTGCAGGAAGCCAACATTTTTACCATACTTCTTCCCTGCGACTTTCAAATTCAGTTTCAAGGAGAAGTCAACGAATTCCGCATCATCATTCTCTGTACGGATTCCCTTCACATTGATCTCTTCCTTAATGATCTCTTCATAACTTTCCAGGTCGAAACCTTTGTCTAATGATACGATCAATTCGGACAATGGCTGACGTGTCTTGATGCCTGTTTCGTTACGTACGTTACGAGCCAATTCAACGACCCGGCGTGCTGTCTCCATATCCTGTTCCAGCTTCAGATCAATCATATTCTCTTGAGCTACCGGATAATCCTCCATATGCACACTCTCGCCTGTAGTCAGGTTCAGATAGATATCCTCTGCCAGCATCGGCGTAAATGGAGCCACCAGCTTCGCTGTAGTCACGAGTACTTCAGTAAGCGTACGATAAGCATCCAATTTATCTTCTGTCAATCCCGCTCCCCAGAAACGGTCACGGGAACGACGGATGTACCAGTTGCTCAGTTCATCCACAAACGCTTCAATCGCTTTGGAGGAATTCAAGTAATCATTCACAGCCAGCGCTTTTTCTACAACCAGGATCAGACTATTCAGTCTGGATAGAATCCAACGATCCAGCTTGTGTGAAGAGAGCTTGAACGGATGCTCCTGTGGATCAAATCCATCAATCGTGGCATACAACGTTAGGAATGCATGTGTGTTGACAAGTGTATCTACCATTTTGGATTTAGCTTCACCGACAATGCCTTTGGAGAAACGTTTGCTGTTCCATGGTGCGCTGTCAGACAACAAAGCCCAGCGGAATGCATCTGTGCCATATTCTTCGATAACTTCCCAAGGGTCGATAACATTGCCTTTGGATTTGGACATTTTTTGTCCATTCTCATCCAAGACGTGACCTGTTGCCATAACGGCTTTGTAAGGTGCTTTGCCTGTCAAAAGCGTAGAAACCGCCAGCAAACTATAGAACCAGCCACGAGTCTGGTCGATACCTTCACAGATCATATCTGCCGGGTATTGCTGCTCAAAAGTCTCTTTATTTTCAAACGGATAGTGTTGTTGAGCAAACGGCATCGATCCACTGTCAAACCAAACGTCGATGACTTCTGGCGTACGTGTCATCTCGTATTTACCACAAGAGCTCAGAACCTTCACATCGTCTACATACGGCTTGTGCAGCTCCAAGTTCTCAGGCACGTCCCCTACCGCACGAGCACGCAATTCAGCGATGCTATGTGGGGCGAATTGTTCTCCTGTCTCTTCACATACCCAGATGTTAAGCGGAGTTCCCCAATAACGGTCACGACTGATGTTCCAGTCCACCAGATCTTCAAGGAACTTACCGAAACGGCCTTCACGAACGTGACCTGGATACCATTCTACTTCACTGTTGTTTGCGATGAGTTGATCCTTGATCGCTGTTGTTTGGATAAACCAACTGTCCATTGCATAGTACAGAAGTGGTGTATCACAACGCCAGCAGAATGGATAGCTGTGCTCATATTTTTCTTTGCTAAACAAACGTCCATTCTCTGACAGATAACGTACGATATCAATATCACAGTCCTTCACGAAACGTCCGGCAAAGTCGGTAACCTCAGCAACAAATTTACCTTCCAGATCCACCATGTTCACGAAGCTGATTCCATTCTCACGGCATACACGGTAGTCATCCTCACCATGTGCAGGAGCCATGTGTACGATACCCGTACCGCTTGCATCTGTTACGAAGCTTGCTCCAAGGACAATGTTGGCTTTCTCAGCCTGTACGTAATTAAACGGAGGGTTATAGGTTTTGCCAACCAAATCAGAACCCTTTAGCGCTCCGATTACTTCATACTCCCCTTTGGAGTCCTTCATCACTTTTTCTACAAGATTAGTTGCCATGATATATACTTCGTTATCCTGACGCACACGGGAGTAGTCCATATCCGGATTCACCGCAAGTGCTACGTGGGAAGGAAGTGTCCAAGGCGTTGTTGTCCAAGCAAGGACAAATTCACCGCTGTCATCAAGCTTAAATTTCGCCGTAGCACTCAGATCTTTAACATCCTTATACCCTTGTGCAACTTCATGGGAGCTAAGCGTTGTTTGACAAGAAGGGCAATACGGGCTAACGCGGTGACCACGATAGAGCAATCCCTTTTCGTGAATGGTCGCCAAGATGTTCCATACACTCTCGATGTAGTTGTTATCGAGCGTGATATATGGATGATCCATATCTGTCCAATAACCGATTCCTTCTGTCAGGTCACGCCATTGCTGTTCGTATTCAAACACGCTGGCTTTACATTCATTGATAAATTTCTCTACACCGTAATCCTCGATCTCCCACTTGTGAGAGATGCCCAGTTTCTTCTGTACACCCAGTTCTACGGGAAGTCCATGTGTATCCCAACCTGCTTTACGAACGACACGGTACCCTTTCATCGTGTTGTAACGTCCTACAAAGTCCTTGATAACCCGACCTAATACGTGCCCGATATGCGGCTTACCATTCGCTGTTGGTGGCCCTTCGTAAAATACAAAGTTTGGCTTGCCTTCACGGTTCTGAATCGATTTTTGGAATGTATTTTCTGTTTTCCATTTGGTTAACACGCGCAGCTCTCTAGCCCGCGCTTTTTCTTTGACATCAACTCGTTGCATGATTGTCATCCTTTCAGTTGTTAAATTGTGGACCGTCCACAAAAGCGTTTCAATCCCCCTAAATCCCCATTGCCAAGGGGGACCCCATAGGCGCTCCGCCCTCTAGACACCCGGGATGGGTTGTCTTGGGACAGTCTGCGGCGCTATGGGATGTATTGTTCGTGCGGTGCGGCGGCTCTTCTGCGGCTTGTTCCCTACGTGAACGCCGCAGAGCCTCACTGCGTGGGTTCGGTTGCCGTCCGCTTCGCTCGAACGGCGCTTAGCTCTCTACCTGAGCCCCCTGCGGGGCTCATGGACGTTCGCCTTAGCGAACCCTTGTGCCGTCCGCTTCGCTCGAACGGCGCTTGGCTCTCTACCTGAGCTCCCTGCGGGGCTCATGGACGTTCGTCCTTTTTTAGACACAAAAAAACCTCGTCCCTGGAAAGGGACGAGGTTGTGCTCGCGTTACCACCCTAATTCTGTTCATCACAAACCACATCCAATAAGATTGGGTATGCTCTGTCATCAACAGCGCTTATGCCCCGCTAACTTCAGCAGGGTGCCGATATAACGTTCGGCTCACGGTTTCGCTTACGCACGGCATAGGTATCACCGCTTCAGCGTCACTTCTCCGGGGAGATATTCGGCTATAACTCATCCATTGGCTTGCACCGGTATGCCAACTCTCTGAGGGATGAGATCATAACGTACTGAACCCGTCATGGAATCACTATTCATTATGAATATAGTTATAGCCTCTTTGCAGACAAAAGTCAACCAGGCGCGTGACCTAATAAATTTCCTTCATTTCCCGCTCCCGATCACGGACTTCCTGCTCCCGGCTCTCCAGCGCTTCCCAACCATCTTGAGACAGCAATTCAAGCTGTGCCTCAACAAGTGTACGGAAACGAGCACGATAGATAGAAGCTTGCTTCTTCAGCTCTTCAACCTCTAAAGCAATTTTGCGCGATTTAGCCAAAGATTCGTTGACGATGCGGTCCGCATTTTTTTCTGCTTCCTTCACGATCAACTGTGCTTCCTTCTTCGCGTTATTCTTCACATCATCGGCAGCTTCCTGCGCGATAATAATCGTTTTGCTCAGCGTTTCCTCAATTGTCGCAAAATGATCGAGTTTCTCCTGAACGGACAGCAACTGATTGCTCAGTTCTTTGTTTTCGCGAATGACGCCTTCATAATCTTTGATGACTTGATCCAGGAACTCATTGACTTCATCCTCGTCATACCCACGCAAGCGTCGGGAAAATTCCTTGTTATGTATGTCCAGCGGCGTTAATGGCATGCTGTCCACCTCCTGTAAAAGTTCCTTCCCTGCTTGAGAAGGTTTGCAGCATATGGGTTCGACCCAAGAATCCGTATGCAGAATCCCGTGGAAACCTATACGAGTATAAGGCTAGACCAACTTGTGATCTGTATCGGTTAGGATAACCCTTTGCACTTCAATGTATATCGGAAACATCGAATGTTTTTTACACCTTTATTTTAAACATTTCGACAAGAAAGCTTGTTTTCCTGCAACACACTTAGGCAAATTTGCCGATTTTTACGCGACAGCGTCCTTTTTTGGTCATTCCATCCTGCTCCAGCACCTTGAAACGGCCAAAACCTTGAATCGAGACCACGTCCCCAGCCTTCAGTGGTTTGGACGGATCCTCTTCCACCTTCCAGTTCACACGGCAGCGCCCTGCCTTGATTGGAACCAGAACTTTACTGCGACTTAAACGGTAGACATCTGCACAAATGCCATCCAGACGCAGCGAAGCAACCGTGATGTCCATCGTGTCTAGCTTGCTCGCTGACCATTTCATCTGATCGATCGGCAACAATTCTGTGAAGACATGTACACGGTGCACCTGATTCAATTGAAGCGATAAAAAAGCGCCGGTCTCCGCAGCCACTACAGTGTGGCATCCGTCATCCAGCACTTGGATATCTCCAATCTTACCCCGCTTCATCCCAAGCCCGAGCAGGGCACCCATATAGTCCCCATGCTCTAGCTCACTAATCTTCTGGTCATCCGACGTGATACTCATGACCTGCATACTCATGTCTTCATCATCCAGATAACGATAGTCAGGTGCGATCAACGCCCGTTTGCGTTCAGCCGCTTCATAACCGCCGTCTAGACGAATCTGTACATCATCACGGCGATTCACAAGCGTTTGCAAAATAAAAGCCTGTCTCGGATCAAGAAAATCAGTAAGTTTCATATCATGATACTTACCTGCACGTTCTACCCAATCGGAGGCTTTATCCACAAAGTCTCGTTCATCATGACTAAAATGTTCGTAAATTTCACCACTCATCTGTGCTCACCCTGCCTAGAATAAATAGCCCAAAATTGTGAATAGCCCCATACGAACTAACGTCAGCGTAAAGAGCGCTACGATTGGAGAAATATCCAATGTCCCAAATAGAGGAGGGATAAACCTTCTAAACGGACTTAAGTATGGCTCTACAAATTTACCCAACATCTCACCAATGAAACTTTCTCTAGCGTTGGGTAGCCACGACATCAGAATATACGCAATGATCATCCAATAATAAATGTTAAACAATGTATCCAAAAAACTAAAGATCATCGGACTCAAAAAAGGCTCACCTCATTCTGTTATAATCTTGCTCGCTGTCAGCCAGTATTTCCGAAATTGCTCCCTGAATTTCAACTGTATCTGGCGTACAGAGAAAAATGTTGCCGCCAATTTTAGAAATCCCGCCACCTAGGGCATATACCGTACCACTCAAAAAATCGATTACGCGTAATGCCTGATCCTGACGCACTCGCTGCAAGTTAACAACAACCGTGCGATGGGAACGAAGATGATCGGCAATCTCTTGAGCTTCGTCATATGAACGCGGTTCATAAAGGACAACTTTAACATTTTTCTGGGAATGAATGCTCACGACATTATTACCCCTTTGGTTTCTACGTTTATCCAGACTGGAGGTTTCATTTTCTTGATGTTCTGCCTCAGTTTCCTCTTGCGCTGCCAAACGTTCACGCTCCACAATCTCTTCTTCTTCCTGGAGCCCTAGGAAATTCATGAATTTATTCATTACGCCCATCGTGAACCCTCCTCTTTTCCTACAAGAATTGAACCCAGCCGAACCCATGTTGCCCCTTCTTCAATGGCCACTTCAAAATCATTAGACATGCCCATAGAGAGCTGGCTTATCGGTTCTGAGGTCAAGGCTTGTCCATTTAAGTCGTCTCTAAGCTCACGAAGTCCACGGAATACAGGACGGGTAAGCTCAGGATTTTCCTCATGAGGCGCCATCGTCATTAAACCGACGACTTTTAGGTTGCTAAATGAACTGATCTCACGCAAAAATGGTTTGGCCTGTTCGGGCTGTAATCCATATTTGCTCTCTTCACCCGAAATGTTAACTTGTAAAAACGTCTCCACCTGAATACCGAGTGCAGCCGCCTTTTTATCCAGTTCCTTCGCAAGCGATAAACGATCCAGGGAGTGTATGTAGCGGAATTTACCAATAACGTCCTTCACTTTGTTCGTCTGCAGATGACCAATAAAATGCCATATGCCCTGTTGGCCAAAAGCCTCCCATTTCGCCTGCGCATCTTGCCAGCGGTTTTCTCCAATATGCTCAAGACCATGTTGCAACACAGCTCCCGTCGTTTTAAGCGAGACGTATTTGGTAACTGCAATTACGTTCACTTCCTCACGTGCACGGTTACTGCGCTGACACGCGTCTTCAATCTTCTGATTTACCTGTTGTATACGCTCCTCCAATGACACAGAGGTCACCTCTCTTCCAGCCCAATCCAACTCGCCATTCTACCCGTTGTTCCATTTTCTTTACGATATGAAAAAAACAGTTCTGTATGGCAGCTTGTACACCAACTTGTACATTCGATATGATCCGGCAATATTCCTGCTTTCATCATAATGTGTCGATTACATTCTTTCAAGTTTAACATCGTTTTTCCATTATTGGCAGGTTGATAAATGCGATTAGAAGCAGACTCCATGTATTCATCATTACCCGTAGGATCGTCTAGCCAAACCCGTACATGCTGCATAACATTCTCGTCTACTTCATAACAGCAGTCTCCAATTGAAGGCCCAATAGCACAGCGAATGTCTTCTCTGCGACTCCCATAGTTCTCTTCCATCGTTTCTATCATGGACTGCGCGATCCCAGCAACAGTACCTTTCCATCCAGCATGTGCAAGCCCAACCGCTTGTTGAACAGGATCATAGAAATAGAGTGGTACACAGTCTGCATAGAACGACGTTAATAATACACCTGGTACATTCGTAACCAGTCCATCGGTATCCTGAAGAGCAGACTGCCGATCTTGCAGACCTCTGCCTCGATCCTCTGCGGTGATTACCGCTACATGTTTGCCATGCACCTGTTCTCCGCAGGTCCACGCTTCTACCGAGAAACCGAGTTGTTCAGCAACAAGTTTACGATTACGGAGAACATCGTCTGCGTTATCTCCCACATGATATGCACAGTTCAGACTGGCGTAAGGAGCAATCCCAACGCCTCCCTGTCTTGTAGTAAATCCTGCGGTCATCTTACTGAATTGCTGTCTCCACGGCTCCAGATGTAATAACCTTGGTTCAGCAATGAATTGTTCTGCCTGCTTTATATCTTGTTCTGTATCATCATGATCTAAAATAAAGGATTCCATCTTCTCACCTCACAACTTCCAGTTTACCAAATGTAATGCATTCTGTCTTGACTAGATCATTGTCGCTGACTGCGCTCTAACCGCTCAATTCGTTCCTCACGCTGTAAACGACCTTGTTGTTCATCGTACATCCGTGCTTCGCGGTCACGATCATCTAGAACTGTTTCCTTTATCTCATCCATTTTGACCAGAATAACGTCCGAGCCAATCTTTACGATATTTCTCCACGGAATGACCAGATCCGTTCCACCGCCAAATAACCCCATAAACCGGCTAGACCCCGGCACCACAATCGCCTCAATACGGCCCTGTCTCAGATCCAGCTCCAAGTCGCTTATCTGGCCTAGCCGCTTACCATCGGTAATATTGATGACTTCCTTCGTTTGGAAATCAGAAATCTTCACACCTCTTGATACGGATTCCCCTGTATTTCCTTTCATCCGGTTTCCTCCCGCCTTTGCCCACCATCACACTTATAGGGGTTGTTCAAAAAGTCCGCTTTTGATTACAAAGGATGCCCTGTGGCATCTTAACGTCGAATATGGAATTCAGCCGAAATGTCCGTTGCTCACGTAGTTTTTCCTACGCTCCGCTACTCCATTTCTATCTTCATCCCATCTTCTCGGTACTGAAAACCACCCTTTTTGAACACGCACTTATATATAATTATATGTTCCTGTTGCGAAAAATGTCCTATTTCTCGGCTCACAGCAAAAAGGCGACCCCAGGTTATTTCCCTCTGATCGCCTTCTTGGCTCTACTTCATCTTACGACTTAACATGCTTTTGCATCTGTTGTATGGCCGACTTCTCCAGGCGCGATACCTGCGCTTGAGAAATGCCGATCTCATCAGCTACTTCCATTTGCGTTTTTCCTTCAAAAAAACGCATGGACAAAATCATTTTTTCGCGTTGACCAAGACGATGCATCGCTTCTCGAAGTGCAATCTCTTCAATCCATGATACATCCTTGTTTTTATCGTCACTGATCTGATCCATCACATAGATCGGATCTCCACCGTCATGATAAATCGGTTCAAAGAGTGAAACCGGGTCTTGGATGGCATCTAATGCAAACACGACATCTTCCTTAGGCACATTCAGTGCTTCGGAAATTTCGAATATCGTCGGTTCACGGGAATTTTTATTAGTCAGGCTGTCACGAACCTGAAGTGCTTTATAAGCAATGTCCCGCAAGGAGCGAGATACCCGAATCGGGTTATTGTCGCGCAAGTATCTACGGATTTCCCCAATAATCATCGGAACCGCATACGTTGAAAATTTAACATTTTGGGATAAGTCAAAATTATCAATGGCTTTCATCAGGCCAATACATCCAACCTGGAACAGATCATCGACAAACTCCCCTCGATTGTTAAAGCGCTGAATGACGCTGAGTACCAGACGCAGGTTGCCATTCACTAATTTTTCTCTTGCTGAGCGATCGTGATGTTGCTGAAGGGAATGAAATAATTCCCTCATTTCAGTGTTGGTGAGAACAGGCAACTTTGCGGTGTCCACGCCACAAATCTCGACTTTGTTTCGGGTCATCGTGATTTACCTCCCAAGGAGAAACATTAATGTACATTATCTCCGGGGCAGGCTTTTTTATTCGTCCTTGGCAACCTTGCCATTAATACCCAACTTTACATTTCACGCTGTTCAGACCATTTTATTAAACTCTTTGCGTAGTCTTTTAATGATTCTTTTTTCGAGACGAGAGATGTAGGATTGCGAGATTCCGAGTAAATCGGCAACATCTTTTTGCGTCTTTTCTTCCCCATCCGTTAAGCCAAAGCGAAGCTCCATAATCATCCGTTCACGATCGGTTAATTTTTCCAGAGCCTTATGCAGCAACTTACGATCTACTTGTTCTTCAATATTTCGATAGATTGTATCGTTCTCTGTACCGAGTACATCGGATAATAATAGTTCATTTCCATCCCAATCAATATTGAGCGGTTCGTCAAAAGAAACCTCTGTACGAATTTTACTATTACGCCGTAAGTACATTAGAATTTCATTTTCAATACAACGCGATGCGTAAGTTGCCAGTTTAATTTTCTTTTCCGGATCAAATGTGTTCACCGCTTTAATAAGCCCAATGGCTCCGATGGAGACCAAGTCTTCGATGTTAATACCCGTATTTTCGAATTTGCGTGCAATGTAAACGACCAATCGCAGATTCCGTTCAATCAGCATCGCTCGGATCGCAGCGTCTCCTGAGGATAACTTTTGAAGCAAAAATTCCTCTTCTTCACGGGTCAACGGAGGTGGTAGCGCTTCACTCCCACCGATATAATAAATCTCTTCACTCTTCAGACCGAACAAAAACAACACACGATAGTATTGCAGCTGAGCTACCAATTTCCATTTTACAAGCATGTTCGTCCCTCCTATACCACATTCAGCGGCTTTTCTGTTGCTCCCACCGTGAGAGCCGTAGACTGTGTGTTAACAGCTTCTGACACGAGTTCAGGATGAATCACAGCACGATACTTGCCCTCTGAAGACAATACGCCGCCATCCAGACCTACCAACACCTTCGTTGTTTCATAGCATATTTCACCCAGACTCACTCGAACGAGATCAGGTCTTATCGCGAGCATAAAAGCAGTTCCTTTGTTAATCCCGCGAAATGGGACAAGCCTTAAACGATCCTGCCAACGAAACTGCTCTTGATCCAGTTCCATAATAAGGTTGTCCGGTGCCTCGTCCTTCAACCTGCCTTTCCAAGCCTCAGGCAACAGATCTTGCCAAAGTGAGACTTCCATGACCATGACCGGTAACCGAGAAAGAGGATCTGTCAGCTGATTGCCGGTATCCACAAGGCCTGTACAAGTTATGGTCACCTCGTCAATCACAACTTCGACTCTACCTAAATAAGTTGTCATTCGATCTGTTTTGCGTTTGGAGTTCTGAACAACCTTGAATAAAAATAAAACAGTAAAGAACACGATAAACGTAAACCAGAACGCAATTTTCAGATCAAAGGACATCCCACCAGACGTGGTAAACCAGATACCGTTAAATATCTCACCTGAATTCTGAAGCATATAATGCATACCTAGAATGCCTCCAGCGGCCACAAAATTGATGACGTAGAAGGTACCCAAGGTCCTTACGAAAGACTGAAGGCCTTTAAACCCGAATGCGATGCTGAGCATCACCAGTGACAAGCCGAACTTGATCAGAAAGGTGAACATGAATTCCAGCTCCGGCACAAACATCATAACCACATACAGCGCACCTACTACTGCTGACAGTAGCCATCTCCACCAAACTAACTTGATGCCTCGCATCCATGCCGTAAGTCCAATAAGTGCACCGTCAATACACAAGTTCGTCAAAAAGATAAGATCCACATAAACAACCAACGCTTCACCTGCCTACATCCATATCAGAATTCGATATAATGCACCGCTATACACCTATCAGGATATTCACAAGTATACGCAGCCCCTCTTCAAAGTCTGTCTAATCATGGAGGGATCGGCTCAACTATTTTTGTCGGATTACGCTTCTGATTGATTGTTCAGAATTTGTTCATTACCGTATGGTACAGTTAATTTGATTGCTTTATGGGCTAGCTAAGCTACGTATACATGGCGCAAAAAAATAAAAAAACCGGAACTCCATATGGAGAACCGGGTTTAGAATACAAACTATATTTTGTTTAGTCGTTATTAGTGTTACGTGAACGATTGCGCAAAAATGTCGGAATGTCCAACTGATCGCTGCTTGGCTGATTGCCGAACGGACGCAGATTAGGCGCACGGTTATCCGTAGGCTCACTAGTTGGAGCAGTTTTACGAGCTGGTGGCGGCGATACAGGCTTATCTTCAAAGCCAGTCGCGATCACCGTAACCTTGATTTCTTCCTTCAGGTTCTCATCAATGATGGCACCGAAGATCATGTTTACTTCCGGATCGGAAGCAGACGTGACGATTTCTGCTGCTTCGTTAACTTCATATAGCGACAGGTTAATGCCACCTGTGATATTCATGATTACGCCACGAGCACCTTCAATTGATGTTTCAAGCAAAGGACTCATGATCGCTTTACGAGCTGCTTCAGCCGCACGATTTTCACCAGTAGATTCACCAATACCCATCAGCGCAGATCCACGTTCATGCATAATCGTTTTGACGTCAGCAAAGTCAAGGTTGATTAGACCCGGAACAGCGATCAGATCAGAAATACCTTGTACTGCTTGACGCAATACGTTATCTGCTTGACGGAATGCTTCCAGCATCGGTGTCTTTTTGTCTACAATCTCAAGCAAACGATCGTTAGGAATAACGATTAGTGTATCTACTTTTTCCTTCAGAGCTTCAATGCCTTGCTCTGCATGGCTAGAACGTTTACGTCCTTCAAAAGTAAATGGGCGTGTTACTACGCCAACTGTAAGTGCACCACATTCTTTGGCGATCTCAGCGATAACTGGAGCCGCTCCTGTACCTGTACCACCGCCCATACCGGCTGTAACAAATACCATGTCTGCACCTTTGAGCGTATTCATGATCAGATCGCGGGATTCTTCCGCTGCTTTCTTACCAACATCGGGGTTAGCACCTGCGCCAAGACCACGTGTTAGTTTGTCACCGATTTGCAATTTATGTTCGGATTTAGCCAGATGCAATGCTTGAGCATCTGTATTTACCGTTATAAATTCCACACCTTGTACACCATTTTCGATCATTCGGTTAACAGCATTGCTTCCGCCGCCGCCTACCCCGATGACCTTTATTTGAGCCAAGCTCTCCATCTCGAAATCAAATTCCAACATATTATTCCATCTCCCCCTCAATGTGCATGGATGGCTCGTCCAATTTTTGATTGAACCGAATCAATTTCATATATCGACGAACGAAAGCGTTTATGTTAGTTTCAGCGCATTCAGACGTCTTCAAGAAGTATGAAAGAGATTCAACCTGTTATATAAATTCGCTGAACATATTTTTCAGCCGTTCGAACAAACCCGGTTTTTGCTCCGATTCCGGAGACGCATTCGGCTTAACACGGTTGGTCGGTTTCTTGTTGTTATTGTTATTATTGTTGCTGCCACCGCCGTTGCTGCTCGAAGGACGAAGACGCAAACTGCGGATTACATTGTGCAGAATACCAACCCCGCTAGTGAAGCCTGGGTCGCGTACACCGATATAATCCGGAACGGCTACTCGCACCGATGCAGCAAGCTCATGCTGAGCTACTTGCAGAACACCTGGCATAGACACGGTTCCTCCCGTTAGTATATAACCTCCAGGAAGCTCTGTGTAACCAAGTTGCTTCACTTCTTGAGAGATCATCTGGAATATTTCCTGAACTCTTGGTTCGATAATGGCTGCCAAATCCTCTTGCGAGAATTCTTTGTCCACATTGCTACCGATTCGTGTCACTTTGAACATGACATCCGCGGCAGCATCATCCAGCCAAGCACAGCCATATTTCAGCTTCACCTTTTCTGCTTGATCCGTTAGCGTACGCAAACCATAGGCGATATCATTCGTTACGAACTCTCCGCCAATGGGTAACGTTGAAGTTGCTACAAGACTATCCTCTTCAAAGATAGCAATCGTTGTAGCCCCTGCTCCAACATCAACAAGTACAGATCCCATTGCTTTTTCATCTTTAGATAAAGCCAATTGGCCTGCACCAAGTGACATGAGTACCAAATCACTTACTTTCAGACCCGCTTTCTCTACGCAGCGCAAAAGATTATGTATCGCGGTTTTTGCACCCGTAATGATGGTCGCCTCCACTTCCAGACGAACACCAATCATACCACGGGGATCCTGAATGCCTTCCAAGCCATCAACAACGTACTGCTTGGCGACAACGTCAATAATTTCCCGTTCCGGCGGAACCGCAATAACTTCGGCTGCTTTCAACACCCGCTCCATGTCTTCTTCTCCGATTTCACGATCCTCGTTAGATACTGCCACGACGCCGTGACTGCTCATCAGTCCGATATGATTTCCCGAGATTCCAACATATACTTCGGATATTTGAATACCTACCATACGTTCAGCATGATCCACAGCATTTCGAATCGACTGTACCGTTTGATCGATATCTACGATTACACCTTTGCGAATTCCTTCCGAGTCGGCAGATCCAACTCCAATAATATTAAAGGTTCCATTATTAATTTCCCCAATAATAGCGCGAATTTTGGATGTACCGATGTCCAAACTAACAATGATGTCATTGTTACTCAAGTCTGTGGCACCTCCTGACTCCAATAGTAAAATACGTTCGGGTTTAAACACTCTTAAAACATATTCAACACACTTTAGGCTTTCCCTCTTTTTTCTACAATTTTTTTGGGTGCCAAGATCTGGTTGCGAGACATAAAACCTTGAAGAAAAAAGAAGGAGGCAACTCCAGTGCCATAAGTTCAAGTGTATCATTTTTTCTTCATCTCAGAAAGAACAACTTTCACAGGTTAGACGTGGGCAAACCCTGATTCCGTAGGGATTTTAAATTCATTTCAAACCCAACAATCCGAAATCAAGGATTTGCTCCTGGTTCAACATCGTCCTCAGGGTTGTCGGCGATAAAAGGTACATAGGTATCGGCCTCCAACATCGTTATTTTTCCTGGCCGCTCCGTCTCAATAACCTGATTAAGATATTCCACCTTGTCCGGCAGCATAGACACCGTCGTAATCACTTCAAACTGCGATTTTGTATAGATCCGAATCTGATCCGGAAATGAGGGCGTAGGATTCGGAATAATCTCCGAAATGTCCGTTGTAAGCTCATTCGGTATGGTAGCTAAGACTTCACTCAATTTGGCTTTGAGCGGATCGTCTGCTTTCCACTGTGTCAGAATGGGTTTCTCTACAGCTACACCAATGGTAGGGGGTACAATCAAGCTTGTCCCGCTGGCAAGTATCGCTTTGAGTGCTCCATCCGCGGCAAGTTCATATGCAACCGTTGGATATTCCTCTACCTTGATATGAATCGTGCCAGGAAACTGCTTGTCCACCGTTACATTAGAGATCGCTTTATCTGTCTTCAGTTGTTCGATAATCTCTGACGAGCTTGTCCCAAAAAATTGTTCGCCTACCTTCAGACCACTTTTCTCCAACAATTCCGAAGTTGATGTGTATACATTACCCGTAATCTCAATCTCCGAAATCCGACTCATTGAAGAGCGAAAGAATAACACTGCAAGTAAGGCAATAAAAAGAAGTAGCAAAATGAATACAATTTTACGGCTTGTGTTTCGTTTAGGCCGATTCTTTTTGAGAACCGGAATTTGACTTTTTGGCATAGATCGCGCTCCACAAAGCCTTCAGCCCCCTTCCCTTGAAGAAGGGGACTCAAAGGACGTTAATTGGCAAAATCGAGCTGTTTCGAAACGGGAGATTGTCTTTCAACGGAAGCTCCGAGACTCTGGAACAACTTTTCGATACAATCATACCCTCTGTCAATGTGATGAACTTGCTCTACAACCGTCTTGCCCTGTGCTGCTAAACCAGCAATAACCAGAGCTGCACCTGCACGCAAGTCAGTTGCTTCCACTGTGGCTCCGTATAAACGGGGAACACCACGTATAAAGGCTGCATTCAGATCTACCGATATATCGGCTCCCATTACATTCAGCTCATCCACATGTTTGAATCGACCTTCAAACACCGTCTCCTTCATTACACTAAACCCATCGGCTAGACTAAGCAGAACCATAATTTGCGACTGCAGGTCTGTGGGGAACGAAGGATAAGGTGAAGTTACAATTCGATCTACTGATTTTGGACGGCTCATACAGCTCACCGTCATTATATCATTGCATACTGTAATTTGAACACCAGTGCGCTTCAACACATGTATAAGAGAAGTAAGATGTGCCGGATTGCAATGTGTAAGCGTTACATTTCCTCGCGTAGCTGCGGCTGCGATCATCACCGTTCCAGCCACAATTCGATCAGGAATAATTTCGTATGAGCATGGTACCAGCTTTTCCACGCCATTAATCGTAATGGTATCCGTTCCCGCACCAATGATACTTGCGCCCATAGCATTCAGAAAGTGCTGCAAATCCTGAATTTCAGGTTCACGTGCTGCATTAAAAATGGTTGTTGTGCCCTTGGCTACCACAGCTGCCATCATAATATTCTCCGTGGCTCCCACGCTCGGGAAATCCAGATGAATATCCGTTCCAACCAACTCACGACCACGACAAATGATCTGTTGATCCTGTTCCTCGATTGTCGCTCCGAGCGCTTCCAGGCCCCGGAGGTGAAGATCAATTTTACGTTCTCCAATCGCACAACCACCTGGCTGATACACGGATACTTGCCCGAATTTAGCGAGCAGTGGTCCCATTAAGAAAATGGAAGAGCGCATCTGTTTCATAAGCTCCTCAGGCACATCATAAGACTGAATGGACGACGTATTAATCGTCACTGTTCCCTGTTCATGCCGACACGTGCATCCAAGCCGTTCCAGGATATACAGCATTACTTCAATGTCCAGCAAGTGTGGTACGTTGTGCAGTGTGACTTCCCCATCTGCCAACAAACTTGCGGCCATAATCGGTAAAGCGGCATTTTTTGCTCCATGGATGCGTATGGATCCTGAGAGGGGTTTCCCGCCTTCAATCACCAATTTGTCCAATGTATCACCTCCGGGGTTTACCGCTCACCCACTACGAAGACTTCCGGTACCAGGTCAATACCGTTTTGAGATGATATAGTGTTCTGAATCTGCTGCATAAGGGTGATAACGTCCTCTGCTGTTGCTTGGCCGGTATTAACAATGAAATTGGCATGCATGGTGGATACCTGTGCGCCTCCCTGTGTCTTACCCTTTAGCCCTGCTGCTTCAATCAGTCGGGCTGCATAATCACCAGGTGGGTTTCGGAAAACACTACCTGCACAAGCCATCTGCAGTGGCTGTGTGCGACGCCTGCGATTCTTATAGGCAGCCATCGATTCCGAAATGACCTTGCGCTCGCCTTGCTGAAGAGCAAACGTAGCCTCCAGTACAATGCCTCTCTGGTCATGCAGTACAGAGTGGCGGTAGGCAAATTTCATGTCCTCCTTGCTGTAACGTACCAATTCCCCTGTTCCCAGCACAATCTCAGCGGATTGAAATATCCGTGACACATCCGATCCATGGGCTCCCGCATTCATATACACAGCTCCACCAACAGTTCCAGGAATGCCGCTACCAAATTCCAAACCGGTAAATTCTTTTTTAGCAGCCATCACACTCAGTTTAACAAAAGAAAATGCAGCTCCGGCCGTTACGCCATCTTCGTGAAATTCCGCAAAATCAAAGCCTTCTCCCGGTTTCACAACAACACCACGTATTCCTTTGTCAGATACTAACATGTTGGATCCACGTCCGAGTTGCATCCACGGGATCTCATGCTTCTGTAACAACTGAATTAGATTGACCATTTGCTCTTTGTTTTCCGGTATGACTAGCACATCCGCAGGACCACCGATTTTCCATGTTGTATATTTTGCGAGCGGCTCGTTTTCAAGAACTTTGCCGACATTATTCTGGGATAGTAACGATATCCACTGCTGCATGTTGAAAACCTCCTTTACTTCGAACCGATGAGCAAGCCTGCTGCTGTCTCAACAGGCTGTGCTACGACGCTATGGAACGATTGTCACGATTTATACGGTATCTTATGTCAGTCCCGCCAGGGATGTGACAGTCGCCCAGAACACACTTTAGCGGCGCACAGCGAGTCGCCGAATTTCATTCACAAGCACCTCTGCTGAGTCAGGTTTGCCAAGCTGCTTGGATGCTGCAGCCATCTCCCTGCGAGTCCCTTCATCATTCATGATGCCGGCAATGGTTTCATAGAGCTTTTGGCCCGTCAGATCTTTTTCCAACATCGTAATGGATGCTCCTCCACCTTCAAGGGTACGCGCATTCGCTTCCTGATGATTATTCGTTACATTCGGCGAAGGTATGAGAATAGATGGAATGCCAAGTGACGTAATCTCCGCAAGGAATGACGCCCCAGCACGATTTACAATCAGAGAAGTACAAGCAAGCACTTCAGGCATATTGTGCACATAAGGCAATACGTGCAGATGATTAGGCATCGTGCCAAGTGAACTTCGGATTGCTTCTCTTGTTTCATCGAAATAGGTATCGCCGGTCACGTATACCACATGAACATCATCCAGCTCAGCTAACCTTGGAGCCATATCTACCATTGCTTTGTTGATTGCTTTGGCTCCGCGGCTGCCCCCTACAACAAGAACAACACGGCTGTCCATCGGAACACCCAGTGTAGCAAAACCTCGATCACGGCTCGCCTTAGCAACCGTAGTTGCCCGTGGATTACCTGTATAGATGACTCGTTTAGCCCCGGAGAATGCTTTTTCTGCACCTTCAAAGCTAACAGCTACGGTATCCACATAACGTGTGAGGAACTTGTTGGTCAGACCTGGGATGGCATTCTGTTCGTGAATAATACTTGGAATACCTAGCTTGGCCGCAGCGTAAACGACAGGACCACATACATATCCGCCCGTACCAATCACGACATCAGGTTTAAATTCCTTGAGCATTTTTTTGGATTTGCTTACACCTTGAATAAAACGCATAACGGTCTTCAAGTTGTCAATCGACAGTTTCCTACGAAAGCCAGTAATGTCGATGGATTGAAACGGAATATTTTCTTGAGGCACCAGTTTGCTTTCCAAACCTCTGGTTCCTCCAATATATAAAAATGTCGAGTCGGGATTCTCCGTCTCCAATTGTCTTGCTATGGCAACAGCCGGATAGATATGTCCACCCGTACCGCCGCCGCTTAGAACGACTCGCATCGTTTTCACCTCGCATAACGGGATAAGTTTAATAAAATGCCTAGAGCAGTGAGCATGAGTGTTAGAGACGATCCACCGTAACTGATTAACGGCAGTGTAATCCCGGTAACAGGCATAAGCCCAATAACAACACCGATATTAATGATCACCTGAACAGCAACCATACCTACGATCCCTACGCCGAGCAAGCTGCCAAAGGCATCAGGAACTGTCATTGCTACACGCATCCCTCTCCAGACCAACACTAGAAATAAAAGCAATACAATTAACCCACCGATAAAGCCTAACTCCTCGGCCAAAATAGAAAAAATAAAATCCGTCTGTGGCTCTGGCACATAACTGTACTTCTGACGGCTCATGCCGAGTCCAAGACCCGCGAGTCCTCCTGGCCCAATTGCATATAACGATTGAATAATTTGATATCCTGCGCCCAGTGGGTCAGACCATGGATCTAGAAAGGCTGTAATCCGTTTCAAACGGTAAGGTGCTGCCGCAATTAACGCCGCGAATCCAGCCACACCGCCTAGAGCCAGGAACAATAAATGCTTCATTCGTGCACCTGCCGTAAACACAATCAGCATGGATGCACCCATCATAACTGTGCCTGTCCCCAAATCGGGCTGTAGCATAATAATGCCAAAAGCCAAACCCATCAATCCAAGTGGCGGTAGTAAACCGGTGGTGAAGGTTTTGATTTTCCCAGGGTCTTTACTAAGCCAGTGTGCCAAAAACAATATCATGCCTAGCTTCATGAACTCTGAAGGCTGGATACCAAAGGAACCAATCCCAAGCCAGCTTCGCGCTCCACCGCGAACAACACCAATGCCCGGAATCAGTACAGCTATCAGCATAATAAAACAGGCGATTAAAATCGGCTTTGCATACTTCCGCCAAACACGGTAATCCACACTCGCCGTTACAAACATCGCGGCAAGTCCAAGTCCTGCGAACAGAAGTTGTCTTTTGGCAAAGTAAAATGAATCCCCATAGTCGTGGAAAGCAAGAACCGAACCTGCACTGTATACCATAATAATGCCGATGGCAAGCAATGCCATAATACATATCAGGAGCCAGAGATCTGGCGCCGGTCGCGACTGTTTCATCAGGAGGCCACCCCTTGCATGGAAGTAGGGGCTTTTCCACCCCCCTACTTACAAGTTATGCGCCGCCTCTTTAAAAATGCGTCCCCGCTCTTCATAGGATGCAAACATGTCCCAACTTGCGCATGCTGGTGACAAAAGAACTACATCACCTGGAGCCGCAAGCCGAGATGCTTCCTGCACCGCAGCGGTTAACGTCTTGGCAGCGTCCTCTTCATTATCGACGACCTTAATTTGCTTTAACCCAGCCAATTCAGCTACATGAGCGATTTTCGCACGATTTTCACCAAGTGCAACAACAGCCTTAACTCGTTCCTGGAACAGTGGTAAGAGCTCCATCATATCTGAACCCCGATCGAGTCCGCCTGCTATAAGTACAACGGGCTCTTTGAAAGAATTCAGCGCCATAACCGTAGCTTTGGAATTGGTTGCTTTGGAGTTATTGAAGTATGTAGCTCCATTATGTTGCAACACATATTCAAGTCGATGCTCAACTCCCTTGAACTCGATTAGAGGAGTTGCAAGCACAGCAGGATCAGCTCCAGCGGATACCGCTATAGCTACCGCTGCCAGCGCGTTCTCTACATTGAATCTTCCGGGAATGCCGATATTCTCCACATCAACAATCACATGACGATGACCTTGCTCATCCGCATAAATCACCTGACGCTTCACATCATCTTCTTCTCCATCCACATAAGAAGGATCAGCATATACGCCTGTTTCTAACTTCTCGGTCATGGAGAACGGAAGCAGTTTGCTCTTGATGTAAGGTATTAGTCCACGACATACAGGATCATCCCAATTCAAAATGGCGATATCATCTGATTGCTGATTGGAGAACAACTTGGCTTTGGAAGCTACATAATCATCCATATCCCCATGGTAGTCCAAGTGAGTCTCAGCTACGTTGAGCAAACTAGCAATACGTGGACGGAAATCACTAGTGCCTTTGAGCTGGAAGCTACTAAGTTCCACAACCATCCAATTATCGGCCGTAGCCTGTTGTGCTGCCTCCGAAAGCGGGGTTCCGATATTACCAGCAACGATAGGCTGTAAGCCCGCATGCTGAAGCATTTTGCCTACCCACGTCGTCGTGGTAGTTTTGCCATTGGAACCCGTAATTCCAATCATCGGAGCAGCACACAGGTGATAGGCAACTTCCACTTCAGTCACTACCTCGATGCCTAAATTCAATGCTTGCTGAACGGGTGGTGCTTGATAAGGAATTCCAGGATTCTTAACCACTAGCTTTACATCACTGTGGATCAGATCATCCGGATGTCCTCCGCATACAACAGAAATTCCCAAAGCCTCCAATTCGGATGCTTCGGGACACTGTTCTCTTTCTTTTTTATCATTTACTGTGACAATTGCTCCAACGTGATGCAGTACTTTGGCTACTTGCACACCACTCTTGGCAAGTCCCAGCACAACGATTTGTTGTCCGCGATACGATTCAGGATGGTTCATGATCTACAACCCCTTGTTGAGATAAAGTCCAAGAGCGGCCAGAATTGCGCCTACCGCCCAAAAGGTAATAACAACTCTCCATTCAGACCATCCACTTAATTCAAAGTGGTGATGAATAGGACTCATTTTGAACACACGTTTGCCTCGTGTTTTGAAAGATATCACCTGAATAACTACAGATAGAATCTCAATCACGAACACACCGCCGATAATGACGAAAAGCAGTTCTGTCTTGGTTACTATAGCTACTGCACCAATTGCACCACCGATCCCAAGAGAACCGGTATCTCCCATAAATACTTTGGCAGGATGTGCGTTGTATACTAGAAAACCAAGTACAGCACCAATCATGGCAGCCGCACACACCGCAGCAGGCATCGAAGTTGCTTGCATCGCAACAATCGCAAATGCTCCGAAGGCTATAGCGCTAATCCCGGATAACAATCCGTCTAGTCCATCGGTAAAGTTCACCGCATTGGTGATCGCAAGCATCATGAAGACCACAAACGGATAATAGAACCATCCGGTCCAATCGAAGGAAACCGATGTACCTGGGATGGAGATTGCCGTGCTGTGTCCATTTTGAATTAACAAGTAACACATCACTGCACTGAAGAACAACTGACCGAGCATTTTTTGTCTAGCTGTCAGTCCAAGTGAACGTTTAAATACGATCTTGATGTAATCATCTAAGAATCCAATCAGACCAAAGCCCAGTGTAGCTACAAGCAGGACATAGAAGTCTGTATTCTTAACTGCTGAAAATTTCAAAAATGCCAATGTGAACGCGAGCAAAATCACGACTCCGCCCATTGTCGGTGTTCCGCTTTTTTTGAGATGGCTCTGTGGGCCATCCTCCCGTACCTGCTGCCCGAATTTCATACGTCGCAGCAATGGAATCAGGAGCGGTGCGGCAATCACCGCCAGAATAAATGAAACGCCGATTGTTAACAGTAATACCTGGAAATCCATGGGTTCACCCCTCTAGTCTACTTCATTTCTGTAATGGTGCTATTTTTAGTGCTTCGACCACGTCCTCAAGCTTCATTCCCCGGGAAGCCTTGAACAAGACAACATCTCTTGGCTGGAGCTTCTCCATAAGGTAACGGGTCAGTTCCTCTTTATCCTCAAAGGCAAGAACGGCTTCTGCAGGCATATGCTGCCTAGCCCCTTCAGCGATACTTGCAGCAAGAGAGCCATATGTCAGTACCATATCCATCTTATCTGGAGTCACATATGACCCAATGCCATAGTGAAGCTCTTCCTCTTGGGGCCCTAGTTCAAGCATATCTCCTAGTACAGCGACTTTGAAACGATATCCTCGTAAACTTTCAAGAACATCCACCGCTGCTTTCATTGAAGTTGGACTAGCATTATACGCATCATTAAGTATCGTGAGTCCACTGGAGGACTGGAGTACCTCAATACGCATACCTGTGAGCTTTAATCGGGACAACCCGTCAGCAACCTGCTCAGATTTCACACCGAAATGACGCGCAACAGCAAGGGCTGCCAGACAATTCACCACATTATGCGTACCTAACAGCGGAAGTGCATAGGCTGCTTCTCCCGATTGCTTACTCGTAAAAACAACGCCACTCGGAGCGTTCATGATCCCTGTCGGGTAATCGTCATTATCGGTTTGAAGTCCAAACGTTACTCGCTGCATGTCATTTGGCTGTATCGTTGATGGTTCAGCCAGCACTTGAGCGATTAACGGCTCGTCTCCGTTGTAGATCAACACACCGCTAGGCTTCATGCCTGCCGCAATTTCAGCTTTGGCTCTAGCAATCTCCAAACGAGACCCCAACTGAAGTAGATGAGATTCTCCAATATTCGTAATGATTGCCACATCAGGCTGGGCGATCTTGGATAGAACTTCAATCTCTCCCCGTCCACTCATGCCCATCTCCAAAATAATAATTTCGGTGTCTTCGTTCATGGACAGAACGGTCAATGGCAAACCGATATGATTATTAAAGTTACCTTGCGTTTTGTGTACTTTGTACGTCGTAGACAGAACTGCATCCACAATGTCTTTTGTTGTGGTTTTACCATTACTGCCTGTAATACCTACGACAGATGCACGACTCTCGTTCAGATAAGCCGATGCAAGTGCCTGTAGTGCGAGCAGTGTATCATCAACAAGGATGATTGCTCCGTCAGGAGCAGCACCATGATCCTTTTGCCACAACGCAGCTGCAGCTCCTGTCTCTAAACAGGTTTGCACAAATTCGTGCCCGTCAAACCTCTCACCCACAAGCGGAATAAACAAGCTGCCGACCGCTCGCTTACGTGAGTCTGTAAATACGCCTTCTACAAGCGTCTCACCATATGCGGCAGTGTCACACAACGTTCCTCCGCACATCTCCGCCAATTGTGCCAATGTTCGTTTTATCAATTGGATTTGCCCCTTATCGCTTCTTTGGCTATGATTCGATCATCAAAATCGGTTTTGGTTGTTCCGATAATCTGATAGGTTTCATGACCCTTGCCCGCAATCAATACTACATCGGCTGGGCTTGCCATTTCAATAGCCTCATGAATAGCCTGGCGTCGATCAACAATCATAACATAGCGATCCGCTGGAACGGATTCTTCAATCAGCCCTTGCTCAATGTCCTTAAGAATCAGGTCAGGATCCTCTGTCCGTGGATTATCTGAAGTGACAAAAACGACGTCACTATATGAAGCTGCAATTTTGCCCATCAACGGACGCTTGGTGCGATCCCGGTCGCCACCACAGCCAAATACGCAGATTACACGTCCTTCAGCAAATTCTTTGACTGTTTTAAGTACATTCTCTAATCCATCCGGTGTATGGGCATAGTCAACAATGACGGCAAACGGTTGTCCCGCATCAACTGCTTCTACACGTCCATCTACCCCTGGCACGGTCTCCAGGCTACGTTTGATTTCTTCAAGAGGAATGCCCTCAATGAGTGCTGCAGCAATTGCAGCCATGGCATTATACACATTGAATTTACCAACCATTCGTAGAGAAATATCTGTACTGCCTGCAAATGTATCCACATGGAAAGCTGTACCCTGAGAAGTAATTGAAATTTGGGATGCACGTACGTCTGCATTTTCACCCATACCATATGTAATCACTTCAGCCGCCGTAACGGAAATGAAATAATCTGCTGCCGGATCATCCGCGTTAATGACCGCAAATTTCCGTTTGGAAGCTTCTTCGGCATACCCATTGCCTAGGCGGGCAAAGAACAACCCTTTTGCTGCGCGATATTCTTCCATGGAATGATGGTAATCTAGATGATCCTGTGTCAAGTTGGTAAACACCGCTGTGCGGAACTCCGTTCCTTTTACACGACCCTGTTCAAGAGCGTGAGAGGAAACCTCCATAACGCAGCACTGCGTACCCGATTGTACCATATCATGCAAACTCCGCTGCAAATCAAGTGCTTCAGGTGTCGTACCTGACATCGGGTACGTACGACCGGCATAACGCATTTGGATCGTACCGATCAGCCCTGTATTTTGTCCATAGTCACTCATGATTTTTTCGATCAAGTACGTGGTCGTTGTTTTACCATTCGTTCCTGTTACTCCAATCATATTCATCTTGTGACTTGGCGAGTCAAAAAAGAAATCAGCAAGTACAGCCATGGCTACGCGGCTATCTCTCACAAGAAGCTGTGGCACGGGTAGATCGAGCAGTCGTTCCACAACCAGAGCTGCGGCTCCTGACTGTACGGCCTTCTCCGCATAATCATGTCCATCCACGGTATGTCCCGGAAGACAGATAAACAGATCTCCCGGTTGTACCTGACGAGAATCTGTCTGCAAGTTTGTGCACTCTGTATTTGGTTCACCATTCAGACGAGCAGTTATAAGTTTTGATGCAAGTTGTTTTAAGAGCACATGAATAACCTCACTTCTCAAAGTTTACTACTTCTGTATATGTCTTTATTATACTATCGTCATTATAACCAATTAATGAAACGCATCTGGATGAATTTTGTTGCGGTCAGGCCTTGAATAAGACTCAAGGTTCCTGACCTTCTTCTGCTGAATGATTATGAGCATCGTTCAGGACATCGCCCATATAGATACGTATGGTTGAACCTTGATCAACACGTGCTCCAGGCTTAGGTGCTTGATTAATTACATATTTCCCGCTGCCGGACTTCGCGAGCATGAAGTTCATATTCAGATCCTCGTACAAGTCCTCAACCGTCGCGCCTGTTAAATCAGGTACGGTTACGATTTTAGTTTCACCATATTTATATTCTTTGGCAACTTGATCCTTACGCACAGGAACTTTCATATAGTGAAGTGCATCCTCTAAAATATTTTGTACAATCGGCGCTGCTACCACACCACCGAATTGAATTCCCTTAGGATTATCCACAGCGGTATACACGACAATCTGAGGATCATCTGCTGGGGCAAAGCCGATGAAGGATACAATATGTTCACTGGAAGAATAGCGCCCATTAATAACCTTTTGTGCTGTTCCCGTTTTACCACCTACACGATAGCCATCAATAAAGGCTGGTCGACCGGTTCCTTTTGCGACAACACTCTCTAACGCTTCACGCACTTGTTTGGACGTATCCTCCGAAATGACTTGCCTTACAAGCTCTGGCTTAGCTTCCTCCATCACTTCACCTGTCTCAGGATGAACCCACGCCTTGGTAACATAAGGCTTGTAGAGCTTACCACCATTAATCGCAGCAGAGACTGCTGCAACTTGCTGGATCGGGGTCACAGATACACCCTGACCAAATGCAGTGGTTGCCAGTTCCACAGGACCTACTCGTGAGAGCTTGAATAGAATTCCACTCGCTTCACCACTAAGATCGATGCCCGTTTTGGTACCAAATCCAAAGTTTTTAATATACGAGAAGAGCGATTCCTTCCCTAGCTTTTGACCCAAAGCTACGAATCCAGGGTTGCAAGAGTTCTCGACAACCTGTAAGAATGTCTGGCTCCCATGCCCGCCCTTCTTCCAACAGCGTAACCTTGCACCGCCAACCTCTACATATCCGGGATCAAAAAACTGATCCTGCTGCAGATTCACTTTCTTTTCTTCCAGTGCTGCTGCTAAAGTGATGATCTTAAACGTTGAACCTGGCTCATATGTCATCCAGATTGGCAGATTGCGGTTATAAATCTCCGCAGGATACTGTTGATAGTCAGCAGGCTCATATCCCGGTCTACTAGCCATTCCCAGCACTTCACCCGTTTTGGGATTCATGGCAATGGCAAGCGCAGAGTTTGCTTGAAACTTGACCATCGCCTGATCTAACTCGCGCTCCATGATAGACTGAATGGACTTGTCGATCGTAAGCTCCAGATTCAGCCCGTCCCTCGGTTCCACATACTTCTCAGATGAGCCCGGCATTAGCCTTCCGGCCGCATCGGACAAGTAGGACACGCTGCCGTTCAAGCCATTAAGCTTATCATCATACTTTTTCTCTACCCCGGTTAAACCTTGATTGTCGATCCCAGTAAACCCAAGAATATGAGCAGCCAAATCACCATAAGGATAGAAGCGTTTATTGTCCTCTGCAACAACGATACCCGGAAGCTTCAAATCACGGATGCGTTGAGCTTTATCCATCGTAATTTTGCGGCCGCCGGGCTGTAGTCTGACAATGAGTTCTCTTTTCTTGATGGTTGCCAGCACTTTCTCTTCCGTCATGCCAAGCAGTGGAGCGAGTGCTTTTGCGGTGACCTCTGCTTCCTTCACCTGGGCAGGAATAGCCATGATGGTTGGACTCGTCACATTATAAGCAAGCGAGGTGCCATTCCGGTCCAGAATCTCTCCCCGTTTTGCCGAATACGGAATGTTCCGACGCCACGATTCCTCCGCCTTAGCCGACAGTTCCGGCCCCTTTCCCAGTTGCACATAAGCCAGTCGTATCACCAGAGCAGAGAACAATAAGATTAAAACAACTAAACTCCATAACAGCCTGCGCCGTAAATTTACACTTGATCCCTTCACGAAAAAGATCCCCCCACTCGTCCCAAAATCATGAGCTTCCTTACATTCATGAATATTCGGGACAACCAGGGGTTAGAACAAGCTGTATTTTATAATGCCATTGCGTATTATGGAAGTGAACTGTCCGTCTGATTACCTTCAGATGATTCGTTCTCACTTGAAGATGCAGCATTCTGATTGGTCTGACTCGCTTCTTCTCCCTGCCCGGCAGCATCTGATTTTGAATCTTCGGCATTCTTGTCAACCGCTGCGTCCGAAGAGTCTGGAGCATCATCTGCAATACCCGTGACAGCCGCCTTGGCCGTTTGAAGTACCAACTGAACCGTACGCTGCTCACCTGATACCTGTTCAGTCTGTTTCACAACAAAGCCTTCTCCTTTAACGGTTACGCCTACTTTGATCAAAGAGAGTACTTCAAGTGCATCTCGGAGAGATGAGCCCTTTAGATCCGGAATCTTCATCTTGCTGCTTTCTTCCGTTAGTAGGTAGATTCGCTGTCCAGGATTCATTAAATCTCCGGCAGCTGGATACTGACGAATCACATTTTCGCCTTGGCCTAATGTCTCATATGCAATACCAGCATTCAGTAATTGACTTCTCGCTTGCTTTGCTGTTTTGCCAATTAGATCAGGAGCCTTGATTTGAATGACAGGATCAGCCTTCGCTTTGCTATTAGCGGTTGATACCGTTTCTTTTGGAATTCCCCAATATTGAAGGGTTTGGCTAACGATTTTCTTAAATACCGGAGCGGCGGCAGTTCCGCCTCCAATATTAGCACCGCTTGGTTGGTCGATAAGAACCAGCATCGCGATTTTGGGATTGTTCACAGGTGCGAATCCAATAAATGAAACGACGTCTTTGGATTTACTATATTCCTTACCGTCCCATTTTCTGGCTGTACCTGTTTTACCCGCTACTCGATATCCTTCAATATAGGCGTTACGTCCTGTACCAATCGTTTGGTCTGCGACAACCTGCTCCAAATATCCACTCACAAGTTTGGAAGACTCCTTCGAAATAACCTGACGAACTTCCTTCGGCTTAATAACTTCTGTCGTTCCATCATTCGGATTAATGATCTCTTTAACCAGATGAGGTGTCAGTAGCTTCCCACCGTTGGCAATCGCTGAAATAGCTGCCACCTGTTGAATCGGTGTAACTTGTACGAGACCATGACCATAAGCAGCCGTTGCAATCTCTGACTTATACACCAGTGGTTTGATTGGTGAGGCCGACTCACTTGGAAGATCAATGCCTGTCTTCTTACCGAAGCCAAACTGATCAATATAGTGACGTAACCGATCACCGCCCAGCATGTTATAACCAAGGTTAACAAACGCAATGTTACTTGAACGTTTTACACCCTCCAAATACGAAATCCAGCCATATGCATGACCATTATCACTGATCGGATAACCGCCAATATAAACCCGTTTCGATTCAAAGGTCGCATTCGGATCGAATAACTTCTCTTCAACTGCCCCTGCTAAAGTGACAATCTTAAACGTGGAACCTGGTTCATAGATTGACTGCGTCGCATGGTTAATAAAGTTTTTCTGATCCGGTGTTTCTCCATACGTATTCGGGTTAAAGGTTGGCCAGTTAGCCATACCTAAGATTTCCATTGTATTTGGATCTGCTGCAATGACTGTCATACTCAGCGGATTGTATTTAGCCACAGCTTCTTTCATGGCATCTTCAATATAATATTGAATCGTATCATCAATCGTAAGTTTTAACGTTTTACCATTCTGTGGTGGCAGATACGTATCCTGAGAGCCTGGCAGTTTAATGCCTTTGGCATCCTTTTGGTAATTTAAATGCCCGTCCGTGCCTGTCAATACATCATCATAAGACACTTCGAGCCCGTTAACCGCTTTTCCATCCCGATTCATATAACCTAGCAGATGCGAAGCAAGTGTCTCCTCTGGATAATAGCGCTTCGATTCCTGTGTCATTACAATAGCATTTCGTGCCTTATACTTTTCCTGCAACTCTTCCCGAAACTCATTCACTTTCGCTTGGAGGTCAGGTCCAATCTTGTACCCCTCACTGCGCACTTCACGTTGGGCATAGAATCCGCCATTATCTGGTTTCTTCGCTGTGACGATCGCACGCATCTCACTTTCATTTTTACCTAGTATAGAAGAGAGTCTACTTGTAACTTCATCCTCGATACCTAGCTCATTAATTAGCAGGGGGTTTACAGATACGGTGTATGCAGGAGCATCCGTTGCCAGTACATTTCCGTTTCGATCTGTGATTGAACCTCGACTGGCCTTAATCGTCTGATCCCGTTCGATCAATCCGGTGGCTTCTTTTGTCCAAAAATCATTATTTACGATCTGAATGAAGAAGATTCGAATCACCAGTACAAGAAAAAAGAGGGTAATACATCCCCTATAAGTATCGTGCGCATTTTTATTCTTTTTACCATCGGTACACCTCTTTACTTACTTTGCTGTATCCGAAGAAGACCCTGTCTTTGTTGAACGTGGTACATAAATCACGTTTTTATCTGTCGCTTCAACGTAACCAAGTTCACGTGCATGTTCGATGACCAGATTGTTTAATTTCTCACGTTCCACTTGCAAATCAGCAATCGTCTTCTCAGCTTCTCTTACCTCGGATAACGTTGATTGCGCCTGTTTGTTCAGATCATAGATCTGAGCATAACGGGACATCATTACGCCACCTACCACGATTACTGCGACCAAAGTGATTAAGTATAGAAATTTTTCACGTGCGGGAAGTCCGGTACGACGGGTCACTACTTTCGTAGTTTCCTTGTACCGTTGCTGGGTCACACGCTGTTGTGACGCTTTTTCTTTTACAGCCAGATTACCACGTGTATATGCCATGCATAGGCTCCTCCTTCACTCTCAAGTTTACAATTTCTCTGCTACGCGCAGTTTGGCTGAGCGAGCACGGGAATTTTCAGCTAGTTCTGATTCCGTCGGAATCATCGGCTTCCTGTTGACTAAACGCAACGTTCCCTTACCGCCACACACGCATAAAGGGAAATCGGGAGGGCATGTACACTTCTCCAGATAACTGCTAAAAATCTGTTTGCATATCCGATCTTCAAGGGAGTGAAACGTTATGACAGATACACGTCCACCTGGTGCCAGGCATCGAACGGCCTGATGCAAGCCTTCCTCAAATGCCCCTAACTCATCATTAACTGCAATTCGTAGAGCCTGAAAACTTCTCTTAGCAGGGTGTCCACCGGTACGACGAGCTGCCGCAGGGATCCCTTCCTTGATTAACTCGACAAGCTCACCTGTAGTTTCAATAGGCGACTGACTTCGCTTATCTACAATGACACGTGCAATTCTTCTTGAGAACTTCTCTTCACCATAACGATAAAGGATCTGAGCAATTTCATCCTCTGGCCACTCGTTTACGATTTCTTTGGCAGTCAAAAATGCATCCTGATCCATTCGCATATCGAGCGGAGCATCGTGATTATAACTAAACCCACGTTCTCCTTCATCAAATTGCGGTGAGGATACGCCTAAATCGTATAAAATACCATCAACTTGTGGCACACCATCCTTCTGTGGAATGTCCAGTTCTTTCAGAACTTGTTCCAAATCACGGAAATTGGTCTTGACCAATGTTACACGGTCTCCATAGGCAGCTAACTTCTCACGTGCATTATCCAAAGCCCAATCATCCTGATCCAGTGCGATCAGACGTCCCCCTGGACCAAGCTTGGAAGCAATTACGGAACTATGTCCGCCACCGCCTAAAGTGCAGTCCACGTATATACCGTCCTGCTTGATGTTTAATCCCTCTGTTGCCTCTTCTTTGAGTACGGTTATGTGGTGAAACAACCTGCACCCCTCCTGACTTTATAAATCAAAATTAAAATCGACCAGCTTTTCGGCAATGTCGTTGAATACTTCTTCTGATTGATTAAAATAATTCTCCCAGATGTCTTTGCTCCAGATCTCTACCCGATTCGATACACCAAGAACAACACAATCCTTGTCTAGTTTGGCGTATTCCCTTAGATTGCCCGGCAAATTTACCCTACCCTGTTTGTCCAAATCACATTCAGTCGCACCAGAGAAAAAAATCGAGTAAATGCACGTGCATCTGACTTCATTAAAGGTAGAGCTTTGAGTTTCTGTTCCATGACCCCCCACTCCTCCATAGGGTACACGAAAAGACATTGATCCAACCCCCGTGTGACAACGAAAGACGGCCCTAGAGATTCGCGGAATTTGGCAGGAATAATAACCCGCCCTTTATCATCAATGCTATGTTGGAACTCCCCCATAAACATTGGCCCACTCACTCCTCACCCGTTTCTCCCACTTTGCCCCACTTTCCACCACCTAAGCATAATAGATTCGCACTAAAAAATCAAAACCCTTCTTACTTGCTTAACTTTTTTCATTTCAGCCACCAAAAAAACGCCTCTGACCCTGCAACTCAGGATCAAAGACGTTTCCTTCTACGGGCAACTAAACCTTTACCCGATTATGAGCCATATCATCAATACACTATTGTAGACCGTTTGAATCAGTTATTCAGCTTGTAATTATTGGGATTCGATTAGAATTTCCAGCTATCCAGGTATTTTTCTTGTTCTGTGGAGAGAGTATCAATCGTAATATCCAGACTTTCAAGCTTATAACTAGCTACTTGTTGATCGATTTCATAAGGTACATTGACTACATTTTTGCCAAGACTTGCATAATTTTCACTCACATAACGCAAACCGAGCGCTTGAAGTGCAAACGTCGTATCCATGATCTCAGCAGGGTGGCCGTCAGCTGCTCCCAAGTTTACAAGACGACCTTCTGCCAACAAGTACATCTTACGTCCATCTTTGAAGCGATATTCTTCAATGTTACGACGAACCGTGCGAATGGACTCGGAACGTTTAGCAAGTTCAGGCTTATTCACTTCGACATCAAAGTGACCTGCATTGCTCAGGATCGCACCATCTTTCATGACATCATAATGCTCACCCGTGATCACGTCTTTGTTTCCTGTAACTGCGATGAAGAAATCACCAATCTTAGCTGCTTCTACCATCGTCATCACGCGGAACCCATCCATATGTGCTTCTACTGCTTTGATCGGGTCAATCTCGGTTACGATGACATTCGCTCCGAGCCCTTTAGCACGCATAGCTACACCTTTTCCACCAGCCGTAACCAGCAACAACGACATTTTTCCCTGCTACGACGAGGTTGGTTGTACGTATAATACCATCAAATGCAGACTGCCCTGTACCATAGCGGTTATCGAACAAGTATTTGCAATAAGCGTCATTAACTGCAACCATCGGGAATTGCAATTGGCCTTCTTTCGCCAATGCTTTCAGACGGATAATACCCGTTGTCGTTTCCTCTGCACCACCACGAATCGTTGCAGCTAAGTCAGGGCGTTCTGATGCGATAATTGTAGCAAAGTCTCCACCATCATCAATGATGAGATCAGGCTTCACTTCAAGAGCGCGAAGTTGAAGTTGTTTGAACTCCGCAGGCTCTGGATTGTATTTTGCATATACCGTTACACCGTCTTCAACAAGAGCGGCACACACATCATCCTGCGTGGACAACGGGTTACTGTGGGTAATCGTCACTTCTGCCCCACCAGCCTGAATGACTTTAGCAAGATAAGCCGTTTTGGCTTCAAGGTGCAAGCAGATCGCAACTTTGAGTCCTTTAAATGGAAGATCCTGCTCAAATTGACGACGAATCCGGTTGAGCACAGGCATATGCGCCTCGACCCAATCAATTTTCAAATGTCCTTCTGGAGCAAGCCCCATGTCTTTCACAATACTATTTTGCAAAGCGGGTGTTGTCATTACAGATCCTCCTTAGTTTATATTCCTTCTATTATAAAGAGCGTTACAGTGAGATCACTTGATGTTGCCCCCGGAATTCACGCTGATCTTGAATCAATTCTTCAATCCACTCAGTTCCGTAGCGGTTCAGATAATAGAGCGTATTATGTACGCGTTCTTGTGGTTTATTCATTGGGAACAGAGCATTTTGTATGCCATTCCAATGTCTAAGCCCAACCTGATGTTTGAGTGATATCGCTTTGTTCGTCTGCTTTTGCAAATACTGAATTTGTTCGTTGATTTTCTTTAAATTCGTATCACAGATTCGATCCAGTCCGGGATGAATGGCCATAACTTGATCAAGTAAAGGACGATAGATATCAGCAATCGCCTGACTCGCCTGGCTGAATTGTTCCTCTACCTGAAACGTCTCCTGACCAGCAAGCCATTGATCACGTTTTTCTTCGAGATGGTATTGTACATCTTGGAAAGAGAGTCCGTACTGATTCATATGCTTCTGATGAACATCCTCAAGGATGGTGAATGACAAACGTGGTAACAGAATTGGCATCTGGAGACCAAACTGTGTAAATGCAGTACGTGTCAAACCCCAATAAGAGATCTCACCTTGCCCCAAAATAACGGCGACAACAGGCAGAATCGAATCCTGCATTAACGGACGGGTAAGCACGTTATTACTGAATCTCTCGGGATGTTCCGTTAACTCTTGTAACAAACGTTCTTCTGAAAAGGATACGAGACCTTTCCGATCCGTGTACAGACCGTCTTTCAAAAGCAACAGCAGCCGTGCCCCTCCATGAATGTAAAACAAGTTGGCGCCATCGTCTGCCACTTCTGCTGGCATGTCATAGCCTGCTTCTTTGACTAATGAAGCTCCGTGAAGATAAGCCTCACGCAAGATATCATTTTCACGAATGATCCGTTCAAAAACGGGTTGTTCTAATCGGCGAAGTTCGGGCGAAGCAGCATCCATAAGGATTAGTCCACTTTCGCCAAACAACGCAGCGATCAATCGAGCAAAAGCGTCACTGAGATTGGAACTTGAGTTATGGATATCAACCAGCAGTTTCATTAAACTCGGTTTATGTACCGTGTCAGGTAACAGATGCTCAACCTGCTCAATTGAAGTCATCCACTGTTCTGTGTCAACCTTAACGTTACTGACCGAATCACGTCCTTCAAAGCGTCCATGGAGCTTCAGCTTCACGATATCGCCTTGGGTATCCGGTAAATAGGTGTGGTTAACCTCATCCCAATCATGATCTTCTCCCGCAATCCAGAAGACGGGTACAACCGGGCGTTGTAATCTAGTCTCAGCTTCACGTGCAGCTGCTACTACACTGGCTGCTTTGTAAATAACGAACAAGGGTCCTGTCAACAAACCACTCTGCTGACCCCCTGTGACTACCAGCGCATGCTCTTCAGCCAAACGATCGAGTGATCGTTGCACAGCATCATCAGGGTTTAATCGCTTATTATATATACGTAGATATTCTACCAAGTCCTGACGGTTGATACGTGTGTCCTCCGATTGGTCGAGCCATTCGGCACGTCTACCTAGTTCAGATTCCCAGTGAATGTCATACTCATAAAGGCCACGCGCAGCATCACGTGAACAGATGTAGTCTTCTGCAAGCCGTGATCCGCTGCGGAGCGCCTCTGTAATACCTTTCATGAGGTCTGCCTCCTATTCTGCTTCAAAGCCTTTCTTGATTGTACCGAATCCAATGCCTCTTCGTCAAAAGAAAGTCACAAAAACTACAAAAAAACCGCCGAACAAGTCGACGGTTTAAGATACATAGATAAGTCCAGTTACAATTGGTTTATACGTAAGGCTCTGAAACCCAATGACCTTTGGAAACTTCAATTAATTGAGCATTTTCCAGGTTATATGGATCGTTTACAGGGCCACTACCTGCATTCTGGATTGGGCCTGATTGCTCATCCGGTAACAAAATACGACGTTTGTTCGCTTCAACTTCCGGATCAGGTACCGGAATTGCAGACAACAATGTTTTCGTATAAGGGTGGATCGGATTAGCGTAGAGCTCTTCACTTTCAGCAAGCTCAACCACTTTACCCATATACATAACCGCTACGCGGTCACTGATATGTTTAACCATGGACAAGTCATGTGCAATAAAGAGGTATGTCAAGCCAAGACGTTGTTGGAGCTCTTCCAACAATTTAACAACTTGAGCTTGGATCGATACATCCAATGCAGACAAAGGCTCGTCACAGATGATGAATTTAGGGTCTACAGCCAAGGCACGGGCAATCCCGATCCGTTGTCTTTGACCACCAGAGAATTCATGTGGGTAACGAAGCGCATGGCTTGGATTCAAGCCTACCAGATCAAGCAGTTCTTCAACGCGTTTTTTACGCTCAGCCCGGCTGGAAGCCAAACCGTGGATATCTAGAGATTCACCGATAATATCCATAACGTTAAAACGAGGGTTCAAGGATGCATATGGATCTTGGAAGATCATCTGCATGTCTTTACGCATTTCCTTCATCTTACGTGGAGACAGCTTGTAGATATCTGTTCCGTTAAAGTTAACACTTCCGCCAGTTGGTTCATAAAGGCGCAGAATGGTACGACCTGTTGTAGATTTACCACAACCAGATTCGCCTACAACCCCAAGGGTTTCGCCTTCAAAAATATCAAAGCTGACATCATTAACCGCCTTAAGAATGTTACCTTTACCCAGATTGAAGTATTGTTTCAAGTTTTTCACTTGAACTAGCGGCTTGTTGGCACCTTTGATAATACCAGCCGGTGCAGGTTTTTCTTTCTTAGGCTCATCCAAGCGTGGTAGAGCGTTCAGCAATTTAATCGTGTATGGATGTTGAGGATTGCTAAAGATTTCGGCAGTTGTTCCTGTCTCAACCACTTCGCCTTCCTTCATAACAACAACACGGTCACACATACCAGCAACTACACCAAGGTCATGGGTAATCAGCATGATCGATGTTCCGAGTTTTTGTTGCATATCCTTCATAACGTCCAGAATTTGCGCCTGAATCGTTACGTCGAGTGCTGTTGTCGGCTCATCCGCGATAAGAAGAGATGGACGGCACGCAAGCGCGATCGCGATCATCGCACGTTGACGCATACCACCGGAGAATTGGTGCGGGTAATGGTTCATGCGAATAGCTGCATTTTTGATTCCCACGAGTTCCAACATTTCCAGAGCGCGTTTTTCCGCTTCTTTCTTGGACATATTCTGGTGCTTACGCAGAACTTCAGTGATCTGTTTACCTATTTTAATTGTAGGATTCAATGAAGTCATTGGATCTTGGAAGATCATACCGATATCTTTACCACGAATAGCTTCCATTTGTTTATCTGTCTTATTTAATAGGCTTTGCCCGTGAAAAGTAATTTCTCCACTTTTGACCTTCGAAGGCGGGGAGGGAATCAACTTCATGATCGTTTGGGCGGTAACACTCTTACCACTACCCGATTCACCAACGATCCCCAACGTCTCTCCTTTGCCAAGTTCAAAACTCACATTTTTAACGGCATCAAATTCTCCAGAACGTGTCGTAAAGGACACGCTCAAATCTTTGACTGTTAAAATCGGCTCCATTAATCCCACCTCCTATTTCTATTTACGTAATTTCGGATCGAGTGCATCACGCAGACCGTCACCGAGCAAGTTAAATGCTAACATTGTGATAACCATCAAACCTGCTGGGAACCACATACGCCAAGGGAACAGCGTCCAACCTGTCAATGCATCATTGATCATTGAACCTAGTGAAGATCTTGGTGCAGATACACCTAGTCCGAGGAAGCTCAAGAAAGCTTCGGCAAAGATCGCATTTGGAATAGACAATGTCAATGTTACGAGAATTGGACCGATAGCGTTAGGCAGCAAATGACGGAACAACTGACGAGTTGTGCTTGCACCCATCGAACGTGCCGCGAGAATAAAGTCTCTGTTTTTGAGTTGCATAATCTCTCCACGGACAATCCATGACATACTGATCCAGCCCGTAATGGTGAGTGCAATGATAATGGTAGTCAAACTTGGTTCCAATACAACCAACAACAAGATTACAACGAGCATGTACGGCAAAGAGTAAAGAATTTCGGAGAACTTGTTCATAATTCCATCTACACGTCCACCGTAGAAGCCCATGATTGCCCCATAAATAACACCGATAATAAGGTCAATCAACGCTGCTGCCAAACCTACAGTAAGGGATACACGTGCACCGACCCATGTTCTTACCCATACATCACGACCGAGCTCGTCCGTTCCGAACCAGTGCTCCGCACTTGGTGCTGAGTTGGAATTCATTAGATCATTGGAATAATAGTTATACTGAGTAAACAACGAAGTTGGACCGATTATAGAGAAAATCACGACAAGGATTAAGATACCTAGACTAATCATTGCGGCTTTATTGGCTGCAAGTCTATACATAGCATCTTTAAAAAGAGATATGCTTTCTTCCGATTTAACCGCTGCCTGACTGTTCAGGTCAGTGTTAGCCGTTTCATTTTTTTTATTGTTCGTGCCAGACAACGTTATGCCCCCTTCCGGCTTTCCAGCTTAATTCTAGGATCAATTAGCACGTAAGCAATATCTGTGAAGAAACGTGCCAACATCAGGAGAATACCGTAGAAGATCGTAATCCCCATGATCATTGTGTAATCACGGTTTGTGATACTTTCTACGAATACTTTACCAATACCACCAATGTTAAAGATTTGTTCAATAACTACGGAACCTGTAATAATATTTGCTGTCATTGGACCAACATAAGTCACAACAGGAAGAATACCATTACGTACAACGTGTCTGAACATAATTGCAGGCCATTTCAGACCTTTAGCTTTCGCTGTTTTGATGTAGTCAGCATGAAGCACTTCCAGCATGCTTGAACGCGTCAAACGAGCGATAAAGGCGATCGGAGATGCAGATAGAGCTGCAACCGGGAGCACATAGTCGAGTGGTCCGTCGAAGCCCATTACGTTAAACCATCCGAGTTTGGATGCAAAAATGTATTGCAATAGGGACGCTAACAAGAAGCTTGGTACCGCGATCCCGATAACAGCAAGCACCATCGTGACATCATCAATGAGTTTACGGTGATACACTGCTGCGATCAGACCAAGCAGTACACCCACTATAACGGAGATAATAATTGCGAAGACACCCAGTTTAAGTGACGCTGTAAACGTTTGAGTAATCATGTCGGTTACTTCTTGGTTCAGGTATTTCATAGAAACCCCGAAATCCCCTTGAATAATTCCACCCATGTACTTCAGATATTGAACAAACATAGGCTTGTCTAATCCATACTTCACTTCTAGTAGTGCCCGAATTTCAGGCGTTACTTTTTTCTCGGATGTAAAAGGGTCACCCGGAATGGCCTTCATTAGGAAGAAGGTTGCTGATGCGAGTATGAAAAGCGATAGCAGCATAAATAGCAGTTTTTTCAGCACGTACTTAACCAACCCTTGCACACCTCCAAAAACAATATTTTGTATACAAATCGATTGTAGAATTAGACAACAATAAAGTCCAATCCATTTATCGGAAATTTCAAGAATTATAAGGAAAATCAGTTCACATACAAAAAAATCGGGATATATATGGAATTCCACATATATATCCCGAAGTAATCATATAGACTTCAGAACAACTTATTTCTCTTCCAGATATGCACGAGTGAAGTCAATTGCTCCACTGAAATCAAGTTGTACGCCTTTCAGGTAAGGCTTAGTCAAAGATACGTTAGTGTAGTAGTAGATTGGCATAACAGCCATTTCATCTTGAATCAGGATTTTTTCAGCGTCAGCGAAAGCAGCCATACGAGCAGCTGGTTCAGCAGATTTTACAGTGTCTTTTACATCTTTGTCATACTGAGCGTTGCTGAACTTGGAATCGTTGTTTGTGTTTCCAGTAGTCCACATTTCCAAGAAGTTGTACGGGTCATTATAGTCTGCAGACCAACCTGCACGAGCGATTTGGAAGTTTTGGTTTTGACGGTTCTCAAGGAATACGCCCCACTCTTGGTTTTCAGTTTTCACGTCAACACCAAGATTGTTTTTCCACATATCAGCGATAGCCAAAGCGATTTTTGCATGGTTGTCACTTGTGTTGTAGATCAAAGTGATTGCAGGCAACGTAGTGTAACCTTCTTCTTTCATACCTTCTTCAAGCAATTTTTTAGCTTCTTCTACATTTTCAGTGAAGTAGTCATCTTTGTGCTCATCACGGAATTCGCCGTTTTCACCGCGGATACCTGGAGGTACGAAACCGAATGCTGGAATTTGTCCACCTTGAGTTACTTTGTCAACGATTGGTTGACGGTTAATAGACATTGCAAATGCTTTACGGATTTTAACGTTGTTAAATGGAGCTTCATTTACGTTAAATTGGTAGTAGTACGTACTTGCGATACCAGTAGCTTTGAACTCATCTGGCAATTCTGCTTTCACAGAAGGAATTTGGTCAGTTGGGATCTCACCGTTAGGTGCACCAGTGTAATCCAATTGTCCGGATTTGTAAGCTTGCAGTTCAGAAGCACTGCTGCTTGTCAGGGACATATCGATTTGAGTCAATTTGATATCAGATGCTGCATGGTAGCCATCATTTTTCTTAACTACGATTTTTTGACCTTTAGCGTACGTATCCATAGTGAATGGTCCGTTAACGATCATGTTTTTGTAGTCTGTGAAGAATTTGTCATTTGTATCAGCAGACTGGTGTACTGGGTAGTACGTATAGAATGCTGTCAGACCCAAGAAGTAAGGTGTAGGGTTTTCCAAAGTAACTTCAAGCGTATGCTCGTCTGTCGCTTTAACACCTACTTGTGCGAAGTCAGTAACTTTAGTACCTTCGAATGTTTCATCAGAGCTACGGTTGTAACCTTCAGCACCTTTGATGTAGTACAATTGGTAAGCATAAGGAGAAGCAGTTTCTGGTTTCAATGCACGCTCCCAAGAACGAACAAAGTCTTCAGCAGTGATTGCATCACCGTTGCTCCATTTTGCTTCCGGGTTCAGGTTGAAAACATATTTCAAACCATCTTCAGAAATTTCCCATTTTGTAGCGACACCTGGTGCTTCTTTACCATCAGCATCGATGCGTACAAGACCTTCATACAAGAATTTCAAAACTGTGTTGGTTTGGCTGTCTTTTGCTTGAGCCGGGTCCAACGTAGGAGGTTCAGCTGTCAGGTTGATTTTCAGCACTTGATCTTTCGCAAGACCATTACTTTCGCTTGCAGAACCAGTATCGGTGTTGTTACCTGTGCCTTCATTTTTCGATCCGCACGCTGCAAGTACGGTACCGAACGCCAAGATCAGCGTCAAAAGGACTAATAGACTTTTCCTTTTCATCTAACACTTTCCCCCTAAATTGATGTGGTTTATGTTTATAGATTATACAACCACCGGTCAAAAAAATCTACATTACTTTTTCAGAAAGTAATGTTTTTTTCACTTTTCGACAAATTCGACACATTTTTTAACCCTTTTGCGTTATGTAACCTTACATCACTTTCACAAAATATCTAAAAAGTCCAAATATAGTAAACAAAATGTAACCAAAACTCATCATTACAAATGCCATACGCCAAACTGCCCGGAACATTCGTCCCCCATCCACTTTACCTTTTAGTCGATTTTGCGCCCCTCCTACCAATCCAAGTGCTATTAGTATGAAAATAAGCGTCAAATAAAAACCAAAATTCGTTTCAAATGTTAAGTTGAATAACGCAGATACAGAGAAAATTAGAAATAACGTTGTAACATCCATCGCTTTTCGAACCGCAACCCGTTTATCCTTTTTCCAAGCATACATAACCCAATAGACAATAATGAAAGGAAAGAAGGGCAGTATACTCAACGTGATAAAAAAGCTCATCAATTCACTCCTTCCGGATGCATACCTTTGATTAAATGCAGCAATGTTTCATGCAACGGAGCAGTCAGTCCACATTGGTGCGCCAAATTTACAACTTGCCCATTAATGGAGTCAATCTCAGTACGGCGTCCTTCCAGAACATCTGCAAGCATTGAGGAGGTATTCGAAGCCGTCGCCTGGCATACGGACAACAGTTGTTCCCAGAGATCTACATCCATCGTAATTCCGTTTGCTTTATATACCCTTGTTGCCTCATCATAGAGCTGGCGCATGACCATGGTGCGTTCTTTATTTTGAAGTAATTGACCATTTGGTACTCGCCAGATTGCCGTAAGTGGATTAATGACTGCATTGATGATCAACTTCCTGTATATCAGCTTATCGATTTGATTCGACACTGTACAGTCAAATCCTGCCTGTTGTATAGTCTGCACCAAACTTATTAGTTCATTCTTCCCTATCTGCACTACAGAACGGGGTGAAGCATCTGCGCTTTGACCAATCCAAGTCTGGCCTTTACCAGCACGAATTACCTCGTTACCTAGTCTTTTTGCCCCTTCTGTAGTTATTGCATTATATATAGTAGCTGTTGGCGTAGCTTTTTGTATTTTCGAGACATGCCCGATCCCATTTTGGAAACATACAATATTAAGAGGTTCCTGCTCTATCGTACCAATGTCACGAATGAGTTCATCCATTGCTGTCTGCTTCACCATCAGAAGTAACCAATCCCCAGGTGAATGTGCCCATGTCTCGCCCAACTTCTTGATGCAATAGGCCTGAATGTCCCTTCCGCTTATTCGCAGCGCTTCTGCTTCGCTCGGCTCTGTAATTTGCAATCCACGCTTCTTCATGTCGGACGCTTGCTCAGAAGTTCTAGTCCAATATCGCACCTGATAGCCAGCAGCATGTAGTTTACTCCCATATAACAATCCAAGTGATCCTGCGCCTATAATGTCAATAATCATATGACACCTTCCTCTCGCCATTCTCCATTTCTTAGATTATATCTATATATCATAGAACAAAATGGTCAAACAAAAAACCCGCACACACCGCCGTATATAACGGAAATGTGACGGGTTTATTCCTATATCAAAGACTAAGCACGTATCTTTACTACTCAATTCGCTCCAAATTTCCGTTAGCATCCATTTTAAAGCGTGTTTTGAGCTCCTCTTCTTCTTCTGACAAAAATGCAAGTCTTCTTGCACGATCCATAATCTGAATCAGTGCCTTGTAATCGTCGTTCACCACACGGTAATCGGTTTGAACTTCATTAACCTGCTTCGATAAACGGTCATTCTCACAGCGAAGCTCATGAAGTTCGTCTTCCTTTTCTCGCAATTCTTTTTCCAGCATTTTAAGCTGACGTCCATTTTCCTGCACAGTGCCTCTCCACTGACGTAAGAAACGGATCACCGCATCGATGGATAGAGTCTCTTCCGAAATTCCATCTGATTTATACAAGGTTTCTTCCGTTTCTAGTGTAGAGAGAGCGGCAACTTGTGGCCCAAGCAATGCAGGCTGTTTTCTAAGATAACTACGTTTCTGGCGTTGCGCTTTAGCATTACTGATGGCAGATTCATACTTTTTCCGCACAAAACTGTTCCAGCGAAATCCGCAAGCGGCAGAGGTTCTGCCAATTTTATCGCCTACTTCCTCAAATGCAGCGAGCTGCGTGCTTCCATCTCGAATATGACGTAACGTAACCTCAGCCAAAATCAAATCGTCCTCTGTACTCCAAGCATCCTGTCTCACTGCAGTCATGCTATAATACCCTCCTAACAACATCCTAAAATAACCGTTCACATCACCGATCTCCCGGCTTGTGAATGAGGTATAAAAGCTGCTTCATTCATTCTTATGCCTCTCATAGAGTTCATAGAATTGATTTCATACTAAAATGTATTTCCACATTTAAGGGCACTCATACGTCACATGTGTAAAAGAAAGCATAATTGAGCCTTTCCAGGCAAAAAAAAGAATTCGCTTTCATATCCAATTTTGTTTACACCTTTTTCCTTTCCCGGTATAATGTTGTGTAGACAATCTATGATCGTACATAGAGAGGAGGACTTACCGTGGCACGCATGTTTCGAGTACTCGGGTTCTTCACACTCACGATTGGCCTGATGGCTTTTGCAGGAGATTTGGTCGAGATGGCCTTGCTTTTTTTCTTGCAGACTGCGTTTTTCGTCATTTTGGGATACCTGAAATTCACCGAAAGAACGTACATATTGCTCTTCTGGGGTTATATGATCGTTACCTTTACGGGGTTCAGTTACTGGACCGTATTCCAAATGGATTTGCCGCTCTAATCCGCCAACAGCAAAAAAGCGATCCAGTTCACACCGGATTGCTTTTTTTGTGTTTCAATATTGATGACAACTCTGGTGATTGAAGTGCGGTTTAACGCGTTATGTAACCACTAAGGATATTTCACAGGTTTGTTTCATATATTGTTTGAAAGAGAGAAGCCTGTACAATAGATATGAACCAAGGAAAGGAGAATGATATTGGTGAAGCGTCGATATAACATACTTGTTCTACTTATCTTCATCCTACTTTTTGTCCAACTTACATCGACTTCCGTTTATGCCGATCCCTCTCCTGAGGAAACACGTGAAATATTGCAAAAGAGCTTGTCCATCGTCGAAATCGATAACGAGATTGAGCGTATCACGCAAAGACAGAAAGATTTGGATCAACAGCAGCTTACGTTGGCGAGCCAGCTTCAAGAGCAACAGGAACAAATACATATCCAGCAAGAACGGGCGGGATCGGTTGTACGATCCTATTATACAGGGGAACGTGATAGCCTGCTCATGACCGTTCTTGGCGCGAGATCGTTTAAAGATCTATTCATTCTTTACGATTACTATCAGATTATTATCGGCAGAGATCAGGCGGTATTGGATAAGTATCAGGAGAGATATCAAAGCATGCAGCAAACCTCAGCTCGCATTGCTCAAACGACCCAAGAGCTTAACGAACTAAAAACCAATTTGCAGAATCAACGGGAGCGTGTAATCGCCTTACAAAAAGAAGTGGATGGGCAAGTTGCAGCGAGCGGTAATGCAGACGCCATTCAAAAGCTAATGAACGAACTTACGATCTATTGGGAGAATATCGGGATATATGAGGTTAAACGTTATTTCAAAGCTTTGGCATCAGCCATGCAAAATCTACCCGACTTTATTCAAAATCAAAATGGTGGAATTTCTACAACGGGAACAACCTATACCATTCGAATTGGACAGAATGAGCTTAATCAATTTTTACGTGAGCAGAATTCTATTTTTAATGATTTTGCTTTTCAATTTGAAGAAGATCGAATTACAGCTTCGGGTAAACGTGACCAATTAGAGTTAAGCATTGAAGGTCATTATACCGTGGAGAACGAACCCCAGAATTCCATTCGATTCCATGTTGATAAACTTGTATTTAACCAATTGGAGCTGCCTGATACAACACGAAGGATGCTGGAAAAGGAGTTCGACCTCGGATTTTACCCACAGAAAATCCTTTCTTTCGTGAGGGCTACAGAAGTATCTACGAGCGAAGGTGTGCTTGAAGTGAAATTAGCAATCTCATTTTGATTCATTTGGATAAGCCTCGTAATTCAACAATACTGTTCATGTACTGAATCGCTGAGATCTGGCCTTGGATAAATTGCTTTATCTTCTGTTGAACCTTTCCAGTGGGCACATAGGTTATCTCAGCTTCGGATGATGCAGGCTTTGTAGCAAACAGAGCTTTAACGTCCATTTTGTCAAAAAGTGAAGCCAATTTGCCAGACTGAGCATTCATCTCCTCTTGTTTGGCTGGCAAATAATGCGCTTGTTGAAACCATTCGGACTGTACTGAAGCGGAAGTCATGCCTTCAATCCACCGACTGGCTCCATCTGTCTCAGAAGAACCTGTTGTAATGACAAAGCTTCGCGACTTAACAGGCATCAGAGCTGTAAGCGCTATCTGCTTTAATGAGCCCGTGTTCTGCATTATTATCTTATTCTCATCAAGAAGCCTGGATAATGACATAACGGTCATCGGAACCTCATTTTGTTGAAGTTCTCCTGAAAATTCAGCATTCTCTGCTTCCAGCTGCAGGTGTGGTTGGATCTGCTCTATTAGCTGTAACTCCTGTTGGTAATCCCCCTCTAAAAGACTTCCCTGTTCAGCATTCATCATCCGTTCTGTCGCAAGCCCAGGTTCAAAATGATTTAACCACGCACTTGTTGCATAGATATCATTGCTGTCAATCGATAACAGCTTCGTCCCCGCGCCACTCGTTTGCTGTATAAGTTTAATCCATTGATCTTCCTGTTGTGGCAATGTGTCTAGACCCACTTTAGTAAGAAATGCAGAACGCGCCGCAAGCACATAAGTGTCAAAATCAAACGGCATTGCCCATTGGTAGCCATTCCATTCTGTCTTTTCGCGCAATGGAATTATGGTTTCTCCAAGTGACTTCGATAACGTAGTCCCATTCAGAGGGTACAAATATCCTCTTTTGGCATAATCCTGAACCTCGTTACTATCAAGCAGAATTACATCTCCACTGTCCCCAACCGCAAACTCTGAATCAAGCACACTCTCGAATGTATCCTGCTCCACATTACGCAACTGTATTTCTACACGAGTTGTAGCTGCAACTTGATTCGCTATCGTTTCAAACACAAGAAAATCCTCTGAAGGCATGGAAACAACAATTTCGACTGGCGCATGCTGATCCTCCCCACGGGATGTTTGATTTGGAAACGTAGTACGATCTGGATTACGCTCTTCGCTCGATTGTGATCCACCAAAATCAAAGCTTGGAGAAAGTATAGTTAATGAAAGCAGCAACACTGCAAACAATACAATTTGATGTCTCCGCTTCATTACCTCTCCTCCTTGCTTCCTAATTATTTCCTGCGATGTCCATTGTAACAAATTCATAGTGCTCTTGTCCTACTCTGCCTAAAAACTGTTTTTCTAACTTTTGCATAATTTGAGCATATCGAGTTCTGAACATTATGCGCTGTTCCTTTTTTTCGCAATAAAAACCGGCTCAAAAGAGCCGGTTTTGCTAGAAACATTTTCCGGGAAATAACCACTTCTGTATTCACATGAATCACAACAAATCTGCCGCTAATTGAGCAAGCTTGGAACGTTCTCCTTTTTCGAGCATAATATGTCCGCTGATTCCTTCTTGTTTGAATCTCTCCACAATATAGGTTAGGCCATTACTCGCCGAATCCAGATAAGGATGATCAATCTGCTCAGGGTCACCCATCAGAATGATTTTACTGCCTTCGCCAACCCTTGATACAATTGTCTTTACCTCATGACGGGATAGGTTCTGCGCTTCATCAATGATAATGAATTGTCCTGGTATGGAGCGCCCACGGATATACGTGAGGGCTTCAACTTGAATACTACCTAGACCCATCAGGATTTTATCAATATCTCCTGCTTTTTTGGTATCGAACAGAAACTCCAGGTTATCATAGATCGGTTGCATCCACGGGCGTAGTTTCTCTTCTTTCTCCCCTGGTAGATACCCAATATCTTTTCCCATCGGAACGACAGGGCGAGCAATCAATAGCTTTTTATATTTATGATCATCTTCTACTTTTAACAGTCCAGCCGCCAGTGCCAATAAGGTTTTGCCTGTTCCTGCTTTTCCCGTTATCGTCACGAGAGGGATATCATCGTTCAGCAATAGCTCAAGAGCCATGCGTTGTTGTGCATTACGTGCACTAATTCCCCACACATTATCATTACTAAGAAAAAGCGGCTCAAGCTTGGTACCCTCTGTATTTACCTTGAGCAAAGCTGATTTATTCGTACCCATCTCATCTTTGAGAATAACAAATTCATTGGGATAGAGTGAATAGGATAGCTGCAATGGTTTGATCGGAAGAAAGCGATAGGTGTAGAACTCATCAATAACGGATGGGTGCACCTTCAAGGCTGTATACCCGGGATATAACTCATTCAGCCCAGCTGTCCGATCTGATAGGTAATCTTGTGTAACCAGACCAAGGACATCGGCTTTGATCCGAACAAGAACATCTTTACTAACCAGAACGACCTGTCGTTCCGCAACCTCTTTTTCATTTTCTTCAATCTGATAATTCACAGCAACAGCCAAAATACGATTATCATTGGATACTTCTCCAAACATCTCCTGTACCTTTACGAAACTGCGATGATTCAACTCTACTTTTAGGTTCCCTCCATTGGCAAGAGGCACACCACTATGCAAATGCCCTAGCTCACGTAGTCCATCGAGAAGCCTTGATACGTTGCGGGCATTGCGGCCTATTTCATCGGCATTTCTTTTCTTGGAGTCGATCTCCTCCAGTACAACCGCGGGAATGATTACCTCATGTTCCTCAAAGGCAAATATGGCATTGGGGTCATGCAGAAGCACGTTGGTATCCAATACAAAAATCTTTTTCATTCAATCCCCTCCAAAGCGGCGTCGTTAAAGGCATGGATAAGTGCGATCTTTCAGCAGCGGCATGGACAATCATGCTCCCATACATAAATGTATTCGACTAGGACAAAATAATTGTCAACCATTCTGAAAAACTCCAAGAAAGGATGAACATTTATGAAATTTGGGATATGCACGCTGCTTCTGATCTTTATACTTACAGGCTGTAACAGTGCTTCGCATAACGCTTCACAGCAGCAAGGTCAGCATGCTAAAGGTTATGGAGGTAATGTTACAACTCAGCAAGATCGGATGAGAGGATCTCATATGCTGGACGCACAGGATGATCTTAGAAACCCTACAGGACTTGAACCAGTTCCTGAAAATACAGGTGAAGTCCATGATACAAATATCGTAGATGATGCACAAACAGGCCGGATGCCTAATGATCAACGAATTCTTCACCTTAAAACACTCGCCAAGCAAGTGGAAGGTGTGGAGGATGCCAGTTGTGTCATCCTAGGTAATACCGCAGTAGTTGGCATCGATGTTGATGGTGAGCTTGAACGTGCACGCGTAGGAACCATCAAATATGCTGTTGCTGAGGCCCTTCGTAAAGATCCTGAAGGTGTAGATTCTATTGTTACGGCCGATGCGGATGTCACTGAACGAATCAAAGAAATTGGTGAGCATATCCGTCAAGGACATCCGATCTCCGGTTTTGCTTCAGAGCTTGCTGATATGGTGGGACGAATTATCCCGCAGCTCCCAAAAGACGTTCAGGTTCGACAAAATCCTGATGAACAGCATGAGCAGGAACCACAGATGCAGCAACATCAGCAACATCAATCCAATGACAAAAGACAACAAAAAGCCCAGTGATCTCTCACTAGGCTTTTTTCATCGCAGTAAAAACCTGCTCATCTAATTTTTCAGCAGCACGCTGATCGTATATTTTGACATATTGAGGCACAGACGATAGCTGAGCTCCATAAAACAACGCATTTCGCACCGCTTCGATTGAAATGTCGAAACAGCACATATTAAATGGAACATCCTGTAATGGATCTTGTCGCACTGACGCACGACCGTTAATGGCATACACCATTTCTTCTCCAAATACAGTGACGGTTATGAATGGATTATGCAGCATATTCTTCACGAGACGTGAACGATGATCCAGCGCAACACGAAGAGTGGATGCATTCTCTGCATAGATCCAAGAAATAGCAGTAGATGTAGGGCCTCCGAATTCCAGATCAACGGTGTTCAGGAGGACAAATGTCTCATGTTTGAACTGTTGCAAAAGAGATTCAGTTAATTGTGTGACGGCTTCGGACATTCAACCAGCCCCTAATCTTCTTTAGGCAAGACTTACTTCACTGCTTAAATCATTATAGCATACCGTCAAGCTCGCTTCCAATCCCCAAAGAATGAGAGTTATTCTGCTGCTGGAGACGCAGTCACTTTACCGGATAACGTATCCTGCAAAGCTTGCTTCGCATTCGCCAGCTCTGTCTCGTTAATATATACATATGGACTTCTCCACTCGCCTGTCACTGGAATATAGTGTACATCCGATTTAGAAATATCCCAATACGTAGAAATAAAGTTTTTCATTTGTTCTGATTCCACATCTGTGGTCATATTGTCATCCACTGCTCCAATAACCTTACCGATTTTGGTTACACCACCTAGTGATTTCATCTGATCCAGCATTGAATTCAGCACTTGGTTTTGGCGTTTATTTCGGTCAAAATCGTTGGATTCTTGTGTTTTGGGATCACAATTAGATTTACGGTAACGGACGAAGTCAAGCGCCTCTTTACCATCCAAATGTTGCGGGCCTGCTACGAGATTAATATCCGTACCATCTCTTGTATCTCGGTAACACATATTTTTATCTACAGTCACGTCTACGCCACCAACTGCATTAACAGCATCGCGGAAAGCTTGGAAATTCAGGACAGTTGTGTAATTGATGTCCACACCAAGATACTTGCCCATCATTTCTTTCATCTGATCTTCCGCTTTTTTACCGGAGGTTTTTTCTTGTGCCTTGAATTTTGGATAGTATGAGTTCAATTTATTCGATTTATATCCATCCAATACAATGCGTGTATCCCGTGGTAGCGACACAATCGTTGCCGTTTTGGTCTCAGGATTCAAGGAAGCCACCATCACCACATCGGATAGATAGGTTCCTGTCTCAGGACGATTATCTGTACCTAATAGCAGCATCGTAATCGGTTTGGTTTTGGCTGACATACCTGGAGGTACCGGTTTATCAATACCTGTATCCGCTACTTGGTTGTAGACCCAGTAGATATATCCAGCCCCACCAATATGCCGATGACGAACAAACTGAGGACAATCTTCGCAAATGCTCGCAATCCTTTTTTCTTTTTCTTCGGTTGACCCTTGCTATTCTTCGATCCAGAAGTACTTGATTTCGTCGGTGCCTGTCTCCGTGGAGGTAAGCCGTTTGAATTCATATCTTCAACACCTTTATCACATCTGTTTTTTTGTCTAAATAAAAGACAACCGCTTTCCCGAGGGAAAACGGATGGATTGTACAAGACAACATTTATGAGTTTCGTGCGGAAGTTTCCGCCTTTTTCTTTTGTCGACCTTCAATAAAATAGCGCACTCGTACTAACAACATCAAACCAACCGCTACCAGCAAACATTGAATGATGGGAAGCTTATCGATCTGAAAAATAAGAAGCATGAATGTGCCCATCGCCATCAACAGATAGAGGAAAATTTCCTTAACGAGTGGTAACTTCTGACGTACCCGAAACACCTTGTTGTATACGTAAGTTATTAGCACAAAGATGACGATATAGGCTACGATCGGGTGTGATGCGAACCATGCTTGCATGTTAAGGCATCTCCTTTCGTGATCATGCTTGTATAAGTAAACTGGTTGATGGAACAACACTGCCAAGTTGATTACAAAACCGTCGTATGAGACCGTTCCGGATTCGGATCGTTCTTTCGATCGCTGTTGTCTCCAGATTTCCTAAATAATTCTTCAAAGGTTGAAATCCGGAGACAAAGGCGAACGCTTCGCTTCTATCGAATCGATTCCGTATCCTACACTACTTTAGCGGTTTAATATCAACCTTGGCAGTGTAAGTCAAAACATCAAACGTTAACTTATACATTCTATTTTTTGTTAGTTATGATTAAGCGTTATTTTGAGCCATTTTGCGTTGTTTTTCTGCACGCTCACGCTCGGATTTGTTCAGAAGTTTCTTACGAAGACGAATGGATTTCGGCGTGATTTCACAGTACTCGTCATCGTTCAAATATTCAAGCGCCTGTTCCAATGAGAAGATAATCGGAGTTTTAATTTTAACCGTATCATCTTTACCAGCAGAACGAACGTTACTCAGTTGTTTTTCTTTACAGATGTTAACTACGATATCATTGTCACGTGTATGCTCACCAACAATCATACCTTCGTAAATTTCTGTTCCTGGCTCAAGGAAGAGCGTACCACGATCCTCAACACCCATCATTCCGTAGAACGTAGATGTACCCGTTTCAGTTGAGATCAGTACACCTTGGTGACGTCCACCCACTTGACCGGATACCACTGGAGCATAGCTGTCAAATGCATGGTTCATTACGCCATAACCACGAGTCAATGTCAGGAAGTTGGTGCTGTATCCAATCAGACCACGTGCAGGAATCAGGAACTCCAGACGTACTTGACCAGTACCATTGTTGATCATGTTAACCATCTCTGCTTTACGTGCGCCCAGGCTCTCCATGACGGAACCCATGCTTTCTTCAGGGATATCAATCAACAAGCGCTCAAGAGGTTCCATTTTCTTACCGTCGATTTCCTTAACGATAACTTCTGGTTTGGAAACTTGAAGCTCATATCCTTCACGACGCATATTCTCAATCAGGATACCGAGGTGAAGCTCACCACGTCCAGAAACGATAAATGCATCAGGGCTCTCTGTTTCATCAACACGAAGAGATACGTCTGTTTCCAATTCTTTTAACAAACGCTCGCGCAGTTTACGGGAAGTTACCCATTTACCTTCGCGGCCTGCGAATGGACTGTTGTTTACGAGGAATGTCATTTGCAGTGTTGGCTCATCAATTTTCAGAACCGGCAAAGCTTCAGGGTTGTTCGGATCAGCAATCGTTTCACCGATGTTGATATCCTTAATACCCGCGATCGCAACGATGTCACCTGCGCCAGCTTCCTCTGTCTCCACACGTTTCAGACCTTGGAAACCAAACAGTTTCTCGATACGAGCTGTTTTGCTTTTGCCATCACGCATAATAACAGTAACGGATTGGCCTTGACGAATCACACCGCGGTTTACACGACCGATAGCGATACGTCCGAGGTATTCATTGTAGTCCATCAGAGTTACGAGGAATTGCAGTGGCTCTTCAACGTTCTCTGTTGGATGAGGGATATGACTTACGATGGTATCGTAGATCGCCATCATGTTGTCATCTTGTTTGGCAGGATCGTCTTCCATGCTGGATGTTCCGTTCAATGCGGAAGCATATACAACAGGGAATTCAAGTTGTTGATCGTTGGCACCCAGTTCGATGAACAGGTCAAGTACTTCATCAATAACCTCAGCCGGACGAGCCGCTGGACGGTCAATTTTGTTTACAATAACGATTGGAGTCAGGTTGTGCTCAAGTGCTTTACGAAGTACGAACTTCGTTTGTGGCATACAGCCCTCATAAGCATCAACAACGAGCAATACGCCGTCAACCATTTTCATGATACGTTCTACTTCACCACCGAAGTCGGCGTGACCAGGTGTATCTACAATGTTGATCAGGAAATCTTTATAAGTTATAGCCGTGTTTTTGGCCAAAATCGTAATACCGCGTTCACGCTCCAAATCGTTGGAGTCCATTGCGCGCTCCTGTACCGTCTCGTGATCACGGAATGTACCGGATTGCTGGAGCAACTTGTCGACGAGTGTCGTTTTCCCGTGGTCGACGTGGGCAATAATCGCAATATTGCGAATGTGTTCTCTTGAATGCATGGTTTGTATCCATATCCTTTCCAATTTCAATTCTTATCTTATCTACTAAACTTCCCGCAAAATCGCAGGTTACTCACAAAATAAGCGTCGGTGATAACCCGACGCATGTCTATATCCCTTATATTATAGTTTATCATAGGTAAAAATCAAGATATTTCGCTTGAAATCAGCACTGAGATTATTACCAGCCCTTACCGCGACGTCCCCGTCCTAGTAATAACCACACTCCACCTAAGATCAACAGGACAGCAAGTACGTAGACAATCCCTGTCTGAAGCAAGGTAAATCCGAGCAATATGACAGCTACTGCACCTATAATCATTCCAGCAGGTAACACATACTCAGGTCTTCGACGTTCAGCTAGTCCGTATTCTAATAAACCTACAGCAACACCTAACAGAAGAACCGGCCACAACCTTGCCATCAGTCCCGCTCCCCATGTGTTCGTTATGCCGAATAATAAGCCATATACCGTTAGAATTCCCGCAGGAACAAGTGACCATGAAGGCGAGAGTCGTGCATAACGCAGCGCATGAAGAGCAATACCCGGAAGAAGGATCAACAATGGCCAGAAATGGCGCCCAATGAATCCAAACACCCCTAGCTTACCGAGCAAAATTATCACACCTGCAACAACTATAAAAATCCCGATTGCTTTTTCATTTCTCATTCTCATTTTCTGCAAGTCACCTCTTATCCCATTTGGCTATGTATCTCGCCTGGCTAACATACAGTCTTTTTTCGCGATGCCAGACATGCATCTATAGTATCTAGTGTAGCTGAAGTTTCGGCAAAAAACTATCCTTTATGTCATACGCTGCGGCTACTCCATATTGTAGGTTCTCTGATGTCATTCGATGATAGGCATATACTTCCTATTCTTCTCAGTAACCTTCTTGAGCAAACCAAATTCAACAAAAAAACCGCTCTAACCCGAGCGGCTTGGACTTCTTCGGAGATGTGCGATCCACTTTTACAGAAAGTATATTTAAATGTTTCGCCTTACAAACTTATTTGCTCCTCCAACAGCAAGAACCAGACAAGCCATGGCTGCTGGGAGCAGCGTATGTGCTTCGGTTGTCATTCCATTTAACCACTGCCCAAGCTTCGGATCGTTCATTACCATCTCACCGGCTGTAAAAGCCAAAATTCCAGAACCGACAAACACCAAGATCGGGTATCGCTTCAACAGTCCCACGATCAGACCACTTCCCCATACAACGATAGGAATGCTGATGGCAATACCAATAACGATCAGCGCCAGATCACCTTTGGCTAATGCAGCAATGGCCAGAACGTTATCTAAACTCATGACAAAGTCAGCGATCAAAATCGTTTGAATCGCTTTCCACGTCGTCTTTGCTTCACGAATATGTACCGCATCCTCATCCTGAAGCAATAGCTTCATGGCAATCCAGAACAACATCAGTCCACCAGCAGCTTGAATGAAAGGAATCCCCAGCAATAAAACTGCGGCAAAGGTCAATACACAGCGTAATACTACCGCTCCAAATGCCCCCCACCACACGGCTTGCTTACGCTGCCTCACAGGTAGATCCTTACTAGCAAGCGCAATGACAACCGCATTATCTCCACTCAAAACCAGATTGATCATTAATATTTCCGTCAACAGCCATAAAGTATCCATAATCATCCCCCCACTCTAACTTGTATGTCAAAGTTGTCCATGCTATTCTTATCGATTGAACAAGCTTATTTTAGACAGGCAGGTAAATGAAGGAGTGACAGCAAATGGACATATTTAGCGCTGTTTTTTGGATTGCTTTAGTTAAAATTGTATTTATTGATCTAATGTTAGCCGGGGACAATGCCATCGTCATTGGTTTAGCTGCACGTAATCTCCATCCCTCAGTGCAGAAAAAAGCGATTCTATACGGAACAGCAGGTGCACTCCTCATACGAATTGTAGCAACCGTCGTTGTACTCTGGCTCCTTAAAGTGCCTTGGTTGCTCCTAGCTGGAGGCGTGCTTCTCGTCTGGATTGCCTATAAATTGTTAGCAGATCAAGGAGAAGAGCACAGCGATATCAAAGCAGGTAACTCGCTGTGGGTTGCAGTACGCACCATTGTTATCGCAGATGCAGCCATGGGACTGGATAATGTCATTGCTGTCGCTGGCGCAGCCGAGCAGCATCTCCTACTCGTTATCCTTGGACTTCTTATTAGCGTACCTATTATCGTGTGGGGCAGCACGCTGTTCATTAAGCTGATTAATCGTTTTCCATGGATTATCTATCTTGGCGCGATTGTCTTAGGTTACACCGCTACCAACATGATTACAGAGGAACATCAGCTTGTTCCTTTCTTCACTGAGCATCCGGCACTGCGGATATTGTTCATCATTCTTGTCGTTGCCGGCGTTGTATTGGCAGGGTACCGGAAACGTGTAAGTCATGACCGAGCAGCCAAAAAGCACGAGCGATCCTATTCGTAAAAAGGATTGCGATAATCGAATTAATCAGCTCTGCTGAACAATTTAAATGCTATTATTTTCAAAAAAAAGGACTGATCGATTAATGTCGACCAGTCCTTTTTCTGTTTAACTTTGTCATGTTTTAAGATGCGGGTAAACATATTCCTTGTTATGTCTTTCCAACCACATAAGATCATTATGATGATTAGACGATTAACTTGTTAAAACCAGTCTTCTTTGATTTCAGAGTCGTCACTAGAACTCGCTCCAGTCACAGGTTCACCTGCATGTAAAACAATCGTTTCGGTCTGCGCTACGGCTTCATCAACCCATGCGGGCAGATGACTCATCGTCGCCTCAATTTTATCCACAATGCGTAGGTTAGGATTCGTCGTTGGCGATTTTGGCACAAACAGGGTACAACAGTCCTCATAAGGCAAAATGGAGATGTCATACGTTCCAATTTGCTTGGATAGCGTAATAATTTCCTGTTTATCCATCATGACTAGTGGTCGCAGCAACGGTAGTTCCGTTGCACGCCCAATCACGTTCATGCTGGGAAGTGTCTGACTGGCAACCTGCCCCAAGCTATCGCCTGTAATCAAAGCAAGCGCACGTTCACGTTCAGCCAATTTGGTTGCAATCCGCAACATAGAGCGCCGCATCAGTGTAATAATTAAGTTGTCCTGTCCGAGCTGTGTGAATGCCGTCTGTATTTCGGTAAACGGAACAAGATGCAGCTTAATTGTACCCGCATGATCCGCGAGTGCACGGGCAAGGTCGATGACTTTCTCCTTCGCGCGCTGGCTTGTGAACGGATAGCTGTAGAAGTGTACACATTCTACTTCGAGTCCCCGACGCATCGAAGACCAAGCTGCCACCGGACTATCGATACCACCGGACAACAGAAGCATCGCTTTTCCGTTTGTTCCCAATGGGAACCCACCTACAGCAGGTATTACTTCATTGAAAATATAAGTACCCTGCTCACGAATCTCTACGCGCAGCTCGATATCTGGCTCACGCACATCCACGCTTAGATCCTGAAAGGTTCGGAGAATGGGAGATCCCACCATATGATTCATCTCATGAGAGGAATGCGGGAACTCTTTCCATACTCGGCGGGCATTTACTTTGAAAGTCATACCGCCTTCGAACTCGTGCTTTCTCTCCTCCATAAAAGCAACCGAAGTCTCCACAATGGCATCCCGCTCAGAAGGAGTCACTTTAACCGGACTGATCGACATCACGCCGAAAACTCTCTTCAATACCTTGATCATATCCGTATAGGATTCATTACCGAGATCCACATACAGACGACCAAACTCTTTTCGCAAACTCGCAGTTGGGTAAGGCTTGAGCAAGGAACGTACTTGAGTAATGATCGTTTTCTCGAAACGTGCACGATTTTTGCCTTTTAACATAAACTCTCCAAAACGGAGAAGTAACATATCGTATTTCATTTGACTTTACATCCGCCTTTCCAACGGGCGCAATTGCGCCATCATCTGATGTATGGCCTGCTTCAGCAGGGTTACATCTTCTTCTGTGTGTTCATCACCTAGACTAATACGTAATCCTCCAGCTGCACAAGCCGCATCTTTGCCCATCGCAAGCAGTACGCGACTTGGTTCAGCAGAACGGGAAGAACATGCTGACTGGGTGGATACCGTTACCCCAAGCTGCTCCAGTGTATGAAGCACTACTTCGGCTTTCATGCCAGGATAAGAGAAATGAATGATATGAGGTGCTCCCTGTCCATCACTATTTAGGACTAGACCCGGGATTCCCTTAATAAACGCCATGATCTCGTCACGATACACCGTCACACGTTCAACAAACTGGGGTTGACGCTCTACAGCAAGACGTATCGCCTTCGCCATACCTACAAGCAATGCTACATTTTCCGTACCTGCTCTCATGCCGTTCTCCTGTGAGCCTCCCGATAATAGCGGAGTAAGTTCAATCCCACTTCGCACGTAAAGCAGTCCAGCTCCTTTGGGGCCGCGGAATTTATGAGCAGATAGACTATATAGATCGGCATGCCATGAGGCAGGTTTGGCTTCCAGTTTCCCGACTCCCTGCACACCATCTACATGAAATAAAACACGGGGAGCTTCTTTTTTGAGACGTTGACCGATCTCAGCAACCGGGTGAATCGCACCTGTTTCATTGTTGACATGCATTAAGCTTACAAGGACAGTATCCGGTCTTAACGCTTCGATAACCTGCTGCGCGGTTACCCTCCCAAGTGAGTCCACAGGAATCCATGTGACTTCCCATCCCCACTGTTGCAATTGGAGGAAGCTCTCATACACTGACGCATGTTCGGTAGCTGTAGTTATGATGTGTTTGCCTCGGGATTGGTAGCGTAATGCCGCCCCCTTAATCGCGAGATTGTTGCTCTCCGTTGCTCCTGAGGTGAAAATAATCTCTTCAGGCTTAACCCCGATTGCTGTAGCACAACCCGCTCTCGCTCGCCGCAATAGTTGGTGCGCCCGCTCACCGTAGCCATGGATGGAAGAAGGATTCCCATACTGTGCCTCCATCACTTCAGCTATGGTTCGTACGACTTCAGGATCTGGAGGCGTCGTAGCTGCATAATCAAAATATTTCAAAACGAGGTTAAACCTCCTTATCTTGTGCATTCAAACTTCATGATTCTACAGTGAGCATTGTAACACGATACCGCCACAACACAAAAAGACCAAGCAGAAGCAGGTAGAGAAGCTCCCTACAGGTTCCTGAATTGATCTTTATGCTGAACTCACTGTATGTGCATTACATCCCAAGTTACAGCGTATATTTCGCTTGCGCCTTCTCTACCTTCGCGATATAAGCTTGCGTCTCGGTAGGCAGAAGCTTCAGTGCATTCATCAGTTCTGCGTCATTGGATACACCCAGGCGTGATACACGTCCCGGTCCCGCATTGTACGCGGCGAGAGCCATTTTCACTTCTCCCCCAAAACGTTGAAGCTGAAGCGAAAGATACTTCGTTCCCCATCAATATTCTGTGCAGGGTCGAATGAATTGCTTACTCCAAGACCAGCAGCCGTTCCGTCCATCAACTGCATTAAGCCCTTGGCTCCGGCTGAGGAAACTACGTTTGGATTAAAATTGGATTCTGTATCAATAACCGCCTTGATTAACGACTCAGGCACCCCATACTTTGCACTCGCTGCAGCGATTAAGGAATCATAATCGGTGGGTACAGTCTCTTCCCGTTCGTTGACACTGCATTCAACAGAGAGGAAAGGGATACAGTTGGACTGCTGCTTGTGGATTCTGTCAGTGGTGTACCCGAATCTGAACTATATTGGCTTCCCAATTGTAACCATAACAACCCGTCATTTGATCGTTTGGACAAACCAAGAGATGCTGAAGCTGCATCGCTACTGCTTGATCCACGGTTTCCAGTGCCTAATAGCCCGTCCATCATGTTAGCAAAATCTACAGACGAATTGGCCGCTCCGGCAGACCCGCTTGATGGATTGGCAACGTTGGACAATTGCAGTTCAAGCAACTGCCGTGACCCAGTGGGATCAATCTGCATGTGTATATCCACTCCCGTAAATTAAAACTATATTCTGCCTTTATTCTACATCGTTTTACATGAATCTGCCATCATTTTCAAAAAATAAGCGCATATATATTCTTTTTTTGCACATAGACGAAAAAACCTTTTTCCATCCCAGTGTCGGGAAAGAAAAAGGTCATCATATAAAGTACTGTGTTCGTTTAAGAAGCTGCAAGAAGCATGACCTTTCGCTTTTATCGCGCGAATGGAATCATGAAGAAATAACTGAGCGTGGCTACAATGCCTAAACCAATTGACCAGGCACCTGCCGTTTTACGCCCATTCACAAAAGCATAATATCCGAGTACAGCCGCGACGGGTCCAAGCACGATCGACCACATGAATAATGAGGCAATCCCTGAGGCTAAACCTACATAACCTGCAACTCTGCCTGTGGATTCCATCATTGCGTCTGCCTCATGATTTTCCTGTGTACTTACCGGACGCTCAGAACGCTCGGTACGCAAAGCAGATGGAGGAGCAACCTCCGCACCGTACTCTTCTCGATGTTCGCGTCTTGGATAGTCAACGCGTTCCCGAGATTTCTTGTCCTCTGCTTCAGAGCGCTTAATCAGAAGATCTTTGTAATCATTTTTCATTACTAAGCACCTCCATTAAGAATAGGAATGACTGCTCATTTGGGTTTGAACGTGTGACAGCATGTGGCAGAGGATGTTCTGGCATGATCGTGATGATCGGAATCGAATGTCTCTCCAGCGAATTCCTCATGTAGACGGCGGGTAGCATGCTGATCGATATCAATCATGATGGCATCCGCCTGACAGAAGTTGTTTTCGCCCCAGTAGTTACAGTTAGAGACGCTGCATTTAACGATTGGCTTTTCATGACTCATTATTTATCACCTCGCACCTATTGTCTCCACGGTAATAATCAGCTATTCCCGTTCAAAATGTCAGATGATGACATGCATCTATTCCCTCTCCCAGCTATTGGTCAGAACACAAAAAAGCCGCCAAAATAGGCGGCTTCATTCATTGATATCTTTAGTTTACATGTAATCTGAGCTTAAGCGTGGTTACGTTGGTTCTGCATCCGACGCTGAGTCAAGTAATCACTTTCATAGAAAGCCAAGTCGTCGCGCAATTCTTCATACGTTTTGGAAATCTCAAGAATGACGTCACGGACTGCGCGGATAGGCTTGTCACGGAAGCGAATTGCATCTTGCCCTGTGTAAGCATATCTGCCGTCTTCAGAATAACATTCATTTTTGGGATAGAAAAAGCTATTCACACTTTGGTGATACGTATTATAAAGCGCCTTTTCTGCAAAATCGACATCGAAATTAGCACGACGCAGCACAACGCCAAGTTTTTCGTAAGAAACTTCAGAAAAAACAAGCAAATGACGGAGATCCGAAAGAAATCCTTTGTAGAACGTTGTTGATTCTTCCGTCTGATTCTGATCCAGTTCAGGCAAAGCATTTTCGTTCAAAAATTGTTCAATCCGGTCGATAGCAGGTTTTAACTTTTCCCTAGTTGACTCACAAATTTTCTGTACATTGGCTGCTGACATAAAGGTAGCTCCCCCTTAAATAAGTCCTTACATATAGGTAGGTCGGGCGGTGAACTTCACCTGACCTTCAATTCTCAGGTACTATCCTACCATAAAAAGCTGACGAGCGGTATCCCATAATCCAAGCGTTGTATTCATGTGTTCCACGATCTTCATTGCAAAACGCTACGCATGGTCTAGATCTGCATAAAAATATCTGCTTTTCCTAACGATAGAACTATGCACGGACAACGATGAGAACCTAAGCAAGGTTCAGATTATTGTCCTAATTCCAGAGGAGGTTACCATCTCGATGTCTAAACCAAAATGGATTAACTGGGTTATCGCTGCAGGTGTAGGAACACTTGCACTAACCCTGCTTCTACCAACATCCAACAATCGCACACTGCCAGAACACAGTGCGTTACCTGATGCTCCTCACGTGGAGCAAGGGAATAAACAGCGCCTGAAAGTACAAGACGTAAAAAAAACGGATCTCCTCACCCGAATGGATGCGAAACAGCATCTAAGCACGATGTTAGAGAAAACCTCCAGCATGTCAGATTCAGAATTGCGTAAGTATGTGCAAGACCTTCAACATTCTCACACACACATTCGTTCTCTCATGTTCATGGACAATACATCCGGTTCACAGCGTCACCAGTTTGGCAAAGACCTGCCACAAGGAAGTAAATTGGAGCAACAACGATTCGATCATTCTCTTAGCCTAGCCAAAAAAGCCGTTATGAAACGTCAGAGCTTCGAGTCGTCTTCATTTTCCATGGGAAAAGAAAAGTACTTTGTGCTAGGTCAGCCTTCCAAAGATGGCAAACAAGCAGTCATCGCCCTATTCAGCCAAAACGTGCTTAATGCAGTCGAACAGCACCAACGTAAAAATCTACGTATGATTCCTTATCCTCGAGAAGGCAAATTCAAAATCGAATCGGTGCATCCGGATACCTTAAACGAAATCACGGTCAAAACAGGGCATGATAACGCAAATGCCAGCCATTTTTATGAAAATGAAATCGTAATTCGTTTCCGACAGGAGCCGGGTGAACGTGACATGCGTATCATTAAATCTGACTTGCGAACACAGTCTGCTCGCAAATTGGGATACACGTATGTTTTCCGGTCAGAACATATGAATTATGAACAGCTGCATTCCTATTTCGAACGTAAATGGAATCCACTTTATATGGAGCCCCACTACATGTATTTAACCAATGAAACACTGTCTGAAAAGGATAATTCGGCCGAAGTCACCGTTCCTAACGATATTTTGTTCACCGATTATCAATGGAACCTGCCTGCGATCGAAACCAACCGAGGGTGGAACATTTCAAAAGGAAACAAGGATGTTATTGTGGCCGTGGTGGATACCGGGGTAGACGTCAATCACCCTGATCTCAAAGGTAAGCTGCTTGAAGGATACAATGTAATCGACCCAGCTAGTAAACCTCTTGATGATGTCGGTCATGGTACACACGTTGCTGGAATTATCGGGGCGATCGTTAACAACAATGAGGGTGTAGCTGGAATGAGCTGGTACAATAATGTACTTCCAGTTAAAGTTCTGGATAGTTCGGGTTCAGGCACGACATATGCTGTTGCTGAAGGGATTATCTGGGCAGCAGATCATGGAGCCAAGGTCATTAACATGAGCTTAGGAAACTACGCCGATGCTCAATTTCTTCATGATGCAATCAAATATGCATTTGACCGCGACATTGTGCTGATCGCCGCCACAGGTAACGATAATACAGAACGTCCAGGGTATCCGGCTGCCTATCCTGAAGTATTTGCCGTCTCTGCTACTGATCCTGACATGAATAAAGCCTCTTACTCCAACTATGGAGACTACGTTGATGTCATGGCACCAGGCACAAGCATTGCGAGCACCTACCCGGACAACCAGTATGCCGCATTGTCGGGAACATCCATGGCGAGTCCCCATGTGGCCGCGCTTGCTGGTTTAATTCGTTCGATTAATCCTGATCTAACGAATACTGAAGTGATGGATCTTATGCGCCAGAGCGTGATTGACCTTGGCGATCCTGGTCACGATAAATATTATGGATACGGCCAAGTGGATGTCTACAAAGCATTGCAAGCGGCATCGAGCAACAGTGCCCCTCTGCAATTTTGGCCACAACATGTGAGACAGCAAATGGACAATACGATGAAAAAATATACGAAGTGAGCGTATATATATATCCTACAACAACAAAAGCAGCTGCGCCCCGGGCGTATGCTGCTTTTTGATATGGTATCACTGTTGTTATTCCCGGGGGCTTAGGCTGCGCTTAACGTTTACGCGAAGCTGTACGGGATTTGCTTGATTTTTTGGCAGATTTCTTTTTGCCTTTGTAGCTGGATACATAACCCATGCCCATGTCTTCTTCTTTCACTACGACAGGATACATATGGTGAGGAATCGGCACGCAGTGGTGTTTTTTGATAACCTCGATTGGATGAATCACAGGTACGATTTGTGGAATGTAGTAGTCTTGCACAACCTGGATAGGATCACAGACAATCGGGCAAACCGGTGGACAGAAATGGTTCATTTCAAAACCAACTCCCTTTCAAGTGATACTATAACGTATTGCATGAGGACGAAAGTGGATTGGATGTATGTCCATTTTTGAGAAATTAAATAAGCGGGAGCCTGTCCGCACTCGCCCCTCCCTTAAGCGGGGCTTCGTTTGCGATCACATGACATAAGACACGCAGACCTTCGCACAAATGCTCCTGGTCTGTCACTGTGAAACAAATTCGCAGACTCGAAGTGTCCGGTTCCCCTACATAACAAGCTGAGCCCGGCAAAAAGGAAACCCCTGCTGCCAGCGCGTGTCTGTGCAGTTCCCGCATGTCCATGCCATCAGGCAGTTGCAACCACAGGTTCAACCCTCCGTCCGGTAAAACCCAGAACATGCCTGGTGGTGCATGTGCTTCTAAGACAGCCGATGCCGCACGCAATCTAGCGCACAGCTCATCTCGAAGCTTGCGGATGTACAGGCTATACTGATGCTGAATGAAGGACTGCAACGCTTTTTGAGTTAACAGCGGACTGCCTAGATCTGCCGTAGATTTCGCAGCTACCAATCGGGTTAGGACACTCCCATCTGCAATAGCACAGGCGACACGACAACCTGGTGATAATACTTTGCTGAACGTTTTCAGGTATACGACATGCCCGGTTGTATCCATCGACTTAATGGAGGCTGGAGGCGGATCGCGGAAATAAAGATCAGAGAACGGATCATCCTCCAGAATGAGGCAATGGTAGCTTTGAGCCAAATTCAGCAACTGTGCTCGCCTTTGAGCACTCATCGTGATGCCCGTGGGATTATGAAATGTTGGAATGGTATAGATTAACTTCGGCGGATGAGTATCGCATAACCTCGTCAACAGATCAATGCGCATCCCTTCATCATCCATTGGTACGGTAATAATTTTGGCGCCTCTGCTCGTAAATACATCGATGGCTCCCGTGTACGTCGGGGCTTCCATGTAAACCACATCACCAGGACCTACAAATGTCCGAGCCACCAGATCAATGCCTTGCTGCGTACCGCTAGTAATTAACATGCGCTCAGGCATAACCTGCAGACCTCTTTCTGCAAAATGATCCGCAAACGTCTGACGAAGCTCTCGATCTCCTTGGAACGAACCATATGCAGCCATCCGTTCCGGATGATCTGAAGAGAGGCGATAAGCACTCTCAATAATCTCGCGTGTAGGCAACAATTCAGGCTGGATGGCAGACATATGGAGCTCATACCGCACTTGTGGGGAAGCGTCGAAGTGTCGCCAGAGCTGAGCCCGGGGTAAATAATCTACTAGTGCCATCTGCCAGTTCCACGGTGTGTTTTTCTCCCCGTTTCCTTGAACAGGATACATTTTATCTATATTTTCGCTTCTCTCGGACTCCTGCACTCCCCGAACATAACAACCTTTGCCTTGAGAACACGTAATTAATTGAATTGCTTCAAGCTCCGCATATGCTTTGGACACCGTCACTAAACTTACACCAAGGTCTGAGGTGAGCTTTCGGACGGATGGCAGACGGGTTCCTGGTTCAATAAGCCCAGATCGGATACGATCTGCAAGAGTAAGTGCAATCTGTATGTACAATTTCGTGCGACTTCCCCGTTTCAGTTCGATATGCATTGTTCCCGTCCTCCCAACTGTTATGATCTACATTTTACTGTTATACAGTTTCGGTCTATTATAGAATATAACATTACTTTAAGTTCGTGTTCAAAGGTTCGTTTTTCGTACGAAGACGATGGAAAAAGCTGCAAAACGAACTTTATGAAGCACCTCTATAACAGTGAATAACAGGAGATGAGAACACAATGAATATCCCTTGGTCTAAAATGGCACTAAACACACCCTCCTCTGTCGTTCGCGACATGTTGCAGGCAGCTCAGGCTCCGGGCATGATTTCATTAGCAGGAGGTTTACCCGCACAATCATCCTTCCCTTTGGAAGCGATTCGGGTGGCGTATGAAAAAGTATTTGCGTCCGGATCATCCGCTCTTCAATATGCAGAAACGGAAGGATATCGTCCGCTTCGTGCCAAAATCGCGGAACGCCTTGAATCCAAAGGCATCCCCGCTTCTCCAGATCATATGCTTCTGACTACAGGATCTCAGCAATCCATTGACCTTGTATGTCGTATTCTGCTTGATCCGGGTGACCGTGTACTGGTTGAATCACCAACCTATCTGGCTGCGCTTCAAGTTATTCATTCCTACCAGGCAATATCTCACGGTGTAAGCTGTGATGACGAAGGAATGTTACCTGAATCATTAGAAGAACTGCTGCAATTGCATCGTCCAAAATTGGTCTACATCAACCCAACCTTCTCTAACCCTTCGGGTAAAGTGTGGAGCCGTGAAAGACGTCAGAGAGCAGTAGATCTTTGCCGAAAATACGGTGTCCTGATTTTGGAGGACGACCCGTACGGCGAGATTCGTTTTAATCCAGAAGAACTGGATGCACCAGCGCTTGCAGAATTGGATGCTGCTTATGAAGGACCTTCCAACGTTATCTACACCAGCACCTTCTCCAAAACAGTTGCTCCTGGACTTCGTACAGGCTGGATCCTAGCTGCACCAGACATTGTTAAAATAGCGGCAAGAGCTAAACAGGGTGCGGATCTACACTCAAGCAGCATTGACCAAAGAGCCCTTCATGCACTGATGGAGACATTTGATCTGGATGAACACATTCGTGGAATTTCCGCTGATTATAAACAGCGTATGGAGAAAATGACTGAGCTTATGACGAAGAAAGCTTGGGAAGGGATCTCGTGGAATTCACCGCAAGGGGAATGTTCCTCTGGCTCGAATTACCTGAATCGATGTCTGCCAGCAATCTGTTCACTTACGGCATTCAGGAAAAAGTATGTATCGTTCCTGGTGATTCCTTCTATGCCGGCACGCCTGAATTGAACCGGATGCGGATTAACTTCACCCACACCGATCCAGACCTGCTGCCTGAGGCTGTAGAACGTATGGATCGCGCGATTAAACGCTGGCATGCTTCGGTACAATCCGATGCTACAGTGACCATGTAATTACTGATAGAGGACGTTCAAAAAGTCCGTTTTTGATTACGAAAGATGCGCGAGCGGCATCTCAGCATCGAAGATGGGATTCAGCCGAAATAAGTGGAGGCTTACGAAGCTTGTTTCCTTCGGAAACAATGTAGTTGCTCACGTAGGTTTGCCTACGCTCCGCTACTCCATTTCTACCTTCATCCCATCTTCTCGGTACTGAAAACCGTCCTTTTTGAACACGCACCGATAGTCGCATTTATATTGCATATTGCAGTATAAATGCGACCATCGCTCACTTGATCAATAGCAAATAAATATGGCGTCAGATTCCGTAAAGATCGGATTCTGACGCCATCTCTGTTATTACGCTATGTTCATCATGAGAATTACCATTCACATGAATGAATTCCAAATGACTAGCTGTTGTTGCAGTTAGGAAAGCTTACCGTAAGCCGGGTTCTGTGCTCTTCGTGGTCCATACGGGAACTACCCTCCCACCACAAGCGACAATCATCTATCTAGGCCATACATTGCTGTACAGCTCAAGCGACCAACCTAGACACACCTCGGGCTAAGGCTGTCTCCTCCAAAGAGTCGACTGTGTCCCATTAGGTCTTGCTCCAGATGGGGTTTACCAGGAACGAAGTCACCAGCGTTCCTCGGGGTCTCTTACACCTCGGTTCCATCCTTGCCTGTGCCGGAAAATCCGGCCATCGGCGGTCCATTTCTGTGGCACTATCCTTCAACTCGCGCTGACTGGACGTTATCCAGCATCCTGCCCTGTGGAGCCCGGACTTTCCTCTCGTGGCAACAAGGCCACCAGCGATTGTCTGTCAAGCTTTCCGAAACAACATTACATAGTATACAAGGATTTCAGTTTACAAACAAGCTTAATATTAATGGAAGCATTGGAACAAGCACGTTTAGAGGAAACGGAATACTTCTGTATTTACCTCTGATGCTGTCACCTGTGTTTCATAACGTTTATGAACTAAGCGCTCCCGCAGCCAATCGGCTGTTTTTGGCTTCATAATTTTCTCGGCATTATGTCCAACATCAATGATGCTCATGCCTGCCATCAACGCATCGTGAGCCGTATGATAATCGATATCCCCAGTTACGATCACATCTGCTCCTTTGAAGCGTGCGGTAAGTGTATAACGGCTACCTGAACCACCAAGAACTGCCGCCTTTTTCACCTTACGGCTTAAGTCTCCTACCACGCGGACGTGAGACACGTCCAGTTGGGTCTTCACGACGTCAACCAGCTCTTCGAGTGTCATTGATTGTTTGAGCGGTCCCAAGCGCCCCAGACCAAGCGTACGGCCTTTTAAATCCATAGGATACAGGTCGTATGCAACTTCTTCATAAGGGTGAGCCTTTAACATCGCTTGTATAACCTGACTACGCAGACTTTGCGGCACAACCGTCTCGATACGCATTTCCTCTACACGTTCCATCTGTCCCTGAGTACCAATAAAAGGCTGTGTGCCTTCTCCAGGTACAAATGTACCCGTTCCTTCTGTATTGAAGCTACACTTGTTATACTGCCCAATGCTGCCAGCGCCTGCTTCTAGAATAGCGTTTAACACTTGTTCATGATGTGTACGAGGAACGAATACCGCCAGCTTGAAAAGATGATCCGTATGTACATCTTCCAGTGACTCTTTGCTATCGATTCCGATCGCTTCTGCCATCCAATCGTTCATACCGCCCTCTGCTACGTCTAGGTTCGTATGACTGATGTACACCGCAATATCATGCTTAATCAGCTTTTCGTACAGTTTTCCCATAGGTGTATCGGTTGTTAGAGATTTAACTGGACGGAATATAATGGCATGATGCGCAATAATGAGATTGGCACCTATGCGAATCGCTTCCTCAACTACTTCATCAGTGACATCCAAAGCAACAAGAACGTGTGTTATTTCCTTTTGCAGACTCCCCAGCTGCAGTCCGATTCGGTCATCAGGTACAGCTAAATGTTTGGGAGCAAGCTGCTCCATCAATTGAATTACAGTTTGACCTTTGGCAAACATGCCAATACCTCCTTCAATTTCGCAATCAGTTGTTCTACATCCGCGGCCTTCTCACGAGCAGATTCTTGATCGGATTTCATGATCGACTGCACCACACCCTGCAGCTTAACGATCTCACTTTCCCATTTGGCGAAAAATACGTCTGTCGGTTGATCTACCAGATATGGCCCCATGCGAAGCAACAGTTCCTCCGTCAACTCTACATCATTCGTGATGAGACGGGGCTTGTATACTTCTTCATTCGCAATGGGACTGCTCGCTTGTGGCATAGCCGTAATAATTTCATAGATCTTGCCATCTTCCTCAAGCAGCTTCTCCGCAACGACCACCCAGTTGTGAGCTAGAAGCCACCGTCTCAGGATATCCTCACCTACATTGGGTTGTAGGATAAGCAGGCTAATCCCTCAAGCTTGGACAGACCACGATCCAGAATGGATGCAATTAACGCTCCGCCCATACCCGCAATTGTAATTACGTCCACTTCACCTGGCTCTACCACATCAAGACCGTCTCCGCGGCGAACCGTAATTTTCTCTTGCAGACCTGCATCACTCACTTGTTTCCGGGCTGCTTCATAAGGTCCGGGATTCACTTCACCAGCTATTGCACTTACAACGATACCGCTGCGAACTGCTGCTACAGGTAACAACGCATGGTCTGAACCAATATCCGCTAAACGGCTTCCCTCCGGAATTTGTACATGTATTTGCTGTAATCGATTCGAAAGTTTCATGACACACCTACACCATTCATTAAATTTATTGATTTGCATTGAACAACGAAAAGCGATAAAATAAAATCCAATCAAACATTTCAAGGATGAATTACCAAAACCAAGAAATTAAGACACTCAATTTAAACATAAAGGAGACCCCGCAGCCGCGTTAGCGTCTTGCGGAAAGTCTCCCATAGTGTTGTTATTCGAGGAAATCCTTGAGTCGTTTACTGCGACTCGGGTGACGCAATTTACGAAGAGCTTTGGCTTCGATCTGACGAATCCGCTCACGCGTAACGCCAAATACTTTGCCGACTTCTTCTAGTGTTCTCGTCCGTCCATCATCGAGACCGAAGCGCAGACGAAGTACATTTTCTTCCCGTTCAGTCAATGTATCCAGAACATCCTCAAGTTGCTCTTTCAACAGTTCATACGCGGCAGCATCAGCAGGAGCCAATGCCTCCTGATCCTCAATGAAATCGCCCAGATGGGAATCATCTTCTTCACCAATTGGCGTTTCAAGGGAAACCGGTTCCTGTGCAATCTTCGTAATTTCACGCACTTTCTCAACACTCAGATCCATTTCAGCAGCGATTTCTTCTGGTGTTGGTTCACGCCCAAGCTCTTGTAATAGCTGACGGGATACCCGGATCAGCTTATTAATCGTTTCTACCATGTGTACAGGGATACGAATTGTCCGTGCTTGGTCAGCAATGGCACGAGTGATCGCTTGGCGAATCCACCATGTCGCGTACGTACTAAACTTGTAACCTTTTTTGTGGTCGAACTTCTCAACTGCTTTGATCAGACCCATGTTACCTTCTTGAATCAGATCGAGGAACAACATGCCGCGTCCAACATAACGCTTAGCGATGCTGACAACGAGTCGCAAGTTGGCTTCAGCCAAACGACGCTTCGCTTCCTCGTCCCCATTCTCAATCCGTTTAGCGAGTTCTACCTCATCGTCTGCGGACAATAGCGGGACACGACCAATTTCTTTGAGATACATACGGACAGGGTCATTGATTTTGATGCCTGGAGGCAAGCTCAGATCATCATCAAAGTGGAACTCATCGCCCTCTTCTCTGTTGTTGTTTTCCGAATCCTCGCTCGGACGAAGAGTTACCTCTTCATCATTCTCGTTAACAACATCAATACCGAGATCGCTCAATTGCTCATAGAACTCATCCATTTGCTCTGCGTCCTGCTCAAACGGGGAGAGTTTTTCAATAATTTCTTTGTAATTTAGCGAAGCTCTTTTCTTACCTGATTCAATCAATTGATCTTTAACCTGATCCAGCGTCAATTCTGTCTCTAGTTCAGTATGCTGATCATTCGCCATAATTCGACTCCCTCCTCCTAGAAACATCCAACACTCAGACGTTCACTGTCTCTCTAGGGCAATCATTTCAATTGCAATTTGTGCCGCACGTACAGAATCACCTGCACGCTCTGCAGCAATCATTTCTTCTTTCTTCAAGTCGTACTCTTTCTTACGCGGATACTTCAGCACTTCTCTGATGCAATCGTCGAGCACTTGAACACTCCATTCACCCGGACCATCCATCATCGAGATTGAACTGACCGTCTTCTCAAGGCGGTCATCATGCAGCGAAGACATGAAGCGGCTAGTATCCGGGGGTTTGCCTTGCGCATAGTAGGCATATAGATAAGCAGCAATAGCTGCATGATCATCCAAGTTGAAAGCTTCACCAAGATGCTCGTTAACATACTGGGCAGCCTCGTCGTCCTGAAGCATCCAGGCAATCAGCTTACGCTCAGCAGCGTGATAAGCCGGCAACAGATTAGGTGTAGGCACCTGCCTATTTTGTTGCCTACCATTATTCCACCTTTTCGAATTATTATCCCCAAACTGCTCGTTATTTTTCATGGCTTCTCGCTCTTCGTTGCACTCCTGCTTCAATGTTTCAAACGAAACGTCGACTTCTGCAGCAAGCTCACGAAGGTAAACTTCCCGTTCTGTCGGGGAAGGCAAAGGTGCAATAAGTTTCACAGCTTCCTTTGAATAAGCGATTTGTCCGCCACCTTCTAGCAGTATATGGTTTTTCTTAAGGTTTATAAGCTTAAATTTTGTTGTCGTTACGGCACCATCTATAATCTGGTTCCGGAATCGTTCGCCACCATGCTTGCGGATAAAATCATCCGGGTCAAGCCCTTCAGGAATGAGTGCTACTTTAACTTGCAGCCCTGCTTCCTCAAGAATAGGGAAGTTTTTGAGCGCTGCAGCCTGTCCAGCTCGGTCGCCGTCATAACAGATAATAACCTCATTGCACATGCCTTTCAGCATTAAAGCCTGATTCTCGGTAAGTGCGGTTCCCATTGCTGCTATACCGTTATGGATGTCTTGATCCCAAGCGGAGATAACGTCACCGTATCCTTCAAATAGTATGGCTTGACTTTGTTTACGAATTGCATTCTTGGCATGATGCAGATTGTAGAGCACTCGGCTTTTGTTAAACAACCGGGTTTCCGGAGAATTAAGATACTTAGGCTGCCCATCTCCCAAAATGCGACCTGCAAATGCAATTGGTTTCCCGCTCCTGCCATTAATCGGAAACATGACTCTGTCACGGAATCGATCCACATAACCTTGACCTTCATTTCTCGGTGACAGAAGACCGCCCTTCTCCATCTCTTCAAGCGGAAAATTGCGTTTCTCCAAAAATTGAACCACGGTATCCCAGCGATTAGGTGCGTAACCAATCTGGAAATGGTCAATCAGCTTGTCATTGAAGCCCCGTGAGCGTAAATAATCCATAGCCGCTTTGCCATGCTCTGTATTTTTCAATAAGAAATGATACAGCTTCGCGGTAAGCTCGTATGCCTCCAGCAGACGCTCAGTCTCCGGATTCACATGAGCAGATTCACGCCCTTGCCAGTCACCCATTGAAATATGGCTTTCTTCTGCCATCGTCTTAACAGCCTCGGGAAAGGATAACCCTTCGATTTCCATCCTAAATTTGATGGCATTTCCACCCGTGCCGCAGCCGTAGCAATAGAAAATTTGTTTCTCTGGTGTAACTGTAAACGAAGGCGTCTTCTCAGAATGAAAAGGGCAGAGGCCTTTCATATATTTCCCCTGCTTGGTCAGATGCACAAATCGACTCACCGTATCGACAATATCATTCTGCTGTAACACCGATTCAATAATACTTTCCGGTATACCGCCTTGTCCGGTACTCATCTCTGGCCACCTTCATCTCTTTAGCACGTAAATATAATTCGCTAAACTTACACATTCTCCTGCAAATCTTTTAAAAGTTTTGTCAGTTTATGTTGAAATATTTCACGATCCTGCTCTGTGAAAGGCTTTGGCCCTTTCCCATAGTGACCTCTTTTTCGTGCTTTAGCCGCAGTGTGGCGGGAATCAAGCATGAAATCAATGTCACGATCGTTAAACTCACGACCACGAAATGATAAAACATAACAACGCTTGCCTAAAGCGAGCGCAGCCAAACCATAATCCTGTGTAATGACCACATCGCAAGGCTTAATATGATTCGCAATATATAGGTCAGCGCTTTGGTCACTACGATCTACCTGAACCGTGCGAACCCCTTCTCCACCTTGAAGCAGATGGTCAAAAGAAGAAACCAGCAGCACAGGAATTTTGAAACGACGAGCCGTTTCCGCAATCTCGGCCTTAACCGGGCAAGCATCGCCATCTACAACAATGTGGCGTACATTCAACTCACTCAATCCCAGACCACCCAGCTTCAGTTATAGTTCGCATGTTGTCATCTTTGTATAGATTCAAAATGCACAAAATAAACTGCATATTGTTATATACGACCTTAGTTAGGCGAAATCCTTCTGTCGAGTTAAGGTAAATCAAAGGCTAAAATACGGAACAGGTGTTTAAAGTAAATTTCACAACCCGTTCCGTATATTTATACCCTGTTATATCCCGCTTTAATACTGAAATTATGCTTTGTCCCTGAACCACCTTGTAGGGGTGCTCAGAAGAAGGATTACCACACTAATTTGGAGAAATCAGCGAATTGTTTCAGATCACGATCAATTGCCGCAAGGAGTGCCAAACGGTTAGCACGTACAGCTTCATCCTCAGCCATTACCATAACGGAATCAAAGAATACAGTAATTCCCTCTTTCCAAGCTGAAGCGATCGCTAGAGCCTCGGCAGCCGAATGTTTGGACAACGCTTGACGATACTCTTCGCTCGTTTTGCTCCAAGCTTCGTGCAACTGGCGCTCCCCTTCTTCTGTAAACAACTCCGAATGCACGGTCGCATTAGATGCTTTTGCAGCCAGATTGCCCACACGGTTGAATGCTTCAACGGTTGTTTTGAACGCATCTCCAGTTTGAACAGCCGACATCAACGCTTCACCCTTAGGAACAACCGCACTAATATCATCGAAGCCGGAAGAGATCACTGCATCAACCACGTCGTAACGAACTGTCTCGGACAGCAATTTTTTCACACGAAGTCCGAAGAAGTCCTGCAAATCTTTACGTATTTCTTCGTCTGCACGTTTCAACAGATTCATCTGAGCGTGCACTTCAAGTGCAACTCCGAATACGTCTGACAACGTCAATGGAAGCTGATGATCTAGCAAAATCTGCACGATGCCTGCAGCCTGACGGCGAAGCGCATACGGATCTTGAGAACCTGTCGGAATGATGTTGATGGAGAAACAACCTACGATCGTGTCCATTTTGTCCGCAGCACTTACAATCGCACCGATCAGTGAACTTGGGGATTGATCTCCAGCAAAACGTGGCTGATAGTGTTCAAATACGGCTTTAGCCACATCTTCTTTTTCGTTAGCTTTGCGTGCGTAATCCTCACCCATAACCCCTTGCAATTCTGGGAACTCACCAACCATCAGGGTAACAAGATCGAACTTACAGATATCCGCAGCACGGCTAACCGATTCCGCAACAACATTCGACACCTGCAGCTTAGCTGCCAAAGCATCTGCAATTTTGCGAATACGGCGAACTTTATCACCAACAGTACCTAGTTCTTCCTGGAACACGATCGTTTCCAGCTTAGATAGTGCGTCTTTGATCTCTAGCTTTTGATCTTCTTCATAGAAGAATTTTGCATCCGAAAGTCTTGCACGCAATACCTTTTCGTTCCCTTTGGCAATGACCTCAAGTGAATCCGCACCACCATTACGAACCGTAACGAAATACGGCAGCAATTGTCCTTCACTGTCAAGCACAGGGAAATAACGTTGGTGCTCTCTCATGGATGTAATCAGAACATCCTGAGGAATGTTCAAGAATGAAGAGTCGAATGTACCAAACAGCACCGTTGGCGTCTCAACTAAGAACAATACCTCTTCAAGAAGATCTTCTTTGATTCCAATATTCCATTTTTTTTCAGCAGCTAGCGCTTCAATTTGCGATACAATCATCTGTTCACGTTCAGCGATGTCTACAATGACATGCTCAGAACGAAGAGTCTCTACGTAAGAAGAAGCACTGCTGATCACAGTATCTTTGCCCAAGAAGCGATGTCCCCGAGTAACATTACCAGACTTCACGCCAGCTACTTCAATCTCAATGACTTCACTGCCGAACAAAGCAACAATCCAACGGATTGGACGTACAAACTTGAAATCATAGGTTGCCCAGCGCATGAATTTAGGGAACGTCATCGCATGAAGGATAGACAACAGGCCTTCACCAATTACAGAGGAGGTTTCTACCCCTTTGCTGCTCTTGGTTGCATAGATGTACTCCACGCCACTAAGTTCCTTAAACGTGAATTGTTCCGGGTCTACACCCTGGCTACGAGCGAATCCTAAAGCCGCTTTGCTCCAGTTGCCGCTCTCGTCCAATGCAATTTTGCGCGAAGGTCCTTTGACTTCTTCTTCCACGTCCTCTTGCTTCTCTGCGACGCCTTGAATCAATACAGCCAATCTACGTGGTGTTGCATAGGCATTCACTTCACCGTAAGAGATACGAGATGCGTCCAACCATTTCACAACGCGTTCCTGTAACTGCTCGATCGCACCGCGCATGAAACGAGCTGGAACTTCTTCAAGACCAATTTCAAATAATAGATCCTTAGACATGCTCAGCTCCCCCTTTCTTAATCAGCGGGAAGCCAAGCTTCTCACGCTCTTCCATGTATGTGGCAGCCACTTGCCGAGCTAGATTACGAACACGTGTGATGTAACCTGTACGCTCTGTTACGCTAATTGCACCTCGAGCATCCAGCAGATTGAACGTATGTGAACATTTCAGCACATAGTCATATGCGGGGAATACCAAGTTTTGTGCCATTGCTTTATTCGCTTCTTCTTCATGCATGTTGAAAAGCGTAAATAACATTTTCACGTCTGATACTTCAAATGTATATTTAGAATGCTCGAATTCTGGTTGACGGAATACATCGCCATAGCTAATGCCTTCAACCCATTCCAGATCAAACACATTCTCTTTATCTTGAATGTAAGAAGCTAGTCGCTCCATACCATACGTAATCTCAACAGCAACCGGATTCGTCTCGATTCCACCTACTTGTTGGAAATACGTAAATTGGGTGATTTCCATACCATCTAGCCATACTTCCCAACCCAAGCCCGCACATCCAAGAGACGGATTCTCCCAGTTGTCTTCAACAAACCGAATATCGTGTTTGAGCGGATCAATACCTAGACGTTTCAAGCTCTCCAAGTAGATCTCTTGGATATTGTCTGGAGAAGGCTTGATAATGACTTGGAATTGATGATGCTGATACAGCCGGTTTGGGTTCTCACCATAACGTCCATCCGATGGGCGACGGGAAGGCTCAACATAAGCTACTTTCCATGGTTCAGGTCCAAGTGAACGCAAAAAGGTCATTGGGTTCATCGTACCTGCCCCTTTTTCCGTATCATACGGCTGAACAATAATACAATTGTGCCCAGCCCAGAATTGCTGCAGCGTTAGAATCATCTGCTGAAAATTCATAATCATGCTCCTTTTCAATGGTTTGTTGGCAAGCCTAGAACGGTTTAGACAATAAAAAGCCCCCGTCCTACGCCTGTTGTCCAGACGTAGGGACGAGAGCTATTCCCGCGGTTCCACCCTACTTGGCTCAAGGAATACAGGATATCCTGGTAAACCTAAGCCCACTTTTCCGTGTCCATTCATGCTCCCGAGTGCCCTTTCATAGACCAATTCATCCAGGCTTCCACCATCCCCGGCTCGCTCTATTATGATCGTAGAACTAATGCCCTCAATCATAAATTATAGAATTCTGTCTACTACTCTCTCGTTCAATGCATGTCTCCAAAAGAGAAATTATAGTTCATCATATATAAAAATAAGAATGAAGTCAAGTTGTATTTCAGCACTGCTACAAACAACTCAAATCCCGTACTTCTCCATTTGATCGAGAAAGGAACGGGACTTCAAATTTAAGCCTAGTTGGTGATCCATAAACGAGCGCATGATTTTTTTGATCTCAGCTCGAGTACCTTCACTCACCGATATATTACCCAGCCGTTGCAAATCAAGCTGTGCGAACAATCTCAACAATTTCAGTGCTTTAGGACTTACTGACATGGCAGGCGGATCAAAATGCTTACATGCACGGCATAATACGCCCCCAAGTCTAGGGCTCACGAACAATTGCTCATCTGGTCGTTCCTGCCCACAAGAAATACAATCATCCAGTGCAGGCCCGTAACCAGCCGATTGCAAAATTTTCATTTCGTATAAACTAGTCATTACAACTGGATCCTTATCTTCCTTTAATGCTTGGAGACAGGCCTTTAGCTGTTTAAACCAGAAGGTACCTGTCTCCTCATCCTGCAGCACGCGATCAAGCAGCTCACACGCATAGGATGCATATGCCGCTTTGACCAGATCCTCACGCAGCTCATGGTATGACTCAATAATTTCGCCTGCATTCAAGTTTCCCAAGCCCGTGTTACGAAAGTAAACGTACTGACCGAACGTAAACGGCTGCACAAGTGCAGCGTGTCGACTTTTGGGCTTTTTGGCACCACGGACAAGCACACCTACTTTTCCACCGCTTTCGGTGCAAAGCGTAATAATTTTGTTTCCCTCGCCATAGTCCATGCTGCGGATGACAATCCCTTCCACCCTGTATAGCATGCCTCGTCACCTAACCATTCCCGAATCCGCCAATCATTGCTCGGCTTCTTCATCTTCAATCACTTCCCCTGCATGATCCGACTCTTGCTCCAATGAGCTGCATGCTTCCGCATACAGTAAGTAGGATTCTACATCCCCCGTCATCGCAAAAACCTTCCACGAAAAATCTCGCATCGGAATTTCATCCTCTCTTCGGAAATGACGTGTGCATCTAGAAGATAGGATGGAGTCTTGCAAGGTAAACTATGCGTTGCAATTACTGGATACAGCTCGGAGGATTATTCACGACCGAAACCAAGGTCACGTAGTACACGATCCTGATTTCTCCAGTCCTTTTTCACCTTTACCCACAGATCCATAAAGATCTTGGAGCCTAACAGGTTCTGAATGTCCTGCCTAGCACGTTTACCGACTTCTTTGAGCAAGGCACCTTGCTTGCCGATAATAATCCCTTTTTGCGAATCACGCTCTACAAAAATAACTGCCGAAATGTAGACAACGCCATTATCCTGCACCTTCATATCTTCAATCGTTACTGCAATGGAGTGCGGTACTTCTTCACGAGTCATTTGCAGAATTTTCTCCCGAATCAGCTCAGCGCAAACGAATTGCTCCGGGTGATCTGTCACCTGATCCTCAGGGTAGTATTGCGGGCCCTCTGGCAGGTATCTGCTGATCTGCTCCAGCAATGTATTCACATTACTACCAAGCTTAGCGGATACAGGAACAATCTCTGCAAAATCGTGAAGTTTACGATATTCCTCAATCAAAGGAAGTAACGCTTCAGGTTCAACTTTATCAATCTTGTTCATTACCAAGATGATTGGAGTGCGTACATTTTTTAGCTGTTCTGCAATGTAACGATCCCCTCCACCCATACCTTCAGAAGCATCAATCAGGAATAGCGCAGCTTCAACCTCGTGAAGTGTGTTCAGTGCAGTTTGATTCATGTAGTCACCCAACTTGGATTGACGCTTATGGATACCAGGTGTGTCTAGAAAGACGATCTGTTGCTGTTCAGAAGTGTATACACCATGAATTTTATTACGTGTCGTTTGCGGCTTGTCCGACATAATGGCAATCTTCTGACCAATAACTTGATTCATTAACGTCGATTTCCCGACATTGGGACGTCCAACGATGGCTACAAAACCGGATTTAAATGCTTGTTTTTTCATATGTTCCTCCTCAGGCGCCTAGGCCTGGAATGTAATGGTTTATTTTTGGGACGAATTCAGATCGGATGGGCCAAAAGCATATGGAATCAATTCGGCAACCGTAGTCTCACGCAGGTCACCTTTCATGTTTCCTAGAATAACCTTCATATCTGGTTCGCATAATTCAAACATCACTTGACGACATACTCCGCATGGAGCAATCGGATCATCCGTGTCACCTACAATAGCAATGGCTTTGAAGCTTCGCGGCTGCTGCCCACCAGCAATCGCACTAAACAAAGCGGTCCGTTCAGCACAATTACCAGGCGTGTACGCTGCATTTTCAATATTACATCCATGGTGCACATTACCTTCTTGATCAAGCAATGCCGCGCCTACACCAAAATGCGAATAAGGAATGTACGCTTTGGTACGCGCCTTAATCGCTTCTTGCATCAGCAGTCCGTTATCCATACTAAATTCTCTCCCTTAGGTCATATAAAGCTGCGCTCTATAAATTAAATTCAACTACATCAAAAAAATTAATACAACCCTAACCAGCTCAGTACTGGCTTGAGGAATACAACACATCCAATGATGACAGCGAATACCGCAGCCAGAAGTACTGCTCCAGCCGCGGTGTCTTTTGCCGCTTTGGCAAGCGGGTGAATATGCGGATGTGCGAGATCAACCGCAGCTTCCACAGCAGTGTTCATTAATTCGGTCACCAGTACCAAAAAAATAGCTGTCAAAACAAACATCCAATCTGTTCTGGAAATCCCGAAAAAAAACCCGGCTACACACATGATGAGGGCTACTCCTGTATGGACTCTTACATTCCTCTGAGTTCGGAAGCCGTATGCGATTCCTTCCGCTGCATTGCGGAACACCAGACCCCAGGAGCGCCGCTTCATTATCGTGTCAACCCGGCCTGAGCCAATACAGCTTCCTGCTTACCCATCATCTCAGCCTCACTGGCCTCATCCTGATGGTCATAACCGAGCAGGTGTAAAAATCCGTGAACAAATAGAAATCCTAATTCGCGTTCAAAGGAATGTCCGTACTCCTCACTTTGCAGAATCGTACGAGGAACGGAGATGATAATGTCGCCCAGCACATCTGGCATTTCTTCCATTTCCTCATCTTCGTCCAACTCATAAATGATATCCAGTTCTTCATCCACCGTCTCATTCATGGCAAATGATAATACATCGGTTGGACGGTCGATACCACGATAATCGCGGTTCAACTCATGGATCTGCTCATCATCTACAAACGTTAGAGCTACTTCTCCTTCAGCAACACCTTCGGCTTCTCCTGCAAGATTGAGCAGCTGCTCCAACATTGCGATCATAGGCTCTGTAATTTCTTTATCCTGTTGTTCATTATTCCATGCCAGGTTAAGACTCATTCTTTCATAACTCCTGTCTACTGATTATTAGAGGTTTTATTCAATTAACCTGCTTCGGGTGAAGTAGGTTTCGGTTTCTTCATTTCCTCTGGATATTCGATCCGGGAGTGGAAAATGCCCATTACCGTTTCTTTCAGAGTTTTGGCAACAATATCAAGTTCCCGCATCGTTAGATCACAATCATTAAACTGATGGTCGTCCAATCTACCTTTGATAATCTTCTCAATCATGGACTCCACTTGCTCTACCGTCGGTTTACGCAGCGAACGAACAGCCGCTTCCACACTATCTGCTATACCAACAATGGCAGACTCTTTGGATTGAGCTTTCGGCCCTGGATAACGGAAATCCTCTTCCGTAAAATCAGGTTCGATCCCCGCTTCTTCAGCCTGTCTTAATGCCTTATGGTAGAAGAAGTGAAGGAATGTTGTCCCATGATGCTGTTCCGCTATATCGCGAATCGGTCTTGGCAGCTTGTAATCCTTCTGCATTTCCACTCCATCTCTAGCATGAGCAACGATGATCGACTTACTCAGCTTTGGATCGATGGAATCATGGGGATTTTCCATATTATTTTGGTTTTCGATAAAATAAATAGGTCGCTTCGTCTTTCCGATATCATGATAATACGATCCAACGCGGCAGAGTAGCCCATTAGCTCCAATAGCTTCGGCCGCAGCCTCTGACAGGTTGCCCACCATGACGCTATGATGATACGTACCAGGCGTTTCGGTCAACAGCTTACGTAATAACGGATGGTTTGGATTGGATAACTCTACAAGTTTGAGAGCAGACAAGATGCCAAACGATGTTTCAAAGAATGGCATAAGCCCAATGACAAGTATAGCGGTTAACACACCACCGGCAAAGGCGAAACCTATACCATACAATGTCGTTGTACGGTTCCAGTCACCTGTATCGATTAAAGCGAGTGTGAAGACAGCAATGGAGCCAAAGAGACATACCATAATGGCACCCTTTAAGATCGTTGAGCGCTGACTAGCCTTATGGGTTGCAAAAATAGCAACAAAGGAAACCAATACAGCGAAGAAACCAAATTCGAAGTCAAAAATCTGACCCTGATGCGTATTAAGAATGATACTTGAGAGCATGCCAATGATTATGGAACATACAAAAGCAAGTGAAGTATCCAGCAGCAAAGCAATCAGCATCGCTCCTACAGCAACTGGTGCAAGGAATCCTACATACGACTGTTCGTTTGTCTGGATGAATGCGGTCACATGCATAACTACAATCGTAATGATGAATATAAGGACAAGCATTAGCAGCTGTGCGTTGTTGTATTTAAAATGTGTGCCGCTACATTGCTGAATATACATGAGAATCGCCGCAGACAACAGACAGGACAGCATGAGCAATCCAACTTGCGGCCAATAATTCACTTCATTTTTCAACAAATCATTCTCATCCAGCAGTGCATACATCTCTGGGGTAATTATTTCCCCCTTGGCAACTAGGGTGTCTCCTTGCTTGATAAACACGGTTTGCGTGTTCTCACGAGCCTGTACCTTCGCCTCTTTTGTCCCCTCTTCATCGTAGAAACGATTTGATGTCAGAACAAGTCGTCCCAGCTCCTGCACAACCTCACGCTGTGTACGTTTGCTAAGCGAGCTTACACTAACCATCTCGGCGACTTTGGCACGAGCCGTTGTTGCATCACTGATCTGATCCGTCATCAGTCTAGAGACAATGTCCCTCGCAACAGGTTTCATCTCCTGAATATCATCTGAAGTGAGACGAGATATTTTGATATATGTCTCTTCCGGGATTCGGTAGCTTTGCTCCTGTACTACATTTCTGATTTCTTCCAGTAACGTTTCGGAGTATGTACCTGATTTCCGGTTGTTGTTGATAAAATTGGACACAAAATCCTTCTGTCGCTGCGGAATTTCTTCCCGGTAAATGTCAATCTTATCTTGACTTGATATCTGATCATCCTGATTCAATCGGTCAATACGATCAAGTAATGTCGTCATCAGATTCTCATTGCGCATCTGCACAATTTGATAAATAGGCTGCACACGTTCGGCGGCTTCTTCTTGCGCTTTTAGCGTAGCTTTATTGTTTGGAATCTGCATAGGTGCAGCAATATCCACTTCACTGCGTGTCCCTTCCTGAATATCATATCGCTCAGGAAGCAGCTTGGGAGCTAGACTTACGAAGAAGAGAATCACCAGAAACAAAAACAGAAGATAGCGTGCCCACACGCTATACTTCCATCCTGTAGCTCTATTCTGAAAAGATTTGCCTTTTGACAGTTCCTTAGAGGTCACCTTAGACAATCCCTTTCTATTCTTGATTTTCTGCGGCGTGGTTGTATGCAACGATAATTTTCTGAACGAGAGAGTGTCTTACAACATCTTGCTCTGCAAAGAACACAAATCCGATTTCTTCCACTTCATTCAGTATCGTTTTGGCTTCCACTAATCCAGACTTCTTGCCGCGGGGTAAATCAATTTGTGTAACATCGCCGGTAATGACCATTTTGGAACCAAAACCAAGACGGGTCAAAAACATTTTCATTTGTTCAGGCGTTGTGTTCTGGGCTTCATCCAAAATAATGAATGAATCATCCAGCGTACGTCCACGCATGTATGCCAAAGGTGCAATTTCTATCAGCCCTCGCTCTAGCGCTTTTGCCGTCTGCTCTTGTCCCATCACATCATATAATGCATCGTACAGTGGACGTAAGTAAGGATCTACCTTCTCTTGCAAATCGCCCGGGAGGAAGCCTAGGCTTTCACCAGCCTCAACCGCAGGTCTTGTAAGTACAATCCGCTTTACACTACCTTCCTTGAGTGCTGCCACGGCGAGCACAACCGCGAGATAGGTTTTTCCTGTACCTGCAGGACCAATACCGAATACAACGTCCCGTTTCTTAATCGTAGTTACATAGTGCTTCTGTCCAATCGTTTTTACCCGGATCGGCTTGCCTCGATAGGTCGTTGTAATCTCACCCTTGAACAGGTCAAGAAGCTGGTCTGCACGCAGTTCCTTCGCTAGCTCAATCGCGTATTTAACATCCCTCTCCGTTAACACATATCCGTTACGAACCAATTGCAATAATACATCAAATAACTGTTCTAGCGATTCTACGTTCTGTGCATTCCCGAAGATCACGATCTCCGCTTCACGGGATGAGATCTGAGCAGGAATTTCAGCTTCAATTAATTTCAGAAAAATATCTTGGGGTCCAAACAGAGATTGACCCTCTCCCGCGCTTTGGAGGGAGATTCGTATGCTGCGTGTTTGTTCTGACAAATAGCCTCATTCTCCTTGACTATGGACTAGCGGAAGTTCCTCCGCAATACTTTCTTCTACTTCAAATAATACTTTCATATAAACTTTACCATTCTCTTTCTTCTCATGCAAAATTTTTTCACTTATAATTTTAGTTTCTTTCCCATTTTTAGCGATAATATCGTTTCTAGCCCCTTCCAACCCTTTGCTTCTAGCCCATTCTACACTCTGCTGAACTTCATGTGCACGGGTTTCTCTATCTGTCTCTGTTAACCACCCCATAGGAAGAGTAAAGGATCTCCATGTGAGTGGATCATGGTTGCTGGATGTTTCATACGAGTTGAAAGGAATCTTACCATATCCCCATAGCTGTACCGCCCATTTCCCCAGCACAATATAAAATCGCTCTTTGCTCTCACCAGTCATCGTATTGAGCTTTTGGGTAAGCGGCACTTCAACTTGATATTCACGCCACACCAAGCCACGAATATCACCTTTGGCCACCACTGTTTCTGTATTTTCTTCATCCCCTAAGATGCCTGAGATCAACACTTGTCCCTTTTTTACACGCATGTTTTCCTGCACAACCGGCCGCCCCTGCTCCGCGTAAATCTGAGTAACTACTGCGTCGGATTTACTTACTAGATGTCTAGGGTTCATTAAAGGCTCTCGCTTCGGTTGTGCCGACTCTACAACCTGAATGGTGACGTTGGTACCTTCTTTGGTTACACCAACCCATGTTACATCCGGCAACGTCAATGCGAGCTGTTTGGAGAGCTTGTCCTGGCTAGGAAGACGAAATGACCATTGAAAAGGATATAACCCCTCTTTTTTGGCAGCTGTAAGAATTTCATCTGTTGGAATCTTCACATTGCCCTTCACTTCCACATTCCAGACCATAGACGTTAACGCAAATAATGCTGCCACAAAAAATAACATTCCACCAAGGAAAAATTTTCTTTTCCATAGTCGGGCAACAAAAAACGGGAATCCTCTGCGATGAGTCACCTTCACTTTGCAGCCTGTCCGTTTCAGTAACGGACGCAACTTGAAGAAATGCGGCAGCAAAATATTCATATCTGCCCGGCGCCCATCTCTGGCACGCAGGTTCCAAACTTCCAGTCCCTGCACTGCCAGCAAGTTAATTAACCCTTCAATGTCTCCCCCAGTAACCGTGATTCGGACCGCTCCACGCAGTTTGTACAGACTGGGCTGCTTCATTCGTTTCCCTCCGCTCCATTCATATGAATATCTAAAATCTTGCCCTCCACAGCTACCTCATCCGGTAAAATATTTCGGATCATCAGTTCGGCTCCTTTAATCTCCAGTTCGCCTTGGGATAGAGCAAGCACGATGCGGTCAGGTGTAAAATGGATGACACCTCGATGATTCTCTATATACAATTGCTTATTGCCAATCAGGGTTAACCGTGGCATATCGTAAAGCACATCCTGCGGCAGATCCAGTACCTCACTAGTCCATCTGCGCAGCTTGCGGCTAATTCGAGTCATTCGAAGGTCTTCCCCCTTCCTCTACAATTCAACTTATGCGGTTAAGCCTGAATATATGAGAACTATGGTAAAGGATGAGTTCGAAACAGATAAAAGTATTATAAAAACAAAAAAAGAGCCGTCATCTGGCTCTAACACTCACCAGAGACGACCCTTTCCTCATTCATTTTTAAGATTATTACAGTTTACCCCGAGTCCCAAATGGTTGTTTGGAACGTGGGGAACCCAACACTTCAGCCCATAAAACACCGGTACGAATATCTTCTCTGCGAAGCAGAGACTGCCCAGATTCACCTGTGGTTTCATCCCAACTGGAATCAGAGACAACTGGAGTATTGGCTGATGAAATACGATTCAAACGCTCTTGTATTTCACGTTGTTGCTGTTCCATCTGCTTCATCTGCTCTTCAAGAGAACTGCTCATCGCACTTACCGTGCTCTGGCCGCTGTATTCATCGGATTGTCTAGAACTTGACGCAGGCTCAGAATACATGGGTTCATAACGATCATCATACGTTTCCTCGTCATACCTTCTATCATCATAACGATCATCGTATTGCTCATCATAACGAGTATCTCCCTGATTAGAGGGTCCTGTGGATTGCGTTCTCGTGTCTTCAGAAGAACGTCCATTTCGATCAGAGTCACCACTTCCACCAAAGGTAGGCATCCCGTTGCTCGGTCGCTTTTTGTTCGGATCAGCGGACTTGGCGGCTTTTCCCAGGAATGAAAACAGCATAAATCCAACAACCGCTACAATGTACAGATTGTCAAATACCCAATCTAATAGGCTCATGTGTATTCACCGCCTATCTTCCGTTTTTGGAATCACCCTGATCATTGGAATTGGAGCCTTCACCAGGTTTTCCTAATGTGTTACGCATTTGAGTATCTGCTTCAATATTTTTCAGGTTCATGTAGTCCATAACACCGATTTTACCACTACGAAGTGCTTCAGACATTGCCAAAGGTACTTGGGACTCAGATTCAACTACACGTGCTCTCATCTCTACAACGCGTGCTTTCATCTCTTGCTCTTGGGCTACGGCCATTGCACGACGCTCTTCGGCTTTTGCTTGGGCAATACGCTTATCCGCCTCTGCTTGTTCCGTTTGCAAGAATGCACCAATGTTTTTACCTACATCTACGTCTGCGATATCAATGGACAGGATTTCAAAAGCCGTACCTGCATCCAAACCTTTAGACAACACCGTACGAGAGATCAAATCTGGATTTTCCAATACGTCTTTGTGGGAATTGGAAGAACCGTTCGTACTTACGATACCTTCGCCGACACGGGCAATGATTGTCTCTTCACCAGCACCACCGACGAGGCGATCAATGTTTGCACGTACCGTAACACGCGCTCTAACTTTAACTTCGATACCATCTTTCGCTACAGCGGATACAATTGGTGTCTCGATTACACGAGGGTTAACGCTCATTTGCACGGCTTGCAATACGTCACGACCCGCAAGATCGATTGCAGCAGCACGTTCAAACTCCAATGGAATGTTTGCACGTTGTGCAGCAATCAAGGCATTAACAACGCGGTCTACGTTACCACCAGCAAGGAAGTGACTTTCCAATTGGTTGATATTCAATCCTAGTCCCGCCTTTGTTGCTTTGATCAACGGGTTTACGATCCGACTAGGTGTTACACGTCTCAATCTCATAGCTACCAGTGTAATAATTCCGACACGCACACCGGATGCAATGGCTGAGATCCAGAGCATAACCGGGAAAAAGCTGAAGAATACGCTAAGCACGATAATCGCAACTACCGCAATTAGCAAAACCGTAATCAAGGTTGGTTCCATAGTCAAAATTCCTCCATTTGCATTTTAAATTTTGTACCAATATACAGCATAACAAACCTGAGTTAAATCTGCTGTTTATTTTGATCCCCCACTCTGGCAACAGCCTCACAGAATGGATATGTACGTTGCCGAAGACCTCATCGGCTCCGGCAATGAAGAAGGTTACACAGGTAGAGCTTGTTGCACTACAATACGAGTACCTTCTGCCTTAATGACGATAATCGGTGTATCAATAGGAATAAAATCACCATCTGATACAACATCGACCCGCTCCCCATTCAACATGGCGGTTCCAGACGGACGAAGCGGAGTAAGGCTGATTCCTTGCATTCCAATCAGTTCCTTGCGTTCTGTCGCTGAGGAGAACCCACGATCAGCAGACAGCTTCTCACTCAATATGAATCGATTCCAGATGCCCTTATCCTTAAACAGAATGACAACGATCGCGATAACTACGAGCGCAGCTCCAAAGGCAATACCGAGTGATACAAACGCATCGCTTGTGTCGTACGCTGCTCGCACAACACCAGCAACGAGTGCGATAGATCCGAGAATACCCAGTATTCCGAAGCTCGGTATAAACATCTCAAGAATCATCATGATGAGGCCAACAGTGAATAATACCCATGTCTCTGCTCCGGCAAAACCAGCAATATAGTTTCCGGAGAAATAAAGTACAAAACATACAATACCAACAATACCAGGTACTCCGAAGCCAGGAACGATCAACTCAATGATCACCCCTGCAATACCGAGGAATAAGAGCACAGTCATAACCACAGGGTTCGTAAGGAATGTAGAGATGTTCTCAGCTGTGGTTCTTTCCACTTTGAACACATCATCCTGACTGTATCCTAACCAGGCAGCCGCCTCTTCTGGAGTGTTACTAATATGGTCTGCGTATCCAACTTTTAAAGCTTCTTCTGCCGAGAGTGCAATAATTTCACCTTTTTGCTTGGTTTTATTAATCTCTGGCATTTCTACGACCATATTAACGTCCGTCATTCCAGCGGCAATTTTGCCATCGCGACCACTTTTTTCAGCCGCTCCTTGCATTTTACTTTTCCAAAAGGCAACGAGTTTTGGATCATCTACATGTTTACCCGTACTGTCCACCATCGCTGCCGCACCAATCATGCTTCCTGGCGACATTACGATCTTATCCGCATTCAAGGCCAAAAAACTACCTGCAGAAGCAGCGTCACCGCGCACAAAAGCTAAGGTTTCAATCGGGCTATCTTTGATCAAGATTCCCAGTGCTTCCGCAGTATCAACACGTCCTCCCGGCGTATTAATATCCAGAACAATCAGGCCAGCGTTCATGCTCTCAGCTTCTTTGAAGCCGCGCTCCATAAATTTGCCAAGCCCCTGCTCGATTGGTTTGTCAACCGGAATAATGTATACGGCGCCGCTCTTCTCAGCCGCATGTGCTGAAGGCGATCCAATCCAAACAGGAAGCAACAGCGTCAGCAGCATCAAGAGCATGAATGGCCCCGTAAGCATCTTCCGGTGCTTTCCCTTCACCAATAATCCCCCTTTTCCTTAATTGTTATACTGTCCAGCTTATGGTTGTTATTACGTACCAATCAGCATTTCGTTTCAAAATCTTAAAATTATATTTGAATCTTGCGACAATTGCAACATTTATAATCCAATATCATGTTCAATATCCAATTTAAAGAAAAAAGTAACGCATTTATTCACCATTTGTCCAACGCTGTAAAACATAAATTTATTCCTGCTTCAAAAAGCCAACATGCTCGCTTATAGTGTTTCACTAAGAGTGCTTCACTAAGAGTCTTTCACTAAAGAGGTATTAACAAAGGAAAAAACACTCCCTGACAAGTCAGGAAGTGTTTATTGATTGCTTTATTGCAGAAATTGTTGAACTGCTTGGTTAACCAGCTTGCCGTCCGCTTTGCCTTTGACTTTCGGCATAAGGGCCGCCATAACTTTCCCCATCTCGGCTTTCGAAGAAGCACCGGTTTCCTGGATGGTCTGCTGTACAATAACTTTAATTTCTTCTTCGGTAAGCTGTTCGGGAAGGTATTGACCGATTATATCAATTTCCGCTTTTGCATTTGCCGCGAGGTCTTCACGGCCCAATTTTTCAAATTCTTGGAGGGCATCTTTGCGCTGTTTGATTTCACGACTTAGGATATCAAGCACTTCGTTGTCATCCAAATCTCTTTTCAAATCTATTTCAAGATTCTTGATCGTCGAACGAATCAACCGAATGGTGGAGAGCTTGAACTTGTCCTTGCTCCTCATCGCTTGCTTCATATCTTCGTTCAATCGTTCGCTAAGATTCATGTAGTTAAAATCCTCCTAAAACTTTCTCTTACGAGCAGCCTCGGACTTTTTCTTGCGCTTCACGCTTGGCTTCTCATAATGCTTACGTTTCTTCACCTCAGCCAAGACGCCATCTTTAGCGATGGAACGTTTAAAGCGACGAAGTGCAGCATCAATAGTCTCGTTTTTGCGAACTTTAGTTTCAGACACCAGTTTTCCCTCCCTCCGACCAGACCGTCCAAGAGCAATAACACGGTTCATCACCTTTCATTATAGGCGAAAGGTAATAAACGTGTCAACCTCAACGTAAAATAGTCGTTTAATTCAAACAACATCGATGCTTTCCATCGTTAGATAGTGCAAACAATAAAAGTTGATTTTAAGCATTTCAACTGTTTATTTGTGCGAATCAGATAGGCTAGTCAAAGCTCCGAGTCTTGTGCCTCCAAGCAGGTGATAATGCAAATGATGCACCGTTTGCTCGCCATCCTTACCACAGTTATTGATCAGTCGGTAACCAGACTCGTCAATGCCTAAGCGTTTTGCAGCTTCCTGTGCAGCCAAATGCACTTGTCCAATCAAGGGCAGATCCTCTGCCGTTACTTCATTCATAGAAGCAATATGTTTCTTAGGAATCACTAACACATGTGTTGGCGCAGCGGGCTGTATGTCATGGAAGACGACAACATGGTCATTCTCCAGCACCTTGTTGGAGGGAATGCTGCCCTCTACAATTTTGCAAAACAAGCAATCCATTGTTCATACCCTCCTTTAAACAGCAATTATGTATACCTTTCCTATCATACCGGATGTGCCGAGCAACGTCCAATTTCATGAAATGATCACTCAAGTACAGAGATACAGGATTACTGTTTTAAAGCCATAAAATTCCATATTTTTCTTTTAATTTACACATTTATAGTATATAATCCCCATTGATATAGTTGCTTTTATTTCGAGCGTTACCAAGGAGGATATTTAGGTAATGGGCAGAGAGTTTGTTCCTTTATTTGACCAATGGTCTAATAACTATGATCTAACCGTAACAGGACACAACGAGCAGTATCAGGAAGTGTTCGAAGATTATGAGAAAATTCTGCATTCTGTAGTCTCCGAGGTACATGGTACGATTTTGGAATTTGGCGTAGGGACGGGAAATCTCACCGAAAAACTAGTGGCAGCAGGTCATAAGGTATATGGAGTAGAGCCTTCACGAGGTATGATTCAACAGATTCAACGACGAAAAATAAATTTTCAATTGTTTGAAGGTGACTTTCTGGACTTCCCTCCTTTGACTGAACCCATTGATGCCATCGTGAGCACGTATGCCTTTCATCATCTAACAGATGCAGAGAAGGAACAAGCGATTTCAATATACGCCAAGCTGCTGCAGCCTCATGGGAAAATCGTATTTGCGGACACGATCTTTCAAAATCAGGACAGTCGGCGCCAGATTGAAGAAGAAGTGGCATCTCAGGGCTATTCGGGACTGCTCACCGATCTACGGACGGAGTATTATACAACGATTGAGGTACTACACCCCATATTATCGAAGCATGGTTTTAGAACAAACTTCTCCCGCTTGAATAAATATGTATGGTTAATGAGTGCACAAAAGGAGATTGGTTAATGTGACTGTTTATCAACATGTACAAGAACTTATAGGCAATACGCCTTTGCTTGAATTATCTCGTTATCCTTTACCTCAGGGAGTGCGTTTGTATGCCAAGTTGGAATTCATGAATCCTGGAGGCAGTGTAAAAGACCGGATCGGCAAGTTTTTGTTGGAGCAAGCCTTGGCACGGGGAGATGTTAAGTCAGGGGGACGATCATAGAAGCTACCGCAGGTAATACCGGCATTGGTCTTGCGATGGCTGCGGTAGGCCTGAACTTAAACGTTATTTTCACAGTTCCTGAGAAGTTCAGTGTGGAGAAGCAGCAATTGATGCGTGCACTGGGTGCTACGGTCATCAATACACCGACATCAGAGGGAATGACGGGTGCAATCCGCAGAGCAGAAACACTAGCAACCGAGATACCGGGTTCCTACATTCCAGCACAGTTCTCTAATGAGGATAATCCCAAAGCTCATTATGAACACTTGGGTCCTGAGATTTGGCGTGATCTGAATGGAAAAGTAGATATATATGTCGCTGGAGCTGGGTCTGGCGGAACCTTTATGGGCGGCTCACGCTTCTTGAAGGAACAGAATCCTTCCATTAAGACCTGCATTGTAGAGCCCGAAGGCTCAATCCTTGCTGGTGGTTCACCGGGATCACATCGCACAGAAGGTATCGGAGTCGAAGCATTATCTTCATTTATGGATGTAAGTTACTTTGATGCTATTCATACCATTTCAGATGAGGACGCCTTTGAGCGGGTTAAGGATCTGGCAATCTTGGAAGGTTTGCTGGTAGGAAGTTCTTCCGGAGCAGCTATGCAGGCTGCATTAAATGAAGCGCATCACGCCCTGCCTGGAAGTAACATCGTTGTTATTTTCCCGGATAGCAGTGAGCGTTATTTAAGCCAAAACATCTATAATGGAGGACAATAAAATGAGACAAAAAACAAAGTTAATTCATGCTGGCATTGTTGGTGATCCTCATACGGGAGCCGTGAGTGTGCCGATCTATCAAGTAAGCACGTATGAACAAGAAGCCGTTGGTGTGCACAAAGGCTATGAGTATTCACGCACGGGCAATCCGACTCGTCATGCCTTGGAAGAAGTGATTAAAGAGCTGGAAGACGGCGTTCGGGGCTTCGCGTTCAGTTCAGGAATGGCTGCCATTCATGCCGTAATGTCTCTGTTGAAAAGTGGTGATCACGTTATTCTAACAGATGATGTGTACGGTGGGACTTATCGCATTTTCACCAAAGTGCTCCACCGCCTAGGAATCGAATCCACTTTCGTGGACACAACCTCGCTGCAAGCACTGGAACAAGCTCTTCAACCGAATACGAAGGCTATTTATGTTGAGACACCAACAAACCCCCTACTTAAAGTGACTGATATTGCTACTGTATCGAAATGGTCTAAAGCTAACGAACTGTTATTCATCGTGGATAACACCTTTAGTACACCGTATTGGCAAACCCCTCTCGCTCTCGGTGCGGATATTGTGTTACATTCAGCCACGAAGTATATTGGTGGTCATAGTGATGTTGTTGCAGGACTTGCCGTCGTGAACAGTGAACAGCTTGGTGAAGATCTACATTTCTTGCAAAACGCAATTGGCGCAGTCTTAGGACCGATGGATTCGTGGTTATTGATGCGTGGACTCAAAACATTAGGATTGCGTATGGAAGCGCAGGAACGCAACGCCGAGCAAATTGTTGACTTTCTGAACCAACATCCTGCCGTGAGCAAGGTCTACTACCCAGGATTGTCCGATCACCCTCAGCACACTCTCGCTTCCACCCAGGCAAGAGGGTTTGGCGGGATGGTGTCTTTTGACGTAGGCAGTGCCGCAAAAGTCGATGAAGTATTGAGTAAAGTCCGTTATTTCACCTTGGCTGAAAGCCTGGGCGCGGTAGAAAGTTTAATTTCTGTACCTGCGCGGATGACACATGCTTCCATTCCATATGAACGTCGTCAAGAATTGGGGATTACGGACGGGTTGATACGCATCTCGATTGGCATTGAGGATGTCCAAGATTTAATCGATGATCTGAGTTCTGCCTTAAAGTGAATCCAATTTATATTGTAAAATAAAGAAATCATGCCGCTTCAGAAGAGAACTTCTGTGAGGCATGATTTTTTGAAGTTTTTCTATTCAGTAGCATCGGGGTTCCCCAACTGCCCAAAATAACCCTCGTGTTAAGTTAAGGACATAAGTACTGATCACTTCGAGTTATGTCAGCGCAATGCAAACACTACATCTATGTGCTCAATCAGAGCTCACACATCAGATATGAAAAGAAACTTTATGGCAGATCTATGCTAACTTCTCGGCTTAGTAGTACGGTAACAAGGTCAATGCAGTAAGGGCAAACAACGGGAGTACGAGCCGATTAAAACGTCTGCGCCCGTATCCATAATAAGGATATGGTGTAGGATAACCGTAACCTGGGTAAAACCCACGCGCATGTGCTATTGGATAGTTCGCTCCAGGCATTGCATTCGGTGCCCAGTTCGCTTGATGCATCGCTGCTTCCGGTCCAACGGGAACAGCCAGATAGATCATGTCATCATCCACATTTTCCATAATCCCATCATAGTGACTACCATCCTGCATCTGCACACATACATACCGATGCATGTGCTCTTTACAGATCTTCTTCGCTTCTACCTTCTCCACTTCTTAACGCCTCCCTGATCATTGCTCATCATCACCTTTTCATCGTATTCAGCTCTGGGCGAATTGACACTGCAAGAACAGGTAAAAAAAGAAGCACCCCGTGTGAGCTTCCTAGCGGAAGTCACTGCTTGCGGACGTCTATTCAGGATCATTCCTGATCAAACGTCCGCCGGGGTACTTACATCAAGTTTGTCGGCTTAACTGTAGTATAACAATGCGATGAACCTGTATCTGTGATGTAACTCACTCTGTAGTCAAAATGAATTAAGCATGGGTGCAGGAGGATCGAAAATGTAGCATAGCGATGTGGAAATTTCTCCAGCCGGGTACACCACCACTACAATGTTTCCAGCATAACTCTGGAGCCGCCACCAGCCTCACTTGCCGGAATGACAACCAACTTACGTGCTAGACGTGCCCGCAGTTCAGGCACGTGGCTAATCACACCAACGGCCAGGCGGTCGTCATGTAATTTTTCCAGCGAGGTTATCACCGTGTCTAATAGTTCAGGATCAAGTGTGCCGAACCCTTCATCCAGGAAAAAGAACTGCAGTGGGTACTGCCCACGAAGCTGAATCTGTGCGGACAACGCCAATGCTAGCGACAGCGAGGTTAAGAAGGTCTCGCCACCCGACAAGGTGGACACCGGGCGTTTCACCCCACCGTTTGCATCGTCACAGATGACAAATCCACCACCAGAATCGACTTCAAGCGAATATCTCTGTTTGGTCAAAAAGCGTAATCGCTGGGATGCCGCCTGGCTGACTTGCATCAGTTGCTCTTCAGCAATGTATTCTACGAATGCGTTACCGCGGAAAGCCGATTGCAACTTACTCAGCAGCTCGCCTTCTCGGCTAACGTCCACTCGCTTGTTCTCCAGTTCAGTCCAGCGTACGTGGCGTTGCTGAACATCTTCCAAATCCCGCTCAGTCCGAGCTTTGGCGCTAAGTGCCGCTTCATCCTCAGTCCTTCTCTGCCGTAACTGTTCCGTGCATGCCATCCACTGCTCTTCAGACACCTCAGCTCCCGCAAGTTTCTGCTCCAGTTCTCGTAATTGGGACGCCAGCTCACGTTCCTGTTCGCGGTGTTGCTGGATGGCCGCAGCTAGTCGTTCTGCCTCCTCGGAAGCGATGGCTGCCTGCATTACAACCTCCTCCGAAGTGAATGGCGATTGCTCCAGCAGTTGCTTCCAGCGCCCTTGCGCCTGCTGCAGATGCTCGCCAGCAGAGGCAGCTGCCTGATGAGCAATAACGTCTTTCTTCGCTGACTCTTGTTTCAGAATATCTGCTTCCTTGTAACGCTGTGCTGCTTCTGTTGCAGAAGTTCTTAATCGATTCAGCTGAGCCTGCGCAGCAGCAATCAGGTCTTCTACTCGTTGTTCACCAACCCATTGCCGTAACCGTTCTTCCTTCTCGGCAAGTTGTTTACTGTTGCCCTGCCACTCCGTCTGCCACTGGATTAATTGTTTATCCAATTCAACCAGCTTACGCTGAAGTGATTGAACGATCTCTTGCTTCTCCTCAAGGAACGTCACGCTTTTGTTCAGACGTTCCTTGATGTCCTCGGCGCGTGCATCGCGCTCCTGCATCGCCTGAACTAAGGCCTTGGCCTGCTCCGGGGCGATGTCAGGCAGTTCCGCGGCCCAGCGATCGCGCAGCGCTGTCGCTGCCGCCTCGCTCTCGGCCAGCTTGCGCTCCGCCTGGGCGAGCCCGGCACGGCCGGCTTCCTGCGCAGCAGCCGCCTCCATGCGGCGCTGCTGTGCGCCTGAGGCCGCCTGTTGCAACGCAGCGGCCTCCGCTTGCAGCGGCGCTGCGGCGTCAGCCAGCGTCCGCGCGGCTTCGCGCAGCGCGGCGGCACGCGCCGCCCAGTCCGCCGGGGAGCGCCCGTTCACGGGCGACTCGGCGGGCTCGGGCTCCGCTGCCGCAGGCGCGGCCTCGGCTGCGGACGGAGCTTCGCCGGCCGCAGCGCCAAGCTGCGTCAGCAGGCTGCGACGTTCGTGCAGCTGCTGGCGCAGCCCAAAGCGCAGCTCCTGCAGCTCCGCGTGCAGGCTGCGCAGCAGTTCCAGGTCCGCATCGTCTGCGTGCGGACCTTCTCCCGCCGGCGCAGCCGGGAGCGGGTGGTGTGCGGAGCCGCACACCGGGCATGGCTCGCCATCGCGCAGCTCGGCGCGCAAGGCGGAGGAGAGCCGGTGCAGCTCCTGCTCACGCATCGCGCCCCGCAGCTGTTCCTCCGCCCCAGCCAGCATGCTCTGCTCGCGTCCAATGTCCTGCTCGCATGCAAGCAAGGCTTCAAGACCTGCGGCCGCCTGCCCAATCAATTGCTCACGCTGTATGCTCAGGCGGCCCTCCTCTTCCGTGATCGCCTGGAGCTTATTGGCTCCCTGTGCTGCTGATTGCTGGCTCGCCTCCAGCTCCACTTTATTCTGACGTAACTGCTCTGCTACCGTGTCGATCCGGTGCTGTAGCTCCAATGCAGACTGTAGCTGTCTCCGCTCATCGGCTTTCACTTCATTGGGCTTCAGGCTCTCCTGTAATTCTTCCCGCCGTTTACGTCCACGCTGTTGCAACTCTTGCTCTTTCTCCAATTGTTGATTCACAACCGTCTGTTCGGCTTGACCTTGCTCAAGTAATTGCTTCAGACGTGAAGCATCTTCACGGAGCCCATCACGTTCCTTTTGCAGTTCTTTCGCCTGTTCCAGTTGCTCCAGACGCAGCATTAATTTAGGCTCTTCCTCAGACAATTGCACTCGGGTAGCCTCTGCCTTTTCCGCTTCGAGAACAGACTGTTTCTCATGTTCTATCGCTTGCTGATGCGCAGTCTCAGCTAACTGCTGACGCAGCTGCTGCTCGGCCATAGCTTCACGCATCGTTTGTAATGCAGGCAGAATCACATCCGCTGCACTAGCCTGCTTCAAACGTTCTTCACCTTCAACAATGTGTGCATCCTGTGCCTTTAACTTACGCTGTTCATCTAAGCGAGATTGACGCTCATGACTCCATTCACGAATTTTGCCCAGCTGCTCGGCTTCCTTCGTTGCCTCTTCTAGCGCTTTACGAGACAAGGCAGCAGCACAAACTGCCTCTTGAAGAAGCCGAGCCGTCTCCTCAAGCGTCTCCTTACTTGCATTGCCTAATCCTTGTTGCTCTGCAACAAGGGATTGGTGAACCATATCATTATTCTTCACTCGCCTGCTCAACTTGATGGCAAGCTGGTCTCCGTATTTCTCCAGATGGAAAAGCCGCTGCAACATTTGACGTCGCTCGCTGCCCTTCAGTGACAGGAATTCAGCAAATTTCCCTTGTGGAAGAACAACCGCACGCGTAAAATCATCCATTTTGAGTCCGATTACATCTTCGACAGAACGGTTAACCTCGGCTAATTTATCCGCGAGCACATGATCTTCCCCGTTAATAGTCTCAATGAATTTACTAACGGTATTGCTTACAGATACTTCATTATTTCGTTTGAACCGCCGCTCCACTCGGAATCGACGCGTACCTTCCGCAGATGATAATTCAAACGTAAATGCAACCGATAATGCGTCCTCGGCATGATTCATAATGCCCTGCGTACCATTCACCGCACGTTCTACTTTTCCGTACATCGCTAGGGTAATGGCATCAAGCAACGAGGATTTTCCACTTCCCGTAGGCCCAAAAATACCGAATAAGCCCGTCTCCGTCAGCACGGTAAAATCAATTTCCTGCGTTTCACGATAACTCTGTAGACCAGCCACTTTTAACGAAATCGGCTTCATTTTGCTTCAGCCTCCTCACGAACACCCGGCTCGTCCTCATCGACAAGCTCCAGGAATAACTGTACGAGCTTCTCTTCAGGCTCTGCACCACCGGTCTGCCGCTGATAGAACTTTCGGAACAATTCATGCACAGGCAGCTCAGAGCGTTGCTCTAACAGACCTGCTGCAGCCATCTCGGGATACACCGGACGAATGTGAATGATACCTTCATGGGATCTTCGAAGCTGCTGGATTTCTTTTAACGACATCGCATCCTCTAGCCATACTTCCATATCCACGAAGGCCTGGGCATCTCGTCCTTCCTCTAACCAACGATGCACCTCGGCAAGCCCTCCTCGCGCCTTCCAGCGAACAAGGGACGACCACAGGTTAGCAGCACTTCTTCCACATGTGGCACGCCACCAGGTGCCAGATCCACCATCGTCACCGATTTACTCTGTCCAGCTTCTGAGAAGCTGTAGGCGAGTGGCGAACCGCTATAACGAATAATACCGTCTCCCTTGACCGCCTGAGCACGATGCAGATGTCCGAGTGCGGTATATTGTGCACCTATAGACAGAGCTGAAGGATCCACCGTGTAGGCACCACCAACCTGAATGGGACGTTCGGAATCACTTTCTACGCCACCAAGCACATAGATATGACTCATGGCTAAATTCACTGTATCTGGTCGGAATGATGCCGCCAAATGCTGCATCAGCATCCCTACACGCCGGCTGTAAGCTTGACGAAGTACATTCTCATCCCCATCCGTTGTCAGCAGTTCGTTTAATCTAGCTTCAGACGGATAAGGTAATGCAGCAATGTTAGCCGTTTCACCTGTACGCTTTGCATGAATGGTCACTGCTTCCGAAGTAGGCATTCCTACAAGCGTGATCCCCTGTCTATTTACAAGTGGCGTAACCGATGCAACCCGTTCAGGCTGATCATGGTTTCCCGCGATGACCACAAGCGGTCTGCCCCGCTCGGTAAGCCTTGCAGCTGCCTCATAGAATAACTGCTCTGCAGAAGCTGGAGGGTTCACTGAATCATACACATCACCAGCCATTAAAATAGCATCAGCCTGCTGATCGTCTGCCAGTTTAACAAGCTCATCCATAAAGTCTTCCTGTTCCCGCAGACGGCTCCGACCTTCGAGTGTTTTCCCCAAATGCCAGTCTCCTGTATGCAAAATACGCATTGTCCGCTCATCCCCTCTCCCAAGAACATTTCAAAAATACTGCCCTACTATCCATAAAATCCATCTCATAACTCACTAAACATGATGTATGTAACGAGATATAGACAAAATAAATAACCCCTTTTAATCTATATCTCGTCCTGATTAAGTTAGCTAAGATAATATGAAATAAATGACTATATTCAGCATTTCACCGCATGTCCACCATCAAAGAAATAGAGCCACCGGTGATCAACCTTACGTCCCAAAATATCCTCAATCGCGCGGCTATATAACTCTAGCTGGAAACGATAGTTTGCAGTCAAATCGTCTAACCCTTTTACATCATTCCAGACACGATCTGTTTTATAATCTAGCAGCACAAGTTTGCCATCCACCTCATAGAGGCAGTCTATAATGCCTTGTACTAATACTGTCTCATCTACTAGTGATGCCTGAAGTCCTTCCCCTTCATCTACGGTCTGCATCCCTTCATGTGGCGTTATATCATGCAACCACTCAGCAGGAGAATGATGTGCTGGCAGTCCGTAAATAAATGGAATCTCCCGTTTCACCCAATCTGCGCGCATAAGTTCCAATCCAGGCTCAGTCTCAAAAAAAGCAACGAGCTGCGTAGCATCAATGACCTCTGCCTGATGAGGCAGTAGAATTTGCAGTTGCAACAATCGTGCAAGCGTATTATCCACAACCTCAACATTGATCCCTGTTCCATCCATAGGAAGATGCTGCATCAATGTATGGTACACCGTTCCTCGTTCTGCACCTGTTAGCTTCTTCTCTTCCATGAATTTAGGACGACGCAGGTGCAATTTGAAGGACGAATCTGGATCATGGCTTCTACGATTGTCAGGCTGTACTACTGGATTCAACTTCTCATCGGGCGCATCATCTGTAAGCAAAGTGTTACTTTCGAGCCGTCTTGCCATCTCTTCCATCACCTGTAGCGGCTGATATTCCTGCTTGGCGAGCAATGTCTTGAGCTCAGAAACGGATGTACTTGCTGCAACCTGCGTTGCCGCTGTGTGTGGATATGCCCAGGATAATCGTTGATGGACTTGCTCCATAAGCGCGACATCTGCTTGCCCATCTTCAGTAACTTCATCACCGTCACCGTTAACTTGCTGAGCTATTTCTAACACATCAACAGCTCCATCGCTTCTTTCTTCAGAAGTGCGTAACTGAACAGGCTGTAAGGCTTGCAACGCAGCAATTCGTTCTTTTCGAACTTCTGGCATTGCTTCTTCCTCGCCCTTCGGATGCCCAAGAACCATATCCCGTGAAACCTGATCTGCAGAAATCACGGTGATGTTCCAGCGCGACTCGTCATCCATTAAGCAAGATGAATAGGAATCACTTCCTCCAGCCAATTCACGCAGGGAAGCCGCTGCTGGGTGACGAATAAGGGACGGGCCAATCCAGTCCAAATAATTCCGTCCTGCTGCAAGTAAGTAGTCTGGCAATAAAAGCTCCGGACTGTCCTTCACTTGAGACCAGGCGGCTGCCTTTTTGGCAACATCCTTCACTGTCCCAATGAGGATCATTTTTTCTTTTGGACGAGTAAGTGCCACATACAGCACCCTCATCTCCTCAGCTAACAACTCAAACTGAGCCCGGCGTCGGATCGCCAGATTTGCGAGTGTCGGATACGCAACCCGATTCTCTTGATCCACAAACCTTGGGCCAAACCCAAGTTCCTTATGCATGAGAAAGGGTGCATTCAGATCTTGCTGATTGAACATTTTGGATATCCCCGCCACAAAGACTACCGGGAATTCCAATCCTTTGCTTCGATGAATGGTCATAATTTTTACTGCGTTGTCTTGCTCAGCAGAACCACCAACCGTTCCTAAATCTCCACCATTCTCACGCAGTCTGGAGACATAGGTCAAAAAGCGGAACAAACCACGATTGGCCGTCGCTTCCTCATATTGTCGTGCGCGGTCGTATAACGCTTTGAGATTGCTTTGTCGTTGCATGCCGCCAGGAAGACCGCCTACCCAGTCCAAGTAACCCGTCTCTCGGTAGATCCGCCAGATTAATTCACTCAGACTGCCTTGACGAGCTTCCAATCGCCATTGCTTCAATTGACGTGCAAACTGAACCAATTTCTGCTGCAATGTTACATCCTCATCAGGCTGCACAGAATTGTTTTCATCACTTACAAGATCAACCAATCCTGCCCAATGAGCCGCATCTACATCACTGCTTGCTGGTTGCAGGTCATCTATACGATCTACTTCAGCAGTAACTGCCGTCTCTCGCCGTGCTTCCTCCAGCTCTGTCCAAGCTTCAGGCCAATTCATCTGAACAACTTGAGCATCTTCACTTACTTGCTTGTATTGCTCATTCGAGTTACGGTCATGCAATGGATGATCTAGTTCTCCTGTAGCGAGGATTACTGCATCATAGAAGGATTGACCTTTATTACCAAGACGAATCTGTGCCAATTCCTCTTCGTCCAGACCCACAATCGGTGACCGAAGTACCGCAGCAAGAGGAATGTCCTGCCTAGGATTATCAACAATCTGAAGCAGGGACAACATGACCTCCACTTCTATAGCCTGAAAATATCCTTTGCTCTGCTCACCACCGGCAGGAATACCCTGTTGTCTAAACTCTTCAATCATGAGCGGTGCCCACATTAGAGCAGAACGCAGCAAAATGACAATGTCACCGTACCTTGCCGGTCGCATCGTTTTTAGTGCTTTATCATACACTTGCAGCGCAGGTTGATCTGCGTCGCCCACGATCTCTCGAATACGTTTAGCCATTGCACGTGCTTCCAGTTGAGCCGTCTCTAACTCAGCGCTCTCCAGTTCAGCAGTAGCCAGTGTATCTCCTTGCTCATCCGTGCTTTCAGACAGTTCAGAACCACCGCCTTGTCGATCAATTAATATGACCTCAGGGGTATATGCTTCGTCTTGTAAAGTCTCTGAGGGAAACGATGCTCCATAAGCAAGTTGGGCTCGTTCATCATACGCAATCTCCGCCACACCTTCGTTCATAATCTGTCGGAAGAGCATATTGACCGAATGAACGACTTCTTCACGGCTTCGAAAGTTACGTGCAAGATCAATACGTCTGCCAGTGCGCTCGTTGGAGCCTTCTACCTGATCCAGTTCAGCGCTCGAAGCATATTGACGATATTTATTAAGAAATAGTCCCGGCTCAGCCAAACGAAAACGGTAAATGCTCTGTTTCACATCACCAACCATAAATCGGTTGCCGGGATTCTCTCTGGAAATGAGTCTTACGATATCTTCCTGCACCGTATTCGTATCCTGATATTCATCCAATAACACTTCATCAAAACGTGCACGGAATTCCATCGCCGCATCTGAAGGCATGGACACAGCTGGCGTAGAATCCTCATGACGCAAAATTTGAAGACAGTAATGTTCCAGATCACTAAAATCGACCTGTCCACGTTCCTGCTTCGCCTGTTGGTATCGTCCTCCAAACTCACTAACGAGTTTAGACAACTCGTGCATAAGTGGTGCGGCTTGCTCTAATTCCTGCCAGAATGAAAAAGCAGTTCTCCCGAACAATGATCCTTTCAGATCCGTTACTGCTTTTTTGGCTGCTTCGCGCAGCTCCTTAACTTGCTCTTGAAGCCCCGGGTCTGTCTGATCTTTCTTACAAGGTTTGAGCTTGCCAAATGCAGCTAATTGGAACACGTCTGGCAACTTGTCCCATGGCATGATCTGCACAGCAGAACGAAGCTCCTCCACCATCGCCAGATCTTCCTTAAGCGTATCCGCATAAGGTGCCGGCCCTTCTGGCTGCATTGCAATCTCAATCCCTTGGCGCAACACTCCGGCAGCGCCGCTGAGCGTAAGTGAAGCATCTCGTAAAATACTCTGTACCCAAACCGTGCGACCAAGTGCCTCTACACTCTCCACCTGAAAAGCTGACGCCATTTCTGCCAGCCAGTGATCTGGCCAAGAATGACTGCGAGAGAAATCATACAGCCGTTGTACGAGCCGATGCATTGCATCATCGTTCCGCTCACCACTGAACCAATCCACTAATTTGCGGAATGTACTGCCTTCATCCTGCTCACCATACTTTTCTTCAAAAAGCTGTTCTAGCAGTTCCTGCCGCATCATTTCAGCTTCGTTTCCGTTCAATATCCGGAAGGCGGGATTCAGCGGAATCTGTTGATAATAACGGCGAATCACTTCCATACAGAATGAATGAAGTGTCGTGATAGACGCACGCCCAAGCAGTGAAAGCTGCTTACGTAGATGCTCCTCCCCAGGCTGATCTTCCAGCGCACGTTCCAATGCTTCCCGTATACGCTGCTTCATCTCGGCTGCGGCAGCTTTCGTAAATGTGGCCACCAGCAAACGATCTACGCTGAATCCCTGAGAAGGGTCGGCAATTTTACGAATAATCCGTTCGACCAGTACAGCCGTTTTACCCGATCCTGCAGCCGCGGCAACTAGAATGTCTTCTCCGCTCTGAGAGATCGCACTCCACTGGTCATCACTCCAGAAACTACCTTCTGGTTTTGGCATATTCGTCATAACGTTTCCCCTCCCTTGTTGTGGGATAACAACTCCCATATTTGCTGTTTGCCTGGTCTCGATAAGAGATTATATTCATTACCTTCTATATTCTCATCAAACTGACAGACTGGTTTATACGGACAGAAAGTACATGCTACTTCCTGCTGGATACGATAAGGCTCGATGCCCACGTCCCCGTCCGTAATCCGTGTACCAATCTCTTGAATATTACTTCGTACTGTTGCAAGCAGCGTATCCCATTGCTCAGGCGTAGCTACAGCCGCACTGCTGTAAAAACTACCATCTGCTTTCAGTGCAACCGGAATGATCGCAGAATAACCTTTTTCCAAGGTATGATCCATTTGAGCGATGTTATCTCGATCTGCGAGCAATAGTCCTTTCATTTTGAAACGTTTCAGCAGCTCTTGTCCTGCCTGCTCCGAGGTCATGCCATTAGAGGATTGCAGTAGCGGATTATGCACATGGAAATATAGCGTACCCCAGGCATCGCAGACTCGCCAAGCCATTCCTCAGCCGAACTCAACAACACTTCCAGATACGTAAGCATCTGTAGTGACAGACCATAATAAACTTCGTGTAGCTTGAGATCCGTCTGGCTTGACTTATAGTCAATGACTCGTAGCAAAAGTCCATTTTCCCCTTCAGCCACATCTACACGGTCAATTCGACCAACAATCTCCATCACACAACCATTTTCTAGCTCAAAACGTAGCGGCGGCAACGGCTTGCCTGGTCCAAAATCAAGCTCCAGCCCAATCGGTTCATAACTGCCCCGTCTAGACTGTTCTCCCAAAATAACGGAAGCTCTGCTGACTATCTCCTTCAACTTGCGGAAAATATAACCGTACCGTTTGGTGCTAAGCAAAATTTCTCCTTGAAGCTGTGGAGCGATCTGTTCTACCGTCTGCTCTGCCTCTTGTCGGCATTGCTCTGGAGATAAACTCCCCCAGCTACGATTTTCTTCACGTAAGCGCATCGCCAACTGACTGAGTGCAGCATGAAATAATTGTCCGATGTCTGGTGCTTGAAGACGGTAAAGCTGGCGATCCTTCAATCGTAATCCATGAGAAGCAAAGTGAGAGAAAGGGCATGCTACAAAACGTTCCATCCGGGAGACACTTGTGCGAACTTCCGTACCATACAATCTCCGACTAGTGGATGTACGAAGTGGTAACGCCCGATTGCGATAAAAGACAGATCCCAGTAATCTCTCTAATAGCGGTTTGCTGCTTTCTTGCGAAGCATGCCAGTTGTACACCGCCCACCATAATTCTGGAATGTCTTCACCCCGGCGCCATCTGCGCAATTGTCCAATTAACGTAGATAAGCTCTGTTCAGGATGACGAACATAGGCCCAATGATTCTGTGAAGCTACTGATCCCTGAGGTTCCGTAAGAAGAGGCTGTTCCTGTTTGCCAAACATGTTCCGTACATGTCGTACAATTTCCGAAGGAAGCAGCGACTTCCCTTCATCATCCGCTACAGGATAACTTAACCACAGCTGGTCACTAGCTGATGTTAAGGCTGTATAGATTAGAAAACGCTCGTCCAACATTTGTCTGGTCACACCAGGTCCCAGAGGCAAACCTCTTTCTGTTAATAAAAGCCGTTCCTGCTCAGTCAATACACCATCCTCTTGAGGTACAGCCGGAAGTTCTCCATCCACCGCCCCAAGAATAAATACATACTTGATATCCTGCAGGCGCGTCCGATCCATTGAACCAACGAGCACCTGATCCAGTGCAGGTGGAACCAGACCCAATTTAAGTTCCGTTAGTCCAGTCTCGATCAATCCAGCAAACAAATCCAAATCCAGTCGCTCGGCTCCCATCATATCGACCATCTGATCCAGCAGATCCAGAACGGCTCCCCACATTTGCCGATGCTCGCGCGAACGTTCCGGATCACCTTGAGCGGTAGCCTCTGTAGACATCGTCTCCAGCTTCCACGGAATCTCGGCATCTTCAAGCAACGTGTATAATGCAGCGCACTGTTCCTTGGCTGTCTTCGCCTTGCTCATTCGTTTCTCAAAAGCACCCATGGGATCTGTAATAACCGTACGGCACTTTTCCATCAACGATAACATTTGTTCACGTCCGCGGCTCCGATTGTCCTGACCGTTGTCCTCCAGCGACAAGCTAGGCACATACTTCCAAGGCTTGCCGTCAGTCCAGCGGTATCCGTGAATACCACAAGCCAGGATGTAATTTTCGAGTTGATCCATGTCCTCACGACTCACTGAACCATCACGAGGCAGAAGCAGGTCTGTTTTGACACAACGAAATACATCTTCGTAGCGCCAGCGACGACGAACAACATCCAGTGCCGAACGAATAAACTCTGCGAGCGGATGATGCAGCTCACTTCGTCTACGGTCCAAGAAGACAGGGATGTTATAATCTCGGAACAATGGCTCGGCAATATCTGCATAAGCATCTAACTGACGAACCAACACAGCCATCTCGCGGTAACGAGCACCCTCATCCTGAGCCAAACGTCTCATTTCCCGCAGTGCACCTTCAAGTTCCGCACGACGATTCTCAGCTGCATACAACTTAATGCCAGAATTGCGCCCCTCACTTCTCCAGCGAACTCTACGATCGAATCCAGCTTCCAAATGCGCTAATCCTGGACTACCTTCATATCTTGGAGCAACCTCTGGCTGAAGAATCAACGTTTCGCTCGGCACGCCTAAATCATCAGCCATACCTTTGAGGCGTGCATAAGCACTCGCTGTAGGATAGAACAGATCTAAATCATTAGGAAGTGCACCATGCTCGTATGGGCGATCTAATGTCAATGCAATCGTAACGTTAGAAGACTGTAACATCAGTCTACTAATCACACTCATTTCCTGCGGGGTAAATCCCTGAAACCCATCTATCCAAATCTGAGCGTCCTGAAGCATCGTGCCTTCAGACAACCGTTCGGTCAATTCACTAAGCGTATCTTCATCATCAATGTAAAGATCCGTTAATTCCTGTTCATAATCACGATATATAAGAAGCAGATCATGGAGCTTGTCTCCCAATATCGGTGCTGACGAAGAGGCATTCCACATGGAAACCCCATCCCCCAGCGATGCAGGATCAAGCTCATAACGTTTAAATTCACCATATAGATTATTCAAATGACTAATAAAGCCTAATTGGCTGCTTGAAGCACCAAATAATTTCAACTCTTCCTTACGCCGTTGCAGTACTTTATAGAGCAGCATCTTCTTACCTTCAGCACCAATGGGAATACGCGCCGAACCACCAGCCTCCTGCATGACGCGGTAGGCTAGTCTTCGGAAACCAAGCACTTCAGCGCGCATCGATCCTCTGATCATGCCAGAAGAGACGAGTGCTTGCTCTGTACGGAATGAACTCTGTTCAGGTACTAGTAAAATAAGCGGATTCCCCTGTGGCTCCTGTTGAAGCAGGGTAGTAATTTCCCGAGTAACCAGGGCACTCTTGCCACTGCCTGCCCGGCCAATAACGAAGCGTACGGACATGTCTAATCCTCCAAATCATCACGAACAAGATTTTAATTCCCAGTATAACATACCTGACTCGGTTCGGAACATACGTTTGCCACTATTCGGCAGCATCGGAAACATCTCCATAAGCATAAAAAAGGCCTACAGCTAAATAACTGCAGACCTCCAACTTAATGTTGATATGGTTGTTGATGTTTTTTGATTGGTCGTTTACATGCTCGTGTGACTGACTACATTACTTTGTTTTACTACGAACCTCGAAGATCGCAAATTTCAGGTAATGTCCTTCATCTACACCTAAAATCTGTGGATGATCCTTGCCTGCTGCCTTCCAATCAATAAGGCGAAGTACTTTGCCCGCATCTTCAGCCGCATCTGCGATTGTTTCAAGGAAAAGGTCTGGACGCATGTGATATGAACAGCTTGCCGTTACAAGATATCCACCCTCATTGACCAGCTTCATACCATGAAGATTAATATCCTTGTATCCACGGCATGCACCTTTGACTGCTGATTTCGTTTTGGCAAATGCCGGTGGGTCGAGGATTACGACGTCGAATGACTTACCTCCACCAGCAGCGAGAGCTTTGGATGTATCTACTTTTTGCTCGCCTGCACGTGCACGTACATTGCGTTCTTCCAGACCTTTAACCTGTTCACGCAGGTACTGGAACGCATCTGCTACGACAAATTCAACTCGATCTGTGAATCCGTTCAACTCTACATTCGTTCTAGCACTCTCGATCGCATGCTCTGAAATGTCCAGACACGTTACTTTCTTCGCTCCATACTTGCAAGCATTCAACGTGAAGCTGCCCGTATGAGAGAAACACTCTAGTACCGTCGCACCATCCCAATAAGGGAAAGTTACAACTTTACCACTTTTGTTAACAGGTAACCGTTGCTCACTACCATCCTGCTCCACTTGCTCAAGGCGGATACCGCTTTTGTAACCCCAGCCCTTCATTAAGGGTTCGATGGCCGCACGGTTTTCACGCTGATCGAAGAAATAACCTGTTTTCTGACCTTCCACGATATCTACTTTAATAAGCAAGCCGTTCTCTGTTACGGTCACATGACGTGGGCATTCTCCGTAAAGAGGACCTTTGGTCTGCTCCAAGCCTTCCAGCTCACGAATAGACACATCGCTCCGCTCGTAAATGCCTTCAGGCTGCATCACTTCAATCAGAGCTTGCACAATCGCCTCACGACAACGATCCATTCCCAGTGTCAATAGCTGTACCACAAGTACGCTACCGAAGCGATCAACGATCAACCCAGGTAAAAAGTCTGCCTCACCATAAACCAAGCGATACGCTTCTCCGTCTTGGATGAAACGTTCACGATGGCGTAAGCAATCCTGGAAACGTGCTGTAAAGAACGCCGTGTCCATCTGAGCAAAATCTAACGGTTGGTAGGATACAACCCGCACGGTAATTTGTGATGCAGGATTGTAGTATCCCGTTGCCAGATAGCGACCTTGATGATTCAATACATTGACCAGATCTCCAGGCTCTGGATTTCCGTCAACTGAGGCAATTTCATTGTTAAAGATCCATGGATGTGCATGTTCAAGCCGCTTTTTGCGACTGCGTTCTAGGGTAACCGATGGCAAGGTAAATCCACTTCCTTTTGAGTTAGTTGAAAAGATAGGTTTAGTGCAAAGGAGGCGCTCCGGGGACGGATCGGTCTTTCGATCGCTGTTATCCCCAGATTTTTTGGATTCCCTTTCTCGAAAGGGAAAATCCGGGGATAAAGGCGAACGCTCCGCTTCTTCAGATCCGATTACGTCCCCTCCGCTCCGTTTGCACGAATCTCCGTATCTTTTGAATATGGCGTTACGTAGGGTAGACCCTTTAGGTGTGGCTGTTCCTCTTATCAGTTCCCTTTTTCTAAAAGGGAACTGATAAGAGGAAGGCGCTCGCTTCGCTTATTAAGTACCGTTTCGTCTGCTTCGCTCCGATTGTACGGACCCCGTATCTTTGGAATAGCTGAACCGTAGGCAAACCGGTAAAAGATTACTACCAGCGACTTGATCTTTTGATTTTAACTCTCTGTAATTCCTCATGCTTGTCATGGTTGTCCTTACCGGCTCATAGGATGAAGGTAAGAGCCATGCAGGAAGGAATGAGGTTACGGATGTTCAGAGAAGTTGTGTTTCCTTTATTATATGGGCTTGTTATCTTCTTTACTGGCATGAAGGTCATGGAAATGTCGTTGCAGCGCATGGCTGGACCTATGCTCGCCGGGTGGCTTAATCGCGCCACTTCTGCCCCATGGAAAGGGATGGCTTTCAGCGCAGGCGCAACTGCACTGCTCCAGAGCAGTACCGCAGTTACCGTGCTCACCATTGGTCTTGCCAATACAAGAATCATCACCTATGGGCGCACGCTTGGGATTATTTTAGGTACAAATATCGGCACCTGTTTAACCACTGAGCTTGTTGGATTGCAGATTGGGCGTGCTGCACTACCTCTACTCGTTCTTACCCTGCTTGGCTGGGCTACTTTTGTTGTCCTTGCAGAACGCAATCAGGCGGCTCATGAAGAAACCAAGCGAACGCTTTTTCAGATACAATGCAGTTTTTTGGCAGCCGCAGGATTTGCATTCGTCATGACAGGCATTCAGGTCATGCAATCCATTGCAGTTCCACTTCGAAGCATGGGTGTGTTTCAATGGTTTTTGGATCGCTCCGCGGATAGCCTATGGTGGGGATTTCTTGCAGGAGCCTGTCTGACCGCCCTCATTCACAGCAGTGCAGCCGTCATCAGCATGGCGATAACTCTTGCCGCGACAGGTGTGTTGCCCGTAGAGATTGGCATTGCCATTGTAATTGGATCCAACGTGGGCACGTGCATTACGGCCGTGCTTGCTGCCGCTGGTGGAGCATCCGCAGGCAAATTCGTCGCAGCTGCACACGTCATCTTAAACGTGGCAGGCGCACTATTGTTTATGCCGCTCATTGATCAGCTTCATACAGCTTCTGCTTGGCTCTCTGCGGATCACGGGGCACAGATCGCCCATGCACAGACGTTGTTTAACATCATCTGTTCACTGTTAGCTCTACCCTTATGTTATTTACCAATCTGGCACAAAAAACCACCGGTCTCCGCCCCATCGGCGAAATCACCCGTGGCATAATGCTTCTGAAACGATATAAGTGCGTGTTCAAAAAGGTCGGTTTTCAGTACCGAGAAGATGGCATGAAGATAGAAATGGAGTAGCGGAGCGTAGGCAAAACTACGTGAGCAACGAACATTTCGGCTGAATTTCATCTTCGATGCTGAGATGCCTTCAGGCATCCATCGTAATCAAAAGCAGACTTTTTGAACAACCTCTATAAGTTCAACTAAAGAAAGTTTAGTCGCACCTATATAATCTTATTGATATCCAAAACGTAAAGATCTTGCTCTCGATAATTAAACGTTAATACCCAGTTTGTTCAGTGCGTCACGTAGAATGCTATCATTGTTATCATAGCCGTTACTTTCCTGTCTTGACCATGCTTCCTCAGGTGTATACCAGTCTACACCTTTAATTTCTTCAATCTGAGGCTGCATATCGCCGCTCTCTGCTTCCACTAAATAATAGTGAACTTCCTTGTCTACCGCGCCAAACTCTGCATGTTGGTACGTATAGGCGATAACATCGACAGGTTCAACAATTCGTCCAACCATGCCTGTCTCTTCCAATATCTCGCGCAGCGCTGTCTGCTCAATCGTTTCGCCTGGTTCCATTTTGCCCTTAGCCAATGTGTTTTTCCCGTAACGATCCACAATCAATTGGATCTGCAGTTTACCGTCATCGCCTTTGCGATAAACAACGCCACCTGCTGAAATTTCTTTTTTGTTCATTTTGTTCTCCCCCAGTCACGAATGCTTACGGTCTGTTTACAAATCTTCTTAGCCACTTTATTGCAAAAGAAGGATTTCATCGCCCGGGTACGTTCCCCAAGGAAATGAAATCCTTGTTTTTGTCATCTCGATTACATCGCCGCAGATTTCAGTTGACCGTCCAATACACGAACCAACGTAGCCTGGCTCTCGTTGACACCCGCCTCAGTGAGTTTCACGCGGCATACTTTGCCAATCATATCCTGGGAACCATCGAATATCAATTGAATGTAATTATCGCTGTATCCTTGAAGTTTACCGCTGCCTTCGCGGCCTTTGGCTTCTCCCTCAGGAATAACATCCAATACTTGTCCCACGAATTGCTGTGCATAAGCCAGCTGCATCTGCTCAGATAGATCAATCAATTCATGTACGCGAGCATTTTTCACTTCTTCATCCACCTGATCTTCCATACGTGCTGCTGGTGTTCCGGTACGTTTGGAATAAGGAAATACGTGCATTTCGGAGAAACCAATTTTCTTCATCAGTTCATAACCGTTACGGAACATCTCGTCCGTTTCACCAGGGAATCCTACAATAACATCTGTCGTAATCGCTACATCCGGCATAGCTTCACGAATGCGGAGCATTTTATTGTAGAACTCTTCTGTAGTATATTTACGGCGCATCCGTTTCAACACTGTATCGTCGCCTGCTTGCAGCGGGATATGGAAGTGACGAACCAATTTATCGGAACGCTTGATTACATCCAGCATACGATCATCGATCTGGCTAGCTTCAATGGAGCTAATGCGAATACGTTCCAGACCTTCGACTTTATCCAAATCCCAGAGCAGGTCGGTCAGGTCGTAGTTTTCCATGTCGTCACCATATCCACCAGTGTGGATACCTGTGAGTACGATTTCTTTGTACCCCGCATGCACTAATTGATGCGCCTGTTGAACAATACTGTTTGATTCCCGGCTACGAGACAGACCACGCGACCACGGAATGATACAGAATGTGCAGAAGTTATTACATCCATCCTGAATTTTCAGGAAGGCACGAGTGCGATCAGCAAAATCAGGCACATCCATTTCTTCAAACACACGTGTCTTCATAATGTTACGAACAGCGTTTACCGGCTCACGGGATTCCTGGATTTCTCTAACATACGGCAAAATTTTATCCCGATCTTGTGTTCCGATAACCAGGTCTACTCCTGGAATATCTAGAATCTCGGCAGGAGAGGTCTGAGCGTAACAGCCAGTTACTGCCACAATGGCATCCGGATTCCGACGAATGGCACGACGAATAATTTGACGGCTTTTCTTGTCTCCTGTATTCGTCACTGTACAAGTATTAATTAAGTATACATCGGCCGTCTGTTCATCAAAGTCCACTTGATCGTATCCTTCGTTCTTAAACAGTTGCCAGATTGCTTCTGTATCATAAAAGTTAACTTTGCAGCCTAAGGTGTAAAACGCCACGGATGGCATAATTACATTCCCCCCATTTCTCCAGATTCGTATAAAACACAAGTCAGCGCGGCCATACCAGCCGTCTCTGCACGCAAAATCCGTTTGCCCAGTCCAACCGATACAGCGCCAGCCTGATCCGCTTCCACCGTTTCCTTTTCCGAGAATCCGCCTTCTGGGCCTACAACAATCAACACATTAGCCGAATCATCAGGTGCAAGCTTTTCTACGAACGGTTTTAGCGCATCGCGCAGTTGCTTACCATTTTCTTTTTCATAACAATAGCATACCAGATCATATCCCTCAAAAGAAGACAACAGCCCTTTCCAGGAAAGCGGCTGCTCAATGGACGGAATACGATTGCGATGGCTCTGCTCGGCAGCTTCCTTGGCAATCTTCCCCCACCGCTCTAGTCGTTTGCTTTCCTTCTTGGCATCATATTGCACGATCGTCCGTTCCGAGAGAAAAGGAACAAACGCTACCGCTCCGATCTCAGTACATCGCTGAATGACCGTTTCCATCTTGTCACCTTTAGGCAAGCTTTGAGCTACCGTTACACGAATACGAGCCTCATGGTCCATCTCCAGAGGCTCCACAATATTCGTTGTCACTTCACCAGCTTCTATGCCTTCAATCTCCACCAGAGCTTCTCTGGTACGTCCGTCACTGACAATCAGTTTATCTCCAGGTTTGCCACGCATAACTTTACTGATATGACGCGCATCATCCCCTGTGATTACAACCGAACGCTCTTGGAATTGTTCTTCAGATACAAAATAACGCTGCATAGGTCTGTCCACCATTCTATCCTGTTATGAATGGAATTCACCCTGCTCGCAAGCAGGCGTGAATCCATACGCCACAGATGATCATACAACTTTTATGTCCTTCTGACCAGTATTTCAGTCCAAAACGTTATCATTCGTTTACTAGAATTGCGAGTTCAAAAAGACCTCTAAAATAGACCTCTAATCAAATTTCCAAAATCGTCATACATACTGTATGCCAACATGTATAACGGATTAATCGTTACATCGCGTAACGGAGGTACGATCAGAATAAGCAAGAAAATAAGAATAGACCATTGTTCCACGCCCTGTAGCTTGCGACTAATGGAGGGCGGTAATAACTCTTCCAGAACCCGATAACCGTCCAGCGGTGGTAATGGAATCAGGTTGAATAAAAACAGGAAAAAGTTCGTGAGATTGAACATGAAGAAGAAGGTTGCAATGGCTGTATACAATCGTTCATTTTCAATATTTTGCATAACGCCAGTACCCACAAGCGTAGCAAATACGATGGTTCCTATGATCGCAAGTAACAAATTACTCAAAGGGCCTGCCAAGGAGACAATCAAACTCATTCTGCGCGGATGATCGAAGTTGGCTCGATTCACGGGTACAGGTCGTGCCCAACCAAAACCAGCAATCAGTAGCATTAACACGCCCAACAAATCAAAATGCACAACCGGATTAAGCGTTACTCTCCCTAACAGTTTCGCTGTTGGATCTCCAAATTTATTGGCAAAATACGCATGTGCGAACTCATGCACAGTAAAAGCAATCAAAATTGTTATTAAGAAAAACGGTAACTGATCTAGTGGGTAACGAAAGAGCGAATTTAGAAAATCCATCTGTTACCTCTTCCTAGCTACGTACGCCAGCCAGTCCTCATCACGGTGAACGGCACTAATCTCAAATCCAGCGGCAATGAGTCCATCATGAACTAACTGCTCTTTATTTTTCCAGATACCTGAAGCAATATAAATGCCTCCTGGTTCAAGAGCATTGTACACATCATCCACAAACAGCATAATGATCTCTGCCAGAATATTCGCTACAATGACTTTGACTGGGAGTTTTACACCAAGCGTTGGGTCTTCGCTACCCAAAACAGACAATAGATCACTTTCCTTCACAGTGATGCGATCATCAAGTCCGTTCAGATGTGCATTTTCCTTTGCGCTGGATACAGCAACTGGGTCCAGATCTAAAGCTAGAACATGCTTCGCCCCAAGTTGTACCGCGCCAATGGCCAGAATACCTGAACCTGTTCCGACATCGATGACTTCTTCTCCGCCTTGGATCACCGTTTCCAGTGTACGCAAACAGAGTGAAGTTGTGGGGTGAGTCCCCGTACCAAAGGCCATGCCTGGGTCAAGCTCGATAATTTTTTCGTCAGGGCTTTCTGGGGTGTACTCCTCCCATGTCGGTTTGATCGTCAGACGTTCTGACACACGCACAGGTTTAAAATACTTTTTCCAAGCATCTGCCCAGTCGTTCTCATCAACCGTTCTTGTCTCATAACGCACGTCACCCACATTAATATCGAATTCAGGAAGTTGCTCAATTCTCGGGCGCACTTCTGCCTGTAATGCTTCCATGTCCGTGTCTTCGGAGAAATACCCTTTGATCTCAGCAAAACCTTCAGGGATATCATTTAATGGAAACTCATACCACTCACCATAAGGTGCATCACGCTTTTTATTTAAAGTACCGGACTCTTCAATTGAAACCCCTCCAGCACCTGCTTCATGCAAAAAATTCGAAATCATCTCCACCGCTTCTTCGGTAGTATGTATTGTTAGTTCATGCCATAACATACGTTATTTTTCCTCCTCATTTTTCAAACATCCCCATCATTGTACTACACAAGCGAGTCAGAATACAAAATGCAGTAATTGAGAACAAAAAAACAGGACCTCGTAGCGAAATGCTGGAGCATCCTGTTCTAATGACTTGTTTTACTGCAAAAATTAATAAAAACGTCCACCGTTTCGTGTAATCATCTCGGCAGCCTGTGGAAACGAATCGTTCGTCACCGACACGGTCAATAAAATACCTTGGTGGGGTTGCCCTGTCGATATGGTCTCAGGCATATCATATACCTGACCATTGGATAGCATTTCCGGATCATCGCTAATTAGCGAAAGAACGTTAAGTTCCCCGCTAAATCCACCAATTACCGCCGTGGGAGAGAATTCTCCCTCCTCATCCTGTTTGGCAACCGGTTCATCAGATTGCAGAGGAAGACTCTCAATACGTAATTGATTGGGGTGTAACAGTTCTAGAGCTCTTCGAGCAGACTCTGCATCAGACCAACTCGTAAAGACTGCCTCAATCATTACTGTGGAATGAACGTCTTCACTCATGCAGCTCTCTTCCTTGACGACGATCGGCAGCTTCACTTCGACGCAATGCCTCTACATCATCATGATCAGCTGACTCACTACTAAATTCCACATCTTCATTTTTTGCAGATTGCAATCGTTTCATTTTCTCAGTCTTCGTCAAAATTTTGCCCGGGCGTTCATGTTCTGCCATGTCATCTTCCTCCTTTAGTATCAGTGCTCTATTATGGATGGGGTCTAACTAGATCATGCCACCAGCCTGCTCAATAATGGATAGGGCACGGTGATGTACTGATTCATCTACGACTACAGTGAGCAGAACATCCCTACCTGTTGGGCCTTCTTGTCCACCATCACTCATGCCGCTTGCGGCAGGATCTGCAGCAGCCATAATTCCGGCGGTCACATTCATTCCCATTGCTCCAGGCACCCACGAAGAGTAACTACCAGAAACTCCTGGTGTGTAGGAGGCTCCACTTGGACCTACCCCTGCATAACGGCTGAAACGATTGATCGACAGGTCCTCCACACGTAACGCCTCCAATTTTTTGGCAGCGCCTTCTGCTTGCTCTGGGCTATGGAAGTACGCCAAAATGTTTTTCTCACTCATCTGGTCACACCTGCTTCCCTAGTTTTCGTATATGGGCTATCCCTTATCGTTCTCGCTCTGCTATTCTGCCGCAATGCTCCTCCATTTATGCACAAAAAAGGACACCATGACGAATAACAGCAATGATGTCCTTTCATATTTACAATATTGATGGCAAACGATCTAAATAAATTTCCCCGACTTTATGACATACAAGCCGATTGGTTAATACAGCAATACGTCTATTAGTCACCACGGAATGCGCGTTTTACTCGATCAAAGAAGGATTGCTCATGCTCATGAGTTTGTTCTCCATCTAGGGCAGCAATTTGGCGCAACAGATCTTTCTGCTCGTCATTCAGCTTGCTAGGTGTAACAACAACCACTTTTACATGTTGATCCCCTTGACCCATACCGCGCAGGCGTGGAACCCCTTTGCCTTTGAGGCGGAAATAAGTTCCGGTTTGTGTACCCGCTGGAATTTTCAACTTCACTTTTTCAGTCAACGTTGGAATTTCAATCTCATCTCCCAATGCTGCCTGAGCAAACGTCAGTGGAATCTCGCAGTAAATATCGTCTCCTTCACGTTCGAAGAAATCATGTGATTTCACACGAATAACAATATACAAGTCTCCCGCTGGGCCACCACGCAGGCCACCTTCACCTTCACCTGTCATACGCAGTTGTGCACCATCATCTACGCCCGCTGGAATGCGAACATGGATTTTGCGTTGCTTGCGTACTTTACCGCTACCACTGCACGTTGTACATTTTTCTTTAATAATTTGTCCTGTACCACTACAGTTTGAACATGCACGGCGATTCACCATACGACCAAATGGAGTGTTCTGAACAACTTCCTGTTGTCCACTACCTTTGCAGACCGTACATGTTTCTGGTTTCGTTCCTGGTTTAGCACCTGAACCGTGACAAGTGTCACAACCTTCAGTACGCGGAATCGTAATGTCCGTTTCTTTACCAAAGACAGCCTCTTTGAACTCAATGGTCATGGTGTATTGCAGATCGTTCCCACGTTGCGGTGCATTCGGATCGCGTCGTCCGCCGCCACCACCGCCAAAGAACATATCGAAGATATCGCCAAATCCACCGCCACCAAAATCGCCGCCACCGCCGAATCCACCTTGATTCGGATCAATATGCCCATATTGGTCATACTGCGCACGTTTCTGGCCGTCACTGACAACATCATAAGCTTCCTTCACTTCTTTGAACTTGGCTTCCGCATCATCCGCTTTGTTTACGTCAGGGTGATACTGACGTGCAAGCTTACGGTATGCCTTTTTGATCTCCTCGTCGCTTGCATTTTTGCCAACGCCGAGCACCTCATAATAATCACGTTTTTCAGCCACTCTTCCACCCCCATAACATTCACCATATCGCACATCGTGACAAAAGGAAAGTCAAAGCACGGGAGCCCCGGCTATGACTTTCCCCTCAATCCGAACGTCACCGATGTTTCATTCGCCTACATGCGCGAATTAGTTTTGTTTTTTATCTTCGTCTACTACTTCGTAATCCGCGTCAACAACGTTATCACGTTTAGCAGAACCTTGTTGCTCTTCAGCACCTTGAGCCGCTTGCTCTTGTGCTTGTGCTTGCTCATACAGTTTTACGGACAGTTGTTGAACGATCTCTGTCAGTTCTTCTGTAGCTGCTTTGATGTCTTCCAAGTTGTCTGTAGCTACTACACCTTGCAATTTTTCTTTTGCAGCGTTAGCTTTTTCAACTTCACCAGCGTCAGCTTTTTCACCAAGATCTTTAATCGTTTTGTCCACAGAGTAGATCAGTTGGTCTGCACTGTTTTTAGCTTCAACGAGTTCTTTGCGTTTTTTATCTTCCTCAGCATGCAGCTCAGCATCTTTCATCATTTGCTCAACTTCAGCATCGCTCAAACCGCTGGAAGAAGTGATTGTGATTTTTTGTGTTTTGTTTGTACCTTTATCTGTTGCAGATACGTTAACAATACCGTTGGCATCAATATCGAAGCTAACTTCGATTTGTGGAACTCCACGTGGAGCTGGTGGGATATCTCCCAGCATGAAGCGTCCAAGTGATTTGTTACCCGCTGCCATCTCACGCTCACCTTGCAGGACGTGGATCTCAACGCTTGGTTGATTGTCCGCATAAGTGGAGAACACTTGAGATTTACTTGTAGGAATCGTTGTGTTGCGTTCGATCATTTTGGTAAACACGCCACCTGCAGTTTCGATACCCAGGGACAATGGAGTTACGTCAAGCAATACAACGTCTTTCACATCACCTGTCAGTACGCCCGCTTGTACAGCAGCACCCAAAGCTACAACTTCATCCGGGTTAACGCCTTTGTGAGGCTCTTTACCTGTCAGTTTTTTGATTGCTTCTTGTACTGCTGGAATACGTGTGGATCCACCAACCAATACGATTTTGTCGATATCGTTAGCAGTCATACCCGCATCGCTCAATGCGCGACGAGTTGGTTCAAGCGTACGCTCAACCAGACCAGCAGAAATTTCTTCGAATTTCGCACGGCTCAGGTTCAATTCCAAGTGTTGAGGAACGCCGTCAGCCACAGTAATAAACGGCAGGGAGATCGTTGTAGTCAATACGCCGGAAAGTTCTTTTTTCGCTTTTTCCGCTGCATCTTTCAAACGTTGAACCGCTGCTTTATCTTTGCTCAGATCAATACCTTGATCTTTCTTAAATTCACTTACGAGGTAATCAATGATTACTTGGTCGAAGTCATCTCCACCCAATTGGTTGTCACCACTAGTTGCTTTAACTTCGAAGAATCCATCGCCAAGTTCAAGGATAGATACGTCGAACGTACCGCCACCAAGGTCATACACGAGGATCGTTTGATCTTCGGATTTCTCCATACCATATGCCAGAGCCGCTGCTGTTGGTTCGTTGACGATACGCAGAACTTCCAAACCAGCGATTTTACCAGCATCTTTCGTTGCTTGACGCTGACTGTCATTGAAGTAAGCTGGAACTGTGATAACCGCTTGAGTTACCGTTTGACCCAGGTAAGCTTCAGCATCAGCTTTCAGCTTTTGCAGGATGATTGCAGAGATCTCTTGTGGAGAATAATCTTTGCTGTCGATTGTTTCTTTATGGGAAGTACCCATGTGACGTTTGATCGAAATGATCGTACGATCTGGATTCGTAATTGCTTGGCGTTTCGCAGTCTCACCTACAACACGCTCACCGTCTTTTTTGAAACCTACTACGGATGGAGTTGTACGTGCGCCTTCTGGGTTTGGAATTACGACAGCCTCGCCGCCTTCCATAACCGCTACGCATGAGTTAGTTGTTCCTAAGTCAATACCGATTACTTTGCTCATCGGAAAATTTCCTCCTTCGACAATTGAGAAGAATCCTTCGATTCTTCATTCTATTATGGTTTATTTTCTTGCTCTATGTGTGCAAACCTCTATATGAAGCTTCGCTGGCATTATACCCTCATGGAGAGGAATTATGAGCTTACCTTAACCATAGCCGGACGAAGCACTTTATCTTTAAGCATATAACCTTTTTGGACTTCCTCAACAACGGTACCTTCTTCATACTCGTCGCTTTCCACTTGCATGATCGCTTGGTGGAATTCAGGATTGAACGGTTGTCCTACCGTCTCCATTGCAGTCAGACCTTCGTTGTTTAACACGGACTCCAACTGGCGGAAGATCATTTGAATGCCTTTGGAAAAAGATTCACTCTCTGTACCTTCAGGTACAGTTGCCATAGCACGCTCGAAATTGTCGATAACCGGCACGAGTTCGGTGATCAGCTTCATCGAAGCATATTTCGCTAGTTCTTCTTTTTCCTTTTGAGTGCGGCGACGGAAGTTGTCAAAATCAGCTTGTGCACGGACAAAGCGTTGCTGATGTTCCTCAGCTTCTGCCATCAAACGTGCGATCTCACCTTGCTCTTGACCTACCATCTCCTCAGCCTGTACTTCTGCAGCACCTGCTTCGTTAACAGGCTCCTGGCTTTCAGCCGCTGTTGTGTCCTGTTGTTCCTGCTCTTCTGCTGCGAATGATTGCTCCTCTTTCAAGATGTTCACCTCCTTATAAGAATGAAATGGTTCATTTCCCGTTCGTGATAAGCATCATGCAGGATAACCCACACAATGCTTATTTGAAACGATGCGTTAACATCGAAGTCAAGTCACGAGAGAGTGTATTTAAAATATGAATGACACGCGCGTAATCCATTCGTGTAGGCCCCAGTATACCAATGGAACCTAAGGCCTCGCCATCCAATGAGTAAGATGCTGTAATTAAGCTGCAATTGGCAAAGGCTTCATGATCATTCTCGGTACCAATCCGTACCTGAATGCCAGATCCACCCGGCACGGGCATCATTAACTTCATCAGTGTTGGCGTTTCATCTAACAGGTCAAGAATATCTTTAACCTTTTCAACATCTTTAAACTCAGGTTGAGTTAACATATTGGTAGCACCGCTAAGGAACAGACGATTGTCGTGCTCATTGTCAAAAGCGCTATTCAGCACCTGCATTACTTCTTCATAGCGATTAATATGTCGTTCCATCTCTTGCCCAAGCTCTGTATAAAGGCGTGATTTGAGTTTATAAATAGGTACACCAACCAATTTGGTATTTAACAGACGTACCACATTCTCCATCTCGGCAACCGAGATTTCCGGTGGAATCTGTACCGTTTTGTTCTCAACTTGGCCTGTATTCGTTACAATAATCGCCACAGCTTCCCGTTCATTGAGCGGTAACAGTTGAAAGTGGCGAAGTGAGGTATGGAACACTTCCGGTCCAAGCAAGATCGAAGTATAGTTGGTCATATGTGACAATATGACTGATGCATGCTGTATGACCTGTTCCATGACATTTAACTTCTCAGCAAAAAATGATTTCAGATCGTCCAATTCTTGAGGCTCCACTTGATTCCACGGAACCAGATGATCGACATAATATCGGTAGCCCTTGTGGGAAGGAATTCGTCCAGCAGATGTATGCGGCTGTTCCAGAAATCCCATATCCTCAAGATCCGCCATCTCATTACGGATCGTCGCTGGACTGTATCCAACATCTCCTCGTTTGGAGATGCTTCGGGACCCTACGGGCTCAGCTGAACGGATATAGTCATCCACTATAGCGTTCAGAATCATACGTTGACGCTCAGTTAACATGGTGAGTATCCCTCCTTCTGACTGCAATGTCCCATGTCGTTAGCACTCAGGTTAGATGAGTGCTAAGCGGTAATACAAAAATACCAAACTGACACGAACATTGTCAAGTCAGTTTCATGACGATGCTCATCAATTTATTACGTATGTTTAAGCTGACATGTTTTTTAGAACGAAGAAGATGGAAATTACGCGATCTCTCTAATAGTATAGACCATTCTCCTCCTGTCATAACACTCAACACTCATTATACATAATATGCATGAAAAAGGATCGCATGAGAGAGAGCTGTTCACTCAAGACTCTGTTCATGCGATCCATTATGCATCAGGCGGAAATTTCTAGTTCTTTCAGCACTGCAATTTCGTCGCAGCAATTTTGTTTGCTGCAATGCACGCAGTCTGTCCATACTTTTTCAGGGAAAATCTCTTTATCTACAATGGCAAAGCCATTTTTCTCAAAGAAAGAAACTTCATAAGTGAGTGCCATCACTTTAGGAATTTTCTGATTCTGAGCTTCTTCCACCAGTCGATCCAGCAACCGGGAACCTATGCCGAGTCCTTTGTGTCCTTCTGAGATACCAAGGGATCTAACCTCAACCAGATCGTTGCCCAAACGGCAAAGCGACCCACATCCCACGACCTCACCATCCACTTCTGCAACGACAAAGTGTTCCAGCTGCCTATGCAGTACTTCCCTTGATCGCGGAAGCATGATCCCACGCTCTGCGTATCCCTTAATCATTTCATATAGCGGTTCAACATCTTCCGGCACGGCTTTTCTGCATATTACCGACATTCTGCTCTCCTCCTATTACCAAGCTTTCCGAAGGAAAGCCAACTTCGTAGTTGTTAAATTACACGCTCTGTCAAATCAATATGAATAAATATACAACAGAGCGTATAGAATTTCAAGCTACGAATTCAGCGATATTGAGCCGATAAACTCAGCAAAAACGTCGTTGCCGAACAGGATACCCTGCTCGCTCAGCCGGAAGCCGTCTGGCGTCCGCTCAAGTAGTCCTGCGTTTAACATTTTGCCCAAAGGCTTCGCGAACACCTCTTCAATGGATTCTCCGAATTGCTCACTGAAACGTGAGGCCGAAGCACCCTCCAGCATTCGGAGTCCAACCATGAGATAATCCTCCATGGCTTCTGGACGACTGATCTCAAAGTGATCTAAACGCGGCAGTCCAGTTTTGGCAGCTTCAACATACGGATTTATGCCTTTGATATTCATATGCCGTTCGCGGCCTACGTATCCATGTGCCCCTGCTCCAAGTCCATAATAATCCTCGTTGCGCCAGTAGGTGATATTGTGACGACTCTCGAAGCCAGGTTTAGCAAAGTTACTGATCTCATACTGCTCGTATCCCGCTTCTTTCATTCGACTCATTAATAGAAGATACATCTGCAATTCATCATCTTCATGCGGCAGCGGCAATTGATTTTTCTGATACAGCGTATGGAACAGGGTGTTCTCTTCCACTTTCAAGCTATAGATTGAATAATGCGGCAGATCTAGCTCCAGCGCTCTGTCGATACTCTCATTCAACATCTCTACTGTCTGGTTCGGCAAACCAAACATTAGATCGATGGACAAGTTGCTAAGTCCTGCCTTACGTGCATTCTCCAAGCTACGATATACATCATCCGTGTTATGAATGCGACCAATGCCAGTAAGTAGGTCATTTTGGAAAGCCTGCACGCCAAAGCTGACACGGTTAACGCCGCCTTCTTTCATCGCAGCGAGCTTCTCCGCATCTGTTGTTCCCGGGTTAGCTTCCATTGAGAATTCAATATTGTCTGCCCAATTCGGGAAGTACGTTTTGACGGAACGAAGGAAGTACGCCATTTCGTCAGGTTTCAAGGCTGTGGGTGTGCCCCCACCTACAAATATCGTTTTAATTTCGCCCGGCGGATTCGCCTTAACGGTATGCTCCATTTCCCGTTCCAGCGCCTCTAGATACTGCATGACAGGCTGATCCTTCAGAACATAAGAGTTAAAATCACAGTAAAAACATTTATTCGTGCAAAAGGGAATGTGAAGATACACTGCTTGGGGTGAACCTGTTTTCCGGCTTTGTGATGTCAATGTCATGGGTAAGTCCCCCTCTATTTGAAAAAAGGAAAGCCATCCGGCTTCCCCTCTCAGCTTCATTATATAAATTGAATTTACTCGTAAGTGTCCGTTCAATCTATACCATATTATTATTTGCAAGCAAGCGTCTTATCTTATAATTCAATTTCGATACACACATTCTGTGTTGTACCCGAAATTGAATTATTAATCATCAATTTTCAATACAGCCATGAACGCTTCTTGTGGTACCTCAACGTTACCAACCTGCTTCATCCGCTTCTTACCTTCCTTCTGCTTCTCCAGCAGTTTCCGTTTCCGCGAGATGTCACCACCATAACATTTAGCAAGTACGTTTTTACGCATTGCTTTTACCGTTTCACGCGCCACTACCTTCGTTCCAACGGATGCCTGAATTGGCACCTCGAACATTTGCCGTGGGATCAGCTCACGCAGTTTCTCACAGATAATGCGGCCACGGTTATATGCACGGTCACGGTGAACGATGAAGGACAGCGCATCGACCTGTTCGCCATTGAGCAAAATGTCCATTTTCGCCAGATTAGACTGACGATAGCCAGACAACTCATAGTCGAAGGATGCATAACCTTTGGTACTCGATTTCAATTGATCGAAGAAGTCATATACAATCTCGGACAACGGGATCTCATACGTAATCGTAACCCGCGTAGTGTCCAAATACTCCATATTAACGTATTCGCCACGTTTGTTTTGGCACAATTCCATAATGGTACCTACATAATCATTCGGTACGATAATGGCTGCCTTAACATAAGGTTCCTCTACATAATCGATCCGTCCTACCTCGGGGTAGTTAGATGGATTGTCAATCTGAATCATCTCACCGTTAGTCAGAGTGACATGATAGATTACGCTTGGTGCAGTAGTGATCAACGGAATGTTGAATTCACGCTCAATCCGCTCCTGAATAACGTCCATGTGCAGCAATCCGAGGAATCCGCAACGGAATCCGAATCCAAGCGCACTGGATGTTTCTGGCTCAAAGCTCAGTGAAGCATCATTTAACTGCAATTTCTCCAATGCCTCACGCAGATCCACGTAATCCGATGTTTCAATCGGATACAGACCGCAGTATACCATTGGATTAATTTTGCGATAACCTGGCAACGGCTCTGCCGTCGGCTTTTTGGCATCGGTTACTGTATCCCCGACCCGCGTATCTCCTACATTACGGATACCCGCTACGATAAATCCAACGTCACCCACGTTTAGCTCGTCCACAATGGTCATGCGTGGTTTGAAGGCACCCACTTCAATAACCTCAAATGACTTGTCTGTTGCCATCATTTTGATCTTCGAACCCGATTTGATCTTACCATCGATGACACGTACGTATACAATTACGCCTTTGTACGGATCATAGTGCGAGTCAAAAATCAGCGCTTTCAGTGGTTGATCTGGGTCACCTGCAGGAGCAGGTACGCTTTGTACCACTTGCTCAAGAATCTCCTTGATCCCAATTCCAGCCTTGGCGGAAGCCAGCACTGCATTACTTGTATCAAGCCCTATCACATCTTCTACTTCCTGCTTCACACGATCAGGATCAGCGCTTGGCAGGTCGATTTTGTTGATGACTGGTAGAATTTCGAGATCGTTATCAAGCGCAAGATATACGTTAGCTAGTGTTTGGGCTTCAATCCCCTGAGCCGCATCCACTACCAACAGCGCGCCTTCACATGCAGCCAAACTCCGTGATACTTCATACGTGAAGTCTACGTGTCCTGGTGTGTCAATCAAGTTCAATAAATACTCTTCACCATCGTCTGCTTTGTAAGTCAGAGCTACAGCTTGCAGTTTAATTGTAATTCCACGTTCGCGTTCAAGATCCATCTGATCCAGCACTTGCTCCTGCATCTCACGCGATGTAAGCGCACCTGTGTACTCCAAGATCCGGTCCGCAAGTGTTGATTTGCCGTGATCTATATGTGCAATAATTGAAAAGTTACGAATTTTACGTTGTCTTGCCCGAATGTCAGTCATTCCTTACCCCCAGAAACAGCCTAGTGTCAATCACTTCATTATAACAGTTGATGCAGGGTGCATCAATCCCATGATGTTTCAACTTTATCATAATCATCACTACCAAGAACTGCCGAGGGTATATTTTGCCTTGAATGTATTGCTTTTTATTCAGCAACGCCACTAAACAGGGAGACCACCCATTTGATACCGTTATGAGAAAGGTTCTGCAGAAGTCCTGCTGTTTTATCAGCAAGAACATCAACCGGTGCCTGGCTCTGCTCTGCTCCTAATACCTGACTTGGCGATTGGACAGGCACAACCGGAGGTTCCTTTTTTTCGACCTGCTCCACAGGCTGCTCTGGCTCAGATTCGACTGCAACGGATGCTGGCTCTGACTTCACAAGTGTAGGACTCTCCTGCTGATCATTCCCAAGCTGAAAGTTACTACCTGCCAGTTGCATACCAAACAGGATTCCCAGCAACATCAGAACAGCTACCGATAGCAGCTTTTCCCCGAATCTGGACACACCTTCGCCCCCTCTATAAATATTTTAGAATGTTCTCCATCTGACTCAATTGCTAACCACCTTGTGTTTCCTTTTTCGCACTTGCCTTATCTACCTTCTGGTCTTGCCAATACACTTCGGCAATCATGTCTGCCAGTATTTTAGAGGTTCGCTCTAATTCTGCTGCGGTATTGTCGATACCCCGATTTCAATGAGGATACTGTTTGGAGAAAGTGTCTGATTATATTCGCCATTGTTAGCTCCTCCCCCATTTTTCCCCCAGACTCCGCGGGAAACACCGGGATACTTGGCTTCAAGCTTTTTGTGAATCTTGGCCGCAAAGGCTTCATTTTGCTGCCAGTTAGGGTTTTCATGCCCAATGATAAAGTAAACCTTCGCATATCCAAGACCTTCAATCGTTGTCGTTGTTTTATTATGACGCTGTGAATCTCTATGGATATCAATGAGATAGGTAAGATCATCATTTTGGGCGAGTGCAGCTTTTACCGTCTGGCGTGAATATTTATAGGAATAATTCCAGTTATAATCCTTCACTTTAGTAGGGTAATCATCTTTGGCATGTTCCACCCCTATCCCTAGCTTTTCCAAACTATCTGTTAAATAGCTCCCCACTTGAAATACATTGCCTGTGGACTTACCGGAAGAAGGATTATCACTCTTGGTACCTAATAGTGGGTTGTATCCTTCCCGTGGATGCGAGTGATAGATGAGTACCGTCTTTTTATCTAATGTAGGTTTGGAATCATCGTCTGGGTTCTTCGAAGGCGGATCTTCCTGAGCTTCTGGATCTTTAGAATCCCCAGAATTTTCAGGCTCGTCCGTGTCTGGTGAGGTCGTGTCATCCTGCCCTGGTGGCGTATGTAACTCTCCCTCGCTTTTCCCTCCACTGTTTGAAGCTGTGTCCGTTAATCCGGGTCCGGGTTGATAATCCTCTGGCGCTTCTGCCTTTTCATTTCCCGAGCCTGGCCGAAGCAACACAGGTTGATTCGAACCCATTCCTGGCATTTCTCTAGCAATTAAGCTTTTGGGATCCTGAGGATTAACATTCGTAAGCAGTTGAAAAACAAACGTAGTTAAATTCTCACCTGAGAACGCAGACGTCTGTTCCTTTTGAGTTAAATGCGGCACTTCCATGCCCAGCATGTCTACAAAAAAACGACTAGACACGGTACTGGCGAAACCTTTCATTGAAGAAACTGGCGAATTATTCAATCGCTTCTCTGCCATTCCTCCTAGGCCTAGTACTACAAAAAATAGGACAGATATAATCATAAGCAACAGCAACGTACGGCCCATGGCCAGTACATGCAGCAATCTTTTTCTCCACTTACCAATATTCCAAGCCAATATTTTGTTCATTGCCTCTGTCTCCTTCCCTGCTGGACAACTCTTATACTCCAACTCTATGAGCTAGTTAGAATTGATAGAACTAGAAGAGGACAATCTCCAAAAAAAAGAAAGTCCGATAGATTCGGACTTTCTTCTATAGGCTTGGCCAGTTGCAATTTCCAATTTAATATAGGAGGAAGCTAGAAGTGGTTAACTTCATCAAGCCAGTTTCATCAGTTTTCAATTTAATGTGTATAGGCGGCTACATTGTCAGGATTTACAGCATCATGTAGTGCTGCATTTAGCCCTGTCGCAATAACGTTAGCGATATCTTCAATAAATTCGTCGATCTCTTTAGGGGTTACGATCAGATCATGCCCCAACGGTTCAAGCACTTCTTTCACTAAACTAAGGCGATCATTTTCACTAATGTCGTCAAGCATGCCCATAATCTGTTTTGTTTGATCCGTCTCCTGGCGGAAATGATGCCGCATCATCTCGATTGCGTTATTCACAATCGTCGATGCATAACAAACCGTAGGAACACCAATCGCAATACAAGGCACACCCAGAATATCCTTAGTTAAGCCACGTCGCTTATTCCCAATGCCAGAACCCGGGTGAATACCTATATCTGCCACTTGTATCGTCGTATTGACACGTTCTAATGAACGGGAGGCAAGAGCATCAATCGCAATGATTGCATCTGGCTTGGTTCGATCAACAATGCCTTGTACGATATCACTCGATTCGATCCCCGTAGTTCCGAGTACCCCAGGAGCAATAGCACTTACTTCTCGATAACCCGGCGCTACCTGATCAGGAACTAATTCAAAATACTGACGGGTAACCATGAGATTCTCCACAACTAACGGGCCCAGTGAATCAGGTGTCACATTCAAATTTCCCAACCCTACAATTAAAACTTTAGAGTCTTTGTTGATGCCTGCTTTGGTCATAAAGTCTTCCATTTCTCGGGTGAATTCCGCAGCAACACGCTCCTGTAGTTCCGTATCTCCATTGCGAAGTGTTGGAACCTCCAACGTCACATAATGCCCCTTCACACGACCAATTGCTTGTGCCGCTGCATCGTTCAGAACATCAATCCGCGTAATCTTAATTCCTTCTTTCTCCTCTACATCTTCCTTTAAACCTGGAATGGTCTGTTTCTGTTCACCCTGAACCATTTCTTTTGAATCAATAGCCAAATCAGTGCGTACTGTATAGTTCTGTAAATCAAGTGTCATCCGTTCTTGCCTCCCTTACCGCATTTGAGCATATTGTGTGGGAAAAAGGGCTACTTTATGCAGCATACCCGAATATGATAGGAATTTCTGTTGCAATTTACATGCCATCATGCTAGAATATTTTAAGTTGTGAAACGTTTGTATTCATGCGAATGCCTTACAGGAGGTGAATGTAATGCCAAACATCAAATCCGCTGTTAAACGCGTAAAAACGAGCGACAAGCGCCGCGCACTCAATGCTTCCCAGAAATCCGCACTCCGTACAGCTGTTAAAGCTGCTGATGCTGCACTGGTAAGCAACGAAGTTGATACTGCTAAAGCTGCGATTCAAGCTGCTTCCAAAAAGCTGGACAAGGCTGTAACTAAAGGTCTGGTTCATAAAAATGCTGCAGCTCGCAAAAAGTCTCGCTTGGCGAAAAAACTGAACGCTCTTTCCGCACAAGCGTAAGAAGCGTTACTTATACGATCCAATGGAAAAATCCTGAACAGCACGTGCTTTCAGGATTTTTTAGCTATGTGGTCTGTTAGGTACAGTTCAGAACAAAAAGCGGCTCTCACTCGGTTGATCAACGATCAACGGAGTGAGAGCCGCTTTTGTTATCTTTGATTGGTAATCAAGATTCACGATGATAATTGGCAATCATTTAATTATCGCTCAACATTATTATGCTCCAAGTCTTAGCAAAAACAGTTCCAGACCAAGCACTTTATCTACAGCGCCTGTTTTCATTTGATAATCCAGCTCACTCAAATGGCTTAAGATCAGGCGTAAACGTTCAGGCTGAAATTTTCGAGCCTGCTCCCCAGCAATTTTGACTGCATACGGATGAAGTCCAAGCTGGCTTGCAATTTGCTGCTGTGAATAGCTTTGCTGCCCAAGCTCCTTCACCTGAATCATGATTCGGAACTGCCTCGCGATCAATGCTGCAATTTTGATAGGCTCTTCGCGCTGTTTTAACAACTCGTAGAATAGAGCTAACGCTTTCTCAAGCCTTAAATTCGCTAATTCCTCCACTAGGGCAAACACATTCTGCTCCGTGCTACGTGCAACGAGCGATTCAATATCCTCACGCTTAATCACGCCACCATTTCCAGCAAATAGACACAGCTTGTCTACCTCAGCAGATAACGTCTGCAGACCTGTTCCCGCATAACTAACAAGCATATCTGGAGCTCCAGGCTCAAAGGTAACCTCGCGTTGTTTAGCCAGCTTCACAATCCAATTCAACAACTCTTCTCCACTCAGCGGGGCAAACGAAAGCACAATGGCTTGCTTCTTCGCAGCCTTCACCAGCTTCTTACGCTCGTCCAATTTATCCCCTTGAGCCAAAAATACAATTGTACTGTAATCTGCAGGGTTATCCATGTACGTTAATAAGCGATCGACCTGATGTTCAATTTTAGAGTCCTTACCGGCCGTAAATAGATTTGCATCTCTAACAATAATTAGTTTACGTGGCACGAGAAAAGGAACCGTCTCTGCTTCTTCAATAACAACTTCTACAGGCGTCTCCGAGAGATCATAAGGTACAATCGCAAAATCACGATGCTCCTCCTCAATAACCTGTTCCTTTAACATATCCGTAAATTGCTGTATCTGGTATTTCTCCGTTCCGTACAGCACATATATCGGAGCCGTATCTCCATTTCGTATTGCTTTTGTTGCACTCTTCACATCCATCACGGTGCCTCCTTATCCCTCTTATCCTACCAGAAAACGTGACAGACAACAAAGGGACCTTCCATCCACAGTGTGGATAAAGGCCCCTCAGTCCTACATCTATATAAACGCAGCATCAACCACTCTAGAAGAGGCTGATGCGCGGTCATACGACGTCAGTTGTTATAACTGATATAGGACGTGGTTTACTTCCATTATATTCGGATGAAGCTAGAATGTGCTTCCATCGACAGTTAATAATCGAAACGTTCTACAATTATTTGCCGGAATTCCCGCTGTCTGCAGCTGGAGCTACATTAAATGACTTTTTCACCGCTGTTCCGTCTTTCTCTGTCTCGTAATTAAATACAGTGCTATCCTTGGACCAGCTAGCCGATTTTAATGTTCCTTCCAGATCACGCTGTTCTACTAGATTCAGAACGTCAGAATCACTGGCAGATTTAGAATAGATACTGAGCTGGTTCCCGATCTGTAAGACCAGATAAGATCCATTCGGAGACTTCCACTCGGTTGCAGGAGGAGCCACCGCAGCAAACCCACGGTCTGAACCTGCTAATCCATTGTTGCTTTCTGTCGCCTGCTCTGGGTTCTGATCTGCGTTAGGAGCGACCATCCCCGTTGCTGGTTCATCATTATTTACATGCGGCACCACATCTTGCGTTGTAAAGGATTCCGCTTCTCCATTTTCAGGTTCAGTTGCAGCACCGTCATCCGAACCTGCTTGAGGAGCATCGGTACTTCCCGGATCTACACTCTTTTGTTGATCAGGTTGTACTTGATTAGCATTCCCCTGATTTTCCGAAGGTGTTGACGCAGAAGGCGTTTCTTTTGGTGCATCGACTTTGGCTCCAGCATCAGCCGAAGGCTGTTTCGGTGCTACATCTTCCTGAGGTTGCGTTTCCAGCTTCTCCGTCTCATTCTCCTCAGGGGTTACTTCTGAAGTAGATTCTTGTGTATCAGGCTGTGTATCATTCTGTTCATTAGACAGCCCTGACATTGCACGGTTATCTCCTTCTGTTGGAGCAGATGAATCGTCGTTGCTAATTTCCATTCTGAGTGCGTTCTGATCTTCATTACTGCTTTCTTGAGCACTACCTGCACCCATCATCGACTCTGCATTTTCAATTTTCTCAGGCTTAGGACCCCATATAGCTACGCCCAATACCAAGACTGCTGCCGCAGCCCCCATAGACATTCGGCCAACCATAGAATTAAACCATGAGGGTTTAACTTTCCGCTCACTTGATCGTTGTAAATTTTCAAATGCAGCAGGGACAGGACTCATTTCTTGCATGGCACTACTCTGTTCCCTCCGCGCTTCGTCGATCGCATCTAATTGAGGCATGATTGCATCCACTAAACTAAACTTCGGGGTTACTTGCGGTAAATCTTCCAGTTCTCTGGACAAAGCTCTGAGCAAACTAAAATTCTCGGCGCACTCCGGGCACTTGGCCACATGCTGTAGCAACTGCTCGGTTTCCACCTCACCCAGATCATGATCCAGATACCGGTGCATCCATTCCACCACCTCTTCACATTTCATCCTGTCACACCACCTTTCTGATACTCCTGTAGTAGATTTTGCAATTGTTGCCTAGCTCGGAATAAATAAGATTTCACCGTATTTAACGGAAGATCAAGACAATCCGCAATTTCGTTATACGATAAATCCTGTAAGTATCTTAGAACAATCACGGTTCGATGATGCTCTGGAAGCTTGTTGATCGCCTCCTGAATATCTTTTGCCACATACGTGGACATGACTTCAAATTCTACATTTTGATTATCTTGAAAAACCATCTCATGCTCGTCAATTGAAACAGAAGGCTTGGTTCTTCTAAATTTATCAATACAGATATTCGTTACAATGCGTTGAACCCAGGTTTTGAATTGTGCTTTTTCTTCATAAGAATTAATCTTGGTGTAAATTCGGATCAACGCTTCCTGAGCAGCATCCAAAGCGTCTTGTTCATTATTTAAAATGTAAAATGCGGATCGATAAACATGCTGTTCAATGTTCCGCAATAGGGTAATTAGAGCGTCGCGATCGCCCGATTGAGCGGCTCTGATGAGTTCCGGCTCTACCACAAAGGATCCCCCTCTCCCTGCAACCTTACAGACGTGACCATCAATAAAATTGTTGCAAAGTTAAGTATTTTTTTTATCGGCATCATAAAATAACGGCTTATGTATTAAGGGCCGCCCAAAATCTTCTCTTAGAATAACAGAAATTGCATAAAGCGTCACCACAGCAGTAAAAAGCGATTCCAGTACTTACACGATTCAATTGCTGAGCAATAGCATATATTATAGCAAACAGCCCTCAGAAGCAAAAAAATAAAAAAAAGTCGAATTTTGTACAAATTTAAGCTCTTTTTAATGCAATTTTCATGAAAATAGTGTATTGTAAATTTACATTCATAATACGAGGTGATGAGCATGCCAGCTCTAGCGAAAATTCAGTTGTTAAAAGAACAAATGCCTAAGGAATATCAAAGCATTTCTCATTTTGTAGAACATGCACTGGAATCCATTGATACCCTGGTAGAGGAACATCGGAAATATACTGCTGCACAAGCGTTATACGGCGATAAAATTGTCGGATCGGAAGAACGCTTGTACAGAGAAACTGTACTTGATGTTCGTGAGCAGCTTCTGCTTACGCTTGAGAAAACAGTAGAAGACCTTCTGCATAAAGGTGACAAACACTGGAATAAACATTTCAAAGATGGCGTTGAATAGTTTCAACTAGCAGTTAAAAATAGCCCGTTTCCGTTCCCTCTCAGTTGGAGGGTACGGAAAGCGGGCTTTTTTTTGATGAAGTCCAGTAACTTGTAATTAAAAGAAATGAATAATTCGTGTAATGTTCAGTAAATCACAATCAGTTTGCCATTGGCAAACCCTAAGGCTCTTACACCTGCAGAGCTAGCATATACCCAAGCTTCGATCTTGCCTTTAGAACTTGTTTCATACGAAATGCTCGTTGGATCCCCCCACGCCAAGCGCGCCTGCGTCATGTTCATTCCTAGAGCTACTTCTCTAGCAATAATTTTATTCCATGTGGACTGCGACCAATTGTATTTCTTATAAGGATCAGAAGAGAAGAACCAATGTCCTGCAATATCCGAAAATTCATCATTCCCCACCCTCCAATTTATATCGAATATCTATTTCCCCATCTTTGACCCTCATCTGGATCTCTCCCATCTGATCTGTTCGATAGATCTCGGATCCCGTTTCCCCCAGACGTTCCATTACTCCCGGATTGGGATGACCATAGGTATTGTTGAGTCCAGCAGAGATTACAGCGGTTTTGGCATTCCAGTATTGAAGCCATGCTTCGGTTGACGACGTTTTGCTACCGTGATGCGCCACCTTCAGGACGTCAATGGAGATCGACTCCTCCTTCGCCGCCGTCTCTTCTGCATCACCAGTGACTTTCCGAGCCGTTTTGTTGCCCGAAATCATTTTCATTAGCTCCAGAGGAACATGCTTATCAACATTTCCACCTCTTACATTCTGTCTTTCAAACTGGGTAGCAAGCGATCCATCCTGAATCATGTAGAGTAAATTTTGCTCGGCTGCTGCATCCATATCTCCCGTGAACAAAAATGAAGCGCCAGCCATATCCAGCAAAAAGACAACCGAATCATGATTTTGATGTTCAGATACAGGAATACCATCCTCATCCTCAAGATGCAACGTATCTAGATCTGGATTAATAAAATGTAACGTAGTCTCCTCATCCGCGACGTAAGACAGTCCTTGCCGAATTGCATATAGCGGTATATTACGCTCAATAGCTGTATCTATTAGTTTATCAAAATTACTCTTACCACTTGTTGTGCCATTAAACATAAAACGCTCCACTGGAATCTGTTCCAGTACAGCTTGTAATCCCCCAGCATGATCCTGATCGGCATGGGTCACGATAACGGCATCCAGCCGATGTATGCCTCGTTTTTTCAGCAAGGGTACAACCACCTTCGCTCCAACTTCATAGGGATCACGCCGAGTTTTCCACGATTGATCAGGCTTGCCGAAGCTAACCGTACCCCCGCCATCAACCAAAATATGCTTTCCCTCAGGCGTCGTAATTAACGTGCTATCCCCCTGACCAATATCGAGAAACTGCACTACACCCGTCCGCGAAGGCTGTGGAGTCTGATAGGCCCACCATAGCCCTGCAATCAAAGTAATCACAAGTAACCCGCATATCCAGCGTTGAGAAACAGGTCGTTGTCTCCCCGAGTCATCTCCCGCTCCTCTAGCCCGAAATGCACTTGTGTACTCTGGCCAGGCAATACTTGCACTGAGTGTGGTCATCGAACCCTTGTGCTTTGCTTGCGCGCTATTATTCTGATTCGGTGGGTAAAGAGAGGACTTGAAGGCAAGTTTGCCATTCATCCTAGAGGTCGCCCATGCTGCATCTTCCCGTTTCAACGGTTTGGTCTCTTCATCAACATGATTGCTCCACTGTGATTCTTGACCATTCCCTTGAAACCATATACGTAATAGTGCATACAACACTCCGTAATAGACTCCAACCCACAGCCAGGTAGGCGTAGCCCAGATGAGTACAAAACCAGGCAAACTATTCAACCATTCAATGCCAGCAAAGGTTAGTTTATTTAGGAGGATGACCAGCCAAGCGAACGGTTTGGCCAGAGGTAGCCATATCATAGATAACAGCAATGCAACCGCTCCAAGGGGCAGTACTACAGCGCTTATGAGTGAGACAAAGAGGAAATTTGCTACAAACGATAATATTGAAAACTGATTGAAATACAATATGGTCACCGGAAATGAAATGAGCTGCGCTGTAACAGTCACCGAGGCTGTCGCAGCCAGTGCTTTCGGCAATTTTCTAAACAGACGATTAATAAAAGGCATGTAGATCATTAAACCGGCGGTGACGAGAAAAGAAAGCTGGAAGCTGACGCTCAGCAAAAAATACGGATTCCACCACATCATTAACAATGCTGCCGCACTGATCATCTGCAATCCATCCCTTGCTAACCCTCGTCTAGCCATATACAAGCCAAGCATGGACATAATGCCTGCACGAATGACCGAGGGAGAACCGCCAGATAACATGACATAAGCAGGGATAAGTAATAATACAATCGTGAGTGACGTTTCTCTAGTTAACCTCAGCCAAGACAACAAAAACAACAACGAAGCAACATAAACGGCAACATGTGTGCCAGATATCGCCAGGATATGGGTAAGTCCAAGCTGTGAGAAGTGACCATACGTATCCGGATCAATGTCCTTCGCCATACCTATGATCAGCCCCTTCATGTATCCAGCATGAGGTTCGGGAAATAAAACTTCTAAAGCGCTACCCAATTGGTGTCTGATCCTGTCATTCCAACGAAAAATATCAACACGGCCCCAGCCTTCAGGCTGCATGTTTTTAATGGAGTTGGCACCTTTGACCTTAAATAACCAATGTATCTCCTGTGTCCGCAAATAATTCCGATAATCAAAGCCACCATAATTCCGGGCTTCTCCCGGCCTTGTGAACGAGCCAGTCAATATTATGGAATCTCCCCGGCTCCACGCCATCGCTATGTCCTGCTCTTCTTCTTCGGCTAGTTTGACTTGTACCATTAAACGCTCGCCCACATCATGTATGGGCTGCAGCTTCGTATCTACTCTTTCTTCAGTGCCAGATAACGGGTCTGCTTCCGGATATATTGTAGAAAGTAATAGCTCAAAATCCGCCCGATCTCCATCCACACGAACAGCTGACGCGATCGTACCTTCTAGCTTCGCTACATAACCGTCCAGCTCCCGATGACTCATTCCAGTGATCTCAGGCAAGATGCTGACATTACGCAGATCATTCCATTCCCAGTGGGCAAGACCACCTAGAAGCGATGCAACAAGTAGTATACGAGTCCAGCCGCGGATATCCATCCAACGAAAAAAGAGAGGCATACATGCAATCACTCCGATTAATCCCCACATAAGTGTCCATCCTGATAATGCACATCCCACTACACTCCCGCATAACCAACACACTGTAAAAAGCAATAGCGGCCTACCTTTCATCCTAATCCCCTCCTTATCATTTTTTTACAGAAGCTTATTTATAATCAAAAAAAACGAAGAAAAACCCCCGGTAGCTGACGTAGCTAACCGGAGGTTCTTCCCCAATTTAAAGCGTAATTAAGTTAAGTAATATCACATTACAATACACATACCTGACAACAAAGACGACGCATACGTAGCCTCCATAGCCTTCCCGTGCCTAACCGTTTAGTCGCTAATTGTCATCATCGTCTCACGTGGTGGCTGATATTGCTCCAGCTTGCGGAATGTGATTCCTTTTTGCGCCATCATACGTGTTACTTTTCCCGTATCCTTAGGATATGGGCGATGGAAAACAATTTCCGTAATACCACTGTTTGCAAGCATATTAGAGCAGGTCCAGCAAGGTTCATCCGTCACATAAACAGAAGAGCCCTCCCGGTCGATTCGATCCGTGAACAGAAGCAAATTTTGCTCCGCATGAATCGTGCGAATACACCGCTGCTTCTTGACCATTTCCTCTTTACCATCCGTGACAACCAGCTCATACTCTTCGGATATCATGCATCCTGCTTCTGAACAATCCGGCACTCCCATAGGTGCACCGTTGTATGCTGTTCCGAGCAATTTTTTCCCTTGCACAAGCACTGCACCTACATGCCGACGCGAACAGCGGGAGCGGGTAGAGACCATATAAGCAATATCCATGAAGTAAGTATCCCAGTCTTTGCGTACATCTGTTGTACTCATATTTGCATCCTCTCCCGATTGAAATAATCTAAATTACCGAATTTGCACATACGGAGCCATCTTCTCCAGCATTTTCATACCTATTCCTTTTACTTTGGTCAAATCACTGACTCTTGTAAACGACCCATGTGCATTTCGATAATCTACGATGGCCTGCGCCTTCTTCTCTCCAATGCCTGGAAGCTCAGTAAGTTTAGAGACAGGTGCTGAATTGATATCAATTTTACCATTGTCGACAACCTCTTGCTCGGGCGGGCTTGAAACTTGCTGCTCGGGCTTCACTTCTGCTTCGGTTGTAATATTCGTGATAGCTACAGACGTAGCGGATTCCGTACTAGCAACGTCTGGAATTTTCCCATCTGATGTCTTCTCCTGAACCGTAGAGGAAGCCTCACTGCTTCCAGCAGGATTCACCCCCGCAGCGACCGGTGTTGCTTGTTCTACTACAGCATTCGTTGACAACTCACTATTTTGACCCAAAACAGCCGACTCTACAATAGCAGCTTCCTGCTTGAGCGTCGGCGTTTGGGTGGCGAGCTGCATCGGTTCCCAGCCAGAAGGCGGCTGTTCACTTTTGCCCGACCATAATATAAGTATCGTTCCAATTACCGCAGCACCAATCGTCCATCCTTGTTTCCATCTCATTCGTCTACACCTCTCCCTGTTATCAAAATAGATCAATTTTGAACACGGGCGGTGCTTCCGAACCGTCTATAAATGAACTACACACTCCACATTCCTTTTTTTCATGTCATGTCAAACAAGTCATGCTGCATAGACTAGAAGGAACGAACTACGCCAGTACCGTAAAGCATGAAAGGAGGCCTGAAACAATGAAGGTTGGATTTATCGGAACCGGCAGCATGGGAAGCCTGCTGATCTATGCCCTGATCCAATCCGGAGCATTGGAGCCGCGGCAGATCGCCGCAAGCAATCGAACCCCTTCCAAAGTGCGTCAGTTATCCCTCCGTTATCCCGGTCTGCATGAATCACAGAGTAATCGGGAAACCGTTATCCGAAGCAACATCATCTTTCTCTGTGTGAAGCCGCTGGAATTCAAACATGTTATTGACGAGATCCTGCCTGTCGTGAATCCCAATCATATGATTGTCTCGATCACTAGTCCCGTGCAGCTGCGTCATCTGGAATCTTCACTTCCTTGCAAAGTCTCCAAAGTTATCCCCAGCGTCACACATCAGGTCGGCAGCGGAGCGTCATTATGTATACACGGTGAACGAATGACAACTGAAGATCGCACTGTATTGGAAGGCTTGCTGAGTCATTTCAGCAAACCTTACCAAGTGGATGAAGCGTGTACCCGCATAACATCCGACTTTTCCAGTTGCGGACCTGCATTCATATCGTTCTTTTTGGAACAATGGATTGAGAGTGCCGTCAAGCTTACAGGGATTAAACGAGCAGATGCCTGTGCTCTTGCAGGTGAGATGCTCCTCGGAACAGGTAAACTGCTCACTGAAGGAGGCTATACGCCTCAAGAACTTCAAGCACGTGTTGCTGTTCCCGGTGGCATTACTGCCCAGGCTTTGGCACTACTCAAGATTAGTCTGGATGGTGTATTTGATAGTCTCATTCACACCACCCACGACAAATATGATGAAGATCTGGTAAAGCTTAATGAACTATTTCAAACCAGTGAGATTAACCGGCAACAATATTAACCAGTTTGCCTGGAACGGCAATGACCTTACGAATGGTCTTGCCTTCCAGAGCCTGCTTCACAGGTGCAAGCTCCATTGTGAAGTCTTGCATGCCTTGTGCATCCAGATCCTTCGCAACAGTTGCCCGTGTTACAATTTTGCCATTCACTTGAACGACAATCTCCACTTCAGCGTCTACCGTCATAGCTTCGTCGTATTCAGGCCAAGCTACATAAGTAATTCCACCTTCATGACCTAAGCGACTCCACAGCTCTTCGGCCATATGCGGTGCCAATGGTGAGAGCAATTGTACGAAGTTCTCCATTGATTCACGCGGCAGTGTATCTGCTTTGTAAGCGTCGTTGATGAAGATCATCAGCTGACTGATCGCTGTGTTGAAGCGCAGATGCTCCAGATCATCAGTTACTTTCTTAATCGTTTTGTGAGCAGTACGCTTGAATTCCTCTGTGCCGCCATCTGCTGTGATTTTATCATTAATCGCGCCTGTATCCTCGTTGATGAAGAGACGCCATACGCGTGACAAGAAGCGGTACATACCTTCAACCCCGTTAGCATTCCACGGTTTTGTTGCTTCCAGTGGTCCCATGAACATCTCATACAAACGCAGAGTATCTGCACCGAATTCATTTACAATTTCATCTGGGTTAATAACATTACCACGAGATTTACTCATTTTCTCATTATTGGTTCCCAGAATCATACCTTGGTTCACGAGTTTATGGAATGGCTCTTTGGTCTGAACTACGCCCAGATCGTACAATACTTTATGCCAGAAACGTGCATACAGCAAGTGAAGCACAGCGTGCTCTGCTCCCCCGATATACAGATCGACAGGCAGCCATTGTTGTTGTTTCTCCTGAGAGATCAGTTCCTTGTCGTTATGTGGATCGATAAAGCGCAGGTAATACCAGCAGCTTCCCGCCCATTGTGGCATCGTGTTTGTCTCACGGCGTGCTTTCATTCCCGTTTCAGGATCAACCGTATTCACCCACTCGGTTACATTCGCCAGTGGTGATTCCCCTGTACCCGAAGGCTTGATCTGATCGATATCTGGCAGCAACAATGGAAGCTGATCCTCTGGTACGGTCTTCATCGTTCCATCTTCCAGGTGCAGAATTGGAATCGGCTCTCCCCAGTAGCGTTGGCGGCTGAACAACCAGTCACGCAGACGATATGTCGTTTTGCCTTCACCTTTACCGTTGTCTTCCAGCCAAGTAATCATCTTCGCAATCGCTTCTTCGTTGTTCAGACCATTCAAGAAATCAGAGTTAACGTGTGGTCCGTCTCCGGAATACGCTTCTTTGGTCACATCGCCACCAGCAACAACCTCAATGATGTCCAGTCCGAATTGCTTCGCAAATTCCCAGTCACGTGCATCATGCCCAGGAACCGCCATAATTGCACCTGTACCATAACCAGCCAGAACATAATCAGCGATCCAGATAGGCACCTTCGCTCCATTTACTGGATTGATGGCATAAGCCCCTGTAAATACACCTGTTTTGTCTTTGGCCAAATCGGTACGTTCCAGGTCACTCTTACGTCCAGCTTGCTCCTGATAAGCTTTGATCGCTTCACGTTGCTCTGCAGTCACAATGGCTTCTACCAGCTCATGTTCCGGTGCCAGTACAGCATAACTAGCTCCAAACAAAGTATCCGCACGAGTCGTGAATACCTTGATTACTTCCTCACGTCCCTCGATGGCAAACACCACTTCTGCCCCTGTAGATTTACCAATCCAGTTACGTTGCATATCCTTAATGCTCTCGGACCAATCCAGCTCTTCCAGATCCTCCAAGAGGCGCTCAGCATATTCAGTAATTTTCAATACCCATTGACGCATCGGTTTACGGACAACTGGGTGATTACCGCGCTCACTTTTACCGTCAATGACCTCTTCATTAGCCAATACTGTACCCAATGCTTCGCACCAGTTTACAGGCACTTCGTCAACGTAAGCGAGGCCTTTGTTGTACAACTGGATGAAGATCCATTGCGTCCATTTGTAATAATCCGGATCCGTTGTGCTGATCTCCCGATCCCAGTCATAGGAGAACCCAAGGGATTTAATTTGACGACGGAAGTTGTCAATGTTACGGAATGTGATCTCACGTGGGTGTTCACCCGTATCAAGTGCATGCTGCTCAGCAGGCAAACCAAAAGCATCCCAGCCCATCGGATGCAAAACATTGTATCCGCGCATACGTTTGTAACGAGAAACGATATCCGTTGCAGTGTATCCTTCCGGGTGACCTACGTGCAGTCCCGCGCCAGATGGATATGGGAACATATCCAATGCATAGAACTTCGGTTTAGCCGGGTCCTCGCCTGTTTTGAACGTTTTATTCTCATCCCAAAATTGCTGCCAACTTTTCTCCATCACTTGTGGCTGATAGCCGTGCTTCGGCTGGTGATTCTCACTCATCTATTGTTCCTCCTCTGGTTGATTCACATAAATTACAACAAAAAAACCTCAGCATCCCATAGCGTTTGCAGCGCTAGGGACGAGAGGTTGAATTCCCGTGGTACCACCCTAGTTAGCGGACGAACGTGCTTCGTCATCCACTCCCTTTGAACCTGTAACGGCGGTTAACCGATGCGGATTTCCATTCCTGCAACCACCGAATAGACATCGGTTAAGTATCGGATGGTGTAATCACCGCATTTCTCCAAGGCGAGTTCATGAAATACTGTCAATCGGCTTGCACCAACCGCCGACTCTCTGTCATGTACAGAATTCACTACTGATCCTTATCATCGAAATATGTATACAATATCGGAAACATTATATAAAAAAGTACCGCCAAAGTCAATGACAGACCTCAGCCTAACCGAAAGCGTTCAATGCTTTCTTCCAGATTATGAATCGTCCACTGAATATGTTTATGATCATCAAACTGCCGGTATGCACATTCGATCCGAAGCAATAGATCAAAGTACAGATCATATAACCCTCTTCTGCTTCGTTCACTTGGTGTTGTAATGGATCTACCATATCCCTTCAAAAACCCAGGTGTGTAATTAAAGTGACTAAAATAATGCTCCATCAATGGATCTGCCCAGAGTGAACGCTCGAAGTCAATAATGGCGGTAATACGGCCTTTCTCCACCAGTACATTGCCATCCCATAGATCCCAGCTAATAAATGCAGGTTCTAGAACATCATTGAGGACATCTGCTCTTGCCAGAATCAAATGCTCCAACTCCTCATAAGGCATCGAAAACTTAATACCCGCCTTTTGCCCATCGATTAATACATCTTCCATTAGCTGCAAGAAAGCTTCTTTCCATGTGGAATAACGTTGTCGTCCCGATGAGAAATAACCAAATTGTTCTCCTGTGATTTCATTTATCCTTCGATTGTAACGCCCTAGCTCTTCCTCAATCGCTTCCTGTTCGTCAATGCTATAGTGCTCTTTCACTTGGTTATACGGCTTGCCTGTCATATGCTCCATAATAAAATATTCTGAAGGCGCAAGGGTTAGTGAATCATCATAGGCAAGCACACGAGGAACAGGCAGATCCGTTAGCTCAGACACAAGACGCAGTGCCTCAACTTCAGTATTCATCAACTCTTGTTCACAACGCATCAGATTGGATTTATCCGTAGGAGCAATTTTGAGTACCACCGTCTGTCCATCTTTTAAACCGATCCGGTAAGCCTGGTTCGCCCAGCCTTCATTCATTTCCTGATATTCAGATAGCTCACGATTTAAAATCTGAGTTGCTATTCGCTCTAGCTGTTCCGAAGTTAGCTTTGTTTTGTATTTACTTTCCACCCCATAATCACCTGACCTTCTATAGTTCGTCACATTAACCACTCAAAAGAAAACGCTTTCCATCAGTGTTATTATGGCTCCCCCACACTTAACTGGCAATAGCTTAGATCACAATCCAGACTATCCTACTCATCTGATATTGAACAAAATAAAAAAAATGCCCTTACACTAATGCAAGGGCGATAAGCGATAAACAAGATCATTATTTAATAGCTACATAGAACAGACGCTGCGCGCCTTCTCCTGCTTCTTGCCATTCAAAATCTGCGTACACGCTGACATCGCGGAATCCCGCCTTCCGTAACTCTAGCTTCATCCACTCCGGATCGTATGCACGCTGCACATGCACCTCTTCGAATCTCTGATACAGATCCTTACCACCTTCATCAACACGCGAGAAAATGCTGAGATGATGTTCGATCTCACAACGTTCCGAGTCTAACGCACTTGTCCAGATATAAGATATCGAGCGTTCATCCAGTACAAACGGCTGCTCTTCCTCATATCGGATAAATGTATTGGGATGATGCACATCGAACAGGAATGTTCCTCCGGGCTTCATCATTTCGTAGGTTCGTTGGAAGGTGCGAATGACATCCTCTTGCTCTAGCAAATAGTTAATACAGTCACAAAATGATATAACCGAGTCTACAGGCTCAGGCACTCTCCATTCGCACATATCCTGCTGTACCCACCGTACACTGCCTTCACGGTACAAGCGATGACCTTGGGGTGTAGCTTCCATCTTGCTACGAGCCACGGATAACATATCAGCCGACAGATCAATACCCGTCACCTCGAACCCTGAGTTAACCAAAGGAATCGTAATCGAACCTGTACCACAACCAAGTTCAGCTACACTTTTGGGCATACCGTGGCGCTCCCAAGCTGTTCTCGCGAACCTTATCCAGTCCGGATAAGGCATATCTTCCATTAATTCATCGTAAACATAGGCAAATTTACGGTAAGACATGTCAGGCACCGCACTTTCAATTCATTTTATTATATAACTCAAAAATATTTACACTTGCCACTCCGATGACAGAACAACCTTCCGATCGCTGTTATCCCCAGATTTTTTTGATTCCCTTTTCCAAAGGGAAAATCCGGGGATAAAGGCGAACGCTTCGCTTCTTCACGTTATTTCTGTCTTCTCCGTTCTCGTGTAAAGAATTAGTTGAACTTATATAAATTTGTTATAAACGAAAAAGCAGGGGCGTCCGGAGTTCACCCAGCCTTGCCCTGCTTTTACATTGGACTCACAAGAGTCCTCATTTAGCTTAAGTTCAACGTTACTAGTTCTTGTCCGGATCTTGAGCAGCAGCTTGCGAAGCAGCATCTGTGAGATAGGTCCAGTTTTCTTTCTGGGTCACCAGTCCATCCTTCATCAGTTTACCTAACGCACGTTTGAAGGCGGATTTGCTGATGCCAAAACGCTGTTTGATAATATCCGGTGGCGTTGCATCTGAATACGGCATACCACCTGTTGGACGCTCCTTCATGAACGCGAGCAGCTTATCAGCATCCTCGTTCCGGCCTACCTCTTTGCGAAGAGACGTCGCCAGGTTCACACGTCCGTCCTCACGAACAAGCGTTACCCGGCATTTCACCTTCTCACCAAGACGCAGCAAGTGGGTACGCTCGGAGGAATGGATCATACCAATGGCTCCGAACCCAAGTACGCCACCTTCTACAAGTACAAAAGTACCCATTTGCAATGGCTTGTACACCGTCGCTTCAACCCATTCATTAAGCCATGATGTCGGTGCATGGAAGGCTAAGGGTGCAAGTTCACGCTCTCCAGCCAATTTTGCACGAAGACGACCTTGTTTATCATGCTCCATGATAACAAAAACCTCGTCCCCAACATGTGGACGCAGCTCTTCTAATTCAGGCAATTCACGGATTGGAAGCAGCAGTTGCCGACCCAAGCCCATTTCTAGAAAACAACCGAGCCGTGGATGTACGTCAGCCACAACAAGTCGTGCCATTTCACCAAGGGTGAGGTAAGGCTTCTTCATTGTCGCAGCAAGGCGATCTTCCGTATCGAAAAAGATAAAGACTTCCAGCGTCTCATCGATTTTGATATCACGTGTCAACTCCGTATAGTGAAGCAGTACATCTTCCGATCCAGTCGTCAAAAAGTAGCCAAACGGAGATACTTCACGTTCAACCCGCAAAGAGACAACAGTTCCTGCAATCAAACTCATACCGTCTCCACCACTTTAGCATCCGACCACAAACGTTCGATGTTGTAATATTCGCGCTCGTCGCGGTGGAAGATATGAACAACCACGTCTCCCAGATCCATCAGAACCCAGCGTGCAGAATCCATACCCTCAATCCCTTTAATCGTTACACCTGCAGCATGCGCCTGTTTACGAATCTCTGTAGCAATAGACTGTACCTGTGTATCCGAGTTACCGTGACAGATTACAAAATAGTCCGCTACCAGTGAAATTCCCACCAGATCCAGTGCTACAATGTTGGATGCCTTTTTATCGTCTGCGGCTGTAACCGCCATATTCATAAGTTCTTTCGATGATAATGTCATGAACCAACCTCCATAATTTATAATTGTGTAATCAGATCATTCCGAGCAAACATGGTTAACGGGTAGATCACTCGTCGTTGTGACAACAACAAGCTAATGGTTGAGTCAAAACCAGCAATTAACCCTTCTTCCAAACTGTGCTCAGCCTGTTCGCGAATCCGATCCACACCCGGGAAGTCTCTTCCCGGTTCGATATAATCCGCAAGACATACCACCTTATCCAGTAGGCTCATGCCCACTTTCCCAGAAGTATGCCAGCGAATAGCATTAATGATCTCCAGATCATCGATTCCGTAATCTCGCTGTGCCACAAATGCACCGACCTCTGAGTGCCAGAGCTGTTTGTCATGCTGCAACAATTCTTTGTTCAGTTCATTGTCACGGATGACTGCTTCCATCTCTGATACTGGCCAGTACTTGGCAACATCGTGCAATATAGCAGCCAGATCCGCCTTCATAGGATCTGCACCGTATTTTTCAGCCAAATATACGGCAGATTGCATCACGCCAAGTGTATGCTTCCAGCGTTTCTCCGGCATTTGACCCGAAACGGCTTGAATGAGTTCCTCACGGCTTAGTGCCATATAAACCGCTCCTTACAATATATTCATGAACTGCAGCAGGAATCATGAAGCGTACCGATTGTCCCTTGGCAAGACGTTTACGTACGGCCGTGGATGATATATCTACGAGCGGCATCTCTGCCATCAAGACTTTGTCTTGCAGCTCATCGGGTAAGTCGTCCAGATGTAGCTGAAAACCGGGTCTGCCTACTCCGATAAAGGTCAAGCGTGCTGCAAGCTCCTCGATCTGCTCCCATTTGGGTAGATAGTTCACCATATCTGCACCAATGATAAAATAAAAATCATGCTCTGGATAACGATTCCATAGCTCCTTCATCGTGTCGATCGTATACGATACGCCACCAAGCTCCATCTCAATATCCAGCACCTCATATTGCTGTACATCTTGGATCGCCGCTTCCGTCATATCGAGACGTTGCTGCCCAGAAGCCCCGGCTCCACGCTTGTGTGGTGGAACATGGGAGGGCATGAACCAGATTTCATCCAGTGCATGGGAATCCCTCGCAGCTTCGGCGGCCAACAGATGTCCCATATGGATTGGATCGAACGTCCCACCCATGATACCAATCTTCATGATGTCACCGTCCTAAGGAAGTTCGATTTGTTTGTTGTCGCGTGATTCCTTATACAGGACAATTGTACTGCCAATCACTTGAACGAGCTCGCTGCCTGTCTCACGAGCAAGCTCTGTCGCGATTTCGTTTTTATCATCAAGATTGTTGTTCAGAATTTGAACCTTCATCAACTCGCGTTTCTCAATTGCATCTTCAATGTGACGGTACAAATGCTCGTTCGTGCCACCTTTACCGATCTGAAACACTGGGGTTAAATGATGTGCTTGTGAACGCAAAAAGCGTTTTTGTTTACCTGTTAACATGAATACTCCATACTCCTTATGCTCAGCACGCCCGTAACAGAAGGATCTCTGTCAGGCTTGGCTGTTCCATTATATTTTAATGTTATAACTTTATGATTCCCTTAACCTTGCTTGTTACTTATCGAAGCTGTCTAGTACCGCTTGTCTCATGGTGTCCACAGGAGCCTGAATACCGAACCAATGCTCAAAAGCCACCGCGCCCTGATATACAAACATCCCCAGACCACCATGCACTGTACAACCACGTAAGCGTGATTCACGCAGCAGACGTGTCTCCAATGGATTATAGATGAGATCACTTACGACTGCATCTGCACGAATCAGTGCAGGATCAACCGGAACATCATCCACATGGGGATTCATACCAGCAGCCGTTGTATTGATGACAATATCAGCAGAAGCAAGTACAACCGCCGCTTCTTCCATTCCACTGCCTGTAATCTCACCTAACCCATGTGCTCGCAGATCCGAAGCGAGTTCAATCGCTCGCTCGGCTGTACGGTTCAATATGTGAATACGGTCAGGCTTTTCTAGAGCCAGCGCATATATGACGCCTCTAGCAGCTCCACCTGCCCCCAGTACAGCAATCCGTTTGCCTGCTAGGTCAGGCACAGCTTCTTCCTTAAGTGACCGCACATAACCAATGCCATCCGTATTATAGCCTATCAGCTTTCCGTCCTTATTGACAATGGTATTGACTGCACCAATCAACCTTGCACTCTCATCGATCTCATCCAGATAAGACATAACTTGTTCCTTATGAGGTATGGTGACATTCACGCCACGATACCCCAAAGCAACGATGCCTCTAATCGCAGCTTGCAATTGTTCTGGATGAACATGAAGAGGCATATAGATCCCATTCACTCCTGCCGCCTTTAGTGCCGCATTATGCATAGCTGGAGATTTGGAATGAGCAATAGGATCACCCATAACGCCCAGCAACACTGGAAGTGAAGAAGTCGTTTTCTTTTGTTCAGACAATGTGTCCGCCTCCGATCTGATGAAAATGTTACTGATCTGGTTAGACTGACTTAATTAGATCAGAGAAGGACGAACTAGCACCCGAATACCTTTAGGGACATGAACAGCCACGAGAGCCCCATTGTCTCCGTTCACTTTAACCCAGCCGAGACCGGAGATAAAGATATCGGACTGACTTCCACGTTTGATGCGGAATTCATGACGCGTCCATTCTGGCATCTCCGATGCACCTTCACGTGTTGGCGGGGAGAGCAATTCGCCTAAATGATCACGATACAGGTCATCCGCACGCTCTAACTTCGTGCGGTGGATACTCAGCGCTGTGCTGATAAAACATGTGAAGGACTGGCGATCCCCTTCAACAAAGTCGAATCGAGCCATGCCGCCAAAGAACAGTGCTTGACCTGCATTTAATTGATATACAGCAGGTTTAAGCGGCTTGTCCGGCATAATCGCAGCCAAGTCTTTGCGAGATACGATCTCACTGAAACGCCATGGATATACGATCCCTGGGGTATCAATAATGAATTTCCCATCTTCCAATGGAATGTTCACCATATCCAGCGTTGTTCCCGGATAACGGGAGGTTGTCAGTTCCTGCTCCAGATCGCTGTAGTCACGAATCAATCGGTTAATCAACGTAGATTTGCCCACATTGGTTCCCCCGACCACATAAACGTCACGATCTTCACGGTAGGTGCTTACCAGTTCAAGGAGACGGTCGAAGCCCTGGTTTTGCTTAGCGCTAACGAGTAACACGTCTACAGTGCGCAATCCCTGCTCCTTAGCCTGCTTCTGTACCCAGTTGCGAACCTTGTTCCAGTTTGTTACTTTAGGTAACAAGTCCGTTTTATTTACTACAAGTAATACCGGATTGTTACCGACAAAACGTTGTAGGCCAGAGATCACACTACCATCAAAGTCAAACAGATCAACGATATGGATGACAAGTGCATCCTTATCCCCGATTTGGCTCAGTAGTGCTAGGAACTCGTCCTGGTCAACGGTTACAGACGATGATTCATTATAATTTTTGATACGGAAACAACGCTGGCATATTACCGGTTCACGATCCAATGCTTTCTCAGGAATAAAACCCGGTCTATCCTGGTCTTCTGTTTGCAGATGCACGCCGCATCCACTGCATCTTACGGCAAGATTGCCGTTATGCGTGTCTGTCATTTCTTATTTTCCTCCTCGAGCCATAAGCCTTTCTTGCGCAAACTTGTTAGAGCAATCCGTTCCACTCGTCGATTGAAGCGCGTCATGAATCCTTCATCGCCGATGGAGATGGGCAATACCAGCACGGTATGAAGCCCTAGCCGGTTCCCTCCATATACATCGGTCAACATCTGATCGCCTACCACAATCGTTTTGTCTGGCGTTAGCTCCATCATTTTCATTGCTTTACGAAACGGTGTATTCGATGGTTTGCGTGCACTGTGCACAAACTGGATATCCAGTGGCGTAGCAAACAAGGATACACGATTCAAATTATTATTGGACACAATCATCAGTTTGAAGCCTGCCTCTTTCACACGCGCAAACCATTCGATCAGTTCAGGCGTTGCATCAGGCGCTTTGGCTCCAACAAGCGTATTGTCGAGATCAGTTATTATTCCGCGATAGCCTTGAGCGTACAGCTCTTCCAGATTAATGTCAAAAACCGTGTCTACTCGCAGCTTGGGCATTAACATTTTAAACAATCAAGTCACCTCAGTTTCATACGACACACTATATCACAAATCTGTCTTTCCTGAAAATGCATACAACGCTTGATGCGCTAGAAAAAAGGAAAAACGGGACGGGCAATAATTATGCCCGTTCCGCTTTGAGTTCCTTCCGTAGCTTCAAGGCCGTCTCATACACTGCCTTCCAATCATCCGCCGTTACAGATGCTGGACTATAACGCGTGCGCTCAAACCATGCTAACAATTCTTGAAGCGTGGCCGCAGATGCGGGCACAGTTTGGCTCCAGCGGTTTACTGATTCACGCAATGTTTCATCCCCACTGCGGGTTAAACCTTTGCGTTTCACATAACGAATCCAGCGCTCTGTTTCAGCTACAACCTTCTGCTCCGGAGTAAGTGGCTCGCCTGTTCGCAAACGAAGCAACAGGAAGCGAAGAGAGAAGCGGTTCCGCCAGAACATGTAGGCAACCCATGCAACAAGAATCGCTACAGCAACCCAGATGACGAATGTTGGAATGCCGGATGCTGCCTGCTCGGATACAGGTGTCTGTTCTTCTTCTTGCACTGGTTCTTCTTCCGGCTGTTCTTCAGGTTCGTCAACTGGTTGAACATCAGGTGCCTCTGTTAACAAAGGCATATCAAATCCTGGTGTAGCTTCAACTGGAATCCATCCATACTCACCAAAGTAAACCTCAGCCCAAGAGTGAGCATCTGCATTGGTTACTGTATAGGTAGTCTCGATCTCAGAACCAGGCTGACGAGGTGCCTGCATGTCTGAGTTGAGAGACAGTTGACCTGGTGCGTAACCTTTAACCCAGCGAGCTGGAATACCTTCAGAACGCGCCATCATTACTAGAGCTGTGGAGAAGTAGTCACAGTAACCTTCCATAACATCGAATAGAAACCCTTCGACAAAGTCACTGCTCACTTTCCGGGATAAATCCGGATTATTGGTGTATTCAAAATTGGTTTGTAAATAGTTTTGCAGTAATGCTACTTTTTCATACGGAGTATTTGCAGAAGCCGTAATTTCGTTCGCCAGCTCCGTGACTCGATCCGGGAAACGGGACGGCATCTGTAAGTACATATCGTCAGCTGGATTACTTCCGTACAGATCGTCAAAAGATTTGGTACGAAGCTCATCCTCTACAACCACTGGCGCTTCCGATACAACCGTATATGTCTTAGGATACTGAGGTTGTTGACGATTTGTCGTCAGCAGCAATTCAGCTTGCTCTGGATTCCAGAGCATTCGATTAGACTCCGTCTGTCCATCAATGGAAGTGACTTCTGCAATGGAGTACGCTCCAAACATAATCGGATAAACCGTATCATTCAGCATCGTTACTTTTTGCGTCACTTGTTTCGTATTCCCACTACCTGCATCATCATTCTGCAATGTTTCGCCAGGCTGCACCTCTTCCGTCGAGGCTCTTCTGCTATCATCCCAGCCTGTTCCGGTGTACTCTTCACGAGTCTCACCACGCCAGTAGCTGCGTTCATTAGTCTGTACAGACATCACAGGTGTGTAGTCAAAGTTAAAGCCACCACCGAGCTGATTATCTTCACGACTATATCCAGACTCGGTTGAATTCGGAATATCAAGTGTTCCATTGCCAGCCTGACTTGCTGACGTTCCAGTATAGTTACGCCATGCTGTATACGGATCTGTCAACGTCGGCGGTACTTCCGGCATGTTCACACTTGCTACAATAATAAGTGAAAAAATGATGGCGATATTGGCGATGATTTTGTAAGGATACCGGATGAGTCGCTTCCAGCCTTGTGGATAGTAAACCTGAAAGTTGCGGAAGTGCTGACATACTAACCAGCCCATACCTGCAAACATCACCCAAGCAACCTCAGTCCATAAAGAAATCTGGGTGAAGGAATCCAAAATGCCCATGGATATTATATTAATACCCAAGAAAACCAGTATTCGCCGGGTTGTGTTCACCAAGCGTAACGCAGCTTCCAGCATGACCCATGCACATAGGGAAAACCAGATATATGGATTAGAGTGAAAGATAAATTGCTCCACCCGATCCGTAAACGTACCATAAGGAATATACACGGAGTAATCAATTAAGGTTTTATGCAAAATATAAATAAGAACAATGGCTTTAATAAGCGTGCGATAGATAAGCTTAAAAGGCAAAATCACTTCAAGTACGCTCATAGCTGCCAGCGTCCACAGTACCAAAGAGGTCGTCTCGTTGTACCAAGATTCCTCGGTGAACGACAACCACTGCATTGCAATCAGGAAGATCCACAGCAGTGATGCAGCCTGATACCACGATCTCTTGCCAGGTGCTAGTTGTTTGCCTGTTGTATTCATGCGGAACCTCCCCCATAACCGTTGGAAGCTCCTGAAGATGGGCAACCGTGAAGGATCTTGTGCCTCTACCACGCAGCATGGCAGACCACTCTGCGCTCTGACGAGAGCTTTGAGGATCAATCAGGACATGGCAAGGTGTCATCCCCCGGGTATCTGCCCATCTCAACAATTCTAATACCTTCTCATCCTTCTGAGGTGAAATCAAAACGAAATAAGCTCCTTGCGGCAACTGACGCCCAAGCTTCTCTACACCCGGAAGCAAGCGACGATCCTGCCCGTTGGATTGCACGTCCACCAAGTGATGCATCATCTTCTGACGGTCAATGAGACTTTCGCTAGGTGCGAGGAATGTATGCTTATCAGACAAGGTCATCAATCCCATCCCCATCCGCTCTCTAGAACCATATTCCAATAAAGATGCTGCAGTGGACACCGCTAATTCAAATGTTTCACTCTGTTCATAGCTGGCTGCGAGTGCATCGATAACCAGAACGGTTTTGGGCACAGATTCGTGCTCAAACTCCTTCGATTTCCATGAACCGGTCTTCGCTGTGGCATTCCAATGAATTCGAGAGAGGCGATCCCCGTAGACATAGTCGCGGACACCATTAATCTGGGTTGTTTCTCGGCGTGAACGTGTCTGTGCTGTCTGCGGTCCAGATAATCGTGACTTTCGATCATATAACTGCCAGTACGGGATAAACACAGTTCGTGGTAACACTCGAAATTCGCCTTTGGCCTTAAACGTTCCGCGATGCTCAATCAGTCCGAAGATATCTTCACTCGAACATTCCGTTTCGGAAAAAACATATTTTCCACGTTCTAGCGGCGGTGTCTGAAACGATAGCTCACCAACACCCCTCATATTGGGAATTAGGCTCTCACGGAATGACCATGATTCACCGTTATGGCGATGCAACATCTCACGCACGACCACATATGGAAGTGGTAAAAATCCTGGAATGTTCACTCGAAGCTGAACTTGAACCTGATCACCTGCATGCAGCAATTCTTCATGATCCTGCCCTGATGACAGTGCCCTAGCCCCCCTAGCTCGTCTTACACCACTAAAACCAGCAATAGCAAGGTACAGACAGAGCAGGGTTACCATTGATAATAACATGATGGATGTCTTGCCACCTTGAAACAGAACATACGCAAGGCAGCACATCCACACCGCCGCGATGCTCCAAACGCGGGGGTGTCGTATCCCTCTTTTGACAGTATTCAAAAGCGGCTTCATAAACTATTGCCCCATAGAGACAGGCACACGCACCTGCTGGAGTACAGAGCTCAGAACAGCTTCAGAACTCATGCTGTCCAGTCTCGCCTCAGGACGAAGTACAATCCGATGAGAAATAACATATGGTGCCATTGTCTTCACGTCATCAGGCAGTACATAGTCCCGTTCCTGTAGGAAGGCGAAGGCTTTTACCGCAGACATAAACGAAATAGCCGCCCGCGGGCTGGCACCGAGCAACACGGATGGATGGGAGCGTGTGGTACGAACAACATCCAGCAAATAATCCATCACTGGATCGCCAATGAATACTTCCTTGATCTCCTGCTGGATAGCAGAGATCTGATCCATATGAGTCACCGACTCGAGCCGGTCAACCGGTTGACCCGACTGATGCTGCTTCAGCAGTATTTTCTCGATATCCTTATCTGGATAACCCAGGCTTATTTTCAACATAAACCGGTCGAGTTGTGCCTCCGGCAATGTATATGTTCCTTCAAAATCAATCGGGTTCTGCGTAGCACAGAGCATAAACGGATGTGGCAGATCGTACGTATCCCCGTCGACCGTTACACTGCGTTCTTCCATAACTTCCAGCAATGCCGATTGAGTCTTCGTTGTAGCTCGGTTAATCTCGTCTGCCAGCAAAATGTTGGTCATGACTGGACCTGGACGGAAGTAGAAGCGCTCATCACGTGGATGGAACACGGATACACCCGTAATATCACTCGGTAAGATATCTGGATTACATTGAATACGTCGGTATTCGCCGCGCATGGATTTGGATAAGGCCTTGATCAATTGTGTCTTGCCTGTTCCCGGTACGTCTTCAATTAAAACGTGGCCGCCTGCAAGCAAAGCTGTGAGCAAAAGTTGAATTTCAAAGGATTTCCCCATTATGCAAGATTCTAGATTAGAACGGACTGCTGAAATGATTTGGATCGACTCTTTGCGCACAGGCATATGTCTAACCTCCTAAAAAAGCATACAGATTTCCTTTTATTGTACATGATCCATGGGCGCGAGTACACTCGAAGAGAATCATAATTTGTTTCCAGCCGTCTTATTCACCGCTATTCACGCATGAATACGACAAAAAGAGACCCGGATAAGAGTTATCCGAAGCCTCTTTTGTAATTTTTTAACTATCTGCCCAAATTTTGCCAACGGCACTTCAACGATTACCCTTTTGGACGAACAACAAGTGCCGCAAGAAATGAGAAGATAATCGCTGCGGAAATCCCCGCTGCAGTTAGATCGAAGATACCCGTGATTACACCAAGCCAGCCCTCTTTCTCCAGTTCGGTTAATGCTCCATGGACTAGAGAATTACCAAAACTCGTAATCGGTATGGACGCACCCGCACCCGCAAATTTCACCAGTGGATCATAGAGACCAAAGGCATCAGCCACAGCACCTGCAACCACCAACGTACTCATCGTATGTGCAGGTGTTAACTTGACCCCATCCATAAGAAGCTGTCCAATGACACAGATTAAGCCGCCAACGATAAATGCCCACAGAAATTGCATTTTTATCCCTCCTTCTCGATGGAAACGGCATGTGCAATACAAGGAATACTCTCGCCCTGCTGGTAAGACAGCGGTGACAATAAAGCTCCCGTAGCTACTACGAGAACACGCTGCAAGTCACCCTTTTGCATTCGGTTTAGAATGTGCCCGTAGGTCACTGATGCGGAACAGCCACACCCACTTCCCCCTGCCACAACCTGAGGCTGTTTCTCACGGTTGTAGATCATTAACCCGCAGTCGTTAAACACCGTTTGTTCCATTGGAATGCCTTCTTTTTGCAAAAGCTCTTTGGTAATCGGTAGTCCTACCGAAGCAAGGTCTCCCGTAACAATGAGATCGTAATAGCCCGGCTCAAGCCCTGTATCACGGAAATGGGAAACCAACGTATCCGCAGCCGCTGGTGCCATAGCTGCTCCCATGTTAAACGGATCTTTAATCCCCAGATCCATAACGCGACCAATCGTTGCATGTGTAATGACAGGCCCTTCGCCTGTTCGCGATACAACTCCGCAGCCTGCACCTGTGACGGTATACTGTGCATAAGGCGGCTTCTGTGACCCGTATTCAGTCGGATAACGGAATTGCTTCTCTACGGTACAGTTGTGACTGACCGTTCCTGCAAGCACATAGTCACCGCCACCTGAATCCACGATAAGAGAAGCCAGCGCCAAACTTTCCATCGAGGTGGAACATGCACCAAATACACCGAGGAAGGGCGCTCCTAGCTTACGAGCCGAGAACGAACTGCTGATAATCTGGTTCATGAGATCACCACCAACGAAGAACTGAAGCTCTTCTTTGGTAATATTCGCATTGATCAATGCCAGTTGAGTCGCTTGCTCTAATAGCTTGCGTTCACCCTTCTCCCATGTCTTCTCGCCGATCTCCAGATTGTCGTATACATAGTCAAAGTCAGATGCGAGTGGCCCTTGTCCTTCGTCAGGCCCAACAACAGCAGCCCTGCCGACAATCCGTGGACGATTTTCAAATTTCCAGGTTTGACGTCCCAGTCGTTTCATAGATGTCCCCCAAATCCGAGGAAGGCATATACGATCCCGATAATAAATGCTGCAACTACACCAAACACGATAACAGAGCCAGCCAGCTTAAACATGTTTGCACCTACACCAAGTACCAAGCCTTCTGCTCTATGCTCCAGTGCCGCAGAACACATCGAGTTGGCAAAGCCTGTAACGGGAACGGCTGTACCTGCCCCTGCCCATTGTGCGATCTTATCGTATACACCAAGACAAGTCAGCACAACCGAAATGAAGATCATCACCGCTACGGTGGGACTTGCCGCTTCCTTTGATGTCATATCAAACCCTGCCATAAAGGCTTCCTGGATAGCCTGTCCAATCAGGCAGACAAATCCGCCGACAAAAAACGCTTTGATACAATTGGTCCAAAGAGGACGCGCAGGCTCATGCTTTTTAGCTACTTTTTTATATTCCTGTTCACTAATGGACAGTGAGGGTGATTTTTTGCTGCTGCCGGTTCCTTTCGTCTGAGCTGGCATTGTACAGAACCTCCTTCGAATGGAATGAGATCGCAAATTCATTCCTGTATGCAATGGTTGGACGTGTGTAATCCTAGATACATTGTTTGTCAATGTTCAAAAGGTTATGTATCCGGCGAAATGCAGCATATGTTTCCAGTGTGTCGAGAATATGAATGACTGTTCTATGCGCCGGATCATGTTCTGTTCATAAGCTACAAACTACACCTACGTTCCATGAAGCTTTTTCATGATTCATTGCTTGAATGTATACAATCATGCTCTTACAAATAAAGCAGGATGATAACGAGAAGAATAAACAAGACGATGAAAAGAACTGCTTCATTACCTTCATCAGGTGGCTTCATCTAGTTGTACGCAACTCCTTCCTATTGCTCAGACGAAAAGAATAAGGCGTGTGGTTCCCACGAGAGGTAAACCATTCCTATCTATGTATTCCTATTCAAACAGCCAATTGGTGGAACAGGGCTTGTGCGGATTTCACACGAACAAGAAGCGAAAATCAACCTCGTTATGCCTGATATACGTGACGTAACCATGGACAATTACGTGCGCAAGGTTCATACTGGTTATGACCGGTGGTTAATAATTGATCCTGACATTGAATTGAACGGATCTCATGTCCAGCAGCCGTTCTGCTGAGACTCGAACTACATAAGAACAGAGGAGTTGTCCACATATGAATGAAAAAACAATGGATATGTTTCGCACACTGACTGAATTCCCTTCTGCTTCGGGCTTTGAACGTGAGCTTCGTGGCTGGATGAAAGAACAGCTATCCGCCTACACGGATGAATTTGTACAGGATCGCTTGGGTAGTCTTTTTGGTGTATTACGCGGGGATGAAACGGGACCTAAAGTCATGGTCGCTGGACATTTTGATGAAGTCGGCTTTATGACGACTGGCATTACAGAAACAGGGATGATTAAATTCCGTCCACTGGGTGGATGGTGGAGTCAAGCAGTATTGTCACAACGACTTCAGATCATCACTCCTGAGCGCCGAATCACTGGGGTTGTTGGCTCGACACCTACACATCTACTGGATGAGTCCCAGCGCAGCAAGCCGGTAGATCTCAATACGATGTATCTGGATATTGGTGCAGATAACCGAGCTGAAGCGGAGTCATGGGGCATCCACCCGGGTATGCAAATTGTACCTATTTGTGAATTCACGCCGATGGCGAATCCGAAAAAAATCATGGCAAAAGCGTGGGATAACCGTTATGGGGTTGGACTCGCACTGGAACTCGTTGAGGCACTTCATAAAGAAAAATTGCCTAATATCTTATATTCGGGAGCAACGGTTCAAGAGGAATTGGGGCTACGCGGTGCACGTACCGCTGCCAATCTCATTGAGCCTGATATCTTCTTCGCACTCGACTGTAGCGCAGCGAATGATATGACAGGCGACAAGCAATCCTTTGGACATATTGGACAAGGAGCATTGCTGCGTATTTTCGACCCAGGCATGTTTACCCATCGCGGCATGGTTGAATATGTGCAGGATACAGCATCCTCCAACCAGATTAAGATGCAATACTTCATCTCACCGGGCGGAACAGATGCAGGACAGGTTCATCTGAGCGGTATTGGTGTGCCTTCCACTGTTATTGGCATCTGCGCTCGTTACATTCATACCTCTTCCTCCATCATCCATACAGATGACTATGATGCAGCGAAAGAATTGATTGTGAAGCTGGTTAAAGGGCTGGATCGCTCTACGATGAATACAATTATTAATAATGCGTAACATCTAAACATACACTCTGTTCCAAGAGATATCCTGACTATGTCGGGATATCTCTTTTTTCGTTATCACGAAACATACGTGTTCAAAAGGGTGGTTTCTAGTATCGAAAAGATGGGATGAAGCTAAAAATGGAGTACTGGATCGTAGGCCAAACTACGTGAGAGACTATTGGTTTCCCTCTAATAGATTAGTAGGTCGAACATTATAGAAAATTACACATAAGATACAAGAACGGAAGATGAATCAAACACCAAGCAGCGGGGGAGCTTCTATGGCAGTAAGGAAGAATGGAAAGTCGAATAAGGGCTCCAAAAAAGAGAATGCTGCCAACTCCCTTCTTGGCGGTAATCTTAAAGGAAGAAATCTGGAGCTTATTGTGGCAGCATTATTGGTCAGCGGAAAGCTCAGAGTGGATGCAGTCACGCTGTTTCGTGAAGCTACACTTGTCGTTGAATTGGTCGGGCAATATAAAACGCTGCAACAGATCACTCCATCGAATCAAGACAAACTCGTACAGTTTCTGGATGAGATCGGTGGCGATATGACGTTGAATGATGTGATTCGGGCATTTCAACAAAGAATCAATTCCTAATGGATAAAGTGAGGTTAGCGTGATGTCGGATTCAGAATTTGATGGTGTAGGCTTTGCCGAGCTGCTCATTGTGGTCATTCTTATTGTGTTGTTTGTGTATGGTTCCAATGATATTGATAAACTGTCAAGCACACCCACTACAAGTTAAGACCTGATTGACAAATTGCTCAGAACTCCATCTAGAGCATGAAATGGTATATGTGATCTGACCGCCTGTAGAAGTTACAAAACGAAACGCCAGTCCTGGTGTAGGCTGGCGTTTCGTTCTGTAAACAATAATTATAAAAACAATGGAGAGAACGCAATCCAAGCTAGGATTAGAGTAAGTACAATACAGACATTCTCTACAACGGCTCCATGCTTTGTTCCGGTACTCATTAGATTGGCTCGAATGCGCCACTTCAATGGTGGTAGTGGACGAATTCCCCGATTCGTTAGTGAATCCGCAAGAAGATGTATGCCGTAGGCTGTAGCTCCAGCAATCCAAATCTCCGGTTGTTGCTGAGCAGTCGTAGTATACAGCAGTCCCGCCCACACCGCAGTCCCATAGGCTGTGTGCGTGAGTCCCCTGTGTGTCAGCGTTGTACATAACATCAGCAAACTCCCTGCAATCCAGTTCCAAGGCGCAAATGCATGACCGTAGAAGACCAGTCCCAAGCCAATCGCAAACATTAACACTTTACGGAGTGATCGTGAAGGTAAAAAAGATACCATACCAATCAAAATAGCAAGTAACAGGTTCCAAGGTTGACTGTGAACATAGAAGTACACAAACACCGCCGTCGGTAACAAAATGGTCTGTAACAGCCTGATGAGGCTGTTTGGTAGCGCCTTTGAAACCAATAACGAGTTGGGTTCATCGATGTCTGGCAGAAGTGAACCAATCAGCGCCACCGTTAGTGCTGGAGCTGTTACAGGCAAGCCTGTAAATTGAAGAACAGACAGCGATACCCCTGTTCCAATAATAAGGTGGGATCTTCCCATCATGATGCCAAAACTTCCTTTCTAAGAAATAGGGAACATAGCTGACCCATTTCGATATTACACCGAATTCAAAATGAGAACAATAGTTCGTATTACCTTATTTCTTTTCTGAAAAAATTTTTCAATTCTGTGACCGGGACCACACTTTTTATTTTGTGAGGAGTTTATCGTTATTTGTGAAATTTATCACATTAGATGATGTCAATCGTCTGTATGATTAAAATATAAACCAATAAAAATATTAGTAAATGCGTGTTCAAAAGGGGCGGTTTTCAGTACCAAGAAGATGGGATGAAGCTAGAAATGGAGTAGCGGAGCGTAGGCAAAACTACGTGAGCAACGGACATTTCGGCTGAGTCCCATATTCGACGCTGAGATGCCTACAGGCATCCTACGTAATCAAAAGCGCGAACTTTTTGAACAACCACTAGTAATGTACAGTCTATCCAAGGAGGCTTATACACATGAACGGAAATAAAGAAAAACTGGTCGTCATCGGTAACGGCATGGCAGGAATTAGTACGGTTGAGCAGATCTTAAAATTAAGCTCCCGCTTCGATATCACAGTTATCGGCACAGAACCCTACCCTAACTATAACCGCATTATGTTGTCCTATGTGCTGGAGGGCAGCAAAACGTTGGATGATATTGTATTGAACGACCTGCATTGGTATGAAGAATATGGTATCACGCTGCATATGGGCACAACGGTATCCAAAATCGATTCCGATACACGCGAAGTGGTGACTACAGACGGTTCGCGCGTCCCTTATGACAAGGTCATCATTGCCACAGGCTCCAATTCCTTTATCCTCCCTGTACCTGGACACGATAAACAGGGCGTTGTTGGATTCCGGGATATCGCCGACTGTAATACGATGCTGGATGCGGCGAAGAATTACAAAAAAGCAGCTGTCATTGGTGGCGGATTGCTCGGTCTAGAAGCGGCAAAAGGACTCGTTCAGCTTGGTATGGAAGTTACCGTAGTTCACTTAATGCAGGATCTCATGGAACGCCAGCTGGATTCCCAAGCTTCTGCGATGTTAAAAGCTGAACTTGAGCGTCAAGGTATTCAATTCAAAATGGGCGCACAGACATCCGAATTGCTTGGCGGCGATCGTGTTGAAGGCATTCGTTTTGCAGATGAATCGGTACTGGATGTTGATTTTGTTGTCATGGCTGTCGGAATCAAACCGAATATTGCTGTTGCTCGCGAGAGTGGCATGGAAATCAACCGAGGCATCATTGTTGACGACTACATGCAAACTTCTCTCGAAAATGTGTATTCCGTCGGAGAATGTACAGAGCATCGCGGTGTGTGTTACGGCCTCGTCGCTCCATTATTCGAACAAGGTATGATTCTGGCTAAACATATATGCGGTGTTGAAACTGCACCTTATGAAGGTTCTGTCGTATCCACAAAATTGAAAATTTCGGGCGTAGATGTATTTTCGACAGGTGAGTTTATTGATGGCCCTGAGCACACCGTTATCTCTCACAAAGATGAATGGAAACGCACGTACAAAAAAATCCTGCTTCGCGATAATGTGATGGTCGGCGCTGTGTTGTTTGGTGACATCACGGATTCAGCGGAGCTACAAAAACTGATCAAGCAACAGACTGAAATGACCGATGACCTGTACGCTTCACTCATGGGCACAGGCTGCGACGGACACAAAAAGGCGACATCGGTAGAAACGATGGCTGAGGACGAAATCGTATGTGGTTGTAACGGTGTTACTAAAGGTCATATTATGGACGCCATTACGAATCAAGGATTAACCAGCATCGACGAGATCAAAGCCAGCACGGGTGCAACACGCTCATGCGGTGGCTGTAAGCCAGTCGTTGAACAGATCTTGCAATATGTACTTGGTGATAACTTCACAACCGGTGCCAAACAGGGCATTTGCGGATGTACTTCCCTTAGCCGTGATGAGATCGTAGCGGAGATCAGACAAAAAGGTCTGCAAACGACAAAAGAAGTGATGAACGTATTGGGATGGACTCAGCCTGAGGGTTGCTCGAAATGCCGTCCTGCAATCAACTACTACCTGGGTATGATTGCACCGGATACGCATGAGGATGAGAAGGAATCCCGCTTCGTCAACGAACGGATGAACGCCAATATTCAGAAAGACGGAACCTATACCGTTGTGCCGCGGATGTATGGCGGGGTTACGACACCTGAAGACTTGAAACGTATCGCGGATGTGTCAGTCAAATACGATGTAAAAGCGGTTAAAGTGACTGGCGGACAGCGTCTAGACTTGATCGGCGTCAAAAAAGAAGATTTGCAAAACGTATGGGCTGAGCTCGATATGCCTTCAGGTTATGCTTATGCCAAATCACTTCGTACCGTCAAAACTTGTGTCGGTTCACAGTTCTGCCGCTTCGGTACACAGGATTCAATGGCTATGGGTGCCAGAATTGAACGTAAATTCGAACGTTTGGATTTACCTGCTAAATTCAAATACGCCGTGAACGGCTGTCCGCGTAACTGTGCAGAAGCATGTACAAAAGATATCGGTATCGTTGGTAACGACGGCGGTTGGGAAATATTCATCGGTGGTAACGGCGGGATCAAAGCTAGACTTGCGGACTCCCTCTGCAAAGTGAAAACGGACGAAGAACTGATCGAGCTGTGCGGTGCCATCATGCAACATTATCGGGAAACTGCCAACTACCTCGAACGGACTTCGGAATGGGTAGAACGTGTGGGTCTGGAATCGATACGCGCAGTTGTGGTTGACGATATCCAAGAGCGCAAAGCGCTAATGGAACGAATTGAGTTTGCACTTGGACATGTGGAAGAACCTTGGCAAAAGGCTATTCGAAATGAACAAGGTGAGAACAAACTATTTCACGGTATTGAAGTAACGGCTCGTCCGTAAAATCGGATGTGAGCTTTACTCTATATAAGTTCAACTAAACTTTTTACACGAGAACGGAGAGGACAGAAATAACGTGTAGAAGCGAAGCGTTCGGCTTTAGTTGAACCTATAAAATACAGATAAGGAGAGTTCAATATGACAACTAAACCAGCTGGTACCTACTACCCTGCCGGAACGATTGATGAATTTCTACCTCGCATTGGTAGAGTCGTTGAGATTCAAGGCAAACAGCTTGCTGTATTTCTTGCCTCGGATGGTACGATCTTTGCTGCCGATAATCGAAATCCTCATCCAAAAGGCGGGCCACTTGCTGAAGGAATCGTCTCAGGTCATTATCTCTATGATCCGCTGTACGATTGGAAAATCGATCTTAGCACAGGTCTAGTGCAAGCTCCCGACCAAGGACAGGTTGAGATGTTCTCGGTTAAAGTGGAAAATGGAACGGTCTGGATTGCAGTATAGCTGCAGTCCAGGTAACACATGTGATTGATGCTTAAGTATGGGGGAAACCGACATGTACACACCTAATGTTGAAGGAATTATTGAAGCCGCGGTCAAAAAAAGAGATCAAATGAATTCAGGTCTAGCACGTTATATGGTATCCGCCTTGATGGCTGGTGCGTATGTAGGCCTTGGCATTATTCTAATCTTCAGTATCGGCGCTCCGCTTCTGGCTGCGCAATCACCTTTTCAAATGATCCTGATGGGCATGTCCTTCGGGCTCGCTCTCACCCTTGTTATTTTTGCAGGATCGGAACTGTTTACTGGCAACAATATGTTTTTTACCATGAGTACGTTAGCAGGTCGCACGACCGTTAAAGACACCATGAAGAACTGGGGACTTGTCTTCCTCGGCAATCTGATCGGTGCGGTCATTCTGAGTCTACTCATTGTAGGCAGTGGTTTATTTAAGACAGCTGCACCGGAGCATCTGCTCTTTGCCGTTTCTGCCAAGAAGATGGCAGCCCCCGTTACTGAGCTATTCTTCCGCGGCATTCTCTGTAACTGGCTCGTCTGTCTAGCCATCTGGATGTCTTCACGCACAAAAGAGGACATTGCCAAGCTTGTATTGATCTGGTGGTGTCTGTACGCATTTATCGCCAGTGGATATGAGCACAGCGTTGCCAATATGACATTGCTCTCCTTGTCTTGGTTACTGCCAAACCATCCGGATACCATCACGCTAGCAGGCTGGTTCCATAATATGATTCCTGTTACACTTGGCAACATTGTCGGAGGCGCTTTGTTTGTAGGTATGGCCTATTGGTTCGTATCACCTGTGAGAAAGAAAACCCGTCAATGACTCATGCTCTCATGCTATACACCATGCATTCTCTGGACTCTCAGAGGGCATGGTTTTTTTACGTTATGGTGTTCTTACATTATGTTTTTTCATCCTGTTTTCACGTCAATTACGTTATGACTTTATTTCCCTTGTGACCTTTTACCTTTCACAACCTCAGCGTTAATCCCCGTTTACATAGAAGTCGTATAGTCGAACCATGCCTTAACATATCTAACGACCAAAGGATGATCGCTTATATGGGAATACACACGTACTTCAGATCTCTGAATGATCTAGAACGCATTATCCGAACGCCAGGCAAATTCAAGTTTGAGGAACACAGCGTGTCCGCACATTCATGGAAAGTCGTGCAATACGCCAAAACGCTCGCGGATATTGAAGAGCAGAACGGCGTAGCGATTGATTGGAAAAAGCTTTACGAGATCACCAGCAGCCATGATTACGGCGAGATTTTCATCGGAGATATCAAAACTCCGGTCAAGCATTATTCACTTGAGCTTCGTGCGATGTTACAGCAAGTCGAGGAAGGTATGGTTGAGCATTTTATCAACGAGAACATTCCCGAAGAGTTCCAAGCCATATTCCGCCGTCAACTGCGTGAAGGTAAAGATCAATCTGTGGAAGGCCTTATTCTTGAAGTTGCCGACAAGATGGATCAGGTGTATGAAGCCTTTGCAGAATTACAACGGGGAAATACGGAGAAAGAATTCATTGTAATGTATCGTTATGCCCTGATCAAAATCAAGAACATTGACCTTCATTGTGTTCACTATTTCCTCCATCACATCCTCCCCGACATTATTCAGGAAGGCATCCGTTCCCCGATTGATATTCGCAAAATAACTGAAGAGGCACTCGCCGAATAATCAGCTCAAGTCGCCATGGCTCTCATGATCCAGGGACAGAGCTTTTTTTCGTTCTGCACACTGTTGCCGATATTCACTCGGATATACCCCTGTTTTATTTTTGAAAATTCGGCTGAAATAATGAGAGTCCGCGTAGCCAACGGCTTTGCCTATCGATTGAATGTCCAGGTTCTGATGCGCAACCAGCATACGCTTCGCTTCGTTAATTCGTAGCCCTGTCATATATTTGAGCGGAGTTTCGCCCGTTACTTTTTTGAAACACTTACCTAGATAATCCACGCTAAAGTGCATCTGTCCCGCCATATCCTGAAGGCTGATCTCATGCATATAATGCTGCTTCACGTACAGTTTGACCGCCTCTGCGATATCCTCTGGCTTCCTCTGCTCCTCCACTGCCGCACTCACATGCGTGAGAGAATCAACCACATTCCCAAGCTTCAGCTCCATCGCGTCCAGCAGTCCACGAATCTGGTCTTCCGAGATCGGCTTGAGCAAATAATCCTCCACTTTATAGCTAATCGCCTGACGCGCATACTCAAACTCATGATGGCCGCTCAGGATTACAATTTTCACTTGTGGATAGGCAAAATACAGATGCTTCGCCAGTTCTAATCCATTCATCACGGGCATCTGAATATCGGTGACGACAAGATCAGGAACCGTCTGTTCGATCAGTTGCAGTGCCTCCTGCCCGTTCCTCGCTTCGCCAATCACCTCGAATCGTGTACCCAGCTCACTGAACTTCCGCGACACGTTACGGCGGATCAGTGCCTCATCCTCCACAATAATGGTTCGGTAGTTAACCGTCATTTCAGCCACGCTCCTTTCGAATAGAACCACCCACGGTAATTCTGACCCGCCGTTAAGCCTATTTTCGATGTGCATCTGTGCCTTAGAGCCGTACCACAATTTCAGTCGTATCCAAATATTTCTCAGCCCCATGCCGTTAATCGCAAGATCAGGAATACGCTCCCATTCCTCTGAAGATGCAATATACGCTTGTATGGATGTTAATACCTCTGGCTCCATGCCCGGTCCGTTGTCTTCAACGATGATCCGCCAGGTTTCTTCCGCTTCGTTCAACTCTCCTCCAACATACAGCTTCCACGGAGGTGAATCGCCTAGTCCATATTTGATGGTGTTCTCCAGTAAGGGCTGGATCAGCAGCATAGGAATACGTATATGGTACATGGCCTCTTGAATATGGAACGTATAATGCAGATCCTCTTCAAACCGAATTTTCATACACTCCAAATATCGCTCGCAATAATTCATCTCCTCTGATAAAGTCACCCCTTCAGGGTTAGGTGCTGAGATGTAACGAAGCATCGCTGTAATATGTCCACAAAAAGCAACAATCTGTTCATTCATGCCCTCTTCGGCCATGATGCTGATATTCGTGATGTTATTGTACAAGAAGTGAGGATTCATCTGGGATTGCAATGCGAATAGACGTGTATCCGTCTCCTGTGATTTGAGAGCAAGCATGTCCTGGAAGGACTGCATAAGCTGTTGATTCAAACGCACAAATGTATCATTCAGTTCATCCATCTCGCGGATGGAGCTTGGATGATCCAACTTGAACAAATGACCCGAGTCCTGGCCTGTGGCGAGGTCTTGTACACCGATCTTCTGAATGATCCGCTGTAGCCGATGCAGGGGTAACGTCACCCTTTTGGAGATCAGATACGATAACACTAGAATGAGCAATAACATGCCTAACGTAGCGCCTATAAATAGCGTAGCCATCCGGTTCAGGCTCACGAACAACGATTGCTTCGATTGTGTCACAATCACTGTCCAGCCCGTTTCGGCTGAGGTCATGTATGTCATCATCTGAGGAGAGTTGCCTGTGTGAACGACCTCTTGCATTTCCCCTGGCGGGTACTGTCCCTTGCGAATCATAGCCAGATCCTCTGAACTAATCATCATTGTTGCCTCAGCATCCTCCGAAGAAGAGCGGGAGAAGGGGTACAGTAATGATCCTCGCTCATCAATTACATCAATATGCAGCTCTTCATTGCCAGCCTGTATTTCATGTAAATAGTTGAACATCGTCTGAGCATCCTGCAAAATTTCGACGACGCCTTGGCTAACGTAATTCCCGTTCTTGTATACACGTGTAAGTGAGACATATCGGCTATCCGACTCTCCTTCACCTGTAGGCATGGGCAGACTGCCTCCATCTAACATCGTGATAACTCGCCAGCCATTGCGATTCCAGGTTTCGTTGTACCAAGGTCTCTGCGTTAAGTCGACATTCATCTGTCCGTTAAAAGCCCCCGCCCCTAGCATTTTGCCATTCACATCATAGATGTTAGCCTGCTTGGCTGTATTCGAGCTGCTAATGATGGCTAATATGACGTCGATTAGCGTGGTTGTATCTTTGTAGAATGCCGGATCTGCCGCAAGCCCCTGCTCGCTTCCTTCCGCGGGAGACAAGTAGTGACTAAAGTGCTCCTTAACGAGATTGGAATAGACGATATTCATCGAGAAATTGTTCATCTTGACTACTTCCTGATCTAGATTACTCACAAGGGATGCACCGAGCTGCTTCTGCTGTTCTTCGCTGCGACTGCGAATATCATTGGCCAGAAAGACGTACAACAGCCCTGCCACAATGAGCGCAAACACAATAAAGACCGCCGAGTAATACATAAACAAGCTTTGCTGCAGCGTTCGAAAACGGTATCGAATCATCTTACACCTCAATCTACGGGTTCGAAAATGTCCACCCAACAGACCGCTTTTGTCTATTGAGCCCATTCCTCAATCAGCGTAATGTTGAACACATAAGAATACGCTTACATTACGTTGTACTGCAAGACATCATATCTTATTCTTCCAGGAGGTTCAATGATGAAAAAAAGATTATTGGTATCACTAGCCAGCTTGTTACTCGTATCTGGATTGCTGCTAGCTGGCTGTAACTCAGCTAAAACATCGGAAGGTTCAGGTAAGGTAACCCTTACGTTTGGAACCAGCCAAAGTGGTATTCCACGCACCGGGATTATGCAAACGATGGCGAAGGAATATGAACAAGAAACGGGTGTGAAAATTGACTTTCAGGTGGTGCCTGACGCCCAGTGGCGTGATCTGATCAAAGTTAAGCTCGCTTCTGGTGAAGCACCGGATATCTTCAATGTGGATGTAGACCCACTTAGCATGCCGGCTAATGTACGACCTGAAGAGAATGCGATTGACCTGACCAATGAGGAATTTGCCGGACGAATGTCCGAAGAAATTCTCCCAACCGTCAGCTATAACGATAAAGTATACGGCGTTTCATTCGCTCCATCAAAAATCTGGTATGTGTACTATAACAAACGGATATTTAATGAGCTGGGCATCGAGCCCCCAACCACATACGCCGAGTTTAAGGCCATTAGCGAGAAAATTAAGGCTCAAGATATCATCCCATTCTATCAAGCACCAGCAAGCGGATGGTATCAGGTACTCCCCCTGTTCGAGACAGGGCCTAACTATGAACATACGACACCCGGAACTTATGAGAAACTGAACAACAATGAGATGAAGGTGGCAGATCTGACGCAGTTAAAGACCGTTATTGAGCAATTAAAAGAATTCGCAGATCTCGGATATTTCGGAAAGGACTTCTTGTCCAACACAGTCGAAGCTGGTATCGAAGCCTTCGGTCAGGAAAAAGCAGCAATGCTGCTGCGTGTGCCTGGTACTGAAAAAGAAGTTTCCGAAGCTTACCCTGAGATGGAAGACAATATGGGATTCTTCGTCATGCCTTGGGGTGATAACCAAACGATTGGTGTCAATCCAGGTGGTTCCGCAGCGATGTTTGGCAACAAAAACAGCAAGCATCCTGAAGAAGTGCTGAAATTCTTCCGCTGGATTACAGAGCATGACAATCTACAACGTGTATTTGACGGAGGCGAGGGTAATCTGACCATCTGCTGGCCCGAGATCGAGCCTAAGCTGACGCAAGATTATATCGATTATGAGAAAAATCATGAAAAGGGAACGGTTATGCAAGCTGCCGTGAAGTATATCGATCCTCAATGGATGGATATCGGCAAAGATATCTCGGGTATGTTTGCCGGCGCTATGACTCCTGATCAAATCTTGCAAAATATCGATAAACGTCGGGCGGAACAAGCCAAAGTGTTAAAAGATGAGGCATGGCAGTAGTTGTGTCGTGTCACTACAGTGAAGCACGCGGCAGGAAGGACAGGTGTTACATGTTATGAATGCGAACAAAATTTATCCTTGGTACTTCTCATCCGGAGCGATTGTGCTTTACATCCTATTCATCGTCGCTCCCGCCCTGCTGGGTATATATTATTCCTTCACCGATTGGAACAGCTATAGCTCGGAGAAGAACTTTGTTGGACTGGAGCATTTCCGCACGATTCTGGCGGGTGATCCAACCTATCTGCTTTTTATCAAAAACACAGTGTTATTTACGTTAGTTACATCGATTGCGAAAACGGTATTAGGGCTATTTCTCGCCTTGCTACTCGTTAGTGGTGTAAAGGCAGCCAATCTGCATCGGATGATTATTTTCTCACCGCAGGTGCTGTCCTTCCTCATCATTGGTCTAGTATTCAAGAGTCTGCTTGATCCAAACAATGGCTTCGTTAACGTTACGCTGCGGTCACTCGGACTCGATTTTCTCGCGCAGAACTGGCTCGGCTCACTGACATGGGCGATGCCGTCCATTATGGCTGTGGATACGTGGAAAGGCATGGGCTATATTATGGTGCTGTTTATTGCGGGATTGCTCGCCATTCCCCGTGATTATTACGAAGCGGCATCCATTGACGGCGCAGGTTTCTGGCAGAAGCTATTCAAGATCACCCTGCCGATGCTGATGCCTACCATCACCATTGCAACGGTATTAAATATTACGTATGGCTTGCGGGTATTCGATGCTGTTTACGTGCTCACCAACGGTGGCCCGGGTAATGCAACAGATGTCATTAACACAGCAGTGTATTCGTCTTTTGCCAAAGGGTATTGGGGACTCGGTAGTGCACTATCCACCATCTTGTTTGTCATTATGGCGATCATCTCCTTCTTCATTATTCGCTTGATGAACCGAAAGGTGGAATTCTAGATGCGATTGAAGAAACGACTTGTTTCCCTATGTCTGAACGTGCTGGCATGGATCCTCAGTCTCATTGTGTTGATTCCTTTTGCCGTCATCGTCCTGAACTCATTCAAGTCCGATGCGGAAGCTAAAGTGCTGAAACTAACACTTCCAGAGACGTTTATTTTCGAAAATTATAAAATTGTATATGAGCAAGGGCATCTGGGTAGCTCCTTCTTCAACAGTCTGTTACATGCGGGAGCATCCTCCCTTTTACTCGTATTTGTCGTGGCTTTCTCGGCCTTCACACTATCTCGGAATCACTCCCGGTGGAGTAAGTTCCTATACTTCTTCCTCATTCTAGGCATTACATTGCCTCTGAACTATATTCCATTGATGGAAGTAATGAAGACGCTAGGCATGATTAATTCACACATGGGTATGATTCTACTCTACACAGCGATGGGCATTCCCATCTCCCTGTTCATTACGTTTGCGTTTGTATCGAATATTCCAAGAGAGTTAGACGAGGCTGCCATCATGGATGGATGCAACGGGATCAAGCTTTTCTTAAAAGTCATTGTCCCCTGCTCACCTCCGTGCTGGTTACGGTATTCGTGTTGAATTTCCTCAGTGTATGGAATGAATTCACCGCTCCGCTCTACATGCTCAATACGGTCGAGATGTGGCCTATGACGCTGGCTGTATATAATTTCTTCGGACAGTTCAGTGCACAGTGGAATCTAGTTAGTGCGGATATTGTACTTACGTCACTGCCAGTGTTAATTGTGTTCCTCATTGGGCAAAAGTATATTGTAGGCGGGCTCACTTCCGGAGCTGTCAAAGGGTGATATGGCAGGATTTCATAAGGATACGCAAGATGGAAAATGGAGTTCAGCTAACATGAATCAAACACATGCTGTGGAGGACAACGTAAAAATTTCATTTGACTTCGGCGCATTTTGTAACTATTATGGTTACAACGGTGGTGATTAGCAATGAAACAAATCAGCAGTCGTTTCTCCATTGCAGTTCATACATTATCTCTGATTGCCGTTGTACCTACAGAGTGCACCGGAGATTTTATAGCTAGAAGTGTCAATACCAATCCCGTCATCATTCGCCGGATCATGTCCACGCTGAAGAAAGCAGGCTTGATTGATGTCAGACCTGGCGTTGGTGGTGCATATCTTCTCAAGCCGCCTGCGGAGATCACGTTGTTGGATATCTATCATGCGCTTGATGTCGTGGAGGATGGTCAGCTGTTTAACTTTCACAAACATCCGAATCCAGCCTGTTCGGTAGGTAGCATGATTGAGCATACATTGCGTGCCGAACTGGTAGAGGCTCAGCTTGCCATGGAGGAACGGTTGAAGCGTGTAACGATTCAGCAGTTGATGGATCAAGTTCAACCGGATGAATAGCCCAGTCACTGTACTTCGTTTCGATTTTTCGATTGGTTCGGTGAAGAGAACTGGCTATTCTGGTGAACATAAAAAAGCTCAGGGTTGAGCTTTTTTTATCCCTTCGTTGTAATCACACCTGTTATAACGTATATGGTTACATCAATACTTTAATACTTTTACATCAGCAAAGTTATATTAACGCATCTACTTAGGCATTTCCCTATGATTCTAAAACATACCCATTGGAGGAATTAACAATGACAATTTTAGTTACTGGCGCAACAGGACATCTCGGTTCACTCGTCGTAGAAGCTTTGCTACAATCCGTTCCGGCTTCGAATCTGGCAGTAAGTGTTCGTAATCCAGAAAAAGCAGAGCACCTACGCTCCCAAGGTGTGGACGTACGTCATGGTGATTTTGATCAGCCGGAAACATTGGCACAAGCCTTTGCCGGTGTAGATCGACTGCTCTTGATCTCTGCAGATGCAGATAACGAAACGCGTATTCGTCAGCACAAGGCTGCCGTAAGTGCAGCGAAGCAAGCTGGAGTTGGCTTTATCGCCTACACGAGTGTTGTCAATGCAGGACAGAGTTCCCTTTCTCTCGCAGAAGTACACCGTGCAACAGAGAGTGCGATTCTGGAGACAGGTATCCCGTATTCCTTCCTACGGAACAACTGGTACTTGGAAAATGAAGCAGGCAGTATTCAAGCTGCGATTCAAGGCGCACCTTGGGTTCATGCTACAGATTCCAGCCAGGTAGGCTGGGCTACCCGTCGTGACTACGCACATGCTGCAGCTGCTGTGCTTACAGGTGAAGGTCATGAGAACACAGTCTATGAACTGTCTGGCAAACTTCTAACTCAAGCTGACCTTGCTGCCATCGCTGGTGAAGTACTGGGCAAGGACATCCCCGTTCAGAACGTAGACGGTGCTGCCTATGCTGAAATCATGAAAGGCGCGGGTCTACCAGACTTTATCGTATCCATGCTAGTGGATATGCAAGCTGCAATTAAAGATGGCGCACTTGCAGTAGAGAGCAACACACTCGAACAATTGCTTGGACGTCCAGCTCAGCCACTTCGTGAAGGCATTCAAGCGATTGTTGGTCAATAAGATCTGATGAGCCGTTGAGCTGATTAGTTTCACCGACATCGATTCTGTTAAGGATATGTCATGATCGTACGAGAAAGGGACACGCCAACTCCATGTTGGATGTGTCCCTTTTTGTGTCATAACGATCGATTGTAGTGAGTATACACCGTAAGAGCAATCCCGATCATAGACCGGTGTTTTCTCTTTTGGTAGCTCTGTTTGCATCTCTATTTATATCTCGTTTGTATCTTCTCTCATGCTCTTTCTTATGATCCACTCATGGCTGTTGAATGTACTGTACAGGAATATAATCAGCCAGCCAAATATTTTCATTTCCATGATAGAACCGTATTCCATCTTGGGCAGCCTTAGCAGCGTCGATTGTTAAGATAATAGGCTGGTCATCCCGCCTGCGTCCCACCTGAGTGGCAGTTTCCATATCTGCGGATAGATGCACGTATTGCCGTTGTCTTGGTTGTAAACCCTGCTCCATAATGGAATCTACTGCACGCAAAGGCGTGCCGTGGTAGAGCGTCTTTGGTGGAGTTGCAGGTAATTTCGCAATCTTGTGCGGAGTCGAATGTCCATATAAGGCGCGGATCCGACCAGCTTGAATCTCATGACGCTTTTTCTCCGAGACTGCGATCATCTTCTCTAGATGCGCTTCCGTCACATGCTTCCACTGCGGGCTCTCATGCAGCGCCACAAGCAATTGTGAGATCTCCACCCAACCCTCTTCGTCTAACTCCAGCTCATATTCCCACGGAGCATGACGCAACGCATATGAGAGTTCTTTACTCAACTTCATCAGATCCATCGCAATCAACTCCTAAGTAGGTTAATAGGTTCGATGTAAGAAGGTTTCCACTAACCACTCTGATAACAGAAAAAACTTAAGGTTAGTAAAACTATATAGATTGAACTAAAAATATTTACACTGACCACTCCGATGACAGAATAACCTTCCGATCGCTGTTATCCCAGATTTTTTTATTCCCTTCCCATAGGGGAAAATCCGGGGATAGCGTATGCTTCCGAAGTAGCTTTCTTTCAGAAAGCTTTTAGGCGAACGCTTCGCTTCTTCACGTTATTTCTGTCCTCTCCGTTCTTGTGTAAATTTATTGTTTAATCTATATAGTTAAACATATCTTCTTCGTAACAAAAATACCCCTTTAGGAGCGTACAGCCGTTAAAATCTCTTGTATATTCCGTGCAAGTCCCTCGTTATCATCCTGTGTAAATTGGTAGTGACCATCAATACCTCGATGAATAATTGTATTCATGACTGGATGAGCCTCACGATCTGAAGCCACTCGAATGAGGTCGTCGGCAAAGTCTACTGCCTGTTGTTCACTGTAAAGAAACGGCTTAATCAGCATCCGAATACTTAGGGCATGAGCTTGCGGCTCTCTAAGCTGATCCCGATGAGTGATGCCATATACAGCGCCGAATCCAAAAGCAGCAATAACTTGTCGTTCCAGTTCTGTCGTCTGCTCCAACGGCGTGCCAATCAGCTCGCAGATTCGATTCACCATCTCCTCCAGCTCGTTCGCTGCAGCAGCCAAAATTACATCATTAATATCGTCAGCGTTAATAAAATCAGTCATAGGTAATTCTCCATTTCTGAACCAGTTTGGATCCATTCTATGAATCACTTGCCCCTATTGTAACGAGATAGGGCGCTCAGTTCAAATCTATGAATATGCTCGATAGATGCTATGAACTGGAATAAAAGGGCAAGGGCGAACAAGGTTCATTCCATATCATGAGCAATTAACTATTTTTTATGAATGGTAGGACTAGGAAGATTTTCGTAAGCATGAATGTTAATACCCGCCTGGTTCATGATCTCACGCAGCTTCGTCGCAAACTCTGAATAATAATAGTCTGTGTTCAGACTTCCCGCATAATCTCGCAGATCATACTCGGATAACTCTACTCTTAGGTCAACCAGATCATCCACCAGCACCTTCTTGATCGCTGCATCCGTTATGGATGGATCGATATGACATTCGTTGACTAGCGTCTGTAACGTTTGTTGCAGCGTCTGCTTGTCATAAGTGGGGTGCGTCAACAGGAAGCTCAGATCGTATAAGTCTTTGAACCGGGGTCTAACAATCGTCTGATGCAGCTTCCACGCGACTTGAACCGATAATGGAACAGTATACGGAACGACAAAAGGCTCTCCCATAAGCGGTTGGTACGTGAGTGGGATCGGCGCAACCTCCATATCCAGATTAAATGAAATATCGAGAAATAACTCCTCTTCATAGGTATCTTCCTGTCTAGGTTCACTCGTGAAATAATAAGCTAGATCGGTATTAATCGTTGGAAAGTCATCCGCCATCGCGTAATCAATTCTGCGCCAAAAGGCGTTCTCTCGAAAACTTCTAAACATGACACCATCGTTCAGATCAAGCTCCGTGACCTGGATCATCCAGTCGGTAAAAAGTTTCTTGGCCTGCTGATCATCCTCGACCTTACCCATGTACAAAAAGTCGATATCCTCCGCATCCCGAATATCTCGGTTGCTTAAATATTGTCTCGTTAACAAGCTGCCTTTCAATACAAATGGCATGCCTACATGAGATGCTCTTCGTAGCAGTGCCTCTAACGCAATAATTAATTTCTCTCCCCAGCTGAACTGGTGTAAATGCTTCACTTCAGACATCTAAAGTTCCTTCTTTCCCTATATGTATGTGTGATTAGATCCAGCCACGATCCAGTTCTTCTCTGCTGTCATAGACACATAATTCGTACTGTTCCTTGATGAGCTCGATTCCGTTGTGTTGCAGGATATGATGTATCTGCTTCACTGTGTTGTAGAACTGTTCAGAACTGTTATATTCTCGGACTGTTACAAATCGTATTTTGCCATTTGCATTAAGCGAGTTTCTTGATATATGTCCACCGTTACCTTCGCATAATTCTTTTAAATGATTCACATCATCTACGTTCACTTTACCGTGCCATTCGAAATAGGGGGTGGAGTTAGCTACCATTCGCTCATGAAAGTACGTCTCTTGCTTCGCTGGAACTTCTACCTTGGTTCGCACAACCGTAAACCCGCTATGTTGGAACCTTGCTGCCATCTGCTTAATCGTACTAAGTACTTCATCAAAATTCGTACTATGTATTACGCCAGTAATCATAGGTTGATGAATATAATCGCCATGATCTAACACAATCATCACGGGTTTAACCTGTTCTACCTGGCAACGTTCAATAAAGCTTGCCTTCTCTTCAAGACTTAGATCATTCACTGTAATATGAAACTCAAATTCCATGTGCTCACTCCCTGTCGTTTCTTATGATGTTTGGATCGCTGTAAGGATTGATGCAAAGATGTTAGGTGTACTAATATACTCACAATTCTCTAGGAAACTTCCTAAATTATACATCGGTATTTTGCTAGATTTGTTTCAGTTTTTTTCATTTCCTGACTAAACATATTGAAGCCTCTTTAGAAGTAGCCACCAATCATCCGCATCAACAACCGGTGCAACACTTCTATACTTTTCGCCAAATACATAGTTGAATAGGAAATTATCCCACTCCCCCATGTTCTTGTCTTCTTCTAACTCCTCTTCATCTTTCAGAATGTATAACAAACCCGAGCTTCGGTTAATTACTACTGGCTCATATAATATTTGCCCAACCTCAAGCCAGTCACTCACATCATTCATCCAACTGGTCATGCGATATTGATTCTTGTTCAGTTCCTCATATGACCATAGATCAATCACACCACAACGGGCACCGTTACTCCTTCCAAGAAAATCATAGTATTGTCTCAAGTGGGAGCCATCGGAAGGGATGTATCTTATACCTGAATTTAGTTGACCATAGATTATACTGTCATGATCCTGCGCCAACGCTTCTTTAACTTGATCTATGATTCTTTTAAGTTGCAGGTTCATAACTTAATCTCCTAATCTAAGTTAGTACTTACTTAAGATATGACATCTGAATATCCACAAGATTATGCAAACTAATTTCAATTCTCATATCTTCGTGTTCATTAATGGCTGTTAATGTTGTGTCTTCAATACTTAACTGTTTAATAGGATTGGTTACATCAAGAAAGATACCCCACACCAGATTGTCGTCTGTATCTGTGCAAGCAATGAATCCTTCATTTCCCATTTGCCCGTCCCCGCCATAGATCTTCCCACCCTGATAATCAATACTTGTCCACGGATCAACCATAGTCCAGCAGTCGGTGTTATATTTCCCCACACTCTCAATCGTGGTATCACAGAGGGGAGAGCAGTATATTCTGCGCTCATTGTTGTTCGGATCGTAATACGTCTCAACATTTAACATGATGATGTTCCCATTGGAGAAAGCAATACAATTCAGCCCCGGCAATTCACGTTGTTCGGCAGACCAATGTTTCATAATAAGGTTGTTCATAGCGTTATCTTCCTTATCCATTCAGTTTTTAACTATGTGACAAAACATTCACTTGGTGCAATTCGAATCTACATGCAGGATGGAGTCCAGTCTTTTTCACTATCTTTAATATATGTAACATACCCATTGGCCGAAAATCGTTCATCAAGCATCCTGATCGCGTAAGCTTTACTACATCCCTGTTCCACATGAATTTCATCCTGTAGAAACAACATAAATAGAGATTCAGACGCTCCATCATCAGACAAATATAATCCCAGTAATTCGTTGTATTGAGAACCGAAAACCAAACCTATGTATTCGATTTTGAAAGTCAGCTTTTCTTTGCATTCCAGTAGTCCTTCGTATGTAGCGTACAAATTAAAATCATCCACATCATTTATTCGATTCGCCGAAATTAACGGATTCATTCCCCTGATGTATATACCTATGACATTACCATCACCTTTTTCAAGGAAAATAACCTGGTCTAATCGTTCATGATCCTCTTCATCCTGTAGATAAATGATATTTGCAATTTCTTGTTGGCTAAGATAGTGGTCTACCTTTTTGTTAACAGAAGAAATATATTTGTTCATGGGAAACCTCACGATCTATTGTCGAACCGAAATAAGTTTTTATGATTTAAATAGTTTAGTAAATGTACAATGTACCTTTTGGCCATTTTCCGTTCCATCCGCATGGACAGTGCCCTGATCTAAGGATCAATAACATTTGTCCAAAGAAACTTGGACAACCTTTAAACTCGCCAAACGCACGCTCAACACCAGCATTAAGCAATAACCAGGCTATTGTTCCTGCAAATTCATCTTTTATATTCTTCTCTTCAATAACATCGTTAAGTGTAGCAATAGCCGTTTTATACTGCTGTGACTCTCTTACGGCAACAACAACTGCATTAAAATCTCTAACACTATATCCTAATTTCCTCAGAATAAATTCAGCAAGATGATCTCTACTATTGGAGATTATCGCCTCCCATTCTTCCTTATCATCCAATTCTTCTGCTGTCTCCCAACCCTCCACTTGTTGTATTGAACAAAGTAATTCCATGGCTTCGATTTTTCCGCAATTTTCAAACCAACGGATATCCACAAATTCATTCAATATCTCTTGACTAACAGTAATCTCTTTCATAGAATAAACCCCGCCTTCTTATCTTTCTATGATAATCTTTCCAGTACTCTTTAAGTATCATATTTAGATGATGGAATAAGTTTGCAAATCATTACATATAAACACTATAAACTCAAGTATTATCTATATGTATTCTGTACTTCCCTTTTTTAATAAAGATTCAAACAAATACAACCCTATATCATCAGAGATTGAATCTCTATTAAAGTCATAATTTTCATTTAGTATCAGTCATACAACGAAATTAAAAATTCAGAGAACGTATCACTAACTTTCTTGCATTCAGTTAGATCTAGACTTTCATCATAAAGAAAGACTGGCGGATCATCACCCTCGTCCAAATTAAAGTACCAGAACATATATCCCTGATGCATCATAAATACAAACTGATTATCTGTTAGTTTCTCAGAATAATTATTTTCTTCTAAAAGTTCAACTGCCCATTCCTTAAGCTCTAATATATACTTCATGGAATAATCTGTACCTGCCAGAAACTCAACCCCGTTACCCGCTTTGTACATAAATTCCAAATAAGTTAAGGGAGTTCTTTGGTTGGACTTAGATTCTTCAATGTTGAGATCTCATCGTCATTGCAAGGTTTCATTGGACATAACTTTGCTTCTAAGGTCAATAAGAAAGTCCTGATATCATCGCCTCTTAAAGAATTCATTCTAAATTCCTCCACATTATAATCATCTATGTTTTAGACTCTCGTAGCTTTAAAAAACTTAAGATATTTAGCTTTCTTGGGACTTCCAAAACATCTACCTTCGGATTTGTCACTGGCAATCCTAAAAAATTCTTTTGCTGTCTCTAAATCTCCTAATTCAAAAGCAACTCTACCAGAAATAAATTCTTTATCGCCGGAATCTATACGATCGAATCCGGTAAGAAATATTTTATCTGCCCATTCTTTTGCTTTTTTAAAGTCGTTTTTTATAAAACAAGTATCAATAATATCCTTTACCAAATGATAGCTTTCTTCAGAGTAAAGACCTTTTGGTGAAGGGATTAAGTTCCATGCCTCTTCTAACAAAAAAATGGATTCATCATAGTTAGCATCCTTGAATTTCTCATCACTTTCATTAATAATATTTTCAAATTTCTCCTTAATTTGTGGTAGTAAAGTGGCCATTTATCTTCCTCCTAAATCATATCTAAAATTGATCCAATATATTTATCATCTTCGTTAAAAAAAATTTTGTATCCTTCTAACATGTAGGCTCTTAACAAATACTCCTTAGCTTTCTCGAGCTCCCCACACTCAAACAAACTCTCTCCAAGTCTCAACAAAATGAATGGGTTTGAGATCCCATTAGGGCAGTTTAACGCATCATAAAAACTATTTTTGGCATTTTCAAAATCACCAATATGAAAATAAGTATCTCCTAATGCGGTGTAAATCCAAGTACTTGTATCCCAGTCACTTTTAGGTAGCGGAACTAACTCCAGTGCAGCTATGTAACTTTCAATCGCTTTAGAAGTTTGCCCGTTTTCAACATGCTTATCTCCTTCTTTACATAAATGCACAATTAAGTCATGTACTTGTTGATCCATTTCCAATATTCATACCTCCACAATTTTTATTTAATTGGTGGTAAATAATTTCCTTTCAACTTTGCACCTTTCCACTAAAACCCATCAGGCTTAGCGTTGTTAAAGTCAGCCTCTTCTAGTGTTGCCAAGGTCATTCTTAGGGCGAACTTTATTATTCTATTTCTTCAGGTTTTCTAAATAAACAAAGAGTGTCAAGTGCCTCAAAAATATCGTCTCCGAACTTAAATAACGAATACCCGTTTTTTCCAAAGACCTTCCCCGATTCTGAGACAAACATTATTAAATTACCACGGTATGCCTCTCCAATTATAACAAGCGGCTCTTTTACTCGTGCCTCAAACTCTTCAAAGTCCTCCTTTTCGTAGTAATCCCCCACAACTTCTTCAGGACTAAAATGAAAGGTTTCCAAACTTCCATCTGGGTGCTTAAATTTATATTGATCGCCACCAAATAGACTTAATGTTTTAACCACTGGAATAAATACTTGATAGCCCATCGTCTCTAAAAACTTTACTGTCTCGCTTAAATCAACCTTTTTATTCGGATCCCACCCTGCTTTCAACAGTATATCTCTCGTTTCATCTGACATTTCCCCCATAAAAACACTCCAATATATCCGAATCGACGTATTCGCTTAATTGCTCTAAGCCATAATTCATCGCATAACTCTTTTAGCCAATTTACCAGCCATTTTAAGTACGTTCGCAACCTTCGGTGAGTTCATCACCAGTCCTCACAGCTTACTTTTTAACTTGTTCGCTAGATCTGCTCGACTGAAGTTATTTGTAGCCCCCTTCGTCTTGGTCATGACCTTCCTAGCAGTATCTCAAAGTAACGTTTCTCTTATCTATGTACATCCATCCCTTGTTTACTAATGATCCAAATAGGCATGCTCTGTATTCTAATTAGAACCTGCCTGACTTCTTTTATCAATCACTATTAGACATAATACTGAATATGTCGCTCTTTTTCAGGAATATCCTCATCCCCTAATAAATCCACCTGCGTTAAAGCATCCTTGTGTTCAAGTTCAGCAATGAATAGCGCATAGAAATCACCCGTTGTCGGATAGGTGAATAGACCATATCCTTTTGGAGAGATCAATTTGTTAACTTCTCTGATCTTCTCAGGAAGATACTTGTAGTCGAACTCTCCCAACTCTTCTAGTTCATCCGGCGTTCCCAATTCAATGTCGTGATTGAACTCGTAATCTAAGATATAGTTAACGATTTCATAGCCTTCTTCTCCCTTGTAATCCAAAAACAAAAATCGTTTGGTTTCCAGACCATAGTTCAGCATACTAAAATACGCGAGCGACTCCTCTGGATCATTTAAAATATTGTCTGCATCCTCTGAGTTATTAAAAATTAAGGGTACTAGATCTTCATCCGCCATTTAGACTTCTCCTCTCTTATTCAAATAATGCTCCATGGTGGCTCGGGATATACTGAGGATAGTTTTTACGGTAAAAGTCATCAATCATTCGCAATATAGGATCCCACTCTGGATAAGGTTCTGGATTCTGAATATTCATTTTAGCCTCAGGCGTGTTCATTAAGAAGTCTTCAAAACGATTTGGATTCGGTAAACCTTGTTTTTTTCTCACATGAAGCAAATACAATATTTCATAGGGATAAAAGGCATAATCATAATTTCCAAACTCAAGCGATTTCCCGATCTCTGAGGCAAGCACGGAATGATGCTCAGACATTTTGTCAATTAATTGAGTAATTTCATGCAAATCAGATGTATTCCAACGTTCCAACACTTCTCTATAAATGCCAAGTTCTTCTGGAATCAAGCTACATGGCTGATCACGTTCTGTTAATGCCGATTTCACGGCCAAGTGAACATATTCATTTGTTCCTTCAATTGTTTGTTGGGTATGCTGGAGATATAACTCTAATAAAAACCAGATATGTTGATTCCAATCGTTAGCTTCCATGATATTTCCACCTAAATACTCAACTATAAAATCATAGAAGATCTGTTCCTCTTTCTCCCATCCAAACATTTTAAAGTGTATTAGTGTAATAATGCTGTTCTGAAAAGAATAATCAATAACTTTCATCTCAGGATAACGTTCTTTATAAATATGTCTACACATACATTGATAAAAGGTTACTTGCTGAATATGTTTTAAACCTAGAGGACTTCCTCCTTTTTTATTTAAAACTTCATTTTTCCATACTTCCAACCAGTACGAAGATATTTTGTACATCCTATTCAACAATTTGTGATCTTGCTCTACAGCGTTACTTTCTACCAATGAAATAATCTCATATTTAACTTCGTCATATTTAGCTTGGACATCTTTCAATCCATCATAAAAATTTTTCACATATCGTTTATATGCCATTTCCAACTTTTTCAAGTTTATATTACACTCCCCTTACCATTTATCTTCAACTTGACTGAGTTTTTGTATGTATTGGCTGAATAAAAGAAACCACAACACGATAGCTAACCGTATTATGGCATCTATTGTATCTTAGGATATTAGGATCAATCAATTTCATTAGGTTGAATTGAATTTAGAAATTCTTCAAATGGTGCACTCACAAAAAGTGTGGATTGCTCTATAACATCTGCTTTATTTCTCATATTGAATACATAACATTTCCATGTAATTTCGTAGGAGACATCTGATTGTCTCCTGTTTTCCCTTTCGATTTGTCCATTTCCTTGTCCTTATCCTTGTTACCTGAATCCTTATCTTTCTTTCTCTTACCCTTATCACCAGAACCTTTAGTTGCTCCAAGCCATAATTCATCGCTTCACTCATGAGTAGATTCTGCATGATACCTTTCGCCATGCCGCCTGCCATTTCCTATTCCGTTCGCAAGCTTTGGCGACTTCATCATCAGAGTATCCAGCTTGCCTTTCATGGCAAATTTGGCACCGGTTGCTGCCTAGCCTACAAACGGAATCGCCGCGTAAACGGACAACGCCGAAGTGGTATAGTCTCCTCGTGCTACATAAATTTCACTACTTAATTTTTCAAAAAAACATTTTCCAATTATTAAAATAACCAGAGAATGTTGATGTGATGTCTAATACCAATTGTCTTTATTAGACTTAGATTATTTAAATTAAAACTAAAATTATTTTAACTTTTAAAAAACTCAAGATATTTAAGATGCTCATCTTCAAAGCACTCGTGAGCCATGTAATAAAATAAACTGAACATCCACCATATACCCGCCCAAAGGATAGAAACCCTTTGAGACGACTTGCTTAATGAAGTTATCTAAATTATTTGTACATTCATGTACAATTGGCATAAAGATTGTATCCAACCACATTGTAAATTCTTCTATTGCCTGGTTCCTGTTTTCTTGATATGCAATATTCCAATAATGTTTATCAACGGGAACATTGCATTTACGATTATTTATATGAAAAATTTTATTTTTTGATTTATGCAAGAAAATTGCGCATTCACCATGTAACCCTACACTTTTGTCATTTACATTATTCCAATTTGTGTAAAAAATATTTTATACGTAAGATGCTTATCTTTTTTTGTCATATAATGATTTGATTTAGAATATTTCCAGCCTCTTTCTAAGTATTTTTGAGAAATCAACTCACACACATTATTAAAGACTTCGCCTGATTGCATATGTTTACTCCTATGTCAGGATACCTGTAATTTAAATTCAATATTGAATTCTTTAAATTTAGCTTTGAATACATCTAATAACTTTTCACAATTCTCTGTTGGAGCATATTTAAAGCTTATATCTATAAGAAGGATTGTCAAGCCAAGTGCGACAGTTCCTCTGAGAAGTGTATACTGACTATCACTATGAATTTCCAACAGTACTCATCTGCTACCATATCCTTCATCGCTTTCGTCCTCCTACATGCAAAAAAAAGCCCACTCCTACTCAAAAATCAAGTAGGAAGAGCTCAAAATATGGTGTATGAATCCAAAGTCGAACTGTTCACATGTAATGAACTTGTTTTGTATTAGATTAATCTTTCAATTATTTTCATGACTTTTCAAATAATTTTCAACAAATTGTTTATTCTTTTCTTTTTCAGGAAGCAAACCTAAATATTGATACTCAAAAATCATTTGTCTTTGAGTTGAGGTGATTTCCGAAGCTATTACGTCCTCATAATCATAATGAATTTTTAACTTTCCAGGATGCTTTAATATGAAGGTTAAATTTGTCCAACTCTCTTGATCATTTTTTATGAAAATTTGCCTCAACTCTTCAAATCTTTCTTGTAATTCCAATAATAATTTATTATATTTTTTTTCACTAAGTCTGTACTTTTCAGGAATATCATGTGAGTAAATAAACTCTTCATCGTTAAAAGTGTTAAAATAAAAATATACTTCTCTTGATCCATCTAATATTTCCGCATACAAGTAAATTTCTTTCCAGTTATCATTAGGTATCATACTTAGAATATGTTCTGCTATTATGGGATAATGTTGATCCATCTGTTTCTCCATTGCTACTCTAACCTCCAATTTGATTCTTTAAAGTTTAAAACGTGCATAAAAATATAACTATATTGATAAATATTCAAAGATGCGAAATGTTACAAAGAACTGGAGAAGACGAAAATCAAAAAAAGCTAATTACGACAGCAACTAATCGAAATTAGCCTTTTATGTAATGTACTAATGATGCGAAATAAGTAAATTCACTCCATAAACCCCATAAAATGATTAACAATATATATATGTTCGATAAATTTAACTTTTTTTAAGTTCTCCACTTTCTCTGACCCACCGAGTCCTAAAAGCGGTACATAGCCAAAACATTCATCGTAGGTAGGCTCTCCATATTTTTCAACCGCTTCAAGATAAGGAGACCAATCAAGAGCTTTATTTAAGAAGTATTCATCATTTATATCCGCAAAAAAGTATCTGAAATTTTTCCCCACTACATTAACTTCATGCTTTCTGAAGTTCAGCGCCATTAGATATCCATCTTCCCATATCAATATATCACCCATCCCTGTTATGAAAAGAGGAATTGCTAAGTTTGCTCGACTATAAGTATCCTGTAATAACTCCACATAGTGATCTGGATTAATAATTTTCAAATATCCATTACAAAGACTCCCCAGTCCATATTCTTTCCATACTTCAATTAGTTGGACAGGGATTGTAGAACTGTACTTCTCAATTACGTTTGTAGGTATTTTCTCTTTATAAACAAAATTTAAACTATTCATAAATTATCCTCCTACTTTACTCTAGTAATTTTATATTTAACTAAGTTGTTTCTTTTTCTTCTTTAGTCATTTTCTTCTTTAGTCATATTTTTTGCAATTTCTCTAATCTGTCTATCTAGATCTTTGATTCTATTTTTTTCCATTGGGATCCAATAGAAGAATTAATTCTCATATCTCCCACCCCCTCGATCTTATCAGGATATGGATTGTCAACATTAAATCAGACAACTTTTTTGAAGGCTACTTGGCGATACTGAACAAGCGTCAAATACCCCCGTCATCCATGAATTCGGTGCCTGTTAAACCAGTTGACGTAGTCGTATGATTCCAATTCTGAATGACGGAGGTTTCGAAATTCCATCTGGTAAATAAACTCCGTTTTCACGACCTTGTAGGCGGCTTCGGCCACAGCGTTATCGTGAGGACATCCTTTCTTCCTGAATGATCGGCCAATAGCAAACGTGCCTAGAAGCTGGTTTCTTAAACGACCACCTGCTCAAAACTCATCTTCCTCATTACTGAGACAAAACACTCTATATTCTACAATCCTGTTTTAGCTCAATTGTCTATATGACACAATAGAGTTTTCACTCCTACTCTTTATCAAGTAGGAATGAACTCTGAAAGTTAAAATGCATTTTTAAAGTTTTAAATGTGGCTTTGTCCATTGAAGTGTCCTATCACAATGATAAAATTTATAATTTAATTACAAGGCTAACATCATAATTTGGTTCAAAATATTAAATCGCAACATCCTGGTACCCCATATCAACGACTTTCTCATCTAATAACCGAAGCCCCACACCATTTTCTAAGTCCCAGGTACAATTAAATAGAATTCCAATATCACGTTCTTCGTTAATTTCACCATACGGAACCACAATACTATCTAAAGTTACCATCTTCATTAGTTGTTCTGTTGTTTCAACATTAGGATAATTCTCATTAAATATTATATCGTAACCTAATTCATGTCTTTTCTGTTTATAATAATCTAACATGGGTTGCATTAAATCAAACTGTATTAGCTGCCAATTTTGAACTAACGTTTGATATGAAGTGTACTGTTTTTCATCAAACCTGCCATCTTTCTCACCATCAACTAACAGTGAAACTTCCACTTCCTCTCCCAAAAATTGAAGTACGATATTCCTACTCCAAACAAAATTGTAATCAAGTTCACCAAAAATAGGATCATTTTTTATCATTGTTTAATCTCCCTTATGTTTATTAGCAAATCCCCCAGGTTCAAAAGCTCCTGCATTTGTTTCTCCGACAACCCCTAGATGACCAGTATCCATCGTATACTTCAAGACACCCTGACTATTTCTAGGACTACGAATCACATACCTGTCCTCTGCTTCAGAACCATGCCATCGCACTTCTCCAAATTCTTTTCGGACACGATATGACTGATTTTTCGGCCACTTCCATAAGCGTCCTGTTGGTAAACCAAAAAAAATTAGGTGAAGCAGCTGTCACTTCTGGAACAAAGAAACGCGCCAACCCGAGATGCCAATCTTAGTAGGAACATCCAATCGGTTTCTTTATTTCCAGTAAGTGTCGCATTTCATATTACTATCCGTCATAAGAATAAGTAGCCTCTAATTTATTCTTAATAACATCATAGGTTAATTTCATTTCTGTCGGCATTTCACGATTATATTTTTCAAACAAATTAATTATTTTTAGTAGGTCTTCGTTTCCTATCCTTAGCACCGCGTACTGCCTTTCCTCAGAAACGACAATTTCACTATATATTTCATTGACTTTGTGCTTTTCAACAAAAACATCGTTAATTTTATAAAATACATCCATTCCATATTCACCTAACTCGTGGTAGGAACAAATATAGATAACATCTGCCCGTTTATCGACGTACTCTAAACAAATTGACACGATATCAGATTGTAACTCTGAAAAATAATCCTCAAATAATTTTCCCATTAATTAACCTCCCTAGTTTTTAATATTGGTGGTTTTAATTTTCCTATCAATAGAATACTTCACTCCAAAAATTGATGGGCGCAAAGCATCCCCATCATATTTAATGTTTACTTGGACCTTTACTTTTTTCCCTGCTTTAATTGCTTTAGCCCATTCATTTTCGAGAAGTTTATACTTACTTAAATTCACATTACTTAATTGTGAAACAAGGTTATTAATATCTGGTGAACCACCAAATCTATCCCCTGCCAAATGACCTGCATGGTCGCATGGCTCTTTGCCTAGTGTATTTGCATCATGTGGTAATCTGCTATCCCTTTCAGTTAATTTCAAATCGTTAGCTGTGAATTTTTCAAGCCTTCCCTCACTATCAGTTTTATAGATATATTCATATTCACCTGTTTTATATGTTACATTTGGCTTCAGCTTCCCATCTTCCATGTGGCTTCCATCACGTAATATATCATCGACCTGAGTTCCAACATTACCCATCCCCTCAGCGCCCTACTTCTTCCGATTCTTAGGTAGTTTATCCGGTTCACCACCAGAACCTCCACTACCATTGCTATCCATCCAGAAATAGTTCTTCTGTATCCAGAAAAAAAGTAAAAAATCCGCAATGTGAGAAATAATCTCGATTGCGGATTGATATTATCTAGCTATTTTTTCATAAACCTTATTTTCTTACTGAGACATAGCTAAGAAATACTTCAAAGGATTCACTAACATAGTCTAACGTTTCGTCCTGCCATTCTTCGAGTGACCTTTCTTCCAATTCCTCATCAGTAATTTCAGATTCTAGAATAACGTCCTCATGATTTTGGTAAACGATTTTAGGCTTATTTTCATCTTCTCGATAATCAAACAGAAATTTATCACCAGCTCCATTAATTGCAAAAGGAAAGACCTTTTTGGGTAATGCCTCACTTAACGTAGTGTACGCTAGTTCAATAGGAGAAATAATCTCTTCCATGACTTCTTTTTCTATAAAAGACAGTAATTGAATGCTCCAAGTTAACTTCCCCTTCACTTCAACAACTCCTATCTCCCACTCCCCCTGATCATTCATGACATATGGTACTGAACCATCATGTTTTGACACAATGTCAACATATGATTTAGGAAACTTTACATTCCACTTGCTCTCCAAGTCTTCAACTTTCTTATCATCTAAAAACACCTGATCAGACCACTTTATATTATAACTCATAATAATCATCCTCCACTCTTCAATTCACAGGAATATATTCAGGTTTTCCCGTCCCCTCAGCATCTTCTTTATTGTCCTTCGGTTTGGACGGATTAGTATCCTCTTTCGACTTAGCGTTCTCTTTATCCTTCCTTGAAGAAGGCTTCCAAGTGTTGACTTCATTCGGTGTTTTATTATTAACTGGACTGGATTTAGAGACTTCTGGCTTCGGTGTTGCTTCTTTCGGTTTCACACTTGGAGTCTCTGTACCTTTAGATTTCGTTCCTGGAGTCGAAGGAGTTGGCTTAGCAGCTGTTGATTTATTACTTTCACTTGAACCCGGTTTCACAGTCGGCTTGGAAGATTCACTAGAGGTTTTTGGTGGTATAGCAGGTTTAGCATTCGTTCCCGTTTCACTACCCGTTTTCCCTGCATTCCCTGCACTTCCTGTGCCTTTTTTCTTCGAATTAAAATCCGACCAGAAACTCCCGGGAACTATACCCACACGCTGGCTCTCTTCATATTTTTTCTTGAAAAATCCTTTGGCTGCCGCTAATCCGTTACCGCCACTCATTTTCTTACTTGCAGCAGCTGCTTCCGCATTCTGAATATTTTTAATCATCTGGCTGGTTGCATGACTCATGCCTGGGCTTTTCGACATGCTCTTACTACTGTACATCGCAAACGCCGCGGTCTGTGCTCCCATCAACACTTGATCCAAAGTGAGTGTGGCAACCATCATTTTGGCATAGCCATCTGATACAGCTTCTCCTGTATAGGGATATATCCCCAGCTTAAATGCTTGGATCTGCAATTGGTATATATCTGGCGCAGGTTCATATTTATGAGGCCCCTGTCTCATTTTGGCAACATCTAAACTTCCCGTATCCTTCTCGTACGCTTGCAGAGCTGCCTGATCGGAGACTCCTTTTTCATTCACAGGCAACCAGATACCCCATGGAGAATAATACACCAAACGGTATCCCTTTTCCTTTGGCTCCATTTCAGCTTGTTGCTGCTGTTGTTGATAAACCCACTTTTTCTTGATTGGATCAGGTATCTCCTGGACAGTTGCACTAATCTCCTGATGTTGCTGATGCAGTCTCTTAATAAAGTCGGGGAAAGAAGTTGCGGTGGACAACTCCCGAGCTGCCGTTACAATCTTACCAAGTAAATTACGCTTGGCATCTTCTTCATCCTGAAAAAATTGCTTAACTCCCGCTTTTAATCGATCTAACAAACGAAGCCCCGAGGGTTTAAAAGACCCTGTTTTCGGAACACTGGATATAATTCCTGCTGCTGCTGCAGCACTGCCCACACCTTGTGCTACTATAGCAGCAGGCCCACCAAGGGCTCCCATGATAGGAATCATGGCGGAAATGGCTAACGCTGCGCCAAATAAGGAACCCTCATTCATATTCGTTGTTGATGGCTGGACAGCTTTTTCTGCTTCTGTATTCAACGCCGCAGCCTGAGCAGCTTCGTATTGTTCTATAGGAATTAGCGGGGGTTCTGGCTCTAGCGGCAAATCAGTAACATGCACAGGAGCTTTGTTCGTCCCTTCTTGTTGAATCTGGGCTGCGCGTACATCCGCTTGTCCATCTAGAATGAAGCTACTACCTCCGCCCATCAGCCAGATGGATTCTGGCGAAGATCCTTTAATCTGCCCAGCCTCTAGGGCTATACTCCCTCCCTGAACAGTCAGGTTACCCGGACTAGACAATACCACACCTTGATCGTTAAGAATAATCTCTAGACCAGATCCGGCCTGCAATGTCACATCTTTAGGCGATATACCCATCGAAGCACCGTTGGGATGCCCCCAAATCTTATAATCCGTACCACCTTCGACAGAACGTTTGCTTTCTGGTACAGAATGGCGGATATAAGCCCCTGATTCAAGACTTCCAGGGAAATACAGCTCAACCGTATCCCCTTTCTCAGGCATCATGTAAAGCCCACTATGTCCTTCCGCTGCATACGTTGGTGCAACTGGATATGGACATGAAGCGCTTGGTACAATTACTCCTTCGTCTATCGTCAGTGCAATTTGTACATGATCTTGCAACACTCGAGTAACTTCTCCGTAAAGCGAGAGACCGATTAAATCTGAAAGCTCACACCTAGGTATGTGAATTTGCTCTTCAAGCATCATGCAGTACGATGTTATCAGCAGCCCTGATTCAAGGCAAGATACCGCTTCAACTACCGTTAGCTCCTTACCATCAGAAAGCTCCACTTTATCCCCAAGCGCATAAGTGTCGGCAGTATCCATCGTATACTTCAAGACACCCTGACTATTTCTAGGACTACGAATCACATACCTGTCCTCTGCTTCAGAACCATGCCATCGCACTTCTCCAAATTCTTTCCGGACACGATATGACTGATTTTTCGGCCACTTCCATAAGCGTCCTGTTGGTAAACCAAAAAAATTCAGGTGAAGCAGCTGTCACTTCTGGAACAAAGAAACACGCCAACCCGAGATTCCAATATTAGCAGGAACATCCAATTGCTTTCTTTATTTCCAGTAGGTGTCGCATTTCATATTACAATCCGTCACACATAAAAAACTGCACTTCAACTGTATAACAATTGAAGTGCAGTCAAACTAACCTTATCTTCTAATGCCCTTTGTTTTTTAACTTATTAGTACAAAATACTTTTCTAAAATAGTATCTGCTTGATTCAGCTCTTAAATATTTCAGTCATTTTCAAATTTTAAATCCTATTTTAGTAAATATTAGGAAATAACAACATAAGTCAGTGGTGAGTTAGATGCTACCGAGTATTATTGAATCGTATTATATTACAGATTTTCTTCTCGATGGAGAATAATTAATATAGCCTTCTTCAAACATTTTATCAGCTACAATGTATATATCGTCCTCTGTTTTTGCAACCTCTAACTCTTCAGAAGTTACTCCTAAAAGCAAGTTAATTCTACCATATCCCGAAACAACAGGAATAATTTCAGGTAAATCTATTGGCGGAACAATTATAAATCCACTTAAGTCTGTATTTGGAAGCTTCCCTTCTTGATATTCTAAGAACTGTCCAGGATAAATATGACTATTTGTTTTTTCAATATACTTAGCCCATTGAATTAATTCATTCCTAAAGACAATCTCATCCGTATTTGATAAAATCATAAGTTCATATCCATATCCAGAAGCTTTACCATTTTCGAATTCAATAAGTGAATTACTATTGTTATTTTGAGGATTAGTTAGACCCGATGTGATGTACACATCTAGTCCATTGAACGCATTCTCATATTTAAGGATCAACAAATCACTTCTCTCACATCTCCACACTACCTTAGCCTCTATGCATCCAAAGATCGACCAGTATATTAGTTCTATTCGATCTGATAATGGAAACTCTGACGGTGGAATGAGAATTCTATTTAGAATATTTTCAACTTGAGGATGTACGAAATGCCCCTTACTTATTGTCATCCTTAAGTACGATATGGGAGTATATGTCGAAGCAAAATTTAATAACTCCTGTTCATCCAGTTCTATCCATAGTTCTGGATTGGCTTCATCACGAGAATATAGTGTATTAATATCCACAATCCCCTTATTAGATAGTCCTAACATGTTTACTAGTGGAGTTTTTTTCTTGCCAGCGATTAAAACTAGTTCATATTCATTTTGAAAACAAAAACCTATTGATTCAACACATTTACACAGAAATTCAAAATACGGAGACCTTTCTAAAACGATCTCAATCGCTTGTTGTCTGTTCAACACTCAACAATACCTCCGTTTAATAAAGTTAAAAATTATTAGATTTAAAAATCCAACTCCCTTTCGTATCTACATAGCCCCATTCTCCATTAAATGTAACACATCCAAGACCTTTGTAAAAAGGATCTGCAGTTGTAAAGACATTTTTCAAGAGATACTCCCCCTGTTTGTCTATATAACCATACATATCTTTGCTTTCAACTACTGCTAAACTACTATTGAAATCGCCTACACTTTGAAATTTATTTTTGATAACTACGTTTCCTAATGAATCTATATATCCCCATTTTCCATTTGCTTTTAATTTAAAACCAGCCAGCCCCTCAGAAAAGCTCGATACTTGGTAATAATTCGGGGATATATGAAATTCTCCTTGCTTATTAATAAAACCATAACGTTCGCCATCTATTGATGCTTCTGCCAATCCCTCAGAAAAATTGGATACATACTTATATTGGTAAGCGATTTTTTGCTCTCCCTTATCATTTATAAAACCGAAATCGGATCCTTGTTTAGCTAGTGCTAAACCATCTGAAAATGTACCTAAGACATCAAAAATTGGTTCTATAATTATTTGATTTGAAATACCAAAAACTCCTACTTTTCCTTTTTTCTCCGCAATAACTGAATTCTCCGAATTTATTGCATAAATCCTTTCATAAATTGGTTCAATCACGAATTCTCCTTGCTTATTAATACAGCCATACTTACCTTTATAGATAACAATTGCCATTCCATACTCAAAGTCACCTAAAAAATCAGCATTTAATTCTATCACCCATTTATTTGAATTGTTTATATATCCTTCCTTATCATCAAATGTCCAAACATATGCTACACCTTCAGAAAAATCATTTACAGATTTATAATAAGGTTCAATTACTATGTCGCCTTGTTGATTTATAAATCCAAACTTATCTTGTATCTTAATTTTATACAGATCATTTTTTTCCATCATCAACTGTCCTCCTAATTGAATGGTTCTGGTTGCCATCTTGAGTCCGTTTGCCAGCTTTGGGGAATTCATCTTCAGGTCGTTCAGCTTACCTTTTGGCTTGTTCACTAGATCCGTTGGACTGAAGTGACTCGCAAGCTCCTTCTCCTTGCTTATGACCTTAACTAGCAATATCTCAAAGTAACGTATTTCCTATCTATGTACACCTATTCCTTGTTTACTACTGATCCAAATAGACAGGCTCCGTATTCTAACCAGAACCTGCCTGACTTCTTTTATTAATCACGATTAGACATAATACTGTATATGTCGCTCTTTTTCAGGAATATCTTCATTCTCCAACAAATCCACCTGAGTTAGCGCATGTTTATGTTGTAGTTCAGCGATGAATAGTGCATAATAATCCCCTACTGTCGGATAAGTAAACAAACCATAACCTTTTTTGAGAAATCAACTTGTTAACCTCTCTAATTTTTTCAGGAAGATATTTATAGTCAAACTCTCCCAACTCTTCTAGCTGATCCGTAGTTCCCAGTTTTACGATTTCCTGATCCATCTCTCCCTTGTAGTCCAGAAAAAATCTTTTGGTCTCCAATCCATAATTCAATATACTGTAATACACTAGCGATTCATCTGGATCATTTAAAATATTGTCTACATCCTCTGAGTTATTACAAATTAAGGGTACTAGATCTTCATCCGCCATTTAGACTTCTCCTCTCTTATTCAAATAATGCTCCATGGTGGCTAGGGATATACTGAGGATAGTTTTTACGGTAAAAGTCATCAATCATCCGCAATATAGGATCCCACTCTGGATAAGGTTCTGGATTCTGAATATTCATTTTAGCCTCAGGCGTGTTCATTAAGAAGTCTTCAAAACGGTTTGGATTCGGTAAACCTTGTTTTTTTCTCACATGAAGCAAATACAATATTTCATAGGGATAAAAGGCATAATCATAATTTCCAAACTCAAGCGATTTCCCGATCTCTGAGGCAAGCACGGAATGATGCTCAGACATTTTGTCAATTAATTGAGTAATTTCATGCAAATCAGATGTATTCCAACGTTCCAACACTTCTCTATAAATGCCAAGTTCTTCTGGAATCAAGCTACATGGCTGATCACGTTCTGTTAATGCCGATTTCACGGCCAAGTGAACATATTCATTTGTTCCTTCAATTATTTGTTGGGTATGCTGGAGATGTAACTCTAATAGAAACCAGATATGTTGATTCCAATCGTTAGCTTCCATGATATTTCCACCTAAATACTCAACTATAAAGTCATAGAAAATCTGTTCCTCTTTTTCCCATCCAAACATATTAAAGTGTATTAGTGCAATAATGCTGTTCTGAAAAGAATAATCCATTAATTTCATATTTGGATAACGATCTTTATAAAGCTGTCTACACATACATTGATAAAATTTAAGTTGTTGAAGCTTTTTTAATGCTGTTATATCTCGCCCCTCTTCGATTAAGACATTATTTTTCCAGGCTTCGAGCCAAAAGTCAGATATATTATCTAAATCAATTAACAAAATATGGTCGATCTCTGTATTATTACATTCGACGATTTCATCAATTTCTTTTTTTGCTTCTTCATATTCGTCTAGAGCGTTACCACCTATGAAATTTTTGACGTATCTTCTATAAGCCATTTGTATTTTTTTTGAATTAACCATATGCATCTCCTTAAACGTTATTTAATCTCCTTACTCCAGTCCTTAACTTTTACAACATCTACACGAAAGCCCACTGAGGTTTTGGAAATGTCCACTTCCACCCTGATAAACTGAAACTCCAATCCAGGGTTTTCTTTTAAGAGTTTTTTATACTTCGCCTTAAAGTCTGCAAAACTCTTATTTTTACGTCCTGACATGACTTCAAAGTATTTAGCACCACCCAGTTTTTGCTCCGTTGAATAACTAAAACTACTCCACTCCGATGTTTTAGCCTCAATCATAGTTAATTTAGGAGGCGGGCCTTTGGTCAAAAAGGTTCATCAATTCCGTTTCTACCAACTTGGAATAAGTCAGAAATATCTTTAGCAATTTGCTTGGCCACTTCTTCTACAAAGTCACCTTTATCATGATCAACCATCATGGCCGACAATAATATATTCGAATCCACATACTTACTAAGCATATCTATTGCGGCAGAGAACATCGCATCCGACATCAAATCTGCCATCAGACCATGTGTGAAATCAGTTGCTTTCGTGAGCGCGTTCGCAAGCTTCGGCGACTTCATCATCAGAGCATCCAGCTTGCCTTTGAGCTTGTTCGCTAGATCTGCTGGACTGAAGTTACTGGTAAGCCTCTTCTCCTTGGTCATGACTTGCACTATCTTAGAGTACGTTTCTATTAACTATGTACAACAAACCCAAGTTTCTATCAATTATAAGAGGCAGGCTCCCGTATTCTAACCAAAGCCTGCCTAAATTTTTTCATTCGCAGTCGTGGGGTAAAGTTTTATTAACCATAACCTTTGGAATTTTCAACTTGTTGACTTCTCTGATTTTCTTATGAAGGAAAAATCTAATTAAATGAAGCAACAACTAACTCATACCATTTTAAAGATCTATACCAAAGATACTAACTTAAATTGGATTATCAGGAAATTCCTCAGTGTATCTAGCTATTAGGTTTTGTAAATCCACGTCTTGAGGAAATTCTTTTAAATATTTATACTTCCAAATTATAAGTTGGTTACTAAAGCTGTAACTGGTATCAAACCAATTTGTATAGTCAAAGTGTACTTTTAAACTCCCGGATATTTCTAAACTTAGCGTGAAAGAATACCATAATTCTTGCCCTTCTTCTTGAAATAATTCTCTCAATTCTTCTGCTAATGACAGGAGTTTTCTTTTATTTAATTTGAATTCTCTTTCGTTCACTTGGTACTTGAAAGGGATCTCAAGACTATGTTCACACCTATCAGGCTCTTTTTCTGGTTGGTAGTAAAAGTAAGTTCCTCCACCATCGTCAGAAACCTGAGCATAAAAATAAAACTTTTTCCAACCCTCAGGTATCATTTCATTAACCGTCTCAGCGATCTGTCGATATAAATGATTCAGTGTTTCTCCATTTATTTGTCCCTACTTTTATTGTTTATTGTTACTTCGATGCCTTTACCGAGTACCAGTGTTCCTTCTCACTAAGATATAAGGTGATAACTTTTATAAGCTTATTCCAACTTTACTATGAGTAGGAATGAGCTTTTGATTGGAGTGAATCTTCTGCGTGAACCAGTTTTCCCACCATTATGAGATATTAAAAATTGCTTATGATCATATGGAAAAGAAATACCATACTCTGCTTCAAACAATTCAATGTCTTTTGAATTCAACCCAGGAAATGGACCTTCAATAAAAAACTTATTATTCTTCATGATTCATTACCTCTCTTTATATGCAGGAACATTTATTTTTCACGTTTTTCTTTTGCTTCTAATTTTTCTCTTGCTAACCTCATTTTCTCCATAAAGTTACTACTCATATTAATGCCAATGATTTTAGAGTTAATATCCTCTACGATATTATCATTTTTCATCTCTAGGCTTCTAATAAAATCAATAAAAGATTCCGCGATTAAATAAACATTATCCCAATAATTATCAATGCTTGATACATCTTTCAAATCCTCGTCCAACATCACCTTTGCAACCAATTCATTTTCGTGATCCCAAAAGTAAATTCTTCCTCGATATTCGTCATCTTTAACTCCAATACATATTAGATTTCCTGCTGAATCATCAGCAATTGGAAAAATCGATGTTGGAATTCGTTCATAATATTGTTCGATTTTTGTTTCTAGTTTATTTGTTCCATCTGAAGTAACAAAAAATGAAGCTAACGACTCAAAGCCATCACCATGAGACCATAGCGTGTTTTCAATAGTTTTAAATTGAATTTCTTGCTCGAATTCAACTTCTTCGTACCTCGACAGAAATTGTTTATATAATTTTGGTAAAGATATCACATATTTTTTTTCAATATCCTCTACTTTCCCCTCAACTTTATTGTCACCCGTCGACATACCTAGTTTAGTTAGTCGTGCCTCCATTTCATTAAATAACTCATCCATTATCGTCATCTTTTGTAGCTCCTCCTTTTTTTGTATCTTCTTTTATGTATTTTTCTTTAGCGGTTTGATCTATAGGAAGTACATCGGATATGGCTGCAAGTCGTTGTTCTTTCATATAAGGTTTCCATCCTCTGGATATACGTAATCCTACTTCTCCCTCTGCTTGATATTTTCTTATCCAATCTCTCACTGTGCTTGCTTCAAAGTTTGGATTGGTTTTGTGCTGTAAGCAACTCACTACAATTGAATTTTAGTTTCATACGCAATCCGTCTTCGTTTAGACATTACAAAAACTCACATCATGGTAGAAGTAGTTTTTTTCCACTGTCTACTATAATAGGAGCATATCAAAGCTCGAAAAAGCTTTTGAGTTTGATTCTTGGTTCATTTATTCGATATTGATAAATCTGTTAAAAGTAGTTTCTAAATAGCAACATCCTGATATCCTACTTCAATCACCTTTTCATCTAATAGACGAAGCCCTAGCCCATTTTCGATGTCCCATGTACAATTAAAAAGTATTCCAATATCTCTCTCTTCATAGATGTCGCCATAGGGTATAACTATTCCATCCATAGAGATCATCTCAACGAGCTGGTCTGTTGTTTCAATATGAGGATAGTTCTCATTATATGAAGTATCATAACCTAGTTCATATCGCTTTTGATTGTAATAATCTAATATAGGTTGTAAAAGGCTTCGTTGTACATCCTCCCAATTTTGCATCAGCAGTTTATAAGCTACATACTGTTCATTATCAAATTTACCGTCTTCATCACCTTTAACGATAAATGATATTCCAATTTCTTTTCCTAGAAAGTTTATCTGCATGTCCTTAGACCAAACATAGTCATATTCAAGTTCACCAAAAACGGAGTCTTTTATTTTCATGTTAGAATCCCCTTTACTTATTTATTGGCAAATCCCCCGGGTTCGAAAGCTCCAGCGTTTATCTCTCCTACACCACCAAGGTGACCAAATTTACTATTTATTATAGTCGGCACGAGTTGTATTGTTTTTCCATCATTTAATTCATGCCATGTGAATTTGTTTTTTCTCGGTATTTATCAATATCCCTCGCAGTGACTTTTCCAGGAACCATTCCGAATTGGCTTGCTAGTTCAGGAGATTTATTAATTTGATCTGCCAATTGTTGATCTGCCTGAGCAAAATTGTTTGTTCTGGCTTTTCCACCATATTTCCCCTTTCCACCTAACATATAATCAATTTCTATTTGAGCCTTTGCAACTGGCGAAAAATCAGGAACAGCATTTTTATATTGTATCCCCTTAATACCAGCTTCATCTAATATTTTCTTTATTTTAGGATCTGGTGGTGGCTTAAGAGTACAGAGAGATTCCCCTCTCGCGTCCACATCCTTAAATTCAACTGTTCGATTATCTGGGGAAGGAGTATAATTATATCTTGCTTCGTACGGACTTGAAAACTCAGTTTGTTTGAATGCAGGTGGAATATCATCTGTTCTATCCTTACCCTCGGTACCGTCCTTATCCTTCTTAGAGTCTGATGATGACGAATCCTCTGGATTGTCTCCCGTTTTCCCTTTAGATTTGTCCGTTTCCTGATCCTTCGGTTTAGGTTTGTTTGGTTCATCCTTAGTTTTGTCTTTTGTTTTGTCTTTTGTTTTGTCTTTTGTTTTGTCTTTTGTTTTGTCTTTTGTTTTGTCCTTCGTCTTATCTTTGTCTTTCGGTTTATCCTTGTCCTTATCCTTGTTACCTGAATCCTTATCTTTATTGCTCTTATCCTTATCACCAGAACCTTTATTATTGGAAGTAATCCCTTGGTTCTGACTCTTCTTGAACTTGCCACTTAGCATACTCATCAGAATCATGGCTTTAGTCATTGTATCCGAATCGACGTATTGGCTTAATTGTTCCAAGCCATAATTCATCGCTTCACTCATGAGTAGATTCTGCATGAAGCCTTTGGCCATGCCACCCGCCATTTTAAGTCCGTTTTCAAGCTTCGGCGACTTCATCATCAGAGCATCCAGCTTGCCTTTGAGCTTGTTCGCTAGATCTGCTGGACTGAAGTTACTGGCAAGTCCCTTCGCCTTGGTCATGACTTTACCGAGTGAACCCGTGATCGCATCGCCAGCTTTATTGGCGAGATCACCGATGGCCTTCGCAACTTGACCTGCCTTATCTGCAATCTTTGTGGCTGCACCTACGACGCTGTCGACTACTTTGCCCGCTTTTTTAACTAGCTTGGCGCCTTTGATGGCAAACTTGGCACCCGTTGCTGCCCAGCCTAACGGGATCGCCGCGGCAGCGGACAACGCCGCATTGGTATAGTCTCCTCGTGCTGCATAAATTTCACTACTTAATTTAAAAAAAACATTCTCCGATTAATAAAATAACCAGAGAATGTTGATGTGATGACTAACACCAATTGTCTTTATTAGACTTAAAATATCTAAATTAAAACTAAAAATTTTTTAACTTTTAAAAAACTCAAGATATTTAGGATCCTCATCTTCAAAGCATCTGCCTTCAGACTTTTTAAATGCAAAATTAAAAAAATCTCTGGCTAGATCAAATTTTCCTAATTCAAAAGCTGCTTTTGCCGAAATAAATTCTTTTGTTCCTGTATCGAAACGCATGAAACCTGTAATAAATATTTTTTTTGACCATTCATATGCTTTATTGAAATCTTGCAAAAGAAATAATGTATCAATTATATCCTCTACCAAATGATAACTTTCACTATAGATTCCTTTTGGTTCTGGTATTAGCTCCCATGCCTCTTCAAGTAATACAATAGATTCTTTTTGCTTACCATTATGAAATTGTTCATTACTCTCATTAATTATTGATTCGAATTTTTCTTTAATATTTGCTTCTAACTGAGCCATTTTCTACACTCCTTTGATTGAGTCTTTAATCAACTCATAGTATTTTTCATCTTCTTCTGAAAAAATCTCATACCCTTCTAGCATATAAGCTTTTAAAAGATATTCCTTTGCTCTATTAATTTCTCCACATTCTACTAGACTCTCTCCAAGGTTCAACAAAATTAATGGGTTTGAAATCCCGTCTGGACAGTTTAGAGCGTTAAAGTAATTGTTTTTTGCAAACTCATACTCCTCATTAATAAAATATGCATCACCTAATGCAGTATATATCCATGTACTTGCTTCCCATACGTGCTTCGGAACAGGCACCAAATTTAAAGCAGTTAAATATTTTCGTATAGCTTGATCCAGTTCCCCTTCTTCTGAATGAGCATCGCCTTCATTGCACAATGTTACGATCTGTTCATATAGATTATCATCAAGTTCCAACTTTTTTCCTCCAATTACTTTTTAGGTGGTAGATATTTTTGATTCAGTTTTGCCCCATCCGATCGATTAAGGCTGTAATGATCTAATACATAGTTATTAGAATCTAACATCCAATCCCTTACTTCTTTGGATTTCGCTCCATGGTACCTACCTACGTTGTTCCACCATGTAACTGCATCAGTGTGAGGGGGATCATTACGATGTGCCATATCTGCTGTACTAAGATCATACCATGCATCATCGCTCGCCTTATACTGGATTTTGCCACTACGTGTTTTTCTGATTTTAGGAGGTTTCTCATTTTTCATTCTTTCTATTACTTCACGCCCGGTTCTAGACTTTTTCCCGGGTGTTCTGCCTAAGTATTGTTCTCTTAATTTCTTTTTCTTTTTAGCTTTCTTTTTCTTCTCTGGGTTCGTAGTGCCCTTCTTGCCACCACCACCTGTGCTACCCACAATCATCATGGCCGACAATAATATATTCGAATCCGCATAATTACTAAGCATATCTATTGCGGCAGAGAACATCGCATCCGACATCAAATCTGCCATCAGACCACGTGTGAAATCAGTTGCTTTCGTGAGCGCGTTCCCAAGCTTCGGCGACTTCATCATCAGAGCATCCAGCTTGCCTTTGAGCTTGTTCGCTAGATCTGCTGGACTGAAGTTACTGGCAAGTCCCTTCGCCTTGGTCATGACTTTACCGAGTGCACCCGAGATCGCATCGCCAGCTTTATTGGCGAGATCACCGATGGCCTTCGCAACTTGACCTGCCTTATCTGCAATCTTCGTGGCTGCACCAACGACACTGTCGACCACTTTGCCCGCTTTTTTAACTAGCTTGGCGCCTTTGATGGCAAACTTGGCACCCGTTGCTGCCCAGCCTACGAACGGGATCGCCGCCGCAGCGGACAACGCCGCGTTGGTATAGTCCCCTCGAGCCGCATAGATTGCTGCGTTAGCTAGGTCAGCGACCTCACCCACCACCGGGATCATGCCGACAACATCCAGTACGGTCTGAGTTACATCCAGCACTTTTCCCCAGAAGCCCTTCTTTTCCTCTTCGGGTTCCTCTTCCACCTGTACCTCAGACACAAATGGCGCTTCTGGTACTGGCTCAAGATCCTCCACGGTTACAGGCATTTTGATTAGGCCATCGAGCAGCACTTCACTGCCCTTCAGGTCGGTCATGCCATCCAGAATCATACTGCTGTCTCCGCACTGTAGGAAAATGGTTTCCTGTGCCTCAATCCCTATCTTCTTCTCGCTCTCAAGCGTAATCTCCTGCCCACCGGATGCTACAATTCCGCTATTACTCTGAATGGTGACCCCGCCGCCGTCCAGTGTGATGAATAGACTACCTTCTGTCGCAATTAGAGACATTTCCGAATCCGTCATTTTCATTTCTTTGCCATAATTCGTTCCCCAGCTCTTCGTTGCTGGATCTGCAGTCTTGGGAGAAGGCTGACTGCCCGACGCACAGAGCCCATCGCGAATGCGTCGCTCTCTTGACCACTAGCAAAATACACTTGAACAGCCGAGCCGGATTCTGGCATGCTGTAGAATCCACCGCCATCTCCGGCATATACAGCCGAATAAGGCATCCAGCTTGCTTCCGCTTCCGATTGCGAGGCATCCACATCCAGATGGACTTTTACCGTGTCTTTGGTAACACCGATAATTTTGCCTTCTAGTGCTGCTCCGGCAATGTCATCGTTCCTGATTTCATTTTGCCGAATTCCACTTTCTGGACTAAGCGTAACCGTATGTCGAAGCAACCCTCCTACCGTTTGGCTTACACAAGCGGCTACTTTCAGCTCCTCCTCGTGGAAGAGCACAGTATCTCCAAGCGCCAACCAGCGATGGGTATCTATCATATAACTCGTGAAGTCTTTCTCCGTTACCCCCATAGCACCTACCGACCAAGCTTCTTTCAACGCCTTCATATCTCTCCTTAGCGTATACGCTTGATCTGGCAGTTCCGTATACCGGCCATCTGGCACGCCAATATACAGTTTAGGAGAGTCAGCTGATATTTCCGGAATGATCGCTGCGCCGAACCGTGACGCGAGTCGGCGTAAGAAAGCCCAATCCGTCTCTCGATATTGCAGCGTTAAGGCTCCTAGTTTCGAGCTTCCACTCACATAATCAATGACATCTGATCTCGGATAAACCTTCAATACCTGCCGAATGACGTCCTCACAGTCCTGATCCTTGTTCTGGAACGAACGAATACGAGGTTCTATGTCTAGCAGATACGAATAAGACACTGCCTCTAGCTCCAATATGTATATCCCTTGTACTCGGCGGATGCTAACATCCAGTACAAGTCCTTGGAACAGCTTGCGAACTTCCTGCCCCTGTTCTCCGATCTCCACCAACGACACGGTCTCATCTTTGGCGAGCCGGTTCAGATCCTGATCCTGATGATCTTCTGGAATAATGCCTTGCAAATACAAGCGAGCATGTTCTCCTGCACTCCGCTCGATCCGCAAATGTTGTATGTTCTGCAACGTGTATGGAGATATACATCGGATATTCCCCATACCCACTGCCGCTTCCACTACACTCATCGTCTCACTTCTTTCCTAGCAATGTCAGCACACGGAAAAAAGGTCTCAGCTATAGCTCTAAGATGTTCATTACCTGATGTTACCGCCAAACCCGGTTGTGCCGCCTATGGAAGACCCTCCAAGCTCTTGACCATCATCTTCAATCTGGATGTAGCCTCCGTGGAGACACATATTCATGCAGGTACTTAACAGTGCAGGTTCATTCTCAATGAGCACATCTGTTTTGCCCTCCATCCATGGTGTAGAGATGGAAGGAATACAGGGTGCCTTCTGGACACCTTCAATATCGAATTCACCTGTCTGAACGACAGGATTCAATTGGCTGGTACAGTTACCAAACGGCATGATGTGAATCATCGGTGTTGCATCAGCCACGTTCAGTTGTGCTTTCTCCTTTAGATGCACGCCATGGCTGTAAGGTATTTTCAATCGATTCAACTGTGTACCACAAGAACAACTTAAGATCGCTCCGGCCACAACATACGTTGGGCCTCCAGCCCCTTCATCCACTACATCCGGTCTCGTCGCTCCAATCGCTTCAGCCATTGATTTTCCTCCTCCGCTGGGTTTCACCCAGATGATTTTATAGACTCAGTAAACGGTTCTCCCCTTCAACCTGATTCACACGTTGCAACCGCAAACCAGTATATTCCCTTCGTAATATTGCTTCAGCCAGAGCAAGATTCACCAATATCACCGTTTCTCGCAATCGTTCATCCGCCACATAAATAATGGGCCAAGATGTGCTGCTTAATTGATCCGCATCAACTTGAAGCACATTTAACTTGCCACTATTGTCAAAGGTACTGCTTCGAGATAGAGCATTCAGACGTGGAGGCACCATGAACCAATACGGATGCAATTGCTGTCTTTCCATGTCCATCAATCCAACCAAACGAAACATGAGACGTGGGGCAAAGGTATGTAACAGGCGTTTAAGCTCATCCGACCACAATGGATATGGGCGTTCAATCAGATCTACAGCTACAGGCCTTCGATTCGGACGGATGGTAAACTGTAAATTCGATTGTTCGAGTTCATTTAATTGCTCGCCTCTCATCCACTCAGGCTGAATAATACTTTTGACTCCCACGGGCTCAATCGCTCCTGTTACACGTGTATCCTGTATGATTTGGAACCAATTGTGCCTCATACGAGCTTTCCTCCTTGCCCTGAGCTCTTATCCAATAATTGCGCTAACTGTTCTTCCATCATGCCAGCCATATGATCTATTCCTTCTCGTATCCGTACTACCGGGCGATCCAGAATGCGGCAAGAAGTTCCAAGATCCATTTGCGCTCTGTCCAAACGGGAACCTGTGAAATCCACTTTAGATACATCCGTCCCTCGAAAATCCGTATCAGCCAAATTGCACACGCCAAACACGGTGTTTTCAATCGATGCTTCTCTAAAATCGGCTCCTTGAAGATCTGCCAGTATAAAGTCAGCTTCTCTTAGATCCGCCCCTGCGAAGGAAACTGGGTTGAATCCAGGTGCATCCCAGATCTCTGGATTAGGCATCCCCTGCCTTGCTTCAATTCCATGAAATAGAGCGCCAACCATCCTACAGTTTCGGAACCGGGCGCCGTACATCTGGCTGCCATTCCAGCGAGTGTCCGTTAAGTCACATTGTTCCCACACCGTGTTTACCAGATTGCTATTTTCGAATTGACTCCCGCCAAACGCAATATCGCGAAACGCTGAGAAACGGAAATCCATTCCACTGTAGTCTCCTCCAGCCAGATCCAGATGTTCTAAGGCTGCATAGCCGTAGACTTCTTCTGTTCTTTCAGCGAGCCACTTTCGGATCTCGACTTCATCCGCAGGTTCAGCATCTGTTTTGTATACCAACTCACTGACATCCAAATATTCACCTACACGTACTTCAATAGCAGGACACTTCTCTAGATTAATAAATGATTCACATTGCACTGCCTCGGGCATCGCTTGGTGGATCAGATGAGTTACATAAGCATGTCCATGCGCTGCTTCTCGTAATAACAAGCGTTCCAGTTCTGGTTGTGTAATGGAGCCTGTATAGGAAGATCCCGGTCGCTCCAATTCCTCCTTCCAGCAAGCCAGCATAATATCCAGGTAGCCAAACGCCCATGAAGCATCGTAAGCTCCCTCAATAGGAGAAGGATCGAATAACCACGTTTCGTCTGCAGCTTCGGTCAAATAGAGAGCCTTCCCTTCTAGCAATTGTGTTCGAAGTAGAGAATACGTGAAGTGTCCCACGGCTCCATGTTCACCGATGTTCTGCATGTCCAGTACCAACTGGCACTGCTTGGCAAAATGCCGAATAAATTCTGCTTTCAGTCGTTCGCGATTCTGCTGATAGACCTGCTCCCATTGCAGCATCACACGATTCCGCAGAGGTATTACGATCTCTTGCTTGAACTGCTCAAGCGCAGTAGTCACGAGCATCCCCCTCTTCCTTGAATGTCATTAATTCGTTGTCAGATGAATATTGTAAACATTTTTCGCTTTATACTCTTTGTTACTAGCGTTTAATTGGTTTTCAATTCAGTTCCTACTAGAGAGGTCGTACCATCCATTTTGATATTACTCTCTTTGCAGGTTAGACTGATTTCTTCCTTCGCAGAGAACACAATGCTTTTCTCAGCATTCATCATAATATCTTCCTTAGCAGAGATCGTGATCTGCTGACTACTAATAATCTCAATCCCCCCGCCTTCACTGAGACGAATAAAGATCTCCCCATCCTTGCCAGTAACAATCACCTCTTCAGGTGTCATCTTCAATTCCTTCCCTGCTGCTGTACGGAAGTATTTGTGATCTGGGTTGCTCAGCTTGTTGCTCTCACCCTCATCCGAGTTCTGACGTACCGAGCTTGTAGCGACCCCTTCTTCTTCCTTGTTACCAGGGAAATACACCCGCACATGATCGCCTTTCTCCGGCATAACGTACCAACCACTGTTTCCTTCTGCGGTATACACAGATTGGTAAGGAAAAGCATGTGCCTCACCCTCATTCTGAGCTTGATCGATTTGCAGATGTATCTTCAATTTATCTTTACTAATACCGATAACGACACCTTGCAAGGAAACGCCAATAATTTTATCGTTATAAAATGTATTTTGTCTGAGACCCCGGTGAGTACTCAGTGTATAACGGTGCTTTAATAGTCCATTTTTCATTTCCGTAAAAGCTTCATATACGTACAGCAGCTTGCCTTTAAATTCAATGGCATTTCCCAGATCAAGTACACGGTTCGTCTCAACCTCGTAATACACATAGTCCTCCTCACCCACCTCAACCTTCGTGTTCTGAGAAGTGTATCGGAATTTATCCATCCGTTTGCGAACTCTGTAGTTAAAATCCTGCAGCTTGCCTTTAGATGAAGTATCGAACAAACCAAAATAAAATTTGGGTGTATCAAATACGGAAGCAGGCATGAGTCCTGTCCGCAGTCGAGATGCAATCCGCTTCAGAAATTGCCAATCCGTCTCCTCATACTGAAGAGTAAACTTTCCAATCGCTGCTCCGTCCGTCGCCGCATCCATAATATCGATATTAGGGTAACCAGCCGCAATCTGATCCAATAGCTGGGGATATGTCATACTGTGGTTTTGAAAAGAACGACTTTTCTTACGGATATCGAGTTCATGGGTATGGGAGATGCCCTCAACTTCAAGTAAGTAGACGCCGCCCTGCACCATAACGCTAACATTAAGGATTAGACCGCTGAACAATACAGATGTACTGCCTTGATCATCGACTTGGCTAATCTCCACAAGTGTATCGGAACCACTTAAACGTACATAAGAATCCTTCTTCTCTTCATCTACAATTCCCGTGAATCTCACACGAGCGTGCTCATTCATCTGTTTAGTAATCGTTAACTCACGAAGACTAATTACCTCAAATGGACTCACTCTCACATTTTTGTAAGATAAGGCTTCAATGCTCATTCTCCAGCATCCCTTTCGTCATGGACTTCAAATCGAACCGAATTCATGATTGCTGAAGCCACGCGTTGCCAGTCATCCAGTTCATGGTCTGTACAATTGAAAGTACAGATTAGTGCCCGATCCTCCAAAGAAGTAAATAACATCAAATGATATAAGTTTGCGTATACGACAGGAGTCAAAAATTCACATGTCGCCGCTTCACGTCCTCCGACCATGCGATCTCCATCCCCGTACCACTTCGTGAGCTTCTGCGTTCGCCGCAATATCTGAATCATGCTCTGTTTAAATAACGGTAGATCCTCTGCAGGTAATGGATTTATCGTATGGTTCACTGCGATATTAATCGTGCCCTCAGCATTGGTGTAGATTGTGCTTGGTCTATGCTGTGAAGGGTACTTCATATTCATCATTTGTTCAGACATCGGTTTGAACGTTCGAGGCAGCATCATCCACAGCTTGCCTTCCAGCAGTTCTGTTTCCTGAAAAGAATACGGGTTGCCACCAATTTGTAGAAAAGCTGCCTTCAAATCCGGCTCAGGGTCTTCTGGGATATGCCCATAATTGTCATCTTCAACCGAATTCATTTTCATGCCGTTCATCATTGCAACAATCTTCTCATCCCAATGCTTCATTGTTACATCCTCCCTTGCTGTTCCAAATTCAATCCACAATCATCCGATGTGGCCCGCCCACCGGCATACCTGAGCGACCGGATCCGCGGCCAGCATTCGCCAATATGCGGTCTAGATATCGATGAATCTGTGCGTTGTCATACTCCCGGTACTCGAGACCCAACCGATTCGCAATATGATGCAGGATGACGCTTCTTGCAATTGTGCCTTCGTTCAGGCACATCATGGCAAAGATCAGATCCTGGGGATCAGAGGTTCCTGTGCGAAGTAGTCTCTCTGCATAATCTTTCATAACGAGAGGGGATAATGTGCTAACTCCTTCCGCAGCATATGCGACATGAATAACATGAAGCGTGTTGAACTCTGTTGCTAGATCGGCAAAGGTCTGATAATCCCGCCTGAGTCTGGCGCCTTCCTTCAGCTTGAACCGCGCGAGCTCCATTTCACTGGAATCACAGGTAGCCTCCTCATCCAGCCGAAGTTCTGCATGACTGGCTGTCATGTCACTTAGCTTCTCATCCTCGGTAAATCGAAGTTTCAGCACATTCACCCTGCCCGTAGCCTGATATTCCAGCTCAGCAGACTCGGTTAACATATACAATCTTCCCTTGTGCAGCACCATTCCCGGAGTAACCACCAGCTTGTCCGGGTATACCTCCACCTCTGCGCCTGCAAGGATACCATCCGCGTAACTACGGTAGTACAACTCCATGTAGTCTCGGGGATAGTCCCGTAGTTCCTCCAGCATTGATGTCTTGAGAATTCTGCCTTTATGAAAATGGGGATAGGAATACGTGAACATGAACGTTTCCCCTCCTTTCTGCTGACGATGTTCATTTCATTCCGTCAAAAAAATCCAACTCGGACAAATCCGTCTCGAATGGGAGCAGCTTCTGCGAACCAAGATACAATCGTTCATTTCTACGAGCTACAGGAAGTACGTGGAAGCCCCAATGACGATCATCCGGGTAAACAAAAAACTTCGTCTCTCCGTTCACGATGGAGTCCGTATCATCCTGCGGAATTTTGTCTCCATATTGCGCACGGATATCTTCGTACAGAACCTCTTTATATGCATCCTGACGATTGGAATACACAAATTTCTGTCTCAGTTGACCATCGTTTCCGCTCAGATATAATTCCACTTCTGCTGTCTCGAACGGGCGAGATATGCTTCCGGGGATTCCGTCACTGCGATCCAGACTACTGATCAACACTTTTTCACGTCCATTGTGGGTGTATGCACTCACGGTATACGGGATAACAGCCGCATCATGTGTAATCTCTGCCTGAACAGCACCTGTTTTGCGGGCACTCAGATAACGGATCGCTCCTCGGAGACAGGCAAGTTTGAGATCTGGTACACGTCCTTCCGCAGGTTTTTGCCGAAACTCGATGCTCCTGCCTGGAACAAACTCCTTCAACGCTTCCCGAAATACATCAATGCGGCAGGATTGGCCTGTCAGCTTGATAATGGAGTATTGACTCATCTTTCCTTGCCGATAGAAGTCATCCAGAAACTTCCGGACTACCTCATAGATATCTGCTTTAATCAGTTGAGTAATCTCTTTGATGTTGAACACAACATCAGGAAACTCATACTCGTCCTTCAGTTCCCCGCCACGTTCCACGGACAGAAACCATCGTTCCATGGTCGTGATCTGTAGATCACTATCTCGATCATCTTCCATCTCGGAATGGAATCGATTGCGTAGGATACCTGTTTTGCGGAAAAATTGCTGCTTCATCTCTTCGGCGATCTCCCACAGAAAATAAAAGTTGCCTCTTACCCGCAAGTATTCATCCCGTGAACGGTTCTCCCTACGTGCAAAAGCAGTAGGTATGATCTGTTCGGCCTCCTCGTAACGCTGCTCCAGCTTCTGATACACGGACTTCACGCCTTCTTCGTCCACTTGGCGAAATACATCTGCACCAGGTGCTTCAATTAAATGATCAATATCCGTTACTTGGCGGCGGCCACTGTAATAATCGGCGAATACAATTTTCATGAACTGCATGATGCGATATGTAATGTTGTGACCCCCGAAGTTGGTATCCCCATTTTCGTACGTGGTATGGATGTCCAGCTTATACGCCATATGTCCGTCTTCCATCGTAAATGCGCAGGATGACAAGTCGGTCGTTCCACCGCCGCAATCAATCACGAGTGCATGATACATCTGCCCTTCCATGAACACACCGCGTTCCATACCATCCGCAAGCGTGTTATAGAGAACAGCCATCCCCTCATCCAGCGCATAAGTCTGTTCAATCTGATAGTCGGGAAGCATCTCCCCGAACATCTGCAAAAACTGTGTTTTCATCTTCACCGGACTCGTAAAATGCACATGGCGGAACTTGCACTTGAATTGATGCTCTGCGGTTCGAATAATATAGCTCATGTACGCGCGTAGCAGATCCATCCGAGAAACGTTAGCTGCATTTCCATGAACATCGACGATTTCTTCTAGCTTGGTATAATTGTTCACCCAGCGCTTCATACTCCGGAACACACTGGCTCGGCTGCTGTATCCTCCGCGACGCATGCTTCGCAATGCCTCATAGCCGAATTCGTAACGAATATTTGCCGGATCGGAGCAATCTGCTACACCAATGGCCGTAGGTAACACTTCAATCCAGTCGGTGTCTTTGTAAGTAGGATCAGGAAATGCAACATAGTTAATGGCATCCATTCGAACCCGTCCATTCAACAGATCCTGACTGCTGGGTGCTTGAATATAACCGTTATGCAAAAAGGCGCCTGCCGTCGTATTGGAGGTGCCAAAATCTATCGCAAGCACAGCTTCTGTTGGCTCAAGCTCCCGAATATCCAGATCAGCCAGTGGAATCTGAGTATATTGAATATGAACCGGAGGAAGAGGGCGGTTGGAGTAATACGTCTGGTACAAATATTCCGAATCGCGTTTACGGAAAAAGAGAAGACTGTACTGTCTGTTTCCCGAACGCTTCCAAGTCGATCCACTGCCTGCCGTCAGATAAAAAGTACCAGCTACAGTGTCATCCTTAACGAGGTTGAAGATGCCACACAGCTCCATGCTCTCATTGACCAACAGCACATTAGACTCCGTTAACCCTCCGGGTGCGGTGACGACGTATTGATCCAGCTTGTCCACCTTCAAACCTTCGTACAGAATAAGCCTTGCGGGAACACTGATTCCTCCATCACTGCTCATAGGAGCTGTCATATGACGGGATATTGCCTTTTGGATGCGCTCAAATCCACCATCATACGACTGATCGATCCACAATACATCGTCAGCCCCCAGAAATTTCAGAATGATTCGAATCAACTCTTCGCGCTCCGTTCTGGGCCCCAATCCCTCAACTAAACGCTCTTTGTAACAAATGTTCCGCAATTGGAATGTCGTCATATCCATTAGTTCTTCACGCGTATAACGCATCGTGCCTCTGGCTCGCTCCCTGCCGGTGGCGTCAGGATACAATCGGTATGAATAACCGTTCATCTATGTTTCCTCCTTACAACTGTTACCGCTGCTAATATAGCGCAATACCGTCCTGTATCATCGTATAGTCCACATCCAATATGCCAAAATGATGACCCCAATAGATTTCCGTATCGAAGCGAACCGGCAAAAATAATTCTAGAATCAGCTCCAACTTCTCCTTCGCCTCTGTGCGTTCCGCCTGTCCAATATATAAGAGCAATTCGTCCTTCTCCTCACAATTGGCATATAGAGTGGAGCGGGGAAACATCCGAACAAGTGTATCTCGTAGAAGATGTACAGCCTCGCCTGTATCGTACAAGCGGAGCATATTACAAGCGATCACTTCCTGCTCCTCCGGGCCAAACAGCTCCAATCGCCGCTTAATTCGCTCCCCGTATACACCCGAATGCATATCATTCAGAATGAAACGAATGTAGTACTCCCGCTTGTTCATCCCCTGCATCAGATCCATATTCGCCAGAAAATGAATGACCAGATCAAATAACGCTTCCCGTAATTCCACCTGTTCTTCATTGTTGATATCAAACAAATCTCGGAATATATCAAAAAAGCGATAATACGGATTCACTTCGATCGTCCGTTCTACCCCTGAAGCATTTAGATTGGTATGACTAAGCTCCATGTAAGGCGAGTACACGCGTGCAGGCACAAAAGATATATCGCGCAGATCAGCTCCACTTCGCTTCGCTCGAATGACGAGATCCCATATATAGTTCATGCCATACTCACACCCATTCCCCTTCACAACAGTATTCCGGGAAGGCAAGCTGGACTTCCGATACTAGAAAGCTCAGCAAATCATCTAAGAAAATAGCCATCTCCGGCTGAATTCCTTGTTTGCTGAACCTCAAAATCATTCGATGTTTATCCGCCTCAACACGAACATGATCACTGACAAATTCATTGAGTGGATACGTTATCCCAAGTCCCGAACCAGGTGCGACAACCTGCACATCCTCTAGTTCCAATCCTTCTGCAGACTGAAAAGCATGAATCATGCGGGCAATCTCGCCTTTGGATCGAACAGATCGTCCCTCCTGACGCGCATACTTACCAGCAAAACCTTCCCGTTTGTTATTGGAAAATAGCGGGTAGTCCATCCTGCTAATGCGGGTAGGAACAGGCACCGCTACCTTAAGCACCGTCCAAGAATCTGACTTTTCTAGTGGAGATACGATGGTAATCTCCTCTTCTGATCTTTTAATATATCGGATGTGCGATTCTTCTCCATCAACCAGATATCCGTGCTCTGTTCCTGTTTTGCGGAGTGGTAATACATGCTCATAATTAATTCGATCCGATGCTGGTACAGGGAAGCCTCCTGTTTTCATGTCAAGCTTCTGAATGTTCCACAGTGGAATCATATTCGTTCGTTTGTAGGACTCAAATTCTTCTAGATGGATAGAGAGTTCCTTGACGGTTTGTTGTTTGTCCCATTCGTCACCGTCATCCGAACTGACCAGAACACAATCAACGAATTTGAATATGTAGGGTGCATTAACTGACTTCCAAGGAAGGCTGTTTTTACGAAATACTCGGTACAACTCTTCAACTTTGGAGATATATGCGGTGCTTGGTTTCAATCGAACGGTTATAGCATGTCTACCCTCACTCGTTACAATTTCCCCGCGAAATGTGCGATTACTATGTAACAGAGATTGCAGCTCACGATGTCCGCACTCCATATAACATGTAAATAACTTCATCTCTTCCTTGCGTGACAAAGCTTCTGATGCTTCGCTCAAATATACCTTCTGAGGAACAGCATCCTCGGGAAGAATCGGATATAAGAATTCATGAATCGGATCTAAATCTTCATGTGCACATAACGTGACATATACATCATGACGTTCCTCTTGTGGGAGAACCTCATCGAACACACGCTGCTCAATCTGCTTATTCAGCGTCTCCTGATATTCCACCAAATTCAGAAAAACGCCAGTCATGAGGTTCTTTAGCATGCTGCGTTGTTCAAGATCCTCCATCTTATTGAGGCGGTCACGGATAATGTCTTTCATTATGAATCTCCTCCTTCCGTTGATGGCTGCTCTTCAGACTCTATTTCAGTTGTATTATTGCTAACCGCATTCGTAGCTCCAGTTCCTACGGATGAATTCGTGTCACCATTGGTAGTATTGTTGGATGTGTTGGATGTGTTGGATGTATTGGAAGAACTGCTTCCCACCGAATTATTCGTGTTCATCCCGCCTGTGCTGCTCGACAGATCTGTGTTCATCCCTGACATATCCGCTGATCCGAATCCCGCGGTATCCGTATTTAGGTCAGCCGCGGGTACAGGTGGATTGAGCTTTTCGTCCAGCTTGTTAATTTTGCGTTCCATCGCCAGCACACGTTCCAGCATATCAATCTCCTGATATATTTCCTGTGCTTTCTCGTAGGCTGTTAGCGCACCCGCATAATCGCCCGCTTCATTGAATCGATCACCCTTCTGTTCCAACGTATCTGCTTGAAGCTGGCGCGACTGGCGTTTGATATCTGCACGTTTCGTCTCTGCCGTCTCCAGTTTGGTGGCGATTTCCTTCAAGGCATCCTTATAGGCTGTCTCCGTTGCGGCTGTTCGAGCTCGTTTATACAAAATAATAGCCCCACTATAGTCCCCGTTCTGAAGCTTCAGATCCCCTTCGGTGATCCAATCCTGCACTTGTTGGAAGGTCGTCATTTGCTCCAGTCGCTCTGAAATAACTTCTCGATTGAACATGCTGTATGACTCCGTCAATTCGAGTGCCTTCGTATAGCTAGCCGTTGCCTTTGTAATATCGCCTTCCTTCAGATGAGCGTCTCCATCGACGAGCGTTTGAGCAGCAGCCATTTTTTCAGTAAATAGCTTCTTATGTATCGGGTCCTTGACCTTAATAGAATTGTTGCGTGCTAGACTGTAATCCGAGACCGCCTTAGCGTACTCCTGTTCCTTCACATACTGGTCAGCATTCTGCTCGTATTGCAGCATATCTACAACTAGCTCAGCCTTCTTGGCTGCACTTTTTACCGCATAGAAAATTCCCGCCCCACCAAAAATGAGAAGCATGATTAACATAATCGCAATCCGCTTAATCCACTTCTTCCGATTCTTAGGCTCTTCGTGAAAGATTTTGTTCACATAAATAGCAGCCGCACTGTAATTTTCAATTCGCGCACGCTGCTTGCTCAGCATCACTTCTTCAAGTGTATCCGCTAGCGTCTGTGGATCATTGGCTCCCTCCACGGCATCAATCATCTCGGCATCCTGTACACCTTCCCACAGACCAGGCGTACAGAGTACAAGCACATCTCCGTCGGCAAGCTTGATTTTGTCGGATACATAAGGCTTAATCATACCGGGCTTGCCCGCATATTCATTCAGATTGCCGCGTTCATCATGTTGGTCAACACGATCCTCTGCAATCTGTCCTTCCACAGCAAGTCTTGCAGCTACACTATGATCCTTGCTTTTCAGAGCAATACGATTGCCTCGAAAATGATACAACCGGGTATGTCCAGCCGATGCCCAGACCATACGTGTATAATCTGTGACCACAATGACGAATCCCGCTTTGAGTCTGACCCGGCGGCTCTCATACTGCAACCATTCATGGGCGATCTTGATATATTCGGTGAGTCTGCGTTTCGACATCGTCGGTTTGTCTAGAAAGGATTCAAGAATGGTCTGCACCGTGATCTGTGCACTGTTCACCTCTGTGTCGGTGTCCAGTCCATCTGCTATGACATAACAAGCCCAATCCTCCAGTTCTACACAACCGTAGAAATCTCGATTTTTCAGGAAAGATCCCGCTTCCGAGACAAATGCTGTATTAAATTCACTGTTCTCCTTCCTCATCCGTCTCCCCATTTCCCGTCCCTGTGCGCTGCCTTATCCGTTACCATCCTTGCTCCAAAATGATAATCGTGGCATTATCCTGATGCACGAGCTGTTTTTCTTCAATTAGATCAATAATGGCCTGTGCAGCATCAAATGGCGGAATACTTTGCGCCAATATGGTTTCCAGTTCCATCTCCGTGAGCGAGTTATATACACCATCACTGCATAACACAATCTTGTCCGCCGGATGCAACGCAAACGGCTCGTCCGCGATTTCCATTTGCTTAAAATGGTCGTATCCCAAATAGTTGACCAGCCTTTTGCGCTGCGGGTTATCCAGTGCCTCCTGCTCCGATATCTGTCCAGACATGTATTGTTCTTCTAGCTGACTTTCCAACGTATGTTTGTGATTGATCGGAATAAGTTCACCTTGGCGAAATACAGATAAAACACTATCTCCAACGGCTCCCCAATAGAGATTTCTCCCCCGAATCATGACTGAAACTAACGTTGTGCCCCCTGGAACACCAAGCAGATTACGGAGAATAGCTTGATTCGCTAAATGCGCAGACTCACTCCAGAACTCGTCCGGATCTGGGAATCGATCCAGTGCCTCAAACTCACGGATGAAGGTTTCAACGGCTGTCGTACTCGCAACCTTTCCACCCGATAATCCACTAATTCCATCAGCAAGTACCGCAAGCACGCCATAGGGCTCTACAGCACAGGCAAAATAATCATCTTGCTCACTTCGGGCGCCAATCGTCTGTCCATTCCCAATCTGAACTCCAACGGGTCTATCGTCACGCTGCCTTACCGGAATCCGGCTTCGGACGAATAATAGTAATCCAATGGACAGACAGCCTGCTAAGATCACCCAATAAGGGGTCAGCTCCTTGTCGTTCCAGAGAATCATGAACGTACTCACTGCTGCTCCCATTCAAAGTGCACACCGCACAATGGAATGAAGATGAATTTGCTTCGACCTAATTGAATGACATCGTATGCAGCCAGTTCCACCGGAGAATAGACCGCTTCATTGTTGTGATACGCAAGGCCAGAGGCATCGCCAGGCAGCAAGTAGAAATTTCTCTTTTTGGGATCATACACAATCACTGCATGATTCCGCCGGGAAATGGTGTTATCCCGAGGATGCGAACATGCATCTCTTCTGAACGTCCAATAAAGTTCTTCTCCGCCATAATCCGATAATCCTGACCCATCTGTGCACCTTCAATGCACACGAGCCAGCCTGTGACTGGTTCAATCCCCGTCGTTTCTCCCAGATACGGCATGGTTTTGTCTTCCTCAGACGTACGAGGTGCCCGCGGGATTGCCCCCGCCCCATCACTACTACTTGAAGCTGGTGATTCCACTGCTAGATTGCAATATGGACACGTATTTCCGTGCCGTCTCGTGCTGAACATATGTCCGTTTCCGCATCTTGTCAGACTCATTTCGTTTCATTCCCCCGTAAGCTTGTATGATGGTACGCCAACGTCATTTCACCAAAATTCGGGTATTGGCAATATAAATTAAATCCCCCGCCTCAATTAGACTGGGTTCCTCGATTTCCAATTTGGATGCTCGGCTCTGATTGCCCTTACGCACACCTACACCACTGGCTGAATCGATATCCTCGATAAACCATTGGCCTGATGCTTTGTTAAGCACGGCATGCTGTTGGCTGATTAGAGATGCATAAGGTGTATCTGACAGATCGATGTCTGCCTCACTATGTTTCGAACTTTTACCTATAAGCACACTGGTCTCACCCTGGATATACCATTCCTTCACACTTGTTCCGTCATCATCGAGCAGTACAAGTTTTACAACGCGTGAGGATAGTTTCTTCTTTTCCGCCTTGGTAGCAGGCATATATTTAAAAAATAGATAAGCCCCTCCCGAGAGAATCACGATACTTCCAGTAATCCACTGGGCACCCATATCCCGGTTCACAAAAAATATGTAATAGAGCACGGTTAACGAAATGATGGCGACACATGCATCAAGCCCTATCGTCAATACCGACCTTCCTTGTCTCACGTTTCATAACCTCCGCCTGAGCCAGAATCACTTATAAATTGCTAGCATCCTACTTTTTTCGAACTCCGAAATAACGGTCAAACATGGCGGACATATCCATTCCCTTATGAGAATCGGCTTTATTCCCACTGTTCGGACTTTCTTTCCCCTTTGGTCGAATCCCAAAAAACTGTTCAAATTGCTCATGCATTCGCGAAGGATCTGACCAGCCAGTTACCGGATTTCCTCCGGAAGCTGAATGGTTTTCCCTTGTTGCATGATTGGAGCCTGTTCCCTTGGAGCTACTACCTCCTCCAGATCGAGGTTGTTGGTCATACGCAGCCTTAAGCTCTGGATTGCCAAGTGTGCTGTAAGCCTCATGAACCTGCTTAAAGCGCGCTTCGGCCTGAGCATCGCCACCATTCACGTCAGGATGATACTTTTTGGCTAATTGGCGATAAGATTTCTTAATCTGTTCAGGCGAAGCGTCTCGACTCACCCCAAGAACAGCATAAAAATCACTCATTCGAATATTCCTCCCTCCTTACTGCTATCAGTACAAAATAAAGATTAAGGGGCACAGGGCCCCTTAACTTATGATGCTTGTCCCATGTAAGTGCCAGTAGCATTCGTATGGGACATCAGACGTTTCCTATTAAACCGGGAAGCCACCTTCAATTTTCGTGAATTCAGTTTTGTCTTTTTTCTGTTTGATGAACAAGCTGAATTCGCCCACACCTTCGGTATCTCCGAAACGCTCTGTGTAATCCACTACAAACGCGTTAGGCATGTAAATTTTGCGTACCACTTGGTCAGCTGCAACAACTTCCAACGTTACTTTGCGATAGCAATCTGCTTTTTCAGCAGGAACGAGGGACCACAGCGCCAACTTCATCGTGTCATCTGCATTGTCGCCATCCGTTGCTGTAATGATTTTGCCGCTGATGCGCAGTGTTGCGCCCACATCTGTGGAACGTGCATTGGAATCATCCGGCGTATCTGTGTCGTACGCGACTGTACGGATATTATCCATTCCCAATTCGATTGTTTCTGCGCCTTCTACTTTCAATACAAAACCCATTAATAAAAACCTCCTTAAGATTAGGAAAAATGTGCCCGCTATCCTACTACAAAATCTGAGGAAAGACAACGGAATATATGTATAAAGGCAAGCCGGTAAAGGCAGCCTCTAACACCAAATTAATGTTTTCAATACGTTGTTTAAAGAACTATATACACTGTTAAAACTTATATATACTTAAACTAGCTAGACTTTCATTGCACTCGTGCCTTTGGTAATCATGACCTCAAGGTTCTTCACGTTGCCGTTGAAGACCAGGTCAATATGGCACATATTGCTCTTCTCATCGATGATAAAGCTCATGTCATCACCCTCTTGAATGATCGAATTGATCGATCCACGAGTTCCCAGCCACCGGCTCTTCTGACTGCTCGGATTGTTGCTGAAGAATTTGACGATATTTTCATGCTTGAAATCACCGGTTTGGAAACGGAGCAAGCGTTCAATGTATGTGCTAACAAGTGTCTTATACAAGGAGTCAAATCCATCTTCGGACATCGCCATGCTTCTAGCTTTATACACGGTGATTCGTTTGATATCACTGTCCTGAATCTGAGCATTTTCCGATGAGAAAATAAATCCAAAGTTCTTCCGGTTAATGGAATCCTTAATGGTGTTCGTGAAACCCGAAATTTCCTTGGTCATCGTCGTAACAACACGCAGACTGTTATCGCCAGCTTCGATATCAAAACGTACCCCTGGATAATCGCGGTTGACCGTTTTGAATGCTCCACGCAGGTACTCTGGACATTGATAAGCTGCCACAATACCAGCAGATACATAAGATGCTCCTACATAAACACCCTCGATCCAAAGTCTCAGGATATCTTCTTTTTCCTTCGAAAGCTCAACACCATGCTCGGTTTGAAGCATACGGCTATCGATGACTACACCTGACTTCTCCTTCGGAATAATAGTGAAATTCGGCGCACTTGGAATCGCAAACTCACTATATTCCTTCCGCGTTAACACAGAACATTTCTCAATGTACTTATCAATGCCAGCGGTAGCCATACTGCTGAACGTCGTCTCTTCCCCGGATTCAAAACTGAAGAAGATCTGCACTTTGTAGTCCTTCACGACTTGCAGAAGCATTGTCAGGGATTCCATGCTATTCCCGTCCTGCTTAACCACCTTGTCATTACCACGGAAACGAGTACGACTGACCTTAACTTGGCTTGTATTGTCCAGTTCAACCGAAGGTACAATCCCGAACCAGATCGTATCCGAAAAGTCATTTTTCGCGTTAACCGTATTAAGATACGTCTCTAAGCGTGGAATATTGCTGCTCTTCACAAGCATATCCAGCTTCGTGTTGGAGATCAGCATGGAAGGCACCATACCTTTGTTCTTCGTTGCATATTGGTCAAAGAACATTTTGACACCCAAAATCTTCTCCACCAACGGCTTCACTGTTTTGACAAAGTCATCCTTGGCGTTTTTGTAAAACTCCAGGTATGTATTGTAGTTCTGTACCTCCACAGATGTATCCACATCGGTCTGTACCGCAGGAAGTGGGGAGAATGTACGAACAACCAGATCCTGAACATAAGGTGAAGGTGTCTCGGACAATGAATTATAATCCTCGGCAAATACCTGAGTCAGATCTGTACTACTCGCTTCATCCAATAACATTAACTCGTTGTTATCCGATTTAGGCGCTTCGATAATTTTCAATTCTCCGCTCTCACCGATGGTCAGTTGACCCACTTGAATCGCTTCGGAAGAGGTTTCTTCCTGTGCACGACCCAATAACAAACGGGTTTTGATATCTTCAATTGCAAGCGGCAGCATCGCCATGACATTGTTGTAATTCCGGCTAGCTTCCTCGAACATCACATTCAATTTGTCGCCGATATCTAGCTTCTTAGGGTCTCCATCATCCAGCTTCTCGTGCTGACCGTACATGTAGTGAATTTCCTTCCGCACTTGGCGGATGTCATCCATCACTTTCTTCGGGGAGATCATGTCGAGCAGATTCTCAAACTTGAAATCTACGTTGGTAATGCCTTGGCTACGCTTCGTATCGATCAGGGTAAACAGCATTCTTAGAAAATCGTTACTCTGATCAATTTTGATCTCCGAGATGGCTTCATCCGGAATACCTTCCGGTTTTTTAAGCGTATACATGACTTTCTGGTTCACCGCATTGAAAAATGAATATACGCTCGGTGAGAACTTATCCAGAAACTCATCAAAGCTGCGAACAAGCAAGTGCTCGTTAATCTCTTTGATTTTGTCATCGCTCAGGCTATCAATGCCCTTCACGTCACCAACGATTGTGATGAGATCCAACTTCTCGGGATTGATCTCTTCAAAAAGCATCGTTCGGTTCGTTTGATTAATAATGTCCATTCAGGCAGCATCCCCACGAGCAGGCTTAATTCGGGCGAATGCTTTCCCCCTCCATCAATTTTTGACACTCCGCACGTCTTTTCGGCCTTTGGTCTTGATCTTCAAGAATCAAACTAGGCAGAAGGAAGACGATCGATAGAACGAGCTGTCAACATGTAACTGGAACTTATGTACCAGTTTATGCCGTTTGCTTTGGAGATTTATGGAATTCATCTTAATCATCAGCGACATGTTTTGTCAATATTCCCCACTATAGGTCTAAAAGCTCATTTTATAGCCTTCGATATACCTATAGAACTAATTTTTGGAATTCGCTTCATTTCCTTGTAAGTCGAACCGATGATATAGAATATCCTATAATTTGGGTCTTGTTCAAGGATTTAAGACCGATGGAGTATTCCCCCTATTCGAGCGTGTAAACACATAACCTATGCGAGGTTGCACTTCTTTTGACAATGCAAAACTACGCATAACGACGTTAAAACGTGTGGAAGTAGCAAAAAATTAGATTTTGTAGATTTATTTCAAGAAACATAAGCTAGTTGTGTGCAAACAGAAAGGAGACTTGAAGCCTCACATGATATTAATTAAATTCAAAAAAGCATGGCTTACCCTATTGGTGGTGAGCATCTTACTTCCCAACTGGGACACAGGAAGCGTGCACGCAGATTCATCCGTCAAGACCCAGGCTTATGAAGGCCTAGATGCTATGTTTGTTCTAGATGTTAGCTACTCGATGAATGAGACTGACAAAGATCGCATTGCCGAAGAAGTTATACATATGTTTATGGATATGAGTAGTGGACCTAAGACCCGGCTTGGCTTTGTAGCCTATAACGACAAGATCACGTCATCTGTACCGTTGATGGATATCTCCTCTTCCGGAGCTCGCAATAATCTTCGCAGCCGTGTGGATGGATTGAAACGTTCAGGTTATACAGACCTTGGACTCGGTTTACGCCGAGGTGCCAGCTTGCTTGAACAATCTAAGACAGATCAACGTAAACCATTTATGATTTTGTTATCTGATGGGAGACAGACTTAAGGGGTTCAACCAATCGAACACCTGCCGATTCTTCCAAAGATGTCGACAAGGTAATTCAAATGGCACAACAAGCCGGTTATCCGATCTATACTGTTGGGCTTAACCGAGATGGAACTGTAAATCCTGCTGAACTTGAACGAATTGCCAAAGAAACAGGTGGTTCTTCCTTTATCACCGGAAGTGCAGACGACTTACCCGAGATTTTCAATCGAATTTTTGCCGATCAGATTCAATCTGTTCTCGTGTCTGTAGCTGCTGTTACGGCAACCGGGGCGATGCAAGAAGTCACAGTAGACATTCCGAATTCAAGTATGGCGGATGCGAATATCATCATGCTCTCGGATCATGCGGTCTCTGAGGCTCAACTCTATTATCAATCCAGCAATGTGAGCTTTATCCGTTCAGACAAATATGCTTTGATGAAGATCATTCGTCCGGTTAAAGGACAGTTCAAATTGAAATTCAAAGGACGTAGCGGAGATCTTGTGAAGATTAACCTGCTCGGCAATTACAACGTGTCTGCATCTGCAAATATGGCAACGGAGCTGCCAGTCAAGGGACAGAGCATTACGTTTAATGCCGCATTATACGATCAAGCTGCAGAGCCAAAGCCAATTCAGGATCTGAATGTGTACAAAGGTCTTGAAGCTGAGCTAATCGTGAGCACATCAGAAGGAACGAGTGAACGCGTAGCTCTAACGAATACAGGCAGTGGGTTTACGGGGAATTATACGTTTCCGAAGTCTGATCTATATACGTGGGGACTCCGCATCGACGGTCCAGACTTTTATCGAGAAATCACGCCGGTTGAAGTAGATATTACAAACCAAGCCCCTGTAAGTACGGGCACTTCCATGGATTTGTCCAAAGATGACGGGGATGCTTATCTGGATCTAAATACATATTTTGACGATGCCAATAATGACCCTTTAACTTATACACTCGGTGCAGCTCAGGATGCCAATACACTTGGTAATGCGAGCATTAATGGAAATATGCTGCACTTGTCTTCTCTTCACACCGGTAGTTCGTTCGTTCAGATTACAGCAACGGATTCCGAAGGCGCGAGTGTGACCACCGACATCCCATTGCGGATTCATTCTTTACGTGAAAAGATTTTCTTATTTACTGGCTTGGGGATCCTTGCGGCAGGTGGGATCTTTGCTTTGTATTGGTTTGTGTTGAAGCCTAAGCCTGTGTTTCGCGGAAGGTTGGAGGGTTATTTTCTTGCAACCGCGAGTGGTGAAGATATTCCGGTTACCCATTGGCCTCTAACTTCGCTGAACAGTCGAAAGGTGAGCTTAAGTGAGCTTTTTGCTCGAATGGATATTGGTGTAAGAGTACCTGAAGCTGGTCGAATTTGGCTGGAAGCAGGCAAAAAAGAAACATTGCTGATCCGGCATGATACCAATTGCACCGTCGTCCGAGGTCGAACACCTGTGAAACGGCGCCATACGGAGGCTCTGGAGTATAATGAGAAGTTGTATGTGACCTTCGAGGATGGGATTACCGAGATTGAAATTCGCTACAAGCCTATTAAACCGAGTACTAATATTTCAGTTGGGCAACGGAGAGAACCTTACCAGACATAGTGAATATGGTGGGTTCTGTTGGGAACGAATTGTAACTCACTTACCAACTAAAGGTATTCGTAGGTAGCGGAAGGACTTGGACGTTCGAGAAATTGAGGATTGTTATACACAGATACTTATCTTGATTGAAGCAACTAACGGTACTATAAATTTGACTACCATATAAATAAAACAGGTTAGATACAACCCACCGGGGTTAATCTGACCTGTTTTTTTCGTATGCATACGATATGTATTACTAGTAGCGTATACCCGCGATCTGGTTCAGGCGGTCTCATGCTGTTTGCCCGACTCTGCTTCGTAGATCTGCGTATGTTCATTCTCAGCCAATGACCACTCCACCGTGCCCGGTTTACGGACTTTCCACACCAAGGCCTGCATCTGCAATGATCTTCTTACCCACCTGAGAGAAGCACAACGCTTCTCAGAACGAACGGATAGTCCCCAGTGAATGACATGAGCGAGCCAAGGATTCACATATTCATTGTGCGAACGCACTGACGGGAGTTCATCCTGGAATAGACGTTGCTTCACATCCATCGGTGGCTGTCCACATGTCCAATAATGAAGCAGTGCCGCTAGACTATATATATCGGACATCGGCCCTTGACTGGACTTCTCTGAATAAAATTCGAGCGGAGAATATCCAGCAGATGTGAAAATGACTGGTTTCTCACCAGACGGCATCGGCCAGCGAACCGCAGAACCGAAGTCTAGTAATTTAGGCGTACCATCCTCCATCACCATAATGTTAGAAGGCTTCAGATCCCGATGCAGAATGCCTTGCTTATGTATATGTTCAACGGTATCAACAATAGGAAGAAGCGTGCCTTTGATAAAAGCAGCATCCAATGCATGATTACGTTCTTTCAAATAATCATTCAACATGATCCCGGTACAGTATTCCATCACAAGATAGCCGGTATCATTAGCTTCAAAATGATCCACATATTGAATGATATGAGGATGATTCAGACCAGATAGCAGCTCTCCTTCAATCAGAAAAGAAGCAAGTAATTCTTGATATTGTCCACTGTATCCTCGTGAGGAACAATACACACTCCGTTTGTCAGACTGACGTGAAGCCAGACTTTGAGGGAAGAATTCTTTGATCGCCACTTTGGCACCTGTATTCCGATCTCTTCCTATGTATACAATAGCCAGCTCGCTGCAAGCTAGGACTTGTCTTACTTGATATGTATCGTTCAATATAACATTGCGTTGCAGTGCCATTTTGTAGTTATCTTTTCTCATAACTTCCTTCGTCTCACCCCTATCTTACTGAGGAACTTTCCGCAGGTTGCATCATTTCGTTCAGTCAGCAAGCAATTGGATCGCCAACCATATATATAAACCAAATGATGCAATATGAATCATATTCCTGCGAAAAAAATAAAATTATTTTATCCTAATACTATACTTGCTTCATTCTATTACTTAGTCGCACCTTACTCGTACCCATATTTGTTCCATTCTTCTATTTATGTTATCGACAGAACGGAGCATTTAATTAATGTATTTGAACAAAAAGTGTAAATGTTCCGCTCAATTCATAGATCGTTTTCGTTTAATAATTCTCTTGTAGGAACAGCTTAATCTCCTCGTTCATCTGAACCAGCACATCCTGGGATGGATAATGTCCTGTATCGTACTTGACGGTTCTCACATTCGGGATAATCTTTCGTGCTCTCTCAATCAATTTATCTCCTGGGAAAAAGATATCCTTCTCACCTGCCAAGAGCAGTGTTGGAGCAGTGTAATTCGCCAGTTCTTCGCGATCAGTCAGCTTCGGCATATCCTGTTCCAGACTTACATGTTTGAAAATCTTGCCGATGATGTTCTTATCTACTTCTTTCATACAGTTACAAGACACGGTATCTGCAATTTTTTGTAGTGAATTCGGTGAAGAAGTCATGCGGTAAGTCACAATGGGGAGCATGAAGTCTTGAGCCACTTTCATTTTGGAGCGAGCAATCAATCCCGCTGGTGCAACCAGGATGGAACAAGCGATCCGATCCGGGATATACGTCGCCAGTCTCAGAATAATTCCGCCGCCAAAGGAAGGACCGATAAAGGCACTTTGATCAATCTCATAGTGATCTAGCAGATCCGTAACCCACATCGCCAAGCTATCAAACCTTGCTGAGATTCGGGTATCCTCACTATAACCAGGGTGACCGATCGTATCCGGTGCGATAATTCTGTAATCCTTGAATAAGGAAGAGAACCATGACAGCGTCATCGGATTCACACAATTCATGCCTTGGAGAATAAATAAAGGCTTGCCGTCCTTCGGACCAGTCAATAACACATGTGTCTGTCCAAAACGTGTCTCAACATACTCACGCGTAAAACCTTCACCCAACTGATCTACATATGCCTCGTATTCCTCAAGAATACAACTCTTACCTTCTTCACTTCTGTAAATGGAACTCATGTCTGCCTCCTGCAATGTGTACTCAAATAACCTATTATCCATGATATTTGTTTCATATAAACACTAAAAATAACGACCCAAAAAGATAAAGAGGGCCTGCAGACGGCAGGCTCCTCCATATGTGCAACTTATCATATTGACTGATTATAGAATGGAAATTGGAAATTGTAAATATCGTTTCTAATAGACAACGAATAACCTGATTAGAGATCGCAGCGGCAGCTTATTTCCGGCCATAATCGGCCTTAATTTCGCCCCATTGTTTGGTCTGCCATTTCAGTACTTTATTGCTGTATGTGTTGGTTCGCAGCCATTGCTCTGCACGGTCAATCATAAGCCAGATCTCTTCTGTCGAAGCATCTCGTGGCAATGTGGTCGATACCGCCTTTTGCTTCAACCATTTCATCGCGTTGACTGAGTCGGTGTAAACGGTTTTGTTACTGCCCTCTCTCTTAAGATGAGCCAGTGCATGCACAATCGCCAGAAATTCCCCAAGATTGTTGGTGCCTTTTGAGATCGGGCCAACCGAGAAGATGATCTCACCTGTACGTGTATCTACTCCCTTATACTCTACCGGCCCTGGATTACCTCGTGTACCTACATCAACCGAAATGCTGTCATAGTCGACCTCTTCTGAAGTTTCCATGCCAGCACTACGTCCACTGCTTCCTGCCTTCGTCTTGGACGAACCCTTAGCACCAGTGCCCCAATTGCCTTTCCAACCTGCACGATACGCTTCTTCTGCCGCAGCTTTGGATTCATATGACTTATATTTAGCCCCAGTATATTGATCTGTCTGTGCCTTGCATTCTGCCCATGTACTGTATACACCTGGCTGTTTGCCTTCCCAGACTACATAATATTTAGATTTGGCCATCGTTACCCGCTCCCTTATTCGCTTACGTTCAATACCCTATTGTATACGATCTACAGGGTGGATTGAAAGTTATTGGGGTTATCACCTATATCTCTCTAACGAATGAAGGGGATTGGCAATGTGTTCCCCAACCTCTGCAATGGTTTCTTCAATCTCACTACGAATGGCTGGATCTAGCTTGCTGTTCTGTTGTAAAGAACTTTGAACTTGTGCAAAGCATTCTTTTAACCCTAAATTCACTATTAAGGATAGCATGATATCTACCTCATCATGGGAGTCCGTATTCCACAGCTTACGAAGCACCTGATCTATATCATCCCGTAGTTCCTTCTCTAATAACTCATACGTCATTGCCTGTCGATCTGTTAGCTCGCTAAGGATCAGTAAGAATTCTTGCTTATCATTTGTACCGTTCTCAAAATCATGCAGTGCATCATGGAACAGCGTATGTAAAAAGTCAGCAGCACAATGATCAGGTAATTTGCAGATATCTTCGTAATTCATAATTGATGGTGAAATCTCCTTTCTTGCTAGGGTATATTTAATCATTCTCTTGGTTAGTAGTTGTGAGCTTCGGACAAAGTTATATTATCTTCATTTTAACAGATTGATTGAATTTTGATATTTTGCCATTTGCATAAATTCTCCTTATCCAGAACACGCTAATCCTAATGATGGAAAAGACTTGTAATGGAAAGGAGATCGAGTACATGGATTGGATATGGAAGTCGATCTTACTTGTACTTGTGGGCATGCTTTTATTGCGAATTGCGGGGCGGAAATCCATCTCACAGATGAGTGTTGCAACCACGGTTATTATGATTTCAATCGGAACTACAATCGTACAGCCCATTGCCAATCATGAGCTTGGCAAAGCCATTGGATCAGCAGCGGTTTTTATTGCAACTTTGCTGGTTGTGGAGGTACTTCAGATGAAGTTTAATTTTTTTGAAAAACTGATGAGTGGTAGCTCCAAGATTGTCGTCGAGGACGGCAAGATCATTGTTCCTAATCTGAAAAAAATGCGTTATACCGTGGATCAGTTAGAAATGCATCTTCGCCAGATTGGCATCTCTAGTGTCAACGATTTGGAAATGGCAACCGTAGAGCCGAACGGCCAATTGGGTTATGTATTGAAACGACATGCGCGTCCCGTCACAATGGGAGATTTGGAGCTGTTGCTACAAGGTCAGAATACCAAAGTAGAGCAGGATAATAATTCAGAAAACATTTTCAATGAAGTTAGCCATGGTGAGCATCAGCAGCCAGTTGATCCTATGCTACGCTGACCCGCTAGTCTGATCAAATAGAGCCGTTCCATAAAGCAATGCCACATTGCAATCGGAACGGTTTTTGCTGTTATGTTCATTTCATTCTTCTCCGTATCGTTCAAAATTAATAAACAAAAAAAAGCCGAAGCCATAGGGCTCCAGCTAGGGGTGTGTCTGAAAACTCCGAAGGAAGCAGATTTTGACGAATTTTCGTTCCAAGCAAGAAAGTTTTCTGCAGGCGTGCCGGGGCACGTCAAGGGAAAGTGACGCAGCAGGGGGCGAAAAGGCGGTAAAAGATGCACTTCAGCGAGTTTTGAGACACGCCCTAATTAAATATCGTTAGTTTGTCTTCCGCAGCAGTTCGCGGACGCGGCTGAGGAATGACTTCGGGATAACCAATGTGCAGTACACCTACGATGCGTTCACCTGGCTGTACCCCTGCCATCTCACGGAAATTAGGAGAGAATTGGTACGCATTCGTTTTCCACACAACCCCAAGTCCCTGTTCCCAGGCAGCCAACTGAAAACTCTGTATCCAGCTACATACTGCGCCAAAATCCTCAATCCATTGTTTGGGACGAGGGTCTTCCTTCATGACCACAATTAAGTGCAGCGGAATGATCGCATACTCGGCTCTACGTGACTCTTCATATCTACGACGGTCGTCGGCTGACAGGGCATCCAGTACTGCTTCTGTAAATAAATGACGGGAATCACCCGAGAATTGAATATAACGCCAAGGCTCACGCAAGCCATGATTAGGTGCCCAGTTGGCTGTATTTAACAACGACAGCAACAGCTCCTGAGGAACGGGAGTACTCTTGAACTGCCTGATTGTCCTGCGATCCGTAATCGTCTGTGCTACGGGTGTTAGCTGATTGACCTCCATAAGTTCACTCCTTGTGTAATGTATGGTCTAATAGTCACACTTATATGAACATGATCTCTCCTCTTGAACTTACCGCGTGCTTAGATAAGCAATCCCAAGCCCACCTGTTACGGGATTTTGGTAGATTTCACAATCTACCTCAAATACTTCACCGATCATCTCACGGGTTAATATATCAGCAGGTTTACCATGAACCACAATCTGTCCCTGCTTCACCACGTAGAGATGATCACAATACGAAGCGGCGAGTTCAAGATCGTGCAGCGCAGCAAGAATTCCGATATCTAGACTTTTCACGATATTGAGAATCTGTAGCTGGTATTTAATATCCAGATGATTGGTCGGCTCGTCCAATATCAGAAATTCGGGTTGCTGGGCCAACACACGAGCCAAAACAACACGTTGCTTCTCCCCGCCGGACAACGAAATATAGTTACGGTCTGCGTGTCCGGTTAGATGTACCTTTTCCAAAGCCTGCTCGACAATTTCAAGATCCCGCCCATTATCCGTCTCCAGCAACTTCTTATGTGGGGTACGTCCCATCATGACCATCTCACGCACCGTAAAATCGAAGCTTAACTCGTTAAACTGCCCAACTACACCCATATGCCGAGCCACGACTTTAGGACTGGACTTCAATATATCGGTATGATCCAAAAATACATTGCCCTGCTGGGGCTTAATGACCTTATAGATACTCTTGAGCAGTGTGGATTTGCCACAACCGTTAGGTCCGATCAAGCCAACGAACTGCTTTTCTTTTACCTGCAAAGAAATATTACGGATAATATCTGTGTGCTGCACCGTGATGGATACGTTCTCTACATTCAGTTCCATGGTTAGTTTCCTCCAAAACCGTAGCCTTTTTTGACTAACATATACATAAACATCGGTGCACCTATCATCGCTGTAATGATCCCGATTGGCAGCTCTACACTGGATATCAGAGATCTTGCAATAACGTCTGTCCAGATGAGGAAGATCGCACCAAAGAGCACGGATACAGGCATGACTTTGCGATGGTTTGAACCGACCAGACCTCTAACGATATGTGGAATAATGAGACCGACAAAACCGATCATGCCACAGCTCGCCACCATAACCCCTGTCACCAGCGCCGTTAATAACATGTATAGCCTACGGTACACACTCAAGTTAATGCCGAGCGTAACTGCTGCTTCATCACCTAGTAACATTGTGTTCAGCACACGGGACTGCAATAGGAAGAACACAATGGACACGATCACCACGATGCCGATCAAAGGTAGCTTATTCCACCCGGAGGCAGCGAGACTACCCATCGTCCAGAACGTTACCGTTTTGATCCCCTCAGCGTTGTTAGCAAAATAGATAATAAAATTAGAAAAGGCTGTACACAGCGCATTAATAACCATCCCGGCAAGTACAAGCTTGACTGAGGTCATCTTGCCTCGAATACCTGCTAACGTCAGTACCAACAAGGATGCCCCCATGGCTCCAGCAAATGCCCAGAATGCTACTCCCGTCTGTCCTAACCAACTAATAGCACCGAATCCAATCAAGATCGCAAACGTTGCTCCGAGTGAAGCGCCCGAAGATATGCCCAGTATGTATGGATCCGCCAACGGGTTCTGTACGGCTGCTTGCATGACTGCACCACACATCGCGAGACCCGCACCAATAAACATAGCCATCAGAACACGCGGAAAACGAATCTGCCAGATGATATCGGTAAATGATCCGGCTTCAATCGGTGCTTGACCGATTTGGAATCCTGTCAATTTGAATACAAGGATGCGATAGGATTCAGCAAGCGGGATACTCACCTGCCCGATTGATACGGCAATGCCAACAGAAATAATCATCACACCAATCAGAAGCGCGATTAATAGTGCAAAACCGGATTTGCTGTGAATAAGAGATTCTTTTTTCCCCACACGCGGTGTCTGAAGCTGAACTGTCTGTGCCATCTTGTCCCCCATCATTTCCTACGAAAATAAAATAAAAAGAATTTAGCTATTTACAAAGTATTTTCTCGGATTATAATTGAGAATGATTATCTTTGTCAATTTACATTACAGAAAAGGGGCTCTCTTCATTATGAAATTTACATCCAGAAAAATACTCATCACCTGTCTAAGTCTTATGCTGCTACTTCTCGCTGCCTGTTCCAATGCTACAACTTCCAACACGGATCAAACCGCATCAGGTGAAAATACAACCAGTACAGAATCAACCACTACCGCTGCAGATACCAATAAAACGTCATATCCGCTGACGGTTGAGAACTTCAGTATCTCCGGTGAAGGCGGAGAATGGAAACCAAAATCTCAGACATTCGAAAAAGCTCCTGAGCGCGTTGTAGCCAATACACAATCTGTTGCTGAGATGTTAATCAAGCTTGGTCTAACGGACAAAATGGTCGGTGTGGCTGCATTGTATGGCTCTGTAACTCCAGATGTTGCTGACGATTTCGCTAAAATTCCAGTCCTATCTGAAAACTATGTAGGTAAAGAACTTGTCGTAGGCGCAAGCCCAGATATCGTGTTGGGTCGTGGCGATCTGTTCGCGGATGCGGACTGGGGCGTGGGTACCGTGGATGGACTGAACGACATGAATATCCGTACATTCCTGCAAACGACGAACCATAAGGGCACATTGGACAGCCTCTATAATGATATTGCACAGCTCGGACAGATCTTCGATGTACAGGAAAATGCCAAAACCTTCACAGAAAGCCTGAAAGCACGTGCTGAGGCGATCAAGGCAAGTGTAGCGGATCAGCCTGAGCATACGTTTGCTTACATCGTACCTGCGTCAGAAGATTCCATTACGGTAAGCAGCATGCAAAACGATACGTATCAATTGGATGCACTCAGCCTGCTGAAATTGAAAAATACATTTGATGGCGTACAGGGCGAAGTCAGTGTAGAGCAACTGATCACATCTAACCCGGACTATCTGCTGCTGTCTGCGTATACTGGTTCCCCGGATATCGACAAACTGATTCAAAATCTGTATGCTAACCCTGCATTGCAAAGTATGAACGCGATTAAGAATAAACAAATCTATGTCACTGATTTTGGTCAGTTCTGGGGTTATGGACATCAAATTCTTGATGGCATCGAAAAGATGCAACAGCAAATGAATGAAAATCCAATTCAATAACAAGCATGTTCGTCTCGATTGAGAAAGCTACATTATGAAATAAATTCAATCAGTTAATATGCTGGAGAACGCAACGCTATATAACAAGAGCAGGAGATGTTAATCTCACTGCTCTTTTTTTGGGGGGATATTAATACGTGTCTGACCTTATATGACGAAATACCACGGAATGGATCTACTTTTCGCACCCAAAAGACATATTAGCGTGTCAACGATTCGTTATCTTTTCCGAAATGTAATTTTCCCGCCAATAAGGCCTACTGAGTTCGTTAGAAATGGAGGTTAGCGCTCAACAAAAAAGGCTGCCCCAAGTCATATGAATGACTTTCGAGACAACCCCTTATTAACTCCAGCTATGCTTTTGGCTTTTGGCTTTTGGCTTTTGGCTTTTCGCTTCGCTACCTCATTCCTTACTTCCTACTTATCGTTACGCCCTGTTCTACCAATCAGCTCTTACTCACACCACGTCTTCTCTTTTGCACGAGATATACGCCCACCAACAGAATAAACCACACCGGCGTTACAAATAACGCTACCCGGGTATCTTCAGCGAATCCGAGGATTACCAGAACAAAGACCAGAAAAGTGAGAATGATGTAATTGGAGAATGGATATAGCGGCAATCTAAACTTCGCACGATTAGCAAGCTCAGGCTGAGTACGGCGATATTTCAGGTGACTGATGACGGTAATGCCCCACACAAAAATAAAGCAAACGGTCGACACACTCGTAATTAGTACAAATACGCCCTCAGGCATAACATAGTTGAGAATAATCGCAAATAGAATAATTAGCGTCGAGAAAAACAGTGCATTAGATGGTACCTTTCTCCGATTAACACGTGCAAATGAAGAAGGTGCATTGCGATCCTTTGCCATCGAGAATACCATACGACTTGTACTAAAAATAGCACTATTACATGCTGAAGCCGCCGACGTCAGCACGACAAAATTTACAATCCCTGCGGCTGTGGCGATACCTACAGCGGCAAATACCTGCACAAATGGACTCTCACTCGGCACAATGGCGTTCCAAGGATAGATGCTCATAATGATCAATAAGGCGCCGACGTAGAATAACAACACCCGGATTGGAATCTGGTTAATGGCCTTAGGAATGACTTTCTCCGGATTCTCCGTCTCCCCAGCCGTAAGTCCTACAAGTTCAATACCGACAAAGGCAAAAACAACCATCTGGAACGATAGCAAGAACCCATGTAGTCCATGCGGGAATAGTCCACCATGACTCCAGATATTCGCGAAGCTCGCCGGCCCTTGATCTGTGGAGAAACCTCTGACAATCATGAATACTCCGATAACAATGAGTGCCACAATGGCAATGACTTTAATTAAAGCAAACCAAAACTCCATTTCCCCAAACCATTTGACTGTAGCCAAATTCATGATTAACAGAATAACCAGTGCAATTAAACCTGGCATCCACTGAGGGATGTTCGGAAACCAAAATTGTGTGTATAGCCCAACCGCTGTAACATCTGCCATAGCAATCGATATCCAGCAGAACCAGTAGGTCCAACCGGTGACAAATGCCGCCATCTCTCCCAGATAATCACGTACAAAATCCACAAATGAGTGGTAGTTCAAATTGCTTAACAACAACTCTCCTAAAGCTCGCATAATTAGGAACAGCACGATCCCAGTTATGATGTAGGCAAGTAGGATCGACGGCCCAGCCAATTGAATGGTCTTCCCTGCCCCTAAGAACAGTCCCGTACCAATCGCTCCCCCAATGGCCATCAGCTGCACATGCCTGTTTTTTAGTCCCCGCGTTAATGTTTCTTCTTGCATCGTACTCAACCACTCTCTTTCTGCTCTTGCTCTCTAAGTTGCTAAAAATAGTTATATCCCATCATATAATAATCTGCGCAGAATACATATCCCTGATTTTTATTTTTTTGAGCTGTTGAACCTTTTAGAGGAAATACCAAGATTACTTCGAGATTCGAACCCTTTTTCACGTGTACGTGCACTTCTGGGCAGCAGCCTACATACAATAAATCGACCCTGTTCCCTTATGTGCTCAGGCCAGATCGTTGTAAAACTGCAGGAGGTGTCATCTGTGCCCGGATTGTTTACTGCAATTGCCCTATTCATCAAAGAGTTGACGTTGCTCGTCTCGTATGTCAAAAATAATGCATTCCCTCAGCCGCTCGCTGAGGACGACGAAGCCAAACATTTACGCCTCATGGCTGAAGGCAATGCCCATTCTCGAAATCTGTTGATCGAACACAATTTGCGCCTCGTCGCACATATCGTTAAGAAATTTGATAATACAGGCGAGGATCAAGAAGACCTGATTTCGATCGGAACGATCGGTTTGATCAAGGCTATCGAAAGCTTTCAACAAGGAAAAGGAACCAAGCTTGCTACGTTTGCGGCTCGTTGTATCGAAAATGAGATTCTGATGCATTTAAGATCCCTGAAAAAAACACGTAAAGACGTATCCCTGCATGATCCCATCGGTACGGATAAGGAAGGTAATGAAATTACACTGATAGATATCCTAGGAACAGAAGCAGACGATGTTGTTGATAAGGTGCAGCTCAAGATTGAGAAAAGCAAAATTTATCGCAATCTCGATATTCTCGATGATCGGGAGAAAGAAGTGGTTATTGGTCGATTCGGTCTAGAGGCAGGTGGGGAAGAACGTACCCAACGTGAGATCGCCAAGGAACTGGGAATCTCCCGCTCTTATGTGTCTCGGATTGAGAAAAGGGCTCTCATGAAGCTATATCATGAATTCTATAAACAAAAGAGTTAGCATTCCTCTTCACCATTGAAGTGGGGTTATGCATCGTAACCAAAAGGGAGCTTATCAGGTGCGTAAAAACTGCGCCCGAATAGCTCCCTTCCATTCATACTACATCTCCTCAACCTCAAACTCCCCATCCACGGATCTGACTAGATATAACGTGTCAAATCCTTCAGCGTATGTAGGCATTTGCAAATTCTTCAGCGTGCTTTTGAGCCCAACCTCGGGAATCTTGGCAGTTCCTTCTCTCAGCTCATTTCTTGCATAGGACAACTCATAGTCAGGTTCAAAATAATAACCAATGACCTTAAATCGGTTTCTTTTGGCTGCATCAATATACTTCTTACGTTCTTCAATCGTAGGATTCGTATTGTCAATGACAAAGGGCTGCTTCGCCTCAAATGAAGCGGTTAAATAAATCTGCTCACGATGCCTTGTTCTCAACATATCCAGATTGATTCGCATATGTGTCTTGAAAAAGTTTGTTTGATAAAATGTTGATTTGCCAGAGGCCTGTATCCCAACAAAAATTATACATTCCAAGGTTATTCATCCTTTTGTAGATAAACGTATTGATTAATATATTCACGATCCTGACTAAAAATAGGCGTTTCAAAATCTACATCCCATTTGCTCCGCGTAGCTTCACCCTTTTTATAAAATTGCTTCGTTATGCAGGCTCCACGTTTTTGCCAGATCGGTAGGTCATTCCAATTGATGCCTTTCTCAAGGAATAACTTATCCTGTAGACTTTTGCCATCCAGACCCTGTAGCTCGTTATGTGGGAAATGAGCTTGCGCTACCATGGAGATGCTGTTCTTCGTTGCATCCTGTTGTCGCCAGAGAAAATAGTTAGTCACTTCATCCGGTGGCAGCACCCAGGCTCTACTATCAAAGGTGGCAAGTGGCTTGTCCGGATAATGATCTCGGACCACTTCATTAAATTTGGCAGTTGCCATCGAGGCAGATACGGAAACCATCTTTTGCAGGTTATTTTCAAACCATGATTTCGTTGTTAATTTATCGTAATTCGTCAGCAGCAGAGATATTTCATCGCTCTGATGATACACTATTTTGCACCCCATAATGTTCTGCGCCAAGTATTTACTTGTCTCCCACAGAGCTCCTGTCAATGCTTCATCAAACGGTTTCTTCAAGCCACGTGTGAACGTGTGAAAGTGACATCCATCAATTCGAATAATAATCGGCAGCCGCTGAGGTAGGGATTGTCTGAATGTATTTTCATACCCCTTCATTCGATTTCCGAAATCATCTTTTCTCATCTCTTACCCTCCTGCAAAACCTCTGTAATTTTAACCCTCGTTGTCTTGTCTTTGCTTGTTGGTTCATCCATTGTCTGATGTGCAACTTCATCAATAGCTATGAATTGCTTCATTATACAACGTGAGAAGGTTACGAACTACGTGTTTCTTTTGAAATGCCGGTTTAATCTTTACTTTTACTCTTAATTATCCTGATATAAAGAAACCTCCATTCCACATCCAAAATGTGTGAACAGAGGTTTTGCTTTTATATAATGATCATTATGCTCCCGAGCAGATTGATAAACGATCATATGGACTTACACACTTTCACTTCACTTTCACTTAAACTTACCCTCTCGCTCCAGTTGCATAAACTTCTTGTTTAATTCGCCGACGCAACTTCTACGATTTCCGACTTATCGATTAATCGTTTTCTGCGATCCATTCCTACACTAATCACTAACCCTAACAATCCACAGGCTGCAATAACTGCTGCGTAGAGCGGTATGGAACCCAGTCCCGTATGGGTAATTGCAAAGCCACCTAAGTAGGCACCCCAGGCGTTACCCAGATTAAAGGCTGAATGACTTGACGTCGTAGCTAGCAGTGGTGCTTCTCGCGTCAGGTTCATAATGCGAATCTGCAATCCTGGCATAATTCCGAAGGCAGCCACACCCCAGCAAAATATTGTAATTACCGCAAGAGTAGCATTCTCGATCGTGAACGTAAGTACGGCCAGTAGCACAGCTAGTATACCGAAATTAACCATCAGTGACGGCATCAGCTTCCAATCCGCCAGACGCCCACCTACCATATTGCCAAGTGTAACACCTACACCGAACAGCACAAGAATCCACGTTACACTCTGCTCCGCAAAACCACTAATATCCACTAACATTGGAGTAATGTAGGTAAACACAGCAAAGAGACTGCCACAACCTAGTGCACCAACTAGCAAAATCAGTAATACCTGCGGACGAATCAGATTGCGGAACTGCTGCATCAGATTAGCCGGAGCACCTTGCGGGATAACCGGAATAAAGCGAATGATTCCAATTAACGAAATGATGCCCAGGATTGTTATTGCACCGAACGATGATCGCCAGCCCAATTGTTGTCCGATAAATGTACCAAAAGGAACACCAATGATATTCGCAATCGTAAGTCCTGCAAGCACAACGGATACAGCTCCTGCCCTTCTCTCTGGAGCAACCAGTTTCGTTGCCATAATCGATCCCACGCCTAGAAACGTACCATGCGCAAATGCCGTCAAAATACGTGCGGAGATCAAAAGCCCATAGGTTGGTGCAATGACAGACAAAGCGTTGCCTATTATGAAAATGCACATTAATAGGACAAGCAATCTCTTTTGCGGTATTTTATGTGTAAACACCGTTAAGATCGGTGCACCTACAGCTACACCAAGCGCATATCCCGTAATCAGCTGCCCTGCTTGTGGAATGCTTACATTCAGATCTGTCGCTACGTTAGGCAACAATCCCATAATGATAAATTCGGTCATACCAATCGCAAATGCACCTACAGTGAGGCACAGCAAGGACAATGGAAATACGCCTCGTTGACGGGATGACGAAGCCTGCACCTTCTTGCTCTCTGTCTTACTCATACGATGTCTCTTCTCCTATCCGTTTAACATGATGAAACCTTGAACATCTCTATAAACACAACTTATATAGTATACCGCCCTGTTCAATTCCTGAACAGTAAATCTCGGTTCCGTAAGGCGATAAGGAACGTATGTAGGCTGTAGGACTTTAGTTTTAAATCCTTCTTTTACGCATAGGTCAGACTTACCTTTTATCCCATTTTTTGTTGAATTACTCCTTAGTATATGTTTAATTGGTATGAATTCATAAGGAGGTATTATACATTGATAAGAAAAGAATTTAAGGCATTTTTGGCTTTTGTCATGTTCGCCACTGTTGTATTAGGAACTTTCCAGCATCCCCAAGCAAGTGCCGAAGAATCAGTTAACAATGAAATAACAACCGAAGAGAATTGGTGGGATGAGGACACAGCACAAAGCTTAAAAGCAGCAAACGACCCCTCTAAGCAACTAACCAAAGAAGAGGTCTTAGATATCGCTAGAGAACAACTTGAGAATCAGAATGCATCACAAGAGAGCATTGATTATTTCACTAACCTTATTGAGAACGAATATAACGCCATGCCTAACGAAGGAATAACAACACAAGCTCAGGCTACACAAGCCGCTACCGCTACTACCAAACAAGTATTGATGAAGAGAGGTGGAGAGGATTTCTCCCAGTCTTACCTAGGAAGTAGATATATCGCAACTCACCGAGTGCAGTACTTACCTCCTACGGTGACAGCCGATATTATCGACAAAAAGCTGCGTGGCAACCTGACCACTTGGCAGCATGTAATGACGGCGTTGTTAGGATGGCCAATCTCTGCGAAATTCCCTGTAATTGGACATATTATTTCAGCAGTAGGTGTGCTCAACACGATTGATGCATATATGACGTCCGAAACAATCCGTAAGATTGAAGCATCTACCGGAGCATCCAGAATCATTAGCTATAACTCCTCACAGGGAGAGGACACGCTGTGGGTTCCTTGGACAGAATACCCATACGCTAACGTTAGCGTCGATTCACAGTACTCCAAGAATTCCAGTCATGTGATCTATTAAGATTAAGTTGAAATGATTAATAAATATTAATAATCAAGTCATGATACGGCTTGCTATTTTCCAACGTGAAAGGGACATAACATGAATACTCAACCTCTGAAGAACAAAATTTGGTATTATTTCACCATTGTTTCTTTTGGGCTCCTACTTCTCAGTTCATTCATGTTAGACCAGATGACCACCCGTTCTGCGGTAGAGCAATTGCTGGGTGGATATATTATTCCTGTGTACGTAGTCACTCTCGTTGTAATCTCCACCTTCATTCGGCAGAGAGATGAGCTGTTTAATTTAGCACTTATCATCTTCGCCACATACGTATACGCTGACTACACTGATATGCTCCAGACGAATTGGATTATTTCAATTGCCTTTCCTGTTCTATTTGTCCTACGGCTGGGATTCATCGCTAAAAGGAAACATAGAACCACAATCGGCGTTGGAATAGGAGCCGCTGTTATTTATATCTTCTTCTACCTTCACTATACGCTTGATATCATATAACACGAACAAAGCCAAAATCACAGGATCTTACCCGTGATTTTGGCTTTTATTCGCTTTATGCCACAGGCCATTCACTACCTCATCCAACGTTTCTTGCATAGCCAGCTTCTCTCGCCAACGGATTGGAATACCACTGAGACCGTAATACGCACCAGCGATTTGTCCATATACAGCTCCGGTTGTATCCGCATCATCTCCTAAGTTCACCGCCAAGAGTGCTCCTTCTTCAAAAGTAGAAGATGCATAGAACGCCCACAAAGCTGCTTCAAGCGAACGAACGACATAACCACTCCCTTGAATTTCGGGTGGCTCCTTGCGCTGATAAGACCCTTCCACCACTTCCTCTATGCCAGGGGAAAATGTCTTCGATTCCCGCCACTGACGAATGGTCACGGGTGACAACATGGTTTCTTTGCTTGCTCCCTGAAGTCCAGCCACCAGAATCGCAGCCAACACACCACAGGCTTCTACGCTTTCGGTCGTTGCATGCGTTGTTCTTGAACTCATCTCGGCATACCGAACCGCTTCTTCCGGATGATTAGCATAGGCCATTGCCACTGGAGCAAGACGCATAATGGAGCCGTTGCCTGCGGTATTCGGATTCGTTGAGCCGCTATATGCTTCTCCGGTCACTGCAAATCGTTCCAAGGCATTCCGAGTAGCTCCGCCAATATCGAAGCATGTTCCCGTACTACTCATATAGCCCACCTGATACCAGTTCGTATATCTTCGCATCTGGTCTGCAGGGTCAAACTCTTCCCTTCGCACCAAACTTTCTGCCAAACACAGAGCCATAGACGTATCATCTGTCCATTGCCCAGCCTCTAATTCAAATACACCACCACCCACCATATCCGTCATGGGTTCAAATGTACCTGGGTGACTGAACTCTACCGTTGTACCGAGCGCATCACCAGCGGCAAGTCCAACGAACGTACCATTAAAGCGATCTTGATTAAGCATCTGCCATTCCTCCTCTTCCTTTCACCTTTCACCATTCACTCTTAATTAACTTCTTTCATTTTGACATAAGCCTCAATGTGGCGCAAAAAGATTAATAATTCACGCCTTTCTACGCCTAATTCAATTGCTTTTCTTCTATTATAAAAGTGTCGAAATCTGTTGAACGGTTGAACTATCCGATTATCTATAAAAAAAGTTTAAAAAACTTAAACTGAAAATTCCGTTTTTTCAGTACACCGCTTACATGTAAAAGGCATAACGGTTTTTGACTTTTTAATTTTTCTGAAAACACGTCATTCATATGCAAATTTTCAATGTAAACATTCATAACGCGCTTGACCCCTAACTTTGTCCTATGTTACGGTTTTATTAGATACAGCGCATATTTATTTCCAATTTTATTACTTTAACCTATCAGTTGCGTCAACTAACTTGCCGCGGGTTAATTAATACAGGAAATGAATTTGCAGAAATTTTTCATTTTATTTCAACCCAAAACTAATTCTGACACAGGAGGAAACAAATTTATGATTAAGGCACTGGTTTTTGATTTCGACGGAACGATTATTGATACAGAAACAGCATGGTATGTCGCATTTCGAGACGCCTATAAGGAACATGGTGTTGACCTGACCCTGGAGATGTATTCACAATGCATCGGTACCAGTCTGAAAACATTTAATCCCTATGAGTACTTAATAACAGATTTGAATCTTCCGATTGATCGGGATGCGTTCAGGGAATCCGTTCAGTTGCATCACGCTGCTCTGATGAACAAAGAACAAGTAAGACCCGGTATCCAGAACTACCTCGATGCAGCACGTGAAGCAGGACTGAAACTGGCCGTTGCGTCCAGCTCGAAACGCGAGTGGGTCGAACAACACCTAGAACAACTGAAGCTCAAAGATTATTTTGAAGTAATCCGTACAGCTGACGATGTAGCCAATGTGAAGCCGGATCCAGAATTATATAATCAAGCGCTTGAAGCCCTTGGGGTAACTGCAGACGAAGCCGTAGCCATTGAGGATTCACCTAACGGCGCGCGTGCAGCTGCTGCGGCAGGTATTCACTGTGTCGTTATCTCTAATACCATTACCGGGACACTTGAATTTGATATGCCTCACCAACGGCTATCCTGCTTAACTGACCTCGAATTTAATGATCTGATCTCGAAGCCACTCGTCGCTACCGTTTAAGTCTGAACGAATGCCGCTTCATTTCAATGATTAAAAGGGGGAGTTCACACATGAAAGCTGTACATTTTGGTGCGGGCAATATAGGCCGCGGTTTTATCGGTCATATGTTGTCCGCTTCCGATTACGAAGTCTGCTTTGTCGCACGTAACCCAAAGAAAATCTCCATGCTCCAAAGGAGAAAAGAGTATCCAATTACGCTTGCAAATAGCGATCAGGATACAACGATTGTAAATAACGTAACTGCCATCAACATTGGCGAACAGGATCGAGTAGCCGAGCATATTGCCTCAGCTGATCTGATAACAACGGCAGTAGGTGTGTCAGCACTTGAGGATATAGCTCAACCTATAGCTAAAGGCATCTACCTTCGCATGAAGCAACGTAACCCCGCTCCGCTCCATATTATCGCATGTGAGAATGCCATCGGAGGAAGTACTCGGCTCAAGAAGCGTATCTATCCGTTACTCGATGAACAAACTCGCGCAAAAGCCGAGCGTTACATCGCCTTCCCTAACGCAGCTGTAGATCGGATTGTTCCCGCGCAGGATCATCAAGATCCCTTGCAGGTGACGGTTGAACCTTTCTACGAATGGGTTGTACATCGTCAGGCACTATTGGATGGTTTCAAGAAAATCAAAGGTGTACATTACGTCGATTCCCTTGAGCCATATATTGAACGTAAAATGTTTACCGTCAACACAGGGCACTGTGTTGCGGCATACTTCGGATATCTCGAAGGATTCAAGACCATCCGACAGGTGATGAGCCACAAACCGCTTCGTGCGAAAATCCGCCATGTGATGGAAGAAACCGGAGCTATGCTCATTCAGAAACATGGCTTCGATCCACAGAAGCATAACAAGTATATAGATACCATTCTTGAACGCTTTGCCAATCCGAACCTGACAGATCAGGTGACCCGGGTCGGCCGCTCACCTCTTCGCAAGTTATCGCCTTACGACCGGCTTGTTCGCCCAGCGTTACAAGCCAGCGAATTCGGAATAGATATTCCTCATTTAACTTCCGCTATGGCAGCCGCGATGTTGTTCAACGACGAACGAGACGAGGAAGCCATGAAGCTCCAACACATGATTCGTGAGGACGGCGTCTCTGCCTTTATTCGCGAACACATGGGTATTCCCGACGCACATCCCGTTCATGGGCAAATTGTCGCCCGTTATGAAGACATTAAAGGGCACAAGGAAGCTACCATTTTGACTTGATCAGATCATATGCTATGTCATTCCATCATGAATAGGTCATTCTCAAAATGAATAGAGCATAAGTTCACAATATAGGCCTTAAATATAAACCAAGTAAAAACCGGGAGGAACCCATGCTCTTAAGCATAGTCCCTTCCGGCTTTATTGTGTTGCTATCGTTAGTTATTTAGGAGAAACCTCTTCGTTCATGATGGAATTCAAAGATGCATATGCCATGGGCAAGAACCCTTCAGACGGCTCACCAATAGGTGCATTCACACGGAAGATAAACCCGTTTCCATCCAGCTCTTTCACAATATAATATTCTGTCTTCTTATCGTTCTGAGACATCATGTACAGCTGCGCATCATTCATCGATCCCGTGCTAAGCTCCTTCTTGGTTAATTCCTTAACCTCTCCCGTCTCTGACAGCTCTTCTTTTGCATCCATTTTCAAGAAATCCAGATTATAGTCAGAAGGCAACTTTTCAATCTCTACCTCATAATCAGGATCAATCTTCATCGTCAATTCATTCTCATCTGCGTCGAATGCCATCGGTTCAAAAACATACAACGAATATCCATTACCCTGTGCCAGCGTGACTGGACGTTTCTCTGTCATTCCTTCTACTGTCACTTCTAACTCGGATGTCTTGGGACGATTCGATGTGCCAGTAGCACCTGTACCCGCCCCATTGTCATCGTCATCTACTTCAACCTTCGTTATTTCCTTGACCACAAGTTGTTTGATCGTCGTATCTCCCGCAAAGGTTCTCTCTACATACTTGAAAAGAACAGTATCCTCATCATCTATATCGTCGAATAAGGGTTGAACACTCTCTTCTACCTGGAATGACATCGGTTCATCCTTCACCCGAATCTCTACCGTATGAGGATCCGCCCAGCCTGTAAGGATGCCTTCCGCTTCGATGACATCACCCTCAGCAGGTTGCTCCTCCGGTGCAGGCGCAGGTGTCTGTTCCCCTGTATTGTTCGTGGGTGGTTGCACCGCCGGATTACTGTTACCACAGGCGACGAGTGAGAACCCCATCATTAAAACTAGAATTGATGCACTAATATTCATTGTACTTCGCATATGAACACCTCCGTTAGCTTATACGCAATGATGCTTGTCCATGTTGCTTGACATTTAACTGAGCTACTTACTAGTACTTACACCACTGACGTTATACTCAATCAAAAGAATGCTCTAGCAGACTAGCATCTCACTGCGCTTAGCTTGCCTGATCCATCTCCACAAGCTTGGCATTCGCACTGTTAAAAGTTTTGGTCTGGAGATTGAACTGCTTCCTGAACTCGGCAACTTGCACATATTGCGCATTCCGTTCTCGAATCGCTCGTTTAATCTTCACAAGGTTCGGCTTAACATCGACTCTCATCATTGAATACAGCATTTCTTCTGCATCCAAGCTCTGCTGATAGGACGCAACGAATCCGTCGAACGTAGCCGCTCTTACCTGATATTGATCCAGCACAGCCTGTGCTTGAGCCAACGTCTCTTCTTTTTCAAAAGACAATTCATCTAGAGACGTTCGAAGACTATCGATCTGCTCCAACGTCTGCTTCATGACCGAATTAGCCTCGTCCAGCAATTTCCGACGCTCATTAATGTGCTCGTCTGCCTGATCTAACAGACCCTCGATATCACTGTTTTTGTTCTTTCCTTTACTCAAAATTTCCGTATATAACTCCATGTCCTCCCGCTCATACCGGGAAAGCTCCTTAAGGATCTCAGTAATCCCTTCATCATGCTGAAGCCATTGGTTCACCTGATTCGCCGCTGGTTCCTGCGGCTGTCCGCAGGCGGTAAGAAGCAGGATCAGCCCTATACTGACTGCCGTCCACATTGTTTTTGTTCTGCCAAGCACCGATCGACTCTCTCCCTTTTGCATCTGTTATGCCATATCTCAAACGTTCCAATGCTCTCCTACAGTACGTGTTCTTCAACCACATCTTATAAACGCGTATCTCCGCTAAAATTAGCAATCCAATGCGCACTCGGATCATATACTTCGAACTCATACCCTCGATCTTCTAGTAATTTCAAAATACGTGGCAAAGCCTGTACGGTCTGTTCACGTTCATGCATAAGAATGACTTCTTTATCCCGATGCACGCTACTGCTGACACGATCTACAATCTTGTCTGGCTGTCCAGGCAGATTCCAATCCAGGGAGTCTGTAGTCCAATCCCACATTTTGAAACCGGCTGCCGCAATGTCTCCCCGGAATTTCTCTCCGATCTGTGGGCTGCTTCCATAAGGGGCGCGAATCAGATGAGGTGTGAAACCAATCAGCTCCTGCACCATCTTCTGTTCCTTCTTAAACTCCTTGACAAAATTCGAGGAGCTACCGCTCTTATATAGCTTATTATAGTTATGCGTCATACTATGAAGACCGGGATAGCTGCCTTCTTTTACAAGCCGTTCGACCACCTCTTTGTGCTGATTCAACTGTCGTCCGATCATGAAGAAGGTAGCCTTTGCCTCATGTTGCTTCAAAATATCCAGCAGTGTGGCGGTATGTTCACTTGGTCCATCATCAAATGTTATGTATGCCAACTTGCGAACCTGACCTTGGAACCGCACAGGCTCTTCCTTCACATCTGGAGTCATTGCAATCATGCCAAGCTTTGTCGGTTGCTTAATGGCCGTGATTGGTGGGGGTGCAACGTAATCTTTGATCCAATGTGTCATTCCAATGAAAATATATGTTAAACCGGTTATCAGCACTACCAGAATCAGCAACGCTGCACTAAGTCTCCCATACCGGATTCGTCTACGTTTGTGCGTCTTCATTCGGCTTGTTGTCTGCGAGATCGCGCCGTTCTTTCCCGCTGTCTGCTCTACTTTCACTACCAGGCCACTTCCTTAATTTCATTTTTTCCCGAATCTTGGTATATTATATCGTTTCATGTCTCTATATAGAAGATTAATAGAAAAGCCCTTTGGGAGAATGACAGAATAGTTACAAGCTCGGTTACAATCTACTTATCTATTTTCACATGATGCATTTCCTGCGGAATCATTCTCCTGTATAATGAATTCATTTACGCCATTTGACTTCAAGAAGGAGCTACACCCATGACAAGCTTTAAACATACCGGCAGATCGATCTATCTGTTATTCTTTGTCGGTATTATTGCCATCTCTTTTTCTTCTATCTTTGTACGCTGGTCTTCCGCAGATGTTGCGGTAATAGCCATGTATCGTCTATTCCTTACTAACCTGCTGATGCTTCCGTTTATCTGGAAGTACAGACATGAAATGTTACGTCTCAACGTCAGACAATGGGTATTGTTGGTCGCATCTGGCGTCATGCTTGCACTTCACTTCCTGCTCTGGATGGGATCTCTGCGCCTAACGAGTGTTGCCAGCTCAACCGTGATTCTAGCACTCGAACCGATTCTAATCTTGGCCGGCTCCATCTGGCTGTTCAAAGCCAAAGTGAACCGGATGATGATTATCGGAATGGGTATCGCACTCCTCGGTTCCATCGCCATTGGCGCAGGAGATTTTCAGTTAGCGGGAACCGCGCTTCAAGGAGATATTCTCTCGTTGTTCGGCACCATTGCTGTAGCGGTGCACATGCTGTTAGGTCAGTTTTTGCGCTCAGGGCTTAGCGCCTTTTCCTATAATTTCTGGGTATTCTTCGTCGCTGCCTGTACACTAGCTGTATACAATCTAATCCAGGGTCATGCCTTCGGCGGTTATGCAGCATCCGAGTGGGGAATCTTCCTGTTGCTTGCCATTGTGCCAACAATCTTCGGACATTATCTCTTCAACTGGCTGCTTCAATATATGAATGCAACGACGGTATCCATGGGGGTACTTGGGGAGCCTGTATTCTCGTCCCTGCTGGCCTGGGTGCTGCTTGGCGAATCGCTAAGTACGTTACAGATGTCTGCCGGCGTAATCATTCTATTCGGGGTGTGGATCTTCATTCGATATGGCAAAACGAAGCCACAACTTGCTCCTGCTGAAGACAGCATGGTAGGGAACACACCTGCTAAACCAACTGTTGTGTAAAATGGGCTGGGCAATGCTATAGCTATATGAAACTCATGCGTTACTAATAATCTCATTCCTTAAGGCGGTGTATTGTTATGAAAAATATTGTATCCATGCGCTGGCTGCTCGCCAGAATGTACGAACCGGATGTTGTTATCGCGGATTGCCGTTTCCTACTCGGTCAACCGAATGCCGGAAGAGAGGCGTATGAAGCTGGTCATATTCCAGGTGCAGTCTACCTCGATCTAGAAAATGATCTATCCTCTCCAGTATCCGCCCATGGCGGACGTCACCCACTGCCTGCCCCGGCTTCACTCGCAAGTCGTCTAGCCAAAGCGGGTATTGGATCGAATAGCCGTATCATCGCTTATGATGATCAAGGCGGTATGAACGCCTCGCGTTTATGGTGGCTGCTACGTTATATGGGACATGAACAGGTGTATGTCATGGACGAAGGCTTTACCGCTTGGCAAAATGCCAAATTCCCTGTTACAACGGATGTACCGGTTCAGATCCCATCTTCGTTCGAGTGGAACTTGCAGCCACAGATGCTGGCAAGTGTAGAGGAGGCGCAGCACGCTTCAGCCAGCGGCAGCGCCGTGCTGATTGACTCCCGCGATGCCCGCCGTTATGCGGGGCTGGAGGAACCGATTGATGCGAAGGCCGGACATATTCCGGGGGCCGTGAACTATTTTTGGAAAGACGTGCTTGGTGCAGATGGGCGCTGGTCTGGTGTTGAAGCATTGGAGGAACGGTTCGTGAAGCTGGGGAAAGATGATGCGATTATCGTGTATTGTGGTTCCGGTGTCTCCGCCTGCCCGAACATGATTGCGCTGGAAGAAGCGGGATTCTCGAATGTGAAGCTGTATTCCGGGAGCTGGAGCGACTGGATTAGTTATGAGGGGAATCCGGTGGCGACAGGGGACGAGTAAGTACGGAACACGGGTCTACAGTATCTCAAAGACGAATACACCGCCATACAGGCTGATGCCCGGGGCGGTGTATTTTTTACAGTGCATGAGCGTCAACAGGAGATCAACATGTAGAAGGTTAAGCCATATTCACTCTAATAAATACTACTAGGCTGAAGGCAGCCAATTTGAATGTCTTTGTTAATATCCTGGAATACGCGAGAGATAAAGTCATTTTTGCAAAAGCAGACTTATCCATTTCCTTTCCCCTCAGTGAAATAAAATCTGCAACAGAACATGAGGGGATGCATTGATGAGTCCGTGAACCAAGATAATCACCCACACTCTACGATAGCGAACCCATAAATAACCAAGAAACAGACCCGTAACCCCATGATTTGCAATCACTGTTGCCACATCAATATCCCACTGACCATAACCTTGAATGGCAACATGCCAGATGGACCATAGTATTGAAACCATTAGTATGGCAGGCCATCTTCCAAGCAATGCCTCCAATCGAGTCTGCAACCATACCCGATAGAAAACTTCCTCCAATACACTATTGATCATAAAACCAATGAACACCAAGAGAAATAATTCTGTCAAATCAGTTGCTTCAATTACTCCTTCTGGTTGTGCAATTGGGGAATAGAACTTTAGATAACCCCAGACCACAATAATGATTAGTGGTGCAATGACGTTTCTGCGAGAGCGAGGCTTTGCCGAGATAATTTGTTGCTGCGCGCCAGTCGTTTTGCGATAAATTAGCAAGAAAATCAGTGGAATGCACAACAGTGTCGCTAACTTGAACGCTAAATAATATAGCTCAAAATGTAATCCTTGAGGGTCTATCATTACAAGAGCAGCCGTAAATAAAACACCTGATATTAATAACACAATCGATTGAACAACCAAGTGAGGTCTCTCCATTTGTTGGAAGGACGTATGATTTTGACTTTTATAAGGAATCAGACGGATTAGCAAAATACCAAGGAATGCCGGCAACCAACTATGCCATATTGGAATTACTCCCTCATGGTCGGCCGTGTACCTTATACTAAAGTTTCCGGTCCACACTAACCACAGTACAGCAGCAAACATAATTATCATGCACAATAAGCCAATTGCCTTTCCCCATGCAGGAAGCATTACTTTGAATTGCTGGTTCATTCCCTTTGCTCTCCTTTGAGTTGCATGCGGCATTTGCCCCATTTTTTTTAATTCAGTTGAGTTAAATAAACTTTAGCACATTCCATCTTAATCGTCTATTTAATTCACTTGAGTTAAATAATATGATATTCTGTGTGTATGCCAAAAATCGTAGACCATGAGAAAATGAAAAATATTATCGCTGAAGCAACTTGGAAAATCATTAGCGAGAAAGGCATTCATCAGGCAACCTCAAGAACGATTGCGAAGGAGGCCGGATTATCTCAAGGAGCCTTAAGACACTACTTTTCAAAACAAGAGAGCCTATTAGCGTTTGCGATGGAGTTAGTTAAGGAAAAGGTTCTTATTCGGTTAAGAAATCTAAATGCAAGAGAACTGGCGCCTCAAGAAAGAATTGTTGAATACTTGCTTGAGCTAGTCCCGACTGATGAACAAACATTATTGGAAATGGAGGTTTGGTTTGCATTTGCAGCCTATGGAAAAACGCAAAAAGGGTTCGATACCAATTATGAAGACCTCCAAAACGCAATCAAGAATTGCATTATATACTTGAAAAATGAAGGTCTTTTGAGCACAACCGATGAAGAGAAAGAACAAGAAAAATTGTATGCCTTCATGAATGGAATGGCTCTCAATTTGTATCTAGAGCCGGATAAGATAAATCGAACACGAAGCAAAGAAATGATACAAGACTACATTAATTGGATCATACGTTAAAGGGAAGATTGACGTATAAATCGGGGAGTTACGTCTGCTGGCCAGAGTCAAGCAGAATACGCTTTCCGTGCCTGTGCATATTAAGGTGTGCATGGATTGATATTTTCTTGGGTCCAGAGCTGCCTGCTGTGTAACCAATTGCAGAAACCAATCTACAGCTGGAGCGACTGGATTAGTTATGAGGAGAATGCGGTGGCGACAGGTAATGCCGAAGCGAATAAAGACGCATAACAGTGTATTGATGTTGAATACATCGCCAGGTGACTTATCTGCCTCGGCGATGTATTTTTCTATGTTCGGAGTCAACAACAATATCCAACTGGCATTTGATTCAACGGCAGATCGACCCATTCACCCTTCGTAGACACATCGTTGTATATGGCTACAAAGCATACAAAAGTAGACATCAGGAGGCAGCTTGTAGGGATCATGATAACAAAAAAACCGTGATGGACATCTGTCCACCACGGTTGAATAATGAAATCGATTATTACTTTGTGCTTAACGATACATTGGCTGTTAACGTCTTGTCGATCGTCGTCCAGTTTACATAAGCACCTAGTATTTCATTAATAACTGAAACCGGAACTACAGTTTCGCCATTTAAAAGCTTAGGTACCTTACTATTGAACACTAGTTTATCGTTAATTGAATACACATCTGAACCAATTTGAGCACTTATATTTTTCGTGCCTAATTGGATTTGCGTTGTACGCGTCTTATGATCCCATTCTACTGTACCACCCAATAGCTCCGAAATGGTTCGAATCGGTACGTAGAACTCATCGTTATGAACAACCGGCTTGATTGACGTACCGCCTACATTCATTATAACGTCAACATATTCAAGGAAATCGGTCTTTCGAATGAGTCCATGAACCCCTTTCGTTCGGTCTACAACCTGAGATACTTCATAATCCGTTGCGGCCGATAGATACGCATAAGCTACACTTCGATCCATATCAAGCTTATCGGATAAGAATTGAATCGATTCACGTACGGATTCTTTCATTGCTTCATCCAGATCAGGATCCAAGCCAATGGGAATCCAATAATCCTCTGTTTCAGCAAAGGGTTGCGTGAATTCTCCACGATGCGGTATCGACGGATCACCTTTCTTTAACACCGTTAACCGAACTGTCCCTCTTAAGGAGGCTTCCAATGCAGTTAATGCGACTTCTCCATCTCCTTGAGCAAAGTGTGGATCTCCAGTATAGAATAGCCCACCTTTAACTTGAATCGGATAATAAATAGTTGAACCGACACCTAACTCATTAATATCCATATTCCCTCCTGTTTCAATAGGTGGGATAGAACTCACAACTTCACTGGTATTTGGTGCAACCCCATAACACCTAGAAACGGGTTAATTGGGAAACGTACATTCTTGCCAGCTTTTGTTGGTAATAAACCATACCAATTGCCGTTGATTTCTTCAATCGGCGTAAATATAGATACATTATTATATAATTCCGGTTTCGTTGCGCTAGCCCCTCTTGTGGGCCTGTATTTTCTGGAAATTCGCCAGGAAGGGCACCTTTACCATGGCGGTTAGAAATGACACCATATGGAACTCGCGTTTGCAACGAAAGGACTTCCACTTTAAGAACATCTCCAGGCATCGCTCCCTCAACCGCTACGGGCCCAGTGATAATATGAGGTCCGTCTTTTACATAATCATGCTCAATCTCCGAAGCCGCAATTGCCTTTGCATCATCCAATACGCCATCGGGCGAGATACCATATTTGCCGAAGTACTCCACTGGATTTCTCCCTTGATCCTCGATCAGTCCCTCATGCGATACCGTATCAAATGTTACAGCACTTCCTGATGGTACAGTAAGAATAGGAGAGCTATCTCGATTAGGCAGTGATCCCCAGCGAATGTTCTCAATCGCAGACGTTACATAATAATCGCCTTCTACCTTATCGATGGTTGTTGGTTGCAGCGGCATACTAAAACCCACTGAAGGTAGAGCAAATGTAAACATACTTACAATCCCAACTGAAACCCCTAATTTCCTAATCGTTCGGTTAATAAACATTACATCTCCTCCATCACATTATGTAATATTACCTAACACTTAAATACACACTAACATATAAATATATTTACAACAATGCACTTATGTGAGTAAACTTTACATAAATTAACTATATATCAATAGCAACTTATACAAATAAATGGAATGTCATTATACTTTTCATATCTAAGACATATAAAATTTAAATACATCTAGCAAACTTGAGGATACTCCTTTGGAGATTTGGTTGAAGGCATAATTACCTACCCGAACGTGATTGCACTGGAAGAAGGAGGATATACGAATATGAAGGTGTATTCCGGAGGCCGAGTGACTGAATTAGTTATGAGGGGAATGCGTTGGCTGCAGGCATGAATAACGTCAAAGAACCCGCGCTCTGCGCAGGTTCTTTGTGTTCGGCTTGGGTGGTGTCCCTCTCGGTACATAGTGCTCTGAGATACTCCGAAACAATTAAAAAGTAAATTTTCACTCTCATTCCACTTCACTGTTGTCGTTGTCGCCTGGAATAAATTCCAGAATGTCTCCAGGCTGACAGTCTAAGATTTCGCAGATTGCTTCCAAGGTAGAGAAGCGGATCGCCTTCACTTTCCCCGTTTTCAGATTGGACAGATTGACATTGGAGATCCCTACCTTATCAGCCAGGTCATTCAATTTCATTTTTTTGTCGGCCAGAACTCGGTCGAGACGTATAATAATCGGCACTGTCATCAGTCTCCATTCTCATAAAGTCGAATCATGCTCTTCCTGCAGAAGAGCGCCATATTTGAAAATCTCGGAGACGAACAGCACGAGTATGCCGATGATAATTCCGATTAAAGAGATACTGCCCAGATTAATGGAGAAGATACGAGTTACGAACAGGCAGATCAAAATGTTGAGAAGCAGCTTCGCCAGCAAAGAATACAGGATAACGGCAACTCCCAGCCTTCTTAGACGAGTGGCATTCGCCAGGCTAAACGGGCTGCTTCCGCTAAGTATGCTACCTATTATATAGCGAATCTGGCCAATCGAGTAGATGTAAGTAAGGAAAATAAGCATAGTGTTGGTCAAAGTGACGACCAGATAAGCCGTCTTGGCATCGAACATATCAGGATTGATCGGTTGAAAATAAGTGAAAGGCACCATGACACTATTCGTCACAGTATCCGATAATGGTACTGAAAAAAACCAGTGCGCAACTCCCTTCTCTGCAGTGAATAACTCCTGAGGCTTTAATCCGATCCATAGTTTATAACAGACTAACGCAACGAGTAGCGCAATTCCTCCCCAATATCCGATCATAAGTGCGACGTGCATTCTTTTGAGGCCAGGCTTGGCTCTAAATTCAATTCCGTTCATGAACAATCTCCTTTCCATGTGAGCTTACAATATATACTAAATCATAAATTCACGAAAAACAATATAAATTTAATGATAAACATTAAACTATTAACGAAAAACTACTTCAAACTTCTTGATGATGAGCGATCTGCTCGCACAACTTCGCACAGACAAGCAGGAAGCTAGAGTCTCTTCACTGTATTGACCGATGGTTTTGTGAGCTGAATGAGGAGTTCAGATTGGTTTTAAATCACATCGATTGTAAATTCATTCTGCCGTCATCCTGAGATTCAAACTAGATTCGAATTATAATACGATGTAGATGATTGGTATTATCCCCTAATTCTCTTATAATGGATAAGTTAAAGAATAATATACTATTTTAGGGAGAGAGAGTATGAGAAAGAGTAGTAGGCGCTTTACCACATGGTTTTTAACTGTAGCAGCTATGATTTTGTTTAGTGGGTTGCTACCGATTACAGGTGGAAGAGCAGAAGCAGCACAAGAGCGGTTTAAATCCGAATTCGAATTTGAATTCAAGTATGAGGAGGAAGCATCCAGAGTTATACCTCAGGTTCGTGTAACGAAGTTTTATTTTGATGACGGTCGTGTGGAGACTGAACTTCATGAATTTCCTAAGCAGGCACGGGCTGTATCGAAAGATGCGCAATCCTTAGAGAGTGCACGCAAAAAAGATGATCCAGCGCTGAAGCAAACATTTTATCCAGGCTGCGGTTGGGGCTTTGGCACACAAGTGATGAACACAGAGAAAGGTCCACTAGCTTTTACGATTTATTGTGATTCAACGACAGACAAATTACCAGATGCAAAAGGTGAAAAGAAGTCAGTAAGCAATCATGTTATCTATAAATATGATCTCGAACGCAATCTTCTAAGCGTGTTGAATCAGGTACAAACGTTCGGGAAAAGCCGACCTCCGTTTCAAATGTATTATGACTTTGGAGGATATACCTTGCAAGAAGATAACGGAGAAATAAACTATGAAGAACGAAATACCCGAGTCTATTCACTGCTCAGTAACAAACTGCTGGCGCGTATTGCTGGATATCCACAGGTAATTGGCCAAACCTTAAGGTACACCGAGTACAAAAAGATATCCAATGATCCAAAAGTTCTCGCCAAAATCGGCAATTATCATACATATGGAAATAATCATTTCTCGGTAGAAACATTCATTTTGAATTCAGACGGAACCCGAACAAAAAGCAAGATTCCCGCCGCACTGCCAAACAATGTTTTTTATGAAAATAAAATCGGTTCATTAACCTATGTCCTGTATAAAAATCCAAAAGGCGAAAATACCATGGTAGGTTATCGAACTTCTACAAGTGCAGCAATCAAGCCATTATCTCGCGTAGATGCTTCAAGTTCCATACGATTCTCTAAGTACGAACGTTACGTTCTGATTCATCAGCAAACAGCCAAAGAAAAAACGATAAGAATCATCGATACAAAAACGGCAAAAGTTGTATCCGAAATTCCGGATACCGGCTTTTCAGTGTATAGGGAAGTTGGCGATTCAATTCTTTTATTCCAAGCCGAAAAGAAAGATTACTACCTGCATGTGCCAACAGGAATTGTCACCCGTAATATGGAAAACTCCCAATTGGTACAAACCGATACAGGTGGCTACACGGGTGACCAATCGAAGCTGATCTCCATACAGGCTCCACCACAAATGCTCGTAAACGGCAAACCGATGCGTTATGCCGGCCAAGGCCCCTTCCTGACCAAGGACAACCGATGGTACGTAGAAGTGAACGATTTTGCAAAGGCAGCGGATGCTACAGTGTCCAAAACTTCCAGTGGACTTATGATCAATCGTGGTAATTACAAAATGACCGTCTCCAAAACCGATAAAACGGTATTAACCTGGGCTGGGCAGACCTTCGTTCCGTTGGAGACACTGAACGAAAAATTAGGCATGGCTGGAGGTTTCTTGAATTCCCTTTTAGGTAAAGGCTACGAATACAAAGTGCTCCATGTTTTCTCCAAAGATCTGAAAGAAGCAGATGTGATCGCTCGCCCTGATCTGTATGAGGCCATCGAAAATCATTCAGGAAATTATTATACAATGGAAAACGGTAAACCTGCCGCAAGGCCGTTGTCGGAAGCCAACAGATATTATTATGATGGAACTAATCTCATCTTCAAAGATGGCTCACTCGTAAATGTTGCTTCTATTCACAATGCGGGTGGCCGTACCTTGCGAAATATTATCTTCGATATCAATAAACTGAAACATGTCATTGCCGTCTATGGTACGCCGAATGCAACCAAAACTGGAGGACAAATGGTACGCTGGTACGAGGTGGAGGGTAACGTGCTGGTATTCGAGAGTAACACGAATTTGAACGGCGCTTATTATATTTCACGATAAACCATGAATTGCTCCAAGCCCGATTCCTAATAAGGACTCGGGCTTTTTTTATAAAACTTACGATGAAATGAATTCTGATTCCCCGCTCTCCACCAACTTAACGATCTCGTCCAATTGTCCATCGACCGCCAGCGGTGTGTACATCCACCATTTATCGTAGGATACGGTGTGTACGTTTCCTTTACGAACAACATTTAAGTTGCCCCACACTTCTGAGCGACACAGCTTACGGAAAGCGGCTTCGGCATACGGATTTTGCCCATTCACCATGACAAACAGTCGATCCGCATCATAATTGCGAAGCTCTTCGAAGGGTAGCTTGTCCGAGAAGGCATTATGACCGTTATAGTTGTTAATGAATTGCTGCACGAGTGGATGAGGGGTCAACTGAAGGGAGCGATGTAGTACATGCCCCATGTTCCGGTTACCTGCCACACGAAAGCCTGTGTCATCGATCACCAGTGCCGCATACGTATCTTGTAATCCAATAATGGAAGCAAGTCGCTCTTTGGTTTGGGCAACTCTAAGCTGATGCTGTTCCATCCACTCTCTGCTTCTGCTGCGCTTGTTCACCACAGCAGAGACGCTGTCCAACTGTTGGTATACATCCTGAGATTGCCAGGGGATGCGAACCACTTCAGCAATCTTGGAAAACTGCTCGTATTCTCCCGTCGTCATATGCTCATATCCCAGAATAAGATCAGGCTCCATACCACGAATGGCCTCGAGATCGTACGGTTCCCATTCAAATGGTCTGATTTCAGGCAAATACGGACGAACATACTCATTACGATACAAATGATAATCAGGTGCTCCGATGGGCGTCATACCGAGTGCAAGCAAGTGAGAAGTGAATAGCAGACCGATTACACGCGGCTCGCGTTGCTTCATATACATACTGGGAGATACTCCTTCTTGCTGCTTGAACCTGCGGCTGAAATAAAACTCGTCCTTGAAGCCAACCTGTGTGGCAATCGCGTGCATATCCCGGCTTGGTGAACGAAGCAAACGCTTCGCATGATCGACTCGCACGCGATGCAAATAATCCATCGGACTTGTTCCTGTGATCTGTCTGAAAATATGGCTATACTGCCTTGTGCCAACACAGGCCATGGCAGCCAGCTCTCCCACCTTCCAATGTTGCTGGTAATTTTCCTCGATATGAGTAATGGTTCGAAGCACAGCTTCCTTCGTATTGGCAGGTTGATCCGCACACGCCTTAACTGCAAATTGAAAAAGTGCCTCCTGAAGCAAAATTCCCCGCCTAAAGCGGCTCATGCCTATGTCTGTCATCCTTAGCTCTGCAATCTGATCCAGGAGTTCCATCAGATTAGCCAAAGGCTGTATGGAAACCAATCGATTCCCGATTATTGTTAATGGATGCTCCTCGGTCTCTCCATCCCAATCTGCACTAAATTCCAATTTATGCGCATGCACGATCTGCCCAGGCTGTTGTTCCCACTCTATGACCGTTCCAGGAAGAACCAGAATACTACTGCAAGGAACAATTGGGAAGCGTTGTCCGTCCACAACGGCAATACCTTCGCCCTCATTCATCACCCACAATGCATAATTGCCCGAAGTGAACACCCGATGTTCTATATCCGAATGAAACGTATACACTTCGAGCCCGTTCCACCGCAAACGTACATGATCCAAAGGTAAATCAAAGTTCTGCCAATCCACAGTTGTTCACCTTCCTCCAAATGAAAATGATTCTCATCTACAACTCATTGTACGATAATTTAGACATGCAGAAAAGCCCCCTATATATAGGGAGCTTGTACACTAGTTCTTCCTTATTGTTTATGTTGTTTAAACAATTCCACTGCTTCGTCCAGCAGCGCATCGGTGGAAAATAACGTATAAGACCACCATTTGTCATGCGGTACGATAAATACGTTGCCGTTTTTGACCGCAGGCAGGTTCTGCCACAGCTTGGACTCCTTCATTTTCTCATAAAATTCCGTTGAGCCTGGTTGGGTATCATTCACCTTAATGATCAAGTAATCTGCAGTAAGCTCAGGCAATTTCTCCAGTGATTGCGGCTCGGTATACACGAGGAATCCATCACTTTTATCAACCTCTTCCTGAACCCATGGCATGCGTTTCAATCCGAGCAGTTCATGCAATACAAAGCCCATATTGCGATTACCTGCGACTTGGAAAGAATCTTTGAAAATTTCGACAGCCGCTACTGTCTGGTCTGCTCCAACAAGGCTGCTCATTTCCGCTTTGCGTTCTTCTACCTTCGCCTCATGCTTCGTAATCCATTCTTCTGCTTCTGACTTTTTGCCAACGATATCACCGATATATCTCAGTTGATCGTACAGATTGTCTTCCCATGGATAGACCACCGTCGGAGCAATCTTCTCCAATTGTTCAAGCACATCCGCTTCGACAAAGGAGGACGCGATGATCAGATCTGGCGCAAGTGCTGTCACAGCTTCCATATTAGGTGGATAGTCACCAGCGATTTCAACTTTGCTAGCTGCATTTTTGAGATAATAATCCTGATCAATCTCATACTGGAGTCCACCTACTGGCGTAATACCAAGGGCAAGTAATTGCGTCGTTGCACTGATTGAGAAAATACGCTGTGCTTGCACAGGAATCTCTTTGGTTCCCGTAGGATCTGTAAAAGTTTTCGTTTGTGCAGCATCATTGGATGCCACTTCTTCCTGCGTTGTCGTTCCTGTGTCCGTTGACGACGAAGCCGTCTGGCTTCCAGTGGATGAACCACTATCGGCTTGCGTTCCACACCCCGCCATAATTAAGATCAACAGCAATACGATTGCTGCAGACATCATGCTATGCAACCCTTTTCGTTTCATTAATGGATCTCCTCGCTATGCAGTATTCAGTAATGAGAATCAATATCACTTAGACTAGAATACCGGACAGCCCTCTTCTTTGCACATGGAGAATTCGGCGATTTTTCTTAGATCATTGAGAGATTAAGTGTTCTCCGTTAAACAAGATTTGAATCTGCTATCTTCACAATAGGCTATAACATGATTATAATAACTCAATCACATCAAAGGCTGGCCTCAGCAGCTCTTGAAAGGAAGAAACTCCTCATTGAAATCAATCCTGAATATACAAGAGCACTTGCTAATCTGGAACTGTGCGGCGATCAATGTTATGGATGTACGACATATTGTAGTTCAAGCGGGCGAGTACATCCCATCTTACCTATTACCTGCCAATGCCTTTCTCTATACAACGCAGGGGAATGCGACTGTTATTTTAGATGGAAACGAACATGCAACCAAGCCTTATTATATGCTTCATGGGGGCAAAGGTACCAAGCTTGATATCATCCTCACGGATGAAATCTTTCAATATTATCTGATCTTCTACAAAGCTTCCATCCCAGCTTCTGCTGGGCAGCGTGCACTTCGCCATATCGATCAACACTTGCCGTTTCGTATGCAATATGGTTTTGTTCCCCTCCATCCTGCCATTCTCTATGAACTATCTGAACGGATGCTGAGCGAGTGGCTTGTATCGGAACGTTTGGAACGGTTACATGTCAAAACTCTATTCTATCAATTTGTATATGAACTGTTTCGACAAATGAATCAGCAGCAGGTCAACCTAATCAGACCTAACTTAACTTCTCAGCTTATTCACTACATGCAGGCAAACTATGCAGAACCAATCACCCTGGAATCTCTTGCACGTACGTTTCATTATAGCGCTCCTTATCTGTCCAAATCCTTCAAGCGCGAAATCGGTACAAGCATCATCGATTATTTAATAAACATTCGAATGGACAAAGCAAAAAATTTATTACAACAGACGGATCTATCTCTACAAGAGATTGCAACAAGTATCGGATATGCAGACGTATCTTACTTCATCAGAATTTTTAAAAAGTCTACCGGAGTAACACCGAAACAGTTCAAGCATGAGTCTATGTCTGTAGAAAAAAGAACGGATCATCCTACGGTTAAGCTTGGATCGTCCATTGCCGCACGCAAATTGCGTCGTTATATTGATAACAAAGATGATAATCATTATCAATATAGCGAAAAAGGGGATTTACAGATGTATAGAAGCAAGCTACCGATAGGAATCGCCTTACTGCTATGTCTAACTCTTCTCGTTAGTGCATGCTCCAGACCAGCAACCACGAATGGAGGTGCAGGCAGCGCAGCCCCAACAGTAAGCAACACAACCAATACAGCAGCGGGAACAGCAACGGGCAGCCCAGAATTGATAACATACTCTGCTATTAACGGCGAGGTGCAGATTCCCAAAAACCCTCAAAGAATCGTCATGGTGGCAGGAGCTTTCACCGGGCATCTATTAGCCCTTGGTCTTAAGCCGGTAGGTGCTGGCGATGAGTCTTTTAACAACTACACAGAAGGCAAGTTGGACAACGTGGTCAACATTGGAAATGATGTGCCCTATGAGCAAATTATGGAGCTGCAGCCCGATTTAATTATTGTCTGGAATGATCCTGAAACGATTGAAAAGCTGTCTAAAATTGCTCCAACTGTCGCAGTTGAGTACGGTAAGCCTCTTCGGGAGCAACTCATGGATTTTGGCCAGATGACTGGTAGAGAAGAGCAAGCGAAAGCTTGGATTGCAGAATGGGATGCAAAGATCAATGAATACAAGCCACTCGTGAAGCAAGTGGTAGGTGACAGCACGGTTTCCATTTTTGATTCGGGAAGTGCGAAGGAATTTTATGCTTACGGCAGTTTTGGCCGAGGTGGAGACATCATTTATGGTGAGTTCGATCTGAAGGCACCGCCAATCATTCAGAAAGAAGCCATTGATAGCGGTAAAGGCTGGGCTAAGCTATCTCTTGAACTGTTACCTCAATACGCAGGGGATTATATCTTTATTAGTGGCTGGACAGGCGATGAAAAGGCCTCTTCTATATTTGAGGGGAATATCTGGGATAACCTCCCTGCTGTTCAGAATAATCACGTTTATGTTGAGGATAGTCGTGGCTTCGTGTTTAGCGACCCGATCTCGCTAGAAGCCCAACTTGAATTTGTGGTTAATAGCCTTACGAAGTGATTAAAAGTTAGTAGTCGAGAAGGGACATTTCTCGCAGTATACTCAAGAGCCCGCGGACACCGCGGGCTTTTGTTATGGTCAGATTTATAATTTATAAGCATGCAGACATTCCTGGAGAATCCTCATCTTACAAGGACAGCACTACATCCTCTTACCTTTCAAATGTGGCTACGATTACGGCTCTGCCTAATGTATGAGTTAACATGTTAAACCCTAAAAATGCCGGTGTGGCATGAGCGGGAACGCCGAGATCCTCAACATCCAGAGCGTGTACAATAAAATAATAACGATGCGGACCGTCTCCGACTGGTGGCGCTGCACCAATAAATCCTGCAAACAACCCATCGTTCTTCAATTGAATAGCGCCATCCGGCAAACCTGAACCATGCTCATGACCTGCTCCTGTTGCCAATGCTGTCACGTTAGCAGGGATATTAAAGACGGACCAATGCCAGAATCCAGATCCTGTTGGTGCATCCGGGTCATATACGGTAACCGCATAACTTTTGGTTCCCTCTGGAGCACCAGACCATTTCAATTCAGGCGAAATATCTTGCCCTCCTTCTACTCCGAATTTCCCCGAGAGTTGCGGAGCAGATAACACACTATTATCAGTAATATCAGAACTTGTCACATTAAAACTAGCCACTTCAGGCAATCTTGCAAACGGATTATTTTGTTCACTTCTCATGATAAACCTCCACGTTGTTCTCTTATATGTAGGAGCGGCCGTTCCATGATCGAAGTATAACAAACATTATTTCATTGTAAAAATAGATAGTTTTAATTATAATCATTGTGATTTTGAATGATTGGAGAGAAGCCATTTGGAGTTGAGACATTTAGAAGCATTCAAGACGGTCTGTGAACAGTTGCATTTTACCAAAGCAGCCGAGATGTTAAACATTGCACAACCGACTCTAAGTCAGCAGATCAAAGCGTTAGAGGAAGAGATTGGGACGCCTTTATTTGATCGGCTAGGCAAGAAGATTTTAGTTACAGAAGCAGGCCAAATTCTCTATAACCAATGCACCCAAATTTTTAGAAATCTAGACTATGCCTATGATGCGATTAATGACTTACGGACGATGCAACGTGGCAAATTAGTGTTGGGTGTACTCCCCTGTGATGTGGATGAGCTATTGACACCTGCTGTGATTGAATTTCACCAAACGTTTCCCAACATTCAGCTCTTGATCCAAGACTCCGATCGAATTGTAGAAGAGGTGCTGGAAGGCAGCATAGATATTGGCATCACGACAGTTCCTGTAATCCATGACAGTAGGCTCATTCATTTGCCTTTGTATACAGAGCAATTTGCAGTAGCTGTATCTAAAAACAGTGAGTTAGCAGTACGTTCTGAGGTAACACTGAATGAACTTAAAGATTGGAAGCTTGTGTTATTTCCCGATCATCATCCTTGCCGTAAATTAATTAATAGCCTGTGTGAAGAACAAGACTTTAGCGTGAGTCCTATTATTGAAACGTCTGCCATGATTTCTTTAATGCGATTAGTTAAAAATAATGTCGGTGCAGCTATTCTGCCCAAACCACTTTTGCAATCCTGGGATGAGCGGTTCTATCACATAATCAATCTGATCGAGCCCACCCCGGAACGAGATATTAGTATCATCTATCGATCTGACAAATTCCTGAGTCAGGCGGGTAGAGCGCTTATTAGCAAAGTTATGAAGCAGTTCACATAGATCACTTCCATGATCGCAAGCTTCTACTTTTGAGCCAGTTATCAAAAGGACGGACAAGCCGCAAGCACAATGGCCTTTCGCAAATGGATTCCTTTGATGACGGAAAGCGATATTTTCCTGATTTTTTAGTGAAACAGTATATCGCAGGGTAGACTCTGACCAACGATCATTATGCATATGTCAAAAGCCGGTCAATTCAATTTCAGCCTGCACTTCTTGCAGGCTTGTTTGTGTTCCATGGCACGCTTGCCCCTTATCATTGCATAGAGCAAGCACTCCAATGTAAAACCCGCCAAGTTTGTATTTCCGCCATCTCAACCTCTCCTCTCTAATCAAGTTACGTTTACAAAATTAGATAAAAAGTGATTGTATTCTAGCAAAAATATGATATGATAGCGTCAAGTTAATAAACATTTAAAAGAAAATATGAAAAATAATTACAATTAATTTCGTTTTTTTATGGATTGATATCATTTAATCCATTGTATTGAAAGCGATTGCAACAAACAACCGGAGAGATTATAGCGTTTCTAGCAGCGTCCTTCGATTGCAAAATTACTGTTGGGTTATAGCTGTCCGTGGCCGTCGTGATATGTACACGCCGTGCAAGTCGTATGGCTTGAGCCATAGATGATGCATCCCAGATCTAACGACGAAGAAATACAAGAAGAACGGAGGTGAAGTGAGGTCATTCCCGTTTTCACATTTTAACTTATGGAGGCGAAATGTATGATCCGTAAACCCCTTGCCATGATAATGTCTTTTCTTCTGGTGCTGTTCCTCTTCCCCGCTCAATCAAGCCATGCAGCCAATGCACCACTTGCCAAGCTCCCTGGGAACGCCAACCCCCTTATCGATCATAAATTGGGAGCAGACCCGTATGTGCTTGTACATAACAATCGGGTCTATGTATATATGACGGGTGATTCATATCTGTATAACAATGATGGCTCCATTAGAGAGAACCAGTACAGTACCATCGGCAGAATCAATGTAATCTCCTCTTCCGATCTCGTGAATTGGACAGATCATGGCTCTATTCCAGTAGCTGGTGCGAACAATGCCAATAACGGTCAAGGTATAGCCAAGTGGGCAACCCAATCCTGGGCTCCTGCAATGGCGAAGAAAACGATCGGTGGCAAAGATAAATTCTTTCTCTATTTTGCAAATTCCGGTGGCGGTATTGGTGTACTAACAGGTGATTCACCTATCGGCCCTTGGTCAGATCCGCTGGGACGTGCACTTCTGACACATAGCACACCGGGTATGGCTGGGGTAACCTGGTTATTCGATCCGGCTGTTCTTGTCGATGACGATGGTTCGGCTTATCTGTACGCGGGTGGGGGTATTCCAGACGCCAATAATGCAGCATCCATCGCTAATCCAAAAACAGCTCGGGTGATTCGTCTCGGCGCGGATATGATCAGTGTGGTAGGAAGTGCTGTAACGATTGATGCCCCTTATATGTTCGAGGATTCGGGCATACACAAATACAATGGCAAATATTATTACTCCTATTGCATCAACTTTGCGGGGACACATCCTGCGGCATATCCAAAAGGCGAAATCGGATATATGGTAAGTGACAGTCCAATGGGTCCATTTACGTATCAAGGACATTTTCTCAAAAATCCCGCAACGTTCTTCGGCGTAGGTGGGAATAACCATCATGCCGTGTTCCAGTTCAACAATCAATGGTATGTCGCGTATCACGCACAAACAGTAAGCAAAGCATTTCTTGGCGATGGTAAAGGATATCGTTCGACGCACATCAACATGCTGACACATAACGTGAATGGAACGATTCAGGAGGTACAAGGCAACATGGCTGGTGTTCCCCAAATTGCCAACCTGAATCCGTATGTTCGCGTAGAAGCTGAGACCATCGGCTGGCAAGCGGGAGTTACAACTGAACCGAGCCAAGCGAGCGGTGGGCCGATTGCTAACCAGAACGTGACGAACATTCATAATGGAGACTGGGTTGCTGTGAGTAATGTTGATTTTGGCTCGGCTGGTGCTTCAAAATTCAAGGCCAATGTCGCTTCTACAGGAAATGGTAACATTGAGGTTAGACTGGACAGTCCAACTGGCCCTCTAGTTGGAACTTTGAACGTAAGTCCAACTGGCGGTTCACAGACTTGGAGAGAGCTAGAGACGAATGTGACCAATGCTGCGGGGGTACATGATCTGTATCTAGTATTTGCCGGCACGGGGAATGGGAACTTGTTCAACTTGGATTACTGGCAATTCACATCCGGCTCAGGCACTACTCCGAATCCCAACCCTGTCGTGAGCCGTTATGAAACTGAAACAATGACCATCGGTGGTCCCTATGCTGGCCTGATCAGTTCTCCTTTTAATGGCGTAGCTCTATATGCAAATAATGACTATGCGGCATATAATCAATATTTTGCCTTCCCAACTCACAACTTTTCGGTTCGCGGAGCGTCCAACAACAATAATACCGCCCGTGTTGATCTGGTGATTGGTGGAGTAACAGCTGGCTCCTTCTACTTCACTGGAACCCAACCCACAGTGCAGACACTGTCGAACGTTACCCATGCCACAGGGAATCAGGAGGTTAAGCTGGTGGTCACCACAGATAATGGTACATGGGATGCATACATCGACTACCTTGAGCATTCCCAATAATTCAAGCACCTAAGAGAGTGCTCTTTCGAATCGATCTATAGCTGTACTGAGCATTATCCAATAAGTAAATCACGAGGAGTGAGGAAATGGTCAAAGCAGTGGATGTACCCTCCTAAATTAAATATTTTATTTTTAGGAGGGTGAACATTGAATTTTAATATCATTGATATGCATCAATGGGGGAGAAAGCCTTATTTTGAACATTATCTCAACCATGTCTGTTGCACTTACAGTATGACTGTGCAGATTGATATCAGTCGGATGCAAGAGGAGCTTAAGCGGACAGGCATAAAGCTGTATCCGGCTTTAATCTATATGATTACGAAAGTCGTTAATCGACATCGTGAATTCCGGACTTCTTTTGACCCTGAAGGACGGTTAGGGGTTTGGGAACAGATGTCTCCTAGCTTCACGATCTTTCATGAGGAACATCGAACGTTCTCAAGTATCTGGACAGCGTTTAGTGAGCATTTTCCAACATTTTATCAACGGTACCTTGAAGAAACGGCGAAATACCATAATGCAGATCAATTATTTCCTAATCCCAATGTGCCGCCGAACACGTTCCCCATTTCATGTATACCGTGGGTTAATTTCACTGGATTCAACTTAAACGTCTATTCGGGAGAGCGTTATTTACTTCCTATTTTTACGATTGGGAAATTCCTTCGCCAAGATGATAAGGTTCTGCTACCTCTATCGGTTCAATTCCATCATGCAGTATGCGACGGGTATCATGCTAGCTTGTTGTTTAATGAACTTGAAGAATTAGCAGCAGAATGTACAGATTGGCTGAAGGGCGTTAAATATCCTCACTGAATATCAACGGTGTATGTAGAAGCCAGAAGCTCAGCATAGCTGTCATAACCAACCACAATATAATGCTTTAGCTGCAGTCGATCCGTTGGATCGTATTTTTCACGTTCTTGTTCAAGCCACTGCGAATCCCTAACCTGGTATATACCTGTATCTGGGTTACTTCCATTCATCTCGTATGTATTATGGTTTGCCTCATAGAAATTAAGTGTAATACACCGAAGCTCAGCCACATTAGAAAAACTCAACTTCATCTGGTGATACTTCATTTCTCCGGATTCTACGAGCGGTGTAACATCAACGTTAATATTCACGCCATTCTGTTCTGTATAACGAACCTCCATCTCGGTTGTAGAGATGCGGTAGTCTAATCGTTCTGGTTTCAATGAAAGCATGAATCATATCCTCCTTCGTCTTTCGTTGGCTTAAGCTGTAATCGGAAAACGTAAGAGGTCGTCCATAAAAAAATCCCTCTATAATAGACAGATTAATCGACTTTCTTATCTCTGTCTATTATAGAGGTTTCATATCAAGTACTACGTTACCCCTCAGCATGATCCGCAAGGAGCTCCCTGTTTATGAATTTGATACAAAGCGTGAAATTCTGTTAAGTGATAGTAAGACTGCCGCTTGCATATCCGGCCAAGGTTGTAGCTACATCAATTCCGGCTGTTACGGATGCCGAGAACACCATAAGCAGGCGGTCACCCGCAGCTACTGGAATACTTAGTCCCGTGGTCAATCCGCTGGATATTGTGCCCAGTGCCAAAACGCCGGTCAGTGAAGGAGCCAAGGTAACCAATGCACCAGGTACAGCTGTAAAGGTGTTATTAGGTGTAGTGGAATGGAACAGTTGTGCAGTTATGGTTACTGTAGATCCCACCAAGCTAAGCCCAGCTGTCGTGCTGAAATAGGCAGCCAGTGAAGAAATCGTTCCTGCACGAGATGCTGAGAAAGCAAAGTTAAGCAAGGTGCCTGCAGCGCCCGTGAGATCAATAATGCCTCCGTTAATACTTATTCCTGTGGCACTGTTGCCAAAACCAACCAAACTCGAGGTATTTAAAAGTCCACCTAATACTGTAGTCAACGCGACTGGAAGTCCCGATGCATAAGGAATGATCGCTCCAGAACCTGCTGCACCTGTCGCTCCTGTTGTACCCGCTGTGCCGGTCGCTCCCGTTACTCCTGTTGTACCCGCCGTGCCGGTTGCTCCCGTCACTCCCGTTGTACCCGGTGTACCTGTTGCTCCCGTTACTCCTGTCGTACCCGCGGTGCCGGTTGCTCCGGTCACTCCTGTCGTACCCGCTGTGCCGGTTGCTCCCGTTACTCCCGTCGTACCCGCTGTGCCGGTCACTCCCGTCGTACCCGCGGTGCCTGTTGCTCCTGTTACTCCCGTTGTACCCGCCGTGCCGGTCGCTCCCGTTACTCCTGTTGTACCCGCCGTGCCGGTCGCTCCGGTAACTCCCGTCGTACCCGCTGTCCCGGTCGCTCCCGTTACTCCTGTCGTACCCGGTGCGCCGGTTGCTCCGGTCACTCCTGTCGTACCCGCCGTACCTGGCGAGCCAGTTGCTCCTGTCGCTCCCGTTGTACCTGGTGTACCTGTCGCTCCCGTTACTCCTGTTGTACCCGCCGTGCCGGTTGCTCCCGTCACTCCCGTTGTACCCGCGGTGCCGGTTGCTCCCGTCACTCCCGTCGTACCCGCGGTGCCGGTTGCTCCCGTCACTCCCGTTGTACCCGCGGTGCCGGTTGCTCCCGTCACTCCCGTTGTACCCGCGGTGCCTGTTGCTCCCGTTACTCCCGTCGTACCCGCGGTGCCGGTTGCTCCCGTTACTCCTGTTGTACCCGCCGTGCCGGTCGCTCCCGTCACTCCCGTTGTACCCGCGGTGCCGGTCGCTCCGGTCACTCCTGTCGTACCCGGTGCGCCGGTTGCTCCTGTTACTCCCGCTGTACCCGGCGTGCCAGTTGCTCCTGTCGCTCCCGTTGTACCTGGTGTACCTGTCGCTCCTGTAGACCCGGTTGCGCCGGTGATGCTTGGGATTTCACCTAGCAATTCTGAAGAAACCAAACGATGAGCTGCTACCAAAGAGCCTGTGCTGCTTTTTCCCCATACGGATACTTGAACAGGATCATTAACCACCGCTGTTGTTGAAAAAGTAAACTCGAACGCATCAAAATTAGCAAAATAATTGTTGGTTATCACTTGATTTGGTGCAATGTCGAACGACTCACTGACATATAGAATCCTGGATCCATCAGTCATATAATACCCTTGTAATTGTATAGTGGAAGTTGCTGAATTGCTGCGATTATCAATTCTGATCGTAACGGACTGAGTCGGTCTTACACCGCTAACAGAATTATTCTCTATCGGTCCTGTTGATAAAAAACTCATCGCCACATCCTCCTCTTATGAGTGAATTCTACCTGCTAGATGTCCTTAACTGTTGTTTCGTGTACCACTATCCGATGTGCATCAACTAATTGCCCGGACGCTTGTTTGCCCCACACTGAAATCCCTACTTCCTCAACACCTTCCGTACTAGTCTCAAAAGTAAACTCAAAAGCATCCAAATCTGCGAAATAATTTTTGCTCAAAACTTCGTTAGGCGCCACACTGATTACTTCATGCACATACAGCGTTCTTGTTGTGCTTAATACATAACCCTGCAATAAAATGGTTACTGAATCCACATTAGCGCGATTGACCAATCTAATCGTGACCTGTTGTGTCGGTCTAACGCCAGAAACGGGGCTATTTTCAATCGGCCCAGTTGATAAAATACTCATTTTCCCCATCCCACCTTTTTATGAACCTCTAACTCTGGAAGTATTTCGTATATTGGGACACTAAGCCAACGGTGCGGATCAAAGACAGCGGGCAAATTCACCATTATCAATAAACAATAACAGTCTACACCCAGTGCTTAGCTATAAAAGGCTGGATTATGTACAGCAAGGAGGAGAAATAATGCAAGTGCAACTATGAGTTTTTTCCATTGTTACCCGCAGGTTGACTCTTTGTGTCTTAGCCAAAATGATTTCCAGAAGAAACTAAACGACTGTTTCCAGTAAATTATATGGAAACAGCCGCAGCTTAAGACTTTTTTTCGTGTTTACTTGGTCAATTTTTATGTAATCTAATGTGCTGTTCTTATGTCTGTCTCTACAATCTCCGCAATATATCCTTCTTCTTCAAGCCGTTCTTTTTGGCAGTAGCCTCCCAGAACGAATGCTTGGCTGCCCATTTCCAAGCAAAACGTGGGAAATTGGGACTGAAAAAGCGAGATTGTCCCGTCCCTTGTGTATTAATATGGTGTGCAAGTTCTTGGATTGCTCTGCCGAGATTCCGAAGAGGGCCTTGCCCAAGTGGAACCTTTTCTAGAAAACCCAACATCTCACCACCACCTTGCCCAACGCCTTGTCCAAAGGTAACGCCAGTGCGTAGACACCAATTTTGAATGATTTCAATAGCAATCTGATTCTGGTGTCCCTCATAAAACCCATTGTTCATCATGACATATAGATAAATATCCTTGTTACGTTCTTTTTTCATAAATTTCTCTAAGGTGACAAGCGTACTAAATAAATGGGATGGCAGGCCGTCCACGTACAGTGGCGATGCAATAACCAGTACATCCATATCGCAAAGTTCAATGAACTGCGCTTCTGTAAGTGCTCTCTGGCGAATTGGGAAGTGTTTAACTTCATGCTCTTCATGGATAAGAGGCTCCAGAGCTTGTAGCATGAAAGCAGAGTTGCTTTGTCTAACTTTGGGACTTCCGTTAATCATCGCGATTTTCATTGCAGCATCCCCCTAACATCTTGGACATGTGTGTGAAAGAACACACTATTATTGGTAGAAGCCCAGTTAAGACTATTGGCAGCAACAAGCTTCTTCGCTGTTTCCTTCTCATGTTCCGCAATGTCTCCACCATAAAAATGGACTGACAAGGCGAAGCGATTTTTGTACCGTTGCTTGTGGTGAGTCTCCCCATTCTTCGTAATGAAGTAAGGCAACACGTAAGAGATACTTCTGTTAAGTACGTTAAGCACAAAAGGGCTATAGCTTCCATACATACACTCGCTGACAATGATCAGCTCATCGATTTTGGAGAGACGTTCTCCCATATGTTGATAATCATCCCTTATAATACATACCCCAGGCGTTCTGGTCCAGCATCCAAAACAGCCAACACATTTGCGAATGGAGCCATTGTTGGTGACAACGTCCAGCTCCAAAGCATCTGTAGGATTATATATCTGACTCAACTGCTGTTCAGGCAAATCGTGAATTAACATTTTCATTATTTCCCCTCCTGAAATGGAGTTTGGATCGTGATATAATCACGCCAATTTCCAGAGAAACGAACACCATTGTTGGTGAGCAGTGAGGCTATACCGTGCACCATCGCCCACAATGCAATTAACTGTTGTGGACATTGCTCTTCGGGCAGGCCAACGGAACGAAACATACGATATGCAGTCGTGCGAAACAGTACAAACGGTGGGTAATCATCTTGGTCATAGTTATCCAGATTAATCGAAATTTTAGAATGATAGAACAAGAACTGAAAATAAGGCGGATGATCCACAAAAAAATCAATGTACGCCTGACCGAGCAAAGAAACTGCTTCGCGGCTGTCTTCCTGTCCATAGATGGCGGTGTGAAGCTTGTTCATAAATTGTGCCGTCACATGCTCCCCCATAGCAGCAAGTAATTCATCCACATTTTCAAAATGACTATAGGGCGCGGTGTGACTGACGTTACATTTTGCAGCCACCCGGCGCAGTGAAAAGCTCTTTAAACCATCCTCGTTAATTAGTCGAATACCTGCTTCAATCAGTTGACTTCGCAGATTGCCATGGTGGTACGGCTTTTCCTTCATGAAATAAAGTCCTCCCTTCTTAACATCTTAACACTGTAAAGATTGTATCATATAATCTTTACAGTGTTAAGATTAATTTCTGAATAACTTTATTCTTTTCACACAATGAGCAAAAACTCTATTTCTAGCAGTAGTTTTTGCTCATGTTTGTATTAACAGTTTTTCGCTCTAGATTCTTTAAATTGGAACCGTTTATTTATTCATCTTCCGTCCAAGAAAATCTAGCATGAACCGATTCACAATTTCTGATTTTTCTAATGGAAGCCCGTGTCCAGCATGGGGAACAACAATAGCTTCAATACCATTTATGGTTTCTCTGGCTCGTTTAATAGCTCGTTCGACATCATACTGTATGTCTTGATCTCCAATTAGTAGTAATGCGGGAACGGTAATCTGTTCTAATTCATTGTCCTTTATGTATGAGACAAACAACTTTGTCCGTGGAAGAGCATTTTGCATAGACACTAGAAACTGATTCTTAATTGCCTGATTAATGATATTTCCATCACCAGTCATATAATCCATTAGATTTTGAATTCTTTTGGTTGTAGGCCTCATTCCCGCCAATAGACAACGTATGAAAAAGCGTATGCTCTGCGGCTGTAATCCCGCACCAGGACTAATGATCACGATTTTCCGAATACGTTCTGATACTCTACTAGCAAGAACTAATGTAAGAAATCCTCCATAGGAATGCCCACACACATGAGCCTGATCAATATGAAGTCTGTCCATCATCTCTATAAACCATAAAGCACAGTCCGTTTTATTTTTGATTGACTGGGCTGAAACACTCCTATTGATGTCACCCGGAAAATCGATGGCGTATACCCTGTAATGGTCGCTAAGAGCGCTAATGTTTTCCGACCACATCGTCGAACTGAATCCAAACCCATGCAGTAACACCATGGGTTCAGCATTTTCTTTCCCAGAAACGAGCACATGTACTGAACCAAAAGAAGTAGACACATATATTGAATCAAAGGGTACTTTCCATTGCTTAAGTGTATTATTATAAGCATTCATTACAAGATCGGGGTTTCCCCTCTTTCTATAAACCGGATTTACACGTTTCTCCACATTCATTCCTGTCCCTCCTCCTTTATGTAGTATTAGACTCGAACTATGCCTACAAAAAAGCGAATATGTTCCATCATGTTTTGCTCAATTTCTGTAGTTTTCTCCCCATCCAACCTTTTCAAAATATACAGAGAGACCATTTGAAGCAACGGGTATTGATAGTTAACCGAAAGCATTTTAGGATCGTGATATTGAATTTGTCCTAATGTAAAATATTTCTTAAATACGATCTCCATAAAATTTGACATACCCTCAACAATATCATTTAAATAAATTGATCTTGCTTTCTCGTCTCTTACCTGCTCCAAATAGATTATTCTCCAGATCTTCTCCATCTTCGGATTCTCAATATGATCCATAAAATTCTTCAAACCTTGTATGAGAAATCTTTCAATATCCATAGAAGACACAATCTCATCCAGACCTTCTTGTGGTGGAATAATATTGGCTACGTCCATCCGAAAATTAAAATAAATCGTTTCTAGTATCTCGATCTTATTACTAAAATGGTTATACAAAGAACTTTCCTTAATTCCTACCTTTCTCGTAATATCTCTAATTGAGACAGCATTATATCCATCTTGAGAAAAAAGATCGATTGCAACATGAAGAATGAGATTTTTATTAGCGTTCTGAATCCTATCCCCATTGATATCTATAAACCACTCAGATTCAAACGTTTTTTCCATATAAATTACCCCTTCAAACTAACGAGTGTTCGTTTTTTTTAATATTATAACTAACAATTGTTAGTTCGTAAAGTTCATTGAATGATTCTCTCTAGCAAAATTTGGAGCTACATATCACTAGATGATATAGTTGAACCTGTAGTCCTTTTAATAATTAATATCTTGTATACATATAAGAAAGAGAGGCATGATGATGAAAAGTTACCTTGTATTTGGTGCAAGTAAAGGGTTAGGAGACGCTTTTGTCAGAGGGGTGCCTCAGGAGGGCGATAAGGTTTGGGTTGTGTCCAGAAGTAAGCCCAAGAGTCTGAATTTGAATGATGGTGTAGAGCGAGTATGGATACAGGCCGATCTTGCAGATCAACATGCCGCTACCATTGTTACGGATCAGTTAAAAAATGAAAAATTGGATGTTCTTATCTACAATGTGGGGATCTGGGAAAAGGAAGGCTTCGAGGATCACTATTCGTTCGATCGGGATGAGCCTGCAGATATTAGTCAGCTGATCCATGTAAATATTACTTCAACGATTGTATGTATTCAGGCCTTATTGCCTCATCTCCGACAATCTTCAGGAGGAAAGATCATTCTCATCGGTTCAACCGCAGGGCTCAACAATGCCAGTAGCACACAGGTTTCTTTTGTCGCTTCCAAATTTGCTATTCGTGGAATTACAGAAGCACTACGAGAACATACCAGACAGGACGGCATCGCTGTCACGTGTATTAACCCTGGGGAGCTTGCAGCCGAAATTCCTTATGAACAAGGGGCTGAGCGAGCGCTTGAGGAATATAACGGAACACGCATCCCGCTTCAGGATATGGTCTCCATTATGAAGTGCATCGTTAGCCTATCCAATGCGGCTTGTGTGAAAGAGATAAACGTTCCTGCGCTAACAGATACCAACACCTAGTTCATTCACTAAACAATTGTCAATATATCGCATCAAAAAAATCTAAAAATGGCGCGTTCCTATTAACAGGAGCGCGCCGTTTGTATTCGTCCCGCCAAACGACGGATTATTGCATACCTTGCATAATTGCATTAATAATTCCTTGCTGAGTTACCGTATTGTTGTACCGGTTAAACAAACCGAATCCGTGCTGGCCGTTGTAACCATTGTCCCAGTATACAGGCACCGCTTTATACTTTTTGGCTGTTTTCGCAACAGCTTTTGCAAATATTGCACGATACGTATTGTTGGTGGAGTCATATGACGTTTTGTCAATGGAGCCGAATTCGCCGATCACAACAGGGTAGCCTTGTGTCACAAACTTATCATGCATCGATTTCAACTGTGATTCCAAGTAATCCTCTTGCCCCCAAGTAGACTTCTTGGATGGGTTAGTCGCCGTTGCCCCCCATTGAGTGATGTTACCGGATTCTTCACCGGCGAAATCCCAAGGAGAATAATAGTGTGCCGAGATCATAATTCTTTTTTCCGAACTCGGAATGGTCGAAGATCTGAACGTATCTGTTGGCAGAACGAAACCATAGTTGCCTACCGTATAGTCAATATTCGTATTCCAACCTGGGATCAGCAGCCATCTGGCGCTGTTGTTTCCTCCTGTTTTCCGAACGGTATCCACGAAGATCTGATTGTAAGCATTGAGGTTTGCATAATAGGCAGGATTCGGATTCCCGTAAGTACCGTCAAATGTTTCATTCATGGACTCCAGAACAAGGCGCTCATCATAATTAATGAACGTATTGGCAATTTGTTGCCACACACGTTGATACTTTTCTTTGATCTGTGTTTGATTTGAGCCATTCACAAGCAACCATCCACCTTGAACAGAGTTGAATCCATCCCCGTGAATGTTAATGACCACGTAGAGGCCTTCATTGTAAGCATAGTCAACAACCGTTTTTACCCGGTTCAACCATGTAGCATTAATCGTATAGTTGGGAGCGCTTCCAATATGACTCAAATAGGACACAGGGATACGGATCGTATTAAATCCCGCTGCCTTCACCTTTTTGATTAACTCTGGAGTGACCGTAGGATTATTCCATGCTGTCTCGCTTGGTGTACCGTTGACTGATGCCTCCAATGAATTCCCCAAATTCCATCCGGCACCCATCTCATAAACGATCTGCGAAGCAGACAAAGATCTGAAATCTGAAGTAATCGGTGTTGCCGCCGATGCCTTAGAGCCCCATCCAGAGAAGACCACTGAAGCCAACAAAACGAGAGCTAAGCTATGAATGCCTAATTTCTTCATTTTCATAAGCATGTCCAACCTCCATTTAAATGAATAGTTTGTGCTCACCTACATAACCGTTCCGTGAATAGATTCAATCAATGCTTGGAGAATACGGAGCCTCCCTTCTAGTAACTTAAGGAGATAAAAGTGGTAACAAACTTTACCGATAGATTCCCTTAATCATCTATGCTGATTGAATGATCTGTCACCCAATAATACCATATATTTGCAAAATAAGGAACTATACTTCTTGGGAAATTTATCTATTTTGTCGAAGAATATATTATTATGCATTACTCTACATCAATATACGAGATAGATGCGCAAGCGCCATCGATTGAATTCGGTTTTCTTCGGGAATATTTTCATAGAGAAGCTCCGCTTTCCCTACCTCCACCATATGTTTACGTAAGGCATCCATTCGTCCTTTATTAACACCCATATAACGAAAATCCACCTGCCGTAAACGATCCATTTCCGCCATACGATCAAAGGACTCCGCCTTAAGCTTTGGATTAATCTCTTTTAGTTCAAGCACCTCTAGTTGATTTGCATTCCATAGATGATCTATATCCTGCAATGACTTCATGTAGTCTAGTTCAAGCTGTCTTAGGTTGCTCAACCTGGAGAAATCACATAAACGTTCTACTTTGGGAAGAGACAACCGCAGATAGACCAAATTCTTCAATGTCTCCAATGTATCAATGTTGCTTAAATTACGAACGGCAGATAGCCGCAGCATGCTAATGTTTGAGGTAGATAGAACATCAAGTGAGTCATTTAAGGTACAGCTGTCTATGGCTAGATACGCTAAGAATGGTAGATCTACAACAAAATCAAGCTTCTCGATAGCACAGTTCAGAACAAGCGTTTCCAACCGGATACAATCCTCAATCGGCGAGAGATCATTGAATTTACCACTCAGTAACAGGTATTTTAAATACTTGAAATTCCGAATAAAATCAAGCGATTGTGCCTTCGGTGAATGGATCTCCAGATAATTCATGCGCTCTAACGCACTTAATTGAGTCAAATGCTGTCTCTGCTGAAGGTGGATCTTCAGCGCGGTAACATGCTTCATCTCAGCAAGTTGTGCCACCACTTCCTCTGGGCAAGGACTATTCTTCTCCACATTAGATACGTACAAAATTAAATCCGGTCTTTTCGCAAATACGTGTTGATCTAGCCCCATGAGATCGTCCAGCTTGTCTACACCAACAACATAACTAACCGTCGCTCGATTCCGCAAATGTCTCACAGCGTCATCCATCTTGTCGATCGTCCAAGGAGCCCCGCTCATTGAAGCAGCCCATACTTCACTCATCGTTCGCCATCCTCCATTTGCACATTATTTTATTGAAAGTAGTATTTACCGATCTAGCGATCACTTCCTATAATTGTAAAGGAGGCTGATTAAATTGAGAAGTACGCGGTGGAATATTCATCACAAAAAATACACCCGTCTACCGATAACATGAAGGCCTCAGACCCATCATATTCGGTACAACAGGGTGTATTTCTGTCTCTATTTCAACATATTATTGATGAAGTATTCTCATTTTAACTCAGGATCTATATTTTAAACCCTTTAACAAGATCGTTTAGTCGTGCAGCACTTTCCTTCACTTGATCCGACTGGTCGGCTACCTGCAACGATTGCTCCGAGGAGGATACCATGTGTTCAGCAATATGCTGACTCGATGCAGCCGATTGCTCACTAGCGGTTGCGATCTCATGAATCGCTCGTACAAGCGTATCGACCGTTTCTTTTACCTCTTGAGCGGTCTTATGAAGATCGTTAACAGTATTGGCTTGATCCACTGCATTGTTGTGATACTGCCCGACCGTATTCTCCAGCAATTGATAGTCGCTCCCCACCTGATTATACATAAACGCAAGCATTTCCTTAGCGCTAGAGGATAGATGAGCAACCGATTCAGTAACTTCACTGGTGACATGCCGAATCTGATCTGCCGCTTCTCTAGAGCCGTCTGCCAATTTGCGAATCTCCTCAGCCACAACGGCAAATCCTCTTCCTGCCTCTCCTGCACGTGCAGCCTCAATGGAAGCGTTCAATGCGAGCAGGTTGGTTTGCGCCGTAATATCCAGAATAGATTGGGACAAAACACTAATCTGGTCAACCGCATTGGCACGTTCCAATGCTTCATTCATTTTCGCACTTGCACTTGTATACATGTCTTGCGCGGCCTTACTAGATTCACTAGCCTCCTGCTTCAGAGCCTCAGCTTTCCCGCTGGTAACGTTCGCGGACTCTGCCTCCTCCTTCGTACGAGAAGAGATATATTCCGTAGCTCGGAGCACCTCATTAACAGATTGATTCATATTTTCAGTATATGCCGAAGTCTCTTCCATCGTAGCAGATAACTCTTCCACGGTAGCAGATACTTCCCGTATACGCTCGTTAAGCTCCGACATATTCTGGTTGGTTAGATCACTCATCTCGTTGATCTGACGAGACTCTTGAACCACACTCGTAATAACAGTTGAAGTAGCCCCGGTCATGCTATGGATTCCACGTGCAATGACACTAATCTCGTTATTGCCCTGGAGTAGATTCGGATCGAGAGTAGCTGTCAAATTCCCCTGCGTCACTTCAGCACAGTAGTGGTTGATCGCACGCATCCGCACAATAATATTTCGAATCGTGATAAACGAAACAGCCCCAAGAATAGCAAATGTAGATAACAACACAATACTAAGCATAACCGCTTTTTCTCTAATGGTTTCCTGAGCGGCAGCGTATAGCTTTGCGGATTCCTCTTCGTTATATGTACTTAGCTTCGTGATCGTTTCTACAATGGCTGTACTACTTTTGTTAATTCGATCTCTCTCTTCATCATCGTAAGTTCCCGTTGTTTTCTTCACGTTCATAATTCGTTCGATATCCTGATCATAGACTTCAAGCTTAGCTTGTAGATCAGTAAAAATCTCTTGTTCTGTTGGATCTAATGATCGTGCAGAGAACTCTTCCATTCCAGCCATTACATTGCTCTTATTTTTCTGAACTTGCTCATATTGCTTATCCGTATACTCTTGCTTGTCGAGAAGCTTCGTATAATTAGCTCGCATGTTATAGAAGTCCGCTTTGATCTCCAGAATGTTCGTTTGATGCAGGAAGCGATCGGTGTAGAGCTTGCCCTGTCCCTCTTTTACCTCATTCATGCCGAATATCCCAGACAGGAATAAGACAAATAGACCCACTAAACTAACTGCAAGCATTAGGATTAAGGTTGTCGTTAATCTCAGATGTTTAATTCCCCTCCTTTTGGATTCACTATGTAATGATTTTTGTTCCATGTGTACTCCCCCGGTATGTTCATATGACTTAAATTTCACATCGTGATAACTATATATCGGTAAAATGAGGTTCCATTTGTTAGATACCCATACAAAGTATAATTACTTCATTGCACAAATGTGAAAGAACTTTGCCCTCGTAGACATGCTCTAAACCCTTTCATTTATTTTCATTCAACCTACAAAAACCTACATAAATCTAATTATTTTTCCGACATATATTTAGAAGCATTTAGCTTAATACTCATCTGGGAGATGGAACATGAAAAAAATGTTGAAGCGGGGATCTAACAACGGTGCCAGAGTAACTAGCATCGCGAACACAGTATCCATTGTATTGTTAATTATTATCGTAGTCGTCTTCACCGTTCTTGGCACATTTATGTTTTCGAGTACACGGAATATTCTGATCAAGCAGCAGGAATCCATGCTACAGACCAAGACACAAGCTATTGTCAGTGAATTTGATGCGATGTTTAAGGAAAAAGGATCACTCGTGAAACAGATGTCGACGAATACACTTTTCCAACAATATATCGAAACCACCGAATCAGCAGCAGTGGCGACAACCTCACCACATGCGGCAGAGACACAAGCAACATTAGCTGCCATCGTCAAAGAAGAACCTTCATTTGCTGATGCTTGGATCGCAGGGTTAGAGGGAAAGGGATTCTGGCTGCAAAATGATGGCGTCTCTTCCGCGCCAGATTTTGATATCCAGACACGTCCTTATTACGAGCCTGTTCTAGCTACAGACGGTCTGTACTATTCAGATCCATACATCGACATCGCAGCAGGTAACGTACTTATGGGTATTTTCTATCCGATCAAAGAAAACAACCAACTCATCGGCTTTGCCGCAGCGGATATCGCATTCAAAGACATTCCCGCTATTATGGAAAGCTATTCCCTTGGGAACACGGGTTATTCCATGCTGATCTCCAAGACCGGAGAGATTCTGTACCACCCGGATGAGGAGAAAGTTCTAAAAGAAAACATTACGGACAACACAGGCGATTTTGGGGAAATCGGTAAGAAAATGATCGCTGGAGAATCCGGTGTCCAGCTTATTACAGACGACAACGGGGAACGTCGTTATATCGGTTATGCTACCAGTAAAGATACCGGATGGGCAGTAGGTCTAACGATATCTGAGAAAGAAGTTCTCGAAGAACTGAAGACCTTCACCTGGATTACGCTTGGCGGATTTGCTGTAGCTACCCTTTTATTGGTGATCATCTGCTACATTACTCTTCGTTACCTATTGAGATCCATTCCACAACTGCTCACCAAGATCAAATTGATTGAGCAAGGGGACTTAACCATTCAACTGGATGCCCAAGCGAATAATGAGATCGGTCAAATATCTCGCGGTATCAATACGATGGTGCAAAAAATTCAGGGCATGCTGCAAATCGTAGGCAGCTCTGCTCATGTACTGAATCAGTCCTCAACGGATCTGCAATCGATCTCTTCAAGAACGGCTACAACGATGAATGATACATCTACAGCCATTAATGAGATTGCGAATGCGACCAACTATCAGTCGATTGAGACAGAGAACATTTTACGCAAAACAGGTTCGCTATCAAGTCAGATCGATGAAATCGCCACCGATGCTCAAGCCATTGAAACGATGGTACAGACATCGGCTGATCAGAGTGGACAAGGATTAACGGTAGTAGCGCAGCTGTCCCAATGGGCCGAAGAGAATCATAATTCCACACAAGCCATCTCATCGATTATTCAGGAAATTGACCAGAGCCGTCATGAGATTTCCAGCTTCGTGGACACGGTCAATCAGATTGCAACACAGACCAACCTGCTTGCACTCAATGCTTCGATTGAGGCGGCACGTGCAGGAGAACAAGGTCGCGGATTCGCTGTTGTGGCGGGAGAAGTACGTAAGCTTGCTGAACAGACCGCCCTTGCGACCCAGGAAATATATAAAAAAGTACGTGTTATTGAAGAAAAAACAACAACATCTGTTGAGCATACTGCTCGTGGCATGAAAATCGCCGAGGAAAATGCAAAATCCGTGGAGGATACTAAACAGGTATTCTTCAGCATCAACAAAGACTTGGAAGATCTGAAATTGCGCATGATTCAGATCAGTACCAATACCGCCAATGTGCATAAGCACAAAGATGAAATTTTGCAGGCGCTAGAGATTATCTCCTCCACCACCGAAGAGAACTCAGCTTCAACCGAAGAGGTTAGTGCGAGTACGCAAGAACAGTTAGATAGTATTGAGCAAGTTGCTGACTTATCCAGTCAGTTGAATCAACTGTCCAGCAAATTGCAAGAAGAACTCAAACAGTTCAAAGTTGAATAAGCATCTGGATCACGTATCACGTGGATCATGTACGCCTGCTCTTCTCATTTACGCTCAGTCCATCTATTATAGATAGATATGTGTACGATGAGGAATGGAGGATATAACATCATGGAATTTGCAAAACGTATGAATCACTTCAGTGAGGGGATCTTCACCCGTCTGCTCGAAATCAAGCGCGAACGGCTGGAGAAGGGACAAGCGGTGATTGATCTTAGCGTAGGAACACCCAATATACCGCCTGCCCCACATATTATCACAGCACTGTGCGAAGCTGCGGCAGATCCCCAAAACTACATTTATGCGGTAAATGACCAGAGTGAGCTATTACAAGCGGCGAGTACATGGTATAAACAGCGCTATAATGTTGATCTGGATCCTAAGACACAGATCTGTTCTTTACTCGGCTCACAAGAAGGACTCGCACATATCTCCCTATCCATCGTCGATGAAGGAGATTTGGTGCTTGTTCCTGATCCATGTTACCCGGTGTTCGCAGATGGGCCTCTACTCGCTGGAGCCGAATTGTATTATATGCCGCAACAAGAAGAACACGGATATGTCATTCAACTAGAGGATATTCCGGAGGATATCGCAGCTCGTGCGAAATTCATGCTAGTGTCTTACCCTAACAATCCAACAACAGCGATGGCACCAGAGCAGTTTTACGTGGATCTGATTGCCTTTGCCAAAAAGCATAATATTATTGTTCTTCATGACAACGCCTATAGTGAACTTGTATTTGATGGAAAGACTTGTGGGAGCTTCCTCTCCCTGCCCGGCGCCATGGACGTAGGTATCGAATTCAATTCCTTGTCCAAAACCTATGGACTTGCTGGCGCAAGAATTGGTTTCTGTGTAGGTAACGCATCGGTTGTCTCTGTGCTTAAGAAATTAAAATCCAACATGGATTATGGTATGTTTCTACCGATTCAGAGAGCCGCAATTGCAGCCATTACCGGAGATCAGTCACAAGTTGAACAGGTACGAGCGATTTATGAGGAACGTCGGGATATCCTGTGCGATGGCTTCAGCCGGCTCGGATGGCATATCACGAAGCCCGAAGCAACAATGTTTGTCTGGACGCGGATCCCTGCGCATTACACCACCTCAGAACAGTTCGCAACAGACCTGGTTAACCAAACAGGTGTGATCGTTACGCCAGGTAGTGCATTTGGTCCTTCTGGTGAAGGATATGTTAGACTCGCTCTTGTGCAAAGTCAGGAACAGCTGGAACAAGCACTTCAATACGTGGAAGCCAGCGGAATCTTAGACCCTAAAAATTAAATACACCAACAACTAGACACAACAGCATCAGCTAAGAAGAGGAGCACGATTTCCCTTTATAGGAAACACCGTGCTTCTCTTCTTTGTTGTGTTACTTTTTATTCATGCTATCCAGGAATATACTAAGCCTATCGTGTCCATGCAGAAAAGCCCGCTACATGAGCGGGCTGCAAGTTTATTTTACATGTGCACCTGAGCTGAAATATCCTTATCTATTCACCTTACTTTTACTTGATGGACTTGCGCCAGTTGGAACGATACATCAAGTAGAGGAAGTATGGTGTACCAATAAGCGCGATTAATATCCCTGATGGGATCTCCGTTGGTGCCATAACCGTTCTACCGATCGTGTCTGCCAATACCAACATAACCGCACCAACTAAAGCGGACAAAAACATCGAGCGTCTTAACTTATGCCCAGTAAGTAACCGAACCATATGCGGTGCAATCAGACCGATAAAACCGACAGTACCTACACAGGCGACAGCACCAGCTGCCAACAATACACCTGTTGCCATTGCCAGTAACCGTGTTCTGCGTACACCTAAGCCAAGTCCTGACGCACTATTATCATCGAATACTAATAACTCGAATCTACGAGCCAGCCACCAGGCAACAGGTACGAGAATGACTAAAAATAGTCCAATGACTCTCACCTGTTCCCAGGTGCGTGCATACGTGCTTCCTGTCAGCCAAATATATCCGCTGCTTCCATAGACCGCGCCACGCACGATTAAAATCTGGATGCCTGCTCCAGCAATAGCGGACATCGCGATTCCTAGCAAAACCACCGCAGAAGGATTTAATCCTTTCTTCCACGAAAGAGAGAACACGACGGTTGCGGCGATACTTGCACCGATAATTGCTGCGATAGGCAGCAGGAATGCCGGTAGACCTGGCCAGAGAATAATGACCATCATCGCTCCCAGACCTGCGCCTGAGGATACCCCAACGATGGAAGCATCCGCCAGTGGGTTGCGTACTGCCATCTGGATCAATACACCGCTAATAGCCAGGGCAGCTCCAGCACCTGCAGCAACAAGAGTACGTGGAATACGCAACTGAATTATGCCAGAGAACAACCCATCCGAGGTGAATAGACTCGGTATTAGATCACCTAATGGAATACGCATACCACCAAACATCGTACTGACCAAAATCAGAAGTACCGTGGCGGCACTAAAGACAACCGCCAATGGGCCAAAAGCCCAGCGGCGACGTGCACCCGTACTCATGGAGGTGGTCATGCCACCGCCATTCGCTGCTTTCATCCGGGTAAGCACCAGCCAGATTAACCATGGTGCCCCAATGATCGCCATCACAGCACCCGTTGGCAGCTCCATACTGGAGTTATGTACCATTTTGGCAAGTACATCCGCGCCGATGAGCAGTGCAGCACCCCATATGAACACACCTGGTAATAATAATCGACTGGAACGCACTCCACTTAATCGAACGAGATGGGGTGCAACCAATCCAACAAAACCAATCGGCCCAATAACGCTGACGATTACGGCTGCCAGCAATACCGCGATGAGCAAACCACCCGCGCGAGCAAGCCCAACCTTCTGCCCTAATGAGGAAGCGGTTGATTCATCCAGCTCTAACATGTCCCACTGCCGAGATAACAACAGAGCAAGGATTGTAATGCCGACCACCCAAGGCCAAGCATAGGCAACACCACTCCAGTCATTTTGCACAAGTGTTCCGGAGCCCCAGAGGAATAATCCCTGTGTTTCCATGGAGAAGAAAATATGTAATGCACTTGTGAATGAACCAAGTACCATCGACACAATCATACCTGATAATGCAAGTCGAACCGGGGTTGAAGTTCTTCCGCCGCCCATGAAATAAGCTGCAAATGCAGCCACCAATCCACCTAAAGCAGCAAATAAGAAGGGCGATTGGCTCAGCAAGCTTGGAAATAGAATCGCTCCGAGCACTACAATAAAGTATGCTCCAGCATTAATACCTAGCGTATCCGATGCAGCCAGTGGGTTACGCGTAATCGTTTGCAGTAAAGCACCTGCTACAGCTAATGCTCCCCCAGCAAGAATACCAATAACGGTTCGAGGCATACGAAGATCCCAGATCATATTATGCTCTAGTGTATTCTGTCTACCAATCAGAGCATCGACAACAGTCTGCAATGGAATGGCTGCTTCCCCATAACAGAGGCTTACAAAAAAAAGCACGATGAGAGCGGTTAAACCGCCCCCATAGATGCTTATTGTGCGCCAGTTCACGGCTGGCTTAGCTTGAACCGAACTCATTGCGTAATCGCTCCAACGACTCCATCAACGAGAACTTTGGATGAGATTGGCCCACCAAATGTCCATGTTGTGCTGTCCAATTGATATGTGCGTTTGTCTTTAACAAAGTTCAGTCCATTCCAAACGGAATTATCTTTCATTGCCGTACCAAACACGTCATCATCTGGCTGTGTGATATAAATAAAGTTGCTATCTTGTACGGCAGACAGGGATTCAATGCCTACTGTGGAGAATCCGTATCCTTCCAATTTGTCCGGCTGCCAGTCATTAATAAGTCCAATTTTGTCCAAAGTACCAATTACAACGGAGTTATCCGTAAACATACGCAAGCTTGCAGCGTTTTGGTAGGTAAATGCCTGTGTCAGTGCAAAGTGGAAGTCTGATTTACCCGCATCAGCCAGCTTTTGTTTCGCTTCTTCATAATGCTGATCAAGGTCAGCAAGAACTTCCTTCGCTTTATCCTCTTTTCCAAGTGCAGTTGCAATCGAATTGAAGATCTCTGTCATTTTGTCATAGTTATAACCATCGCCGTTGTATGGATCAAATTCAAGCGTTGGTGCAATTGCATTCAGTTGATCATAAACAGCATTATTATTATCAGCATTTGCAATGATTAGATCGGGTTTGAGGGCAGCAATGGCCTCCAAGTTTGGCTCACTGCGTGTTCCAATATCCGTCACACTATCGTCGAGAGCAGCTTCGGAAGTCACGTACACTTTATAGTTAGCGTTGTCTGCGTTACCTACTGGCTGAACGCCCAGAGCAACCACATCTTCGGTATAAGTCCATTCCAATGTAACAACTCGTTCTGCAGGCTTGTCTAATTTAAGCTCACCACGATTATGCTTCACCGTTACAGGGCCTGCTGTCTCTTCAGTAGGGGCACTGCCCGAATCGGCTTCTTTGCTTGTATCATTCGTAGTGCTAGTAGATTGACCACACCCTGCCAGCACAAGCGCGAATACTAGCATCAACAAAAGTCCGTTCAAACTCTTTTTCATATTTCTTTTCTCCCCTATTTATATATATTTATATGATAACAATTATCATTATCACTATTGGATTATCCCCTACCTGTACTATTTTGTCAATGGGATTGCCATGTGTTTGGGGTGATCTGAACAAAAAGAAAAAGGATCTGCTCTTGAGCTATCCTCTCTCCTTAGATATACAAGCATGTTTTAACTTAGCTGCATTGTTGTGATGCACGTATTATCCTTTTCATATGTAGACAACTGAGTCTCCGCAACTTTTCCATTATGAACGACACGAATGAGATAGGTTCGATCTCTCGGCAGCCACATATCCATAAATCCGTTGGCACCTGACTTCATTACAGATTCCTTCATGAAGCTGTTACCCTCAGAATCATGAATCGTTACACTAAACTGCTCGTTGATCATTTCCCCCTGACAACCGGTCAGGCTATGAATTTCACAGGGATGCGTCTGCGCCACATAAGGCGCAATGGACAGAAAGAAGTCATCCTGAGGCAAATCATAGGTTGTCGTGTGTTTATCTTGATCTGTGACTATTAATTGTTTAGCATCAATAGAGGCAGACACAGGCGACTCTTTACCCGTACTGATATCTTCAACCAATTTTCTAACATTGGTCGCATTCACTGTACCTGCCTCTTCCCTGCCAGTGTTGGTTGCAACTAGATAGGTTCCTAACACCATCACAACCACTATACTTGCCATGATCCACATTGTTTTTTTCATCTGGAGTCCATCTCCTCGTCCATTTTCATTAAGTATAATAGAGAATGGATTACCACGGACTTATACAGCAAGGATTTCACCAGATATTCACATATATGTATAACTCATCGCCTGAAAATTGATTATGTTAATCTACATTCTGATCTCATATTCACAGTGCTCGTGTCCACTCACATTACATTTCGTTTCCTTCACGGTAACTCTACGCTGCATCATCTTCGTCAGTGCACCCTCAAGAATTGCTCCCTCAAGATCACAGACCAGTTTTTCTTCTTCCAGAGTTGGCAGCCCTTTGCAGAAACAGTCATCCACTGCAACAATCATCTTATGTTCCTCTTGGTGCAAAATCCTGGGAATGCCAATCCGTAAATCCTCAAACAGTTGCAGCAACTCTTCAACCGTATGTACAGGGAGATTCTCTCCAATTTTACGCCCAATCGTTAATGTTGTGCTTCTGCCTCCCATCGGCAGCCCTTGGTTCAATCCAATTAAACGGATGGTACGAAACAGCTCGAGTGGTACCATGCTGCCTAGCTTGTCGCGATTTATTAGTTTCATATCGTCAAACGTATAATCCAACATCGTTATGACCTCCCAGTAATGATCTGTAGCTCTATACTGACAGAAGAGGCCATGCTCTGCCTTGATTTGAATCAATAATACATGCCAAGTCTTCAATAAAATCTAACCTACGATTCGGTAATAAGATCAGCCAAATACGAATAATAAAAAAACCTTACCAGCCGTCAAGAACATCTCGACGTTGGCAAGGATAATGGTTGGTCTTCATATGTCTCCATAGATGTGATTATTCCATAATATCAGCTCGATCAGCCCGTCTACCTGTTGGAGAGAGCTTTATTTTTCTCATAGAACCGAACATTATGCGAGGATACCCCCGCCGTATGTGTAGCTGTCGGGTCCAGATAGTTGCTAGCACTGTTCACGGCAAGTACGGCATCGGTAAAAGCCCCGGCAATCAAGCGAACTTTACTTTGATAAGTAATAAAATCACCTGCTCCAAAGACACCAGGTATACTGGTACGCATGTTTGGATCAACGGTTACTCCGTAATCTTCCCGCTCGAGTCCCCACTGTACCAGGTTGCCAAAATCACGATCATAACCATGACTTACGACTACCTCATCCACTTCAATTTGTTTGATCTCCCCGCTCTCCATATGAGCAAGTTCAACACAATCAATTTTGTCCCCTGCACCGTATAGTCGAGAGATGCGGTACGGTGTCATCACTTGAGCAAAAGCTTTCATCTGGGCTACAGGTTCCTCATGCCCCGCAAATTCATGGCGTCTGTGTACTACAATTACTTCCCCTGCCAAACCCATCATTTCGTTCGCCCAGTCAATCGCAGAATTGCCCCCACCAGAGATTAGAACACGTTTCCCGGCGAATCTGGATAGATCCGTAATTGTATAATGAAGATTGGTGAGTTCATAGCGGTTGGCGCCCTCGATATCAAGTTTCTGGATCTGAGTCATGCCTCTACCAGCACATAGCAGAATTGTACGTGTATAGTGTTGCTCTCCCGTTTTGCTAGTAAGTACAAATACACCATCCTCACGTTTTTCCATCCCCGCTATTTCCTGTCCAAACACAATCGTTGGATCAAACGTCTTCGCCTGTTTCTCCAAAGAATTAATCAATTGCTCGCACCGAACAGGCTCTACTCCGCCCACATCCCAAATCATCTTCTCTGGATATGTGCGCATAAATCCGCCTAGTTCCGCTTTAGCCTCTATAATTTTGGTGCGCATTGCTCGCATTCCACTATAAAATGCGGCATACATTCCCGCTGGCCCACCACCGACAATAGTAACATCATAAATATCCACTAATTGCTGTTTTTTCATCTTAAGGCACCAACTTTTCAACCACATAATCCATCAGTTTGACGGAACCGATTGGCCCTACGCCTGATGTAAAATCACTCGTTTTCAGTGGGTACACACGATCATTTTTTACCGCATCCAGGTTCGTCCACACAATGCTTTCTTTCAAGTTTTCCATCGACTGCTTCGTATCATAGCCTTTCAAAGATCTGTCTTCTAAGAAAATATAGTCAGGATTCATTTCACTGAGAAATTCGAGTGAGAATGGATTAAACCAGACATCCGAATCTTTGATAACCTCTGGGCTATTCAGTCCCAATGTATCATAGAAAAACACACTGCTATTGGCCGCTTTGGGACCCATGAAACGATAACGGTCACTTTCCACTCGAAGCACTAGAACCGTTTTGTCTCCGATGCCATTGGCAATTTTCTCTCTAGCCAGCTTCGCCTTCTCATCGAATTCGACTAATAACTGGTTGGCTTCCTCGGTCTTATTGAAGATCGCGGCCAGCTTCGGCATAGCCAGATTCATCTCATAGTTGGTATCCATAGCTAGCGTTGGCGCAATTTTTGATAGTTCATCATACACAGCTTGCTCCATCCCCGCACCCCTCATAATGATTAAATCCGGAGCTAGTCCAAGCAGTTGTTCATAGTTAAATTGATATTGCTCAGATTGCACCATCTGCACGCCATGTTCCTCAAAATAAGGTGCTCGATAGTCTGGCTCTATCTCTGGTACAAAGACCACCATCTGTGGGTAACACCCATTTCAATTAAAAACTCAGCATAAATGGAATCAAGCACAAGCATATTTTTAGGCTCAGTCGGAATGGTTACTTCTCCAAACTGATCCTGAATAACTTTGGTTGTACTTACCTCTGTTTCTTCTCCCACCGTTGCAGTCTCATCCGTAGTTCCATTGGAACACGCGGCTAATATCAAACTTAATACCACCAGCAAAACGCCAAACCTCAAATTCTTCAATCCTGGTAACATGATGTACTCGCCCCTTATATTGATAATGATTATTATTATCAGATGTTATCAAATAAGAAGCGGCTCTTCCATAGTGAATCGTGCGTATCCGAATGGATTATTGTGCTCCAGCGTGATCAATATTCGTCAACTTCTCCATGATCTGATGCAATATCTGAGTATGCCCGATGAGTCCATATCCATCCACCCACAAGCGAGTATCCACGTAAAATACCCGATTATTCCTCACAGCCTTTAATCCATTCCATGCCGGAGTACTCGTTAAATAATTCATGCTCTCTTCCGCATTGAAATGTTCCATGACACGTTTCTCCACAAACAGAATATCCGGATCAGCCATTTTCAATTGTTCGATTGAGCAAGGATTGAACCAGGCTTCTCCAGCCTGCAAGGAGTCTGGAAGAGTTAAACCAAGCTGCTGGTAGAGTAATCTGGACACCCCGTGCGAATAACCTCCTAAATAGCGATATCCAAATGGTTCCACACGCAATACCATAACTTTCGCAGAAGCTTGGATAGTTTCTTGCAATTGCTGCCGTGCCGAACTCACTGAATCTTTCATCCGCATATGAATGGCAGCAGCTTCCTCTTGTTTATGAAAAATAGCTGCTAACTGCTGTAGTAGAATCTCGGCATCCATTTTCAGTCCCGTAATTAGTGGTGCAATTGTGCGCAGGCTCTGCTTCAATTCATCCGCCCACACATTGCCAATAATCATCTCTGGCTGCTCTTGTTGGATTAGTTCCACATTCAATTCATATTGAGAAGTTGGCAATATACGTATACCGTGAGATACAAAAAGTTCATGCTGATCGGGTGGTACTAGCAGCGGTACGACGACAACGGCATATGGTATTATGCCTATTCCGATGAGTACTTCGGCACAGAGTGGGGAAAGACATACAATTTTACGTTCTGATAAGGTTGTGATATAACTTCGAGGAGACGTGCCAGCAAATTGTTTGAATCTACGACTGAAATAGTGGGCATCCTCATAGCCTACCTTTTTGGCTATATTCTGTGATGTTTCGGTGGTTAATATCAGTTCTTCCTGAGCTCGATACATTCGGTAATGCGTCAGATAATCTAGCGGTGGCTTACCATAACGTTCGCTGAACTTGCGGGAATAATGCCATGGACTTAGTCCTGCAATCTGAGCCAATTGATTGCGGGTAATATTCTCATCATAATGACTAGTCATATGAGCAATGGAACGAAGAAGCCCCTGTTCAACGGTCTGCTCTTCGCTTGGCTGGTTCTCATATACAACATTTAGCAGTTCGTGTATGAGGAGCTGTTTGCTTACCCATCGCGCATGCTTCGCGGACGATCCTGCATTCATGTGCTGACTGATTCTCGCCAAGTCTCCAGCCATTAACTGTACAGATTGGTAAGAGAGACTTGTAGGAGTTTTCCAATCAAAAGTAGCCATACGCCCCTCATCATGTATGATGAAATAGGTATTGAACTCCACAAGCCATCCCGCCAGATCCATATTTCCACCATCTACAACTTCAATTACCGAATCTTGTTGTAATGCAATCAGTTGTCCGTAGGACACATGAACCTTCTGACCGCTGATACTCCAAGTGGCTTTGCCATCAACAATAAGAATGAACGCATGATGATGAAAATAATGCAGTTCACCTGTTGCAATCCATTTGTCCGTTAGTGGTTTAGTAGAATGCCATTCCGCAATCCACCCCTGTTCTGCTGGATTCATAACGAGTGCAGGGCATATACGCCCATATTATTCTTTATGTACTGCATCTTGACTATTAACTTGTTAATACTGTTCATTACGCCTCTCCTTTATCGCACAACCTTAGCAATCTCGAAATTTAGCTCATTGAATCACAGTATACATGAAAACCCCACACCATGTCGGCGCGGGGTTATACAATCCTATGGGTACTACTATAAATTAATGCTGAACGGATTTAGACATTCTTCCAGCTAACCAATAAGTCAATGCACCTGCTACTACAAAGGATACTGCCAATCCTATGCAAGCATGCAATACATTCAATGAGCCTTCTTCTATGAACAATGGAATCTGGAGCACACTGCCTAGGCTATTTGTGAGGAAAAAAGCTTTCACAGATGTAAGTCCCATATACAATCCCCTACAGCTCCACCCAGTAGTGCCGAATAAAAGGCTACTCTCATCCTCATATTCACTGCGTAAAGCGCAGGTTCAGGAACACCCAGAACGGCGACGATCGTAGACCATATGGCTATTCTTTTCGTTTCACCCTTTCTGCTTCGAAGGGCAACTGCCAGCGCTGCACCCGCATGTCCAATCATAGCAGCTAACATGGCAGGAAGTACAATAGAGTACCCATTATAAGTCAACTCCATTATGAGGATTGGCAAAAGCCAGTAGTGTAGTCCAGCAACATACATCAGGGAGAAGATGATGCCCAACAACATTACGCCAACTACAGGGGAAGACTCCACTAGTGAGCTGATCCAATCTGCTCCAACCTCATCCACGAACTTTCCTACGAAACTTAGAATCACTAACATGAGTGGCACAATAATACCTAAGCTTAATACAGAACCCGCTATCCCTTGAAATGCCTTAGGTACCCTGCGGTCTATTTTTCTTTCCAGATGTGATGCTGCCCATACAGCTAAAATAACCCATGGAACTGCGGCATAGAAGGAAGGTTGTGGAACCATTGTGATACCAAACAAACGAGCTGGTTTCTCACCGTTTAACCACATGGCAACCTCAGGGTAGAACATGAATCCTCCGATTGTAGCAGCCACATACACATTGCTTCTCAATCGGTAAGCCGTGCTAACGGCGATTAGCACAGGTAGTAGATATACCGGGGTATTTGCGATCATGCTCAGCAAATTGAATATAGGCTCATCCGTCAACATCGGATCATCGGATATGAGTTGATTCAGTAGTAGAATGATGCCCAACAGGACCTTAATAAGCCCCGCCCCAAGAATCACGGGCAGTAATGGTCTAAATACATCGGATATAAAATGCAAAACTGAAAAGGATCTCTTTGCCTCAAGCCTGTTTCCTGTTCTCCATCCTCAATCTTATGTACATAATAGCTGCCCGTAAGGGTGTTGAATACATCTAATGCTACGCTTTCTGATTCTAATTCGATCCGGCATCGTTGACCTTCAAGGCGAATATTGGCTGTAAACTGTTTCGTAGAGAGAATAGAAAAGTCCGCCTGAGTCCGATCTTTCAGCACCAGTGTGATTGCCGTTAGTTCATGCTCTGCGCCTCTAATATTGTCCTCCCCTCCTGTAATTTGCAGAATGTCTAATACAACTTGCCTGTGATTCATGAATATATCTTCTCCTCTTACAACGGTAAACCGAGTTATTTAAGTCCTCTATCTATATATCCATTTCCACAAATAAATCACAATAGGATAAATAAACCAATTATAATTGCGCATCTGAGTATGTACCTAGGTGAAATGAATTATAAGGAAAGAAAAAGCCCACGTACTTGTGGGCTCTCAATAATGCTATCCTTTCAAGCAAAAATTAGCTTTTCTCAGTACCAGTTGCCACCTCCAACTTGGTTGATATAACTTCTCTATGCCCCTCAATTTTTAAAATCATTCTCTCTAACTCATCATTTGGTTGAACTTTCTCATCAGCTAACAAATCAGAATATAACCTGGAAACTTCTGATAAAATATTTGTGTTTCCTGTAAGTATTTCATCTATTTCTTTAATACTATCTGCATTTTCTGGGTTCAAAAGATAGGCTCGAACGTGGTCTTTGACCTCACCAATTTTATCCCCTAATACTTTATAACTTTCCGCTCTGTTCAAGTATAAAACATCATCATCTGGGTCTATCTCTATCGCAGTCGAGTATGAATTAATTTCTTTTTGTAGCATACTCATTCTTTCTACCTCATCCTTAGTTTCTTTAATTAATAAATAGTAGGTTAGACCTTTACTATTATACCAATCACTTAGATTAGCTTTCACATGATTACTCAAATTAGAATTATTAGTAGCCTGTTCATATAGACCTAAGCTCTTAAAGAGCATTTTTTTATTTTCAGTTTTATTCAATCCTTCAGCCATCTTGCCATATGCCCTAGCGGCATTCGCGTAGTAGAATGGCTTGTCATCTACATCATCAAGGCTAATTGCAGTCTCGAAAATACCAGCAGCTTCCGAGAAGTGTCCTAATGAGAAGTAGCATAAACCTTGCCAGTTGTAATACTTCGCTGGTATGAAAGAATTTCCGGCAATATCAAAAGCTTTATCAAAATAAACTCTTGCCTTATCATATTTCTCTTTTGATTCTAACTTTCTAGCCAGTGTAAAATAACAATGAAAATCAGAAACTTTAAGTTTACTCAACTCTTTCTCTTTCTCATTGAAGAGATCATCAAATTCTGATTTTTCATGTTCTTGATCCAGAAAATCAACCATCTCCTCTATCAATGTGAGTACTTGCTCTCCATCATCCAATGAGGGGATCACATCGATCATTCCATCTTCTGATATAATGACAATAATACATTTTTTTCCGAATCCCTCTAATTTTGAATAGTAGCGATAAGCAGAATTATATCTTGCTCCACGGCTAGCATCCCCTTGCCTCTCTTGAGCGATACCATCGAGTATAACGCCAATTGCATGACATTCTCCGCTCGTATCAAAATAAATTGCGCCATCAATAGCTGTCAAAAACTTGATGTGATTGGGATCAACTATTGTGGGCTCGATTAATGTAGACTGTTTCTTTAATTTAACAAGTTCTTCATCTGCTGTAGCACGATCAGTAATAACCACCATTGTTCCATGATGCTGCTCACGAGCCTTTCGTATCACCTGCTCCAAATTAAATACACTTTCATCCATTAAAGATGAATTCTCATCTTTAAATTGTTCTTGGATGATAGATATCATGCGTTCTGATGTGTATCCTTCCTCCCCAAGCTTTGGATTCTTGAAAATAACAGATACTAACATATCATCTTTCATTCTAAGATCATTATTTGAACGATAAACTAGCTGTCCCTCATCAACAATAAGTTGACCCTCATTAGAAAGATGCTCAGTAAAATTAATATAGCTAAGACTATATTTAGATATACCTTTGAAATCGATCCGAAAGTGGAATTTCCCCATTAATCTGGGCCACTGAACCTCTCCTAGACCATACACATGATCACCATCTGAAATCAGATACAGATGTTTCTCAATATTTGTTAGTTCGAGTAATTTTCTAATTCGTTTAGCATCCTCTAAACTTATTAAATCATCTGCTTTAAACTTAATCGAAAATTTCACTGAGCCAGTCTGCTTTTGATTCTCAATCTCTGATTTCTCTAGAAACAATATGGAGCCGAATGGATTGGCTCCCTCATATGTCTTTGTGGATATATCATCAATTTTGTCCAATAAGTTATTAATATAATATTCACTTCTAAGTTTATTTTGATGCTCAATTTCATAGCTTTCACCGTATTTGAGTATCGTTTGCATTTTCCCAAAAAATAATCGAACTACTCTTCTCATAAATTGAAGCTCATCTTCATTGTACTTCTTGCTCAATATTTTTTCTGTAGAAATCTCAGATTGAGATACTAGTTTTAACCTACTGTCGGCAAAAAAGTCTAAGAAAAAATAATCCAACAACATTCGAATAATTGAAAGTCCTGGTTTGTTGTAATAAATATCTTGAACATTCTGCTCCAAATTTCTGATTTCCAATAAATAAACTATTTCGTATTGGCTGCTTGCCTGTCCATTATTAACTACAAACAGTCCTGCGTAAAGCATCTGGTTAACTTCTACAAACTCCCTATAAGAGTTTTTTTTCAAAGAGACATCAGATTTTTTGGAAGATGTTGTGACTTGATTTTGTAATCCCGTATCATTATGTAAATAGTATTTTTGACTAGATTTAATTAAATCTTGTAGTTTATCACTTGATAATGACATTTCTTTTCTAAGTCCTAATTCTTTGTACACTTGAGTTATGTCTTGCATTGAATCATTTATATATTCATATCTGGGATTTATTCCTTTTGGCAATTTAGTTGCAGTTGAAATACTCTTCTTGACTCTATAAATCTTATCAGAGGTCCCTTCTGCCGAAGCTATAGCAAATAACCTAAAATGGATTCGCTGATTAATTTTTTTTAGTATAGATTCTACATGCTGATAGATAATTTTATTAATTCCCTTCAACTCTGGATAAGTATTCACAATATCACTCCCAATTTTCGTTTCATGTCATGTCATGTCATCTCATCCTATCACGAAAAAAAATGCAGTAGCAATATATTTCACTTGTACTCTGTGCTTATTAAAAATTGCAAATAGCCCAATTCTTTCAGGCTATTTGCAACTTTTATTAGAGATATATCATTAAGACAGTGCCAGCATTGCATTCATGTCTTCTTCAGCAGTTGTAATGAGTTTCAGGCCAAACATCTCTACCAACACTTCCAATACTCCTGACGAGATGAACTCCGGCGGCTTCGGTCCAATGCGAATATCCTGAATGCCTAAGCTGAACAAGCCCAGCAAGATCGCAACAGCCTTCTGTTCGAACCATGACAGCACAATGCTGACAGGCAATTCATTCACGCTACAACCGAAAGCATCAGCTAATGCCATAGCGATTTTTACTGTAGAACCGGAGTTATTACATTGCCCCAGATCGATATAACGGGGAATACCGGTATCACCTACAGTGCCATAATCCACATCATTGAAGCGGAATTTACCGCAGGAGGTTGTTAGGATTACCGTATCATTCGGCAGAGATGTTGCCAACTCCCGGTAATAGTTGCCGCCTTTACCTGGTGCATCACAGCCTGCGATGACGAAGAATCGGCGGATATGTCCATCTTTGACTGCTTGGATAATCTCCGGTGCCAGTCCGATGACTGTTTCATGGTGATACCCCGTAGTTAGTACCTGTTCCGATTGTACGTTTGCTACAGGCAATGACAAAGCTCGCTCAATTAAGCGTGAGAAATCATCGTTCTCTACCTTCTCAACGCCTTCCAATCCGGCAACTTCGTAGGAGAAGAAGCGATCTGCATACGTTCCTTTAATCGGCATTACACAGTTTGTTGTCGCCAGAATAGCTCCAGGGAACTGTTCGAACAGTCTACGCTGATCATACCAAGCCTTACCGATATTTCCTTTCAAATGCGCATACTTCTTCAGTGCAGGATAACCGTGTGCTGGCAACATCTCGGAATGCGTATAAATGTTGATGCCTTTCCCCTCGGTCTGCCGCAGCAGCTCCTCCAGAGCATACAGATTATGTCCTGTCACTACAATACAATGTCCTTCAATCTGATTCTGACTAACCGTGATGGGCTGCGGAATACCGAAGCGTTCTGTGTGCGCCCGATCCAGCACATCCATAATGCGAATAGCCGCATTACCCACTTGCATTGCCATATCAATATGCTCTTGAACATTAAAATTGGAATTCGTTAGTGTCATGTATAAGGCTTCATGCGTAATCCGATCTACTTCAGGATCGGTATATCCCAACTGCCGTGCATGCGTGGCATAAGCGGCAATTCCTTTTAAAGCAAAGATCATCGTATCCTGCAAACTGGCTACTGTTTCATTTTTTCCACATACCCCAACGACGGTACAACCCCCACTAGGCGTCTGTTCACACTGATAACAAAACATATATCGTTCCCTCCAAACTTGGTAACAACTCATTAATAACAAGCCTAGCAGAGACTTCATGGTGCAAGTGTGATTAAGAACACAGTTCCGGAATCTTCCAACTTCTGTAACTTTCCAAATAGAATATTGCGAAAATAAGTGCAACCCCATTCATTTCGAAGCGTAATGCTAACCAAGCGAATGAGATTGAATCCCGTCGGAAATTATACGTTAAGGTAGGCAGCAAAAAAATCTAAACCCGTTTAATTTTTCTAGTCACGCCGTGTCTACACTTTGTTCTGCAAATATCTGAAAATGGGATGGGATTCACTGATTCTATTCATTCTACAGGGTTATATAAACAGAGAAATCCATACGTAAGGAGCTGGTCCATTGGAACATTATAGACACAGTACAGAGGAGACGCTTGATGAAGTACAGAGTTCACAGAACGGACTCACGACCTCTGAAGCAACCAAAAGACTTGAAACCGTTGGATACAATGAGATAAAAGGAAAAGACGCCACACCTGTGTGGAAGCTGTTTATTGAGAATTTCAAAGACCCCATGGTTATTGTCCTGCTCATCGCTGCTGCGGTACAGATTGTGCTTGGGCATCTGATTGAATCACTCATTATATTTCTCGTCATTCTGCTGAATGCCGTTATTAGTGTCGTGCAGACGAAGAAGGCAGAGAGCTCTCTTGATGCCTTACGGCAAATGTCAGCGCCAGAAGCGAAGGTCATTCGGGATGGTCAGAAAAGGACAATTCCAGCTAGGGAGCTAGTCCCGGGTGATATCGTTCTGCTTGATGCCGGAGACTATGTGCCAGCAGACGGTCGCATATTGGAATCAGGAAGCCTGAAAATTAACGAAGGTATGTTAACAGGAGAATCCGAAGCTGCGGAGAAACATGCTGATGCCATTGCAGAAGAGGCTCCACTCGGAGATCGACGTAATATGGCGTTCAGTGGCTCACTCGTCGTGTATGGTCGAGGAACCTTTGTGGTAACAGGTACCGCACTTCAAACAGAAATCGGTAAAATCGCTGAACTCATCCAGAATGCTGAAGCAAAGGAAACACCGTTGCAACGCAAACTAGAAGCATTTAGCAAAAAACTAGGTTTCTTCATTCTTGGCCTATCCATTCTGATCTTTGCCATTGAAGCAGGACGTGTATGGTTAACGGAAGGTACAGAGAACATTGGCCCATCGTTTATTAATGCTCTAATGTTTGCTGTCGCCGTTGCTGTTGCAGCGATCCCCGAAGCTTTATCCTCCATCGTAACGATCGTCCTATCACTGGGAACAAATAAAATGGCTAAACAGCATGCCATCATTCGTCGTCTGCCTGCGGTCGAAGCACTCGGATCAGCTAGCATCATCTGCACAGACAAGACCGGAACCCTCACCCAGAATAAAATGACGGTGGTGGATTATTATATCCCGCACGGTACCAAAGAAGAGTTTCCCGATGACCCGAAAGAGTGGTCTGAAGAGGAACGTCGTTTATTACATATTGCCGTGCTCTGCAATGACTCCAATATCAACCAGGAAGGCAAGGAGCTAGGTGACCCGACAGAGGTTGCGCTCATTGCTTTTAGTAACCGAGTGAACAAGGACTACAACGAAATTCGTGATCAGTTTCCACGTGAAGCCGAGCTTCCTTTCGATTCAGATCGTAAATTAATGAGTACCGTGCATACGTTTGAAGGACAGACTGCTCTGTTGACTAAGGGTGGCCCTGATGTTCTATTCAGCCGCTGTACCCATGTGTTTATTCACGGTGAAGTTCAGCCGCTGACACCAGAAATTCGTACACAATTCGAAGAGAAAAACGAAGCCTTCTCCAAGCGTGCATTCCGGGTCTTGGCATACGCCTACAAGAGATTTGATGACAAAAAGCAGGTTACCACTGAAGATGAACATGATCTGATCCTTGTGGGTCTAACGGCTATGATTGATCCACCCCGTGAAGCGGTATACAGCTCTATTGAAGAGTCCAAAAAGGCAGGTATCCGTACGATTATGATCACAGGTGACCATAAAACAACCGCTCAAGCAATTGGTATCGACATTGGACTTGCCAAACCGGATGATCTGGCTATCACAGGCAGCGAACTAGACAAAATGTCTGATGAGGAGCTGGATCAAAAGTTAGACCAAATTTCGGTATATGCGAGGGTATCGCCGGAAAACAAAATCCGTATTGTACGTGCATGGCAACGTAAAGGCAAAATTGCTGCAATGACTGGAGACGGGGTCAACGATGCCCCTGCCTTGAAGCAGGCCGATATCGGAGTCGCGATGGGAAGCGGAACCGATGTCGCCAAAGATGCCGCAGCTATGATTCTGACGGATGATAATTTTGTATCGATCGTCAATGCGGTCAGTGTGGGACGGATGGTATTTGATAATATCAAAAAGGCGATTGCGTACCTGTTTGCTGGTAACCTAGGTGCCATTATCGCGATCCTGTTTGCACTGGTGGTTGGTTGGGTTAATCCTTTCACTGCTCTGCAGCTGCTCTTTATCAACCTGGTCAATGACTCTCTACCTGCCATTGCGCTAGGCACTGAAAAAGCTGAACCTGATGTGATGCGGCGGAAACCGCGTGATATCAATGAAGGCATTTTTGCCGGTGGAACACTGCAGGCTGTTATTACGCGCGGGCTTCTGATCGGGATTGCCGTCATCATATCCCAGTATATTGGACTTGGTATCTCTGAGGAGATCAGTGTGGCGATGGCCTTTACAACGCTGATTCTAGCACGTAGTCTACAGACGTTTGCGGCACGTTCTAATACACAGACTATTTTTCAAGTAGGTTTCACAACGAACAAATTGGTGCTTGGCTCCATCTTTGTATGCCTATGTCTGTATGGAATCACGTTGATTCCAGGGGTACGTGGGATCTTCGCTATTCCAGACGCATTTGGCTGGTATGAATTCCTCATTGCTGGCGGGCTTGCCCTTGCCGCAGTGATTCTGATGGATCTGATCAAATGGATTCGTAATCGAGGTAAAGCTACAAGCGTTGCTTAACCGAAACAGGCTTCCTTCCGTAGAAGGGAGCCTGTTTATTTTTTATACAATACGATATATAGCCCGCTGTCTGCCTACAAAGTTACTCACGCGGTATCCCTTGTATGGAAAGATTATTTATCCCCCCGATTCGTACACTCCCCTTGCTCTATGAAATCCATCCACGCATATTGATCTGATTGTCCATGATCTGGATTTTCTATACTTGCATCGGGACGAAGGCATCTGGACACTCCTTCACCTTCTAGAGAATCAACATAGATGCTATCGATCCGCACAGGCAACGTCTTCTGCCACCGGTACAGATCACCAAAAGCACCAATCTCATCTTGACTACTCCCGTCAGGCAGTCGTACCTGCAATTCATGAATATCACAATCTTTCGACTCAGCACAGCTATACGCTACAAAAAAGGTATCACCATAGCTAGAGACATACCGCTCTGGCACCTCGTATCCTTTGGCTATCAATTCTTCTGCATATGTATCATTAAGTTCTAACATCTGCATGTTCGCATAGTCTTTGGAAAACTCAAAGTCGGATACCCTGCCGCTATCATCATCCACTAGCATTCGAAATGAAGTCTGATGCTCATTCTGAAAATGCCCATCAATGAGGTAGGAGAGATATCCCCCATGGAGAAAAACACGATCAATGATCACATCCTCATCATATTCTTCAGCGGCATACTTAATAGCAATAGCTTCTGCCTGCTTCTCACTAATGGACGAGAAGAACAAGGGGCGAAGTATAACAAAAAACAGAACACCTATGCTGATCACAACAATCAGAACAATGAGTTGAATAATATGCTTGATACCTAATTTCAATTCAGGCACATCTGCCCACTCCTTCTATCTTATATAGCTCGTCGCATTTCAATCTGAAACTCTCACGAACACGTATGACATTATTGCCATATTCAATACACTAACGTAAAATGTTATAACGAACGCATATGACTGCATGAAATCACGAGCACTTATCGTTCCATATCGAACATATAGACAGGAAGGATTACATGAAAGATCACATTGTCATGCCACTGTGGACATGCTGCCTGTTCATTGTGGTGATGAATACTACGATGTTTAACGTATCACTACCTATCATTATTCATGATCTGCAAATTACGTCTGACTTAGGTTCCTGGGTCATTTCCAGCTACTCCATCGGATACGCTTTATCTACGGTAATCTACAGCCGATTGTCGGATCGGATTCCGGTACGTAAGCTGTTAACCATTGGCTTGCTCATTCTAGGGCTGTCTTCCTTACTCGGTCTGTTTGCACATAGCTTCGCCGTGTTATTGCTTACTCGGATTCTGCAATCAGCTGGAGCAGGAGTTATGGCAGGCTTAGGACTCGTCATCGCAAGTCGCTACATTCCACTGGAACGAAGAGGCGCTGCCATTGCTCTAATCTCCTCCGGTAGCGCTATGGCCTTTGGTCTTGGCCCAATCGTCGGTGGATTAATCAGTGAATATTGGGGCTGGAACGGGCTCTTTGCCATTACCGTGCTGGTATTGTTCGCACTGCCTGTGCTGCTCTATTTCCTGCCAAACGAAACGACCAAGACGGATCAGCCTTTTGATACAACAGGTGCAATTCTAACGACACTGAACGCTGTGACATTATTGGTCGCCATTACCCAGCAGTCGCTTTTATGGTTTGTGCTAGGTGTCCTATCTCTTGTGGTGCACATTCTGTATATTCGCAGAGCCAAGCTGTCGTTTATTAATCCACAGGTTTTTAAGGTGCCAGGTTACACACGATTAGTCATGATTGGCTTTTGCGTCCTAATTGTTAACTTAGGCAATCTGTTCCTCATGCCACTTGTGCTCGCCGACCTGTTCGCGCGTTCTTCGCTGGCAATTGGACTGCTCATTGCGCCTGGAGCTATCGTTGCTGCATTTATGGCGCGGTATATAGGCCGCTGGATTGATCAATACGGCAATATGCGCTTTCTGATCATCGGGCATGTGTTGCTTGCCGCTGTGCTTACGTTATTTATGCTTGGATTGCATCAATCGGCATTTGTTATTACAGCAGGTTATTTATTTTTCTCTCCTGCAATTTCAGCGTCCATGTCATCACTCAATAACGAAGCATCACGTATCCTGCCCAAATCGCAGATTGGTTCAGGGATGGGTCTGTTACAGCTTGTTCAGTTCTTTGGCGGCTCGGTATCTGTTGCAGCTTGCGGTTTGTTGCTCCATAAGATTCCACACGTTACAGTTGAACAAGCTTACCACTATGTCTATGGATGTCTGTTGATCGTTGCTATGGTTTCGCTAGTGCTTGTAATCTATCACCATCGAGCATCCCGCCCTACATCTCCCGCATTAGTGTCGAACAATTCCTAGGGTAAACAAAGGGAAACCTCTTTAGAGAGCTTGATATGCCCTCAGCTTTGCCAGAAACGACGCAAAGCTGTCGGCAATCACTCTTACATTCTCCTCCATTAACTGCTGAGCTTCCTCCGGTGTATCGGTCTCACTCTCGGCATCTTCCCGCACCATTGCTTCTTCATGCTCCATAAGTAAAACAACCGGACACGCTGAATGTTTACGATAATCTAGCAAATAGTTATTACCGCTGCTGACACTCCATGCGATTGGAATAATCCGCTTCGGATCAGGATTCACATCATTTACCACCTGGATGTTATTCGTGATGAACTGGTCATCTAATTCAGAGAAGCGGATCTGCCAATCCGTTACCTCTCCGCTCTCCATGAGATTGAATGAACTACCGCTGTTTGTCTGCTGAAAATCCAAATATTCCTGCGGAAATACAACTCCGTAATAGTCCTGTATGGTAGTAATATCAACTTTACTCATATCTTCACACCTTTCAGCATCATATTTGCTAACTTAAATGAATTATCTCCCGCTTAACGCTATTTTCCATGCTTCTGTGATTGCAACAGGTGTTTTTTGACTTGTCTTACCTCCACCTTCTTCCGTCCATAGGGGCGGATAATAAGCAAACACCTGTCCTTGCTCTAGCTGGTTCATATCATTCTGCCAATCTTGCCAGCGAAATGTCTGATAGAACTGCTCCAGGTCGCCATTCGCCAGCCAGTTTACAAACCCTGAATAGGCAAGTTCCGTCGATTCCCATTCCAACGTATCTGGTGCGAAATAGTATACGTGTCCGCTTCCTTCAAACTTCCCTGTATCTAATGCGAAAAATCCACCAGCGACATCATATGCAACGACCAGCATCCCTTCAAGAGCCTCTACAGCGGGATGGTCTGTAAGCCCATTCCAACTTGTCAAGCTCCCTGCGATCTGTTCTGTCTCTGCGCCAAGCAGGGTAATCCAGCCATGATCCACCAGAACTCCTCCTGTTTCATAGGCTATAACACCTAGATAAGATTTTGTGCTCACTTGAAGGGCATAGATCGCCTCTTCCCCCTTACTTCGTTGTGCTGGAATAACGGTATACGTGTTGCTGCCTTCCTCCAATAGCTGCTTGAGTTCAGGCCATGCATCGTTCTCCAGATCCAACAGTTCATGTACCGATAATTTCTGCATCGTGATACTCCTCCTTTAGCGATTCAATTTCTACCACCGTGTATACTCAATACTTCACCACATTCACAATCCAAATGCACACATAAGTCTATTTCCTCCCAGCTACCATCCATCCAATTATCCGGAGTGATCTCATGGGGATAAAACCATACGGAATAATAGGGCTTGCCATACTGCCTGGTATCATCCTCCAGAGATAACTGAATGTGATAACACGTAATATCTACATTCCAATGCTTTGCCAGCTCCGACGCTCTGACGGCATCAATTGCCCGAACAAGATGCGAGGTGTACTGTTTATCGACCTTCAAAATTTCATTCATGCTGGAATATGCCCCTCCTCTTCCGACTTCGAGATTCAATTACCTGTGCACGTCATTTTCATCTCTGTCCAAAAAAAAACAACAAGAGCCCGCGAATAATTCACAGGCTCTTATTTTCAACAACCTTTTATAGATGATCTGCATGGGTTACACGGTTTCGACCTGCTGTTTTGGAAGCATAGAGTGCCTGATCTGCCCGCTGGAATACAGAAGTATCTGTATCCCCTTGTACCGCCGTAGCAGCACCGATACTTACGGTAATGTTATATTGCCCCCAATCGGATGAAGCAACTTCAGAACGATATCGCTCTGCTGCCTCCATTGCTTGGTCATGATCGCATTCTGCTAGAATGATTACGAATTCTTCCCCGCCATATCTTGCGACCACATCGCTACTGCGTGACATGGATTGCAGCAACCCAGCCAGATTTCCGAGTACCAGGTCACCGATTGGATGCCCATAGGTATCGTTAATGCTTTTGAAATGATCAATATCGACGACCAGCAGGGAGAAATCGCGTTGCTGCTGCTCAAACAGAATCAGGCTTGCCAGCAAGCTATTCTGGAAGAACCTCCGATTTTTGAGACCCGTTAATGGATCTGTGGATGCCATCGCTTCTAATTGGTCGTTTACTTTGAGCAGTGCTTGTTGCTTTACCTCGTATTCCTCATGTAAACGTTCAAGCTCTTTGTTGGCCTCTTGTGTCGCCTGGTATAGCTCCTGCAGTTTAGTTTTGGTCTGCAAAATATCCTTCTCATGCTCAATCCGTTTACGCATGACAACGACAACACAGTCCACCACACTCTCTCCATCGCGCGTCTGCCGTACACCGTTCAGAAGAACCGGGACATCCTGTTGGTCACTGGTGCGAAAAGAAAAATACATTTCATCCACATGCCCATATAGCTGGATATAAGGATAGAAATACGTATGGAAAAACAATTTGTTCGTTACCGACATAGTCGATTCAATATGACTCCCCAGCAATTGGCTATGCTCTACCTTGAGCATATTCAGCAATGTCTGGTTTACTGATCGCACAATACCTGAATCCGAGATAGAGAAGTATCCGCAAGGAGCCTGGTCTAGTTGGATATCCATGTAACAACTGCCTTTCGTTCAAATTAAACGCTTGCCAAGTAGTCTTTAATCAGACGACTCGTTTCCTCAGGCTGGCTTAGATGAGGATAGTGCCCCTTCGCCGTCATCTGTTGTAATCGGCTGTTTTTCAGATGAGCGTGCAGATAGTCCCCAACCTCAACTGGAGCTATACTATCATCCGAACATTGCAGAATTAGAGAAGGAACCGAAGCTTGCTCCAGATCGACTCGACAATCCGAGAAAAACGTCACTTCAGCAAATTGTCGTGCAATATGCGGATCTCTGGAGCAGAAGCTTTTTTCCAGTTCTTCTGATAGCTCTGCCCGATCCGGGTTCTGCATCACAATTGGTGCGAGATAACTAGCCCAACCGATAAAATTCAACTGCATCATTTCAAGCAACTCATCAATGTCCCGTTTATCAAATCCACCATAATAATTCGGAAGGTCGTTCACATAACGTGGGGATGGCCCCAGCATGACCAATCGTTCAAAATACTTGGTTTCATGGATGGATGCAAGCATCCCTATCATGCTGCTAACGGAATGTCCTACAAAAATACTGTCTCGTATATCCAGCGTTTCCATAATCTCCAATACATCCTGCGCATAGCCATGAAGATTATTATATTTCCCAGCATCATAATAGTTAATTTGAGATTGTCCTGAGCCTACATAATCGAACAATACCACACGGTAGTTGTCTACAAAACTAGGCACGATGTAACGCCACATATCCTGATCACATCCAAAGCCATGTGCAAATACAATCGTTTGGCTTCCCGTACCAAGTACCTTCACATTGTTGCGTTCGAGGACGTCAACTTTCATCAAAATCACCTCTCTGAGGTAGTAGTCTACACCTTGATTTTATTCCATTATTATATCGGAAAATGTTGGAATATGGCTAAAAAATATTAATTTTTCATGCATAAAGTATTCAAATAATAGAAAACACGTGATAACTCACTCTTTACAAACTGACCATCGTCAGATAAAATCATTCCAACATGCTTCATCGCAAAGAACATCATACGGAGGAAGATCATGAGTACTTTAACAGCAGGAACAGCCTCACAAAAATTATGGGGAAGATCGTTTATTTTCATTATGCTAGCCAATGCATTGTTATTTATGGCCTTTGAAATGCTTCTCCCCACCTTGCCCCTATTCGTTTCAACCCTTGGGGAGAAGCATCACAGATTGGACTCGTGACAGGAATTTTCATGTTCTCTGCAATTCTAGTTCGCCCCTTTACCGCTGTGCTTGCCACATGGATGGATAAGAAGTATTGGTTAATTATCGGTATCGCCATCTGTGCACTAATGACAGGATCATACTACCTCTCGTCAGGTATAGGTATGATTCTTGTATTTCGAGTGATCCACGGCTTCGGTTTTGGCTTAGCGACAACTTATTTCGCAACGATTGCAACCGAAAATATCCCCAAAACACGTCGCGGTGAGGGGATGGGCTACTTTGGCGTCGGCGAGACAGTAGCGGTATCTATTGGTCCTCTGATCGGAACGACGCTACTGCTGCAATCCAGCTATCAAAGCCTGTTCATGGGTGGCATGTGTATCTTATTGCTTGCACTACTCATGGCTGTATTTGTATCGCGCAAACCTAAACAGGTATCTGAAACTGAAGCACAGACTGCACCTGCAGCTACCGTGAAATTGATTGAGAAAAAGGTTCTTTTCCCTTCCCTTCTCATTATGCTGGTTGGTATTGCTGCTGGCGCAATTATGTCGTTTGTCGCCCTGTTTGCTAATGAGAGGGGCTTTACCAATATCGCATGGTTTTTCTTTATCGTGGCGATCGCGAGCTTTGTTGTTCGGCTGTTCTCCGGTAAAATGTTTGACCAGCTCGGCCCCGGTTCTGTGTTGCTGCCTGCGGCGGGATTTGCTATCGCTGGACTTTTGGTTCTGATCGTCGCCCAAAACGATGTTCAATTCCTCATCGCGGCTGCATTATATGGCTTTGGCTTTGGGGCGATATTCCCGGCAATTCAGACTTGGTGCGTTAATCTAGTGGAAGAACATGAGCATGAAAATGCGATGGCCTCATTCTTTAATTTCTTCGACCTCGGCATTGGCGGGGGTTCACTTGTATTAGGGGTCGTTGCCTCTGCATTTTCTTATACAATGGTGTATGCTATATCCATAGGTATTTTTGTGGTGTATATTTTGCTGTATCTGATCTACAGCTCTAAACAAAAGAACATCAAGAACCGTCCATTGGAGGTACACATTGAGTAAACAACGTATCAAAGAAATTGCGATTCAGCACTTTAACCGTTATGGGTATGAAGGAACCAAAATGGCTCAGGTTGCAGAGGAGGCTGGCATTCGTAAACAGTCCCTTGCCTATCATTATGCAACGAAGAAAGCATTGCTGCTGGAGATCTATGAAGAGGTCGTGCAGGAGGAGCAGCAATTTGTGCGTCAATTTTTTAGCGAATCAAGCACAATTCCGTTAGAGCAACAGCTGCATTCTTTCCTGTTAGAGCACAAAAACCGCTTTTTGACCCATCCCAATGTAGCTTTTATGTACATTCTCTCCTTTATAACGCCACTGGAGGTTCACGATTTTGTATTGGCTCAGTATCGAACCTACCTTGGTACGCTGAAGGAAGAATTGTCGGCTACCTTTGCCACCGTGCAGGCCACAGATATTCGTCTAAGTCCAGAAGAAGCGACGGTTGCCTTCGTTACTCTGATGGATGGACTTGATGTTCAGCTCGTCTATGAGACACGTCAGTCGTTCGAGCAGGCACTAGCCATCGCTTGGAATGTATTTTGGTCGGGCATTCAGCACAAGTAGCTAGTTCGTGTTCATTAGTACAGTTGAATTTTCTTAGTCACATTTAAAAAGATATCTGATAAAAAAAGCCCTGATCATCAAGATCAGGGCTTACTTCTTCGTCTGGACGAATTCATCTGCACGAATAAGCTTCAATCCATTCGAAGGACTTTATTGCACTGTTACAATGACACGTTGGTAATGCTTCAAGTTATGCTCACCGTCATCTTGTACCTCTGCGATGATGTGAAGAGTGTCACCAGATTTGGCATCCTCAGGCACCGTGAACGTTACCGTATCTGTATCTTTCCCTTGCAGTTCAAGCTCATCGAGCTTCTCATCCTTGGCCAATGGGCGCTGTAATCCAAGCTGCAGATCTCCAGCCATCTCAGGTGTTGCCTTGCCTTCCTGCTCCTTGGATTCCTGATAGGTGTCAGCTTCGAAATATCTCCACCATGTATATGTCAGCTGATCGCCATCCGGATCTTGTCCTTCCGCGTGTAGTGTTAATTGTTCGCCTGGAGCTGCGGTCAGATCCAATCCTTCCTTAATGGTGAGCGTTGGGTTGTGGTTGGCATCCTCATATCGATCTGTTACACCCCAGTCTGCACGGGCTGCAAAATCATTCTGAATGTCATCAAACCATCTCATGAGAGAATATTCGGCTTCATACCGTTTGGAGTACGGATCGTAGTCCAATACATTATTGCGGTAGAGCTTATCGTTAACGACGCCAAAGCGTCCACCCCAGCCACCATACGATGGATCTTCCATACTGCGAAGACCGTTATCAATTAAATAGAAGAAAGATGGAGAATCCCCTTCCGAGATAAAATCATACTTATCATATTGCGGATTGTTCTTGAGGTAATCCGCGCTGCCGCGTTGTTCCTCTGCTAATTCGCCTTCAATCATTTTGCCGTCACCCATCGTAGCGTACATATCCATCAGCTTGCCATGTCCGTTCAGAAGGTTCTTGCTCATCCAATCCCCGTGCAGCTTACTGTTTACTTCTTCGGCATGCAGCTTCCATGCATAGGCAAAATGCCAGAAGTTCGACTGATCGTTCAAAATACGAATATCCGGCCAGTTCTTCGCAATATATTCGTTGTAGCTGTCATCCTGGTCAAGGATGATATAGAGCAGCAACTTGTCACTCACCTTTTTCTGAATATTAGCCCAATCAGCAGTATCCTTATATTGTTCTTCAATGGATTTCAGTGCCCGAGCGGTTGTGTTCGTTCCTCCCCAGGTCTGTACAACTAAATCCCTTGAGTCGTCATCGAGAAACAGTGTTTTCAAGAATTCCGAACCTTCTGTTTCCTTCTCCATCTCACCTTTATCAGAGATATTGCCAATTTTGGTCATGGCTCGAATCTCCTCAGGCTTAGGATAACCATCTGCATGTGTGCTTAAGTTAGGATATATTTCCTCGTAAGCATCCAGCATATCATACAGCCACTGAGTTCCAGTCCAGCGGAACGGTTCGATGCCTGCCTCCTTATCACCAGCATAGTGATAAACTGAGCTTGTAAGCACGATTCCGGCTAGATCCATCTCATTGGCATAATAGAGATAACGAATGACAGAGTTCATATCATCCACTTCTCCATCTGTCGTGATCACCGTTCTTGCCTTCTGTTTCTCGTTATCTGCTGTCTGCTCAGGTTGGGTATCTTCCTGCTCTGTCGCCTGACTCCCTTGATTATCCGATGCTTGTGGCGTTGTAGAAGTACAACCACTCATAATGAGCATGCAAGCCAAGAGTGCAGCCAACATGCTAAACCCTGTTTTCTTATTCATCGTTACTCCCCCTTCTCGTTCTCGTGGTGATGTGTGTTCGGATTATCCTGTTCGATCTCTGTGCTTAATATGAGCCATATAAAGCAAAAAAAAACCCAAACATCAACATGGGTAGGGCAATGCCTACACATATCGATATTTAGGTTTTGCCTGCGAAAGCAGTAACAATCCTTTAACTGTCTGAAAGTATATCATGACTACGCTTACTTGTAAACGCATTCAATACATAATAGGTCATATAGACCTAGATTCGTCCTATCTTTTCTACGCTATCCTACCGTCGGTCTAAGCCATTCTACCTCGAACCCCAGTTGCTCCAGCTCTTTAAGTCCATCTTCAATATCGTAGTTAGTGGTTCCATCCCAGCCCTGCTGTACAGCAATTTCAATCCATTGCCTAATCCTCGCCGGATGGTTCAGATTGTAGTTTTCCTTCACGCCGGTGCGATGATTGAACAACAAGACGCCACTATTTAATACATATCCTACGATATGATCATCCCAAGTATGGAATTGAACATATAGCGCATGTGTTTTTGAACCGTCATTGAAAACCTTAAGTTCTAACTTAGCTGTTTTATTGACTACTCTAGCTGTAATGATGTACTTATACGTCTGACCACCAACAACTATGTATCGCAGTTTCTTTTTCATCATAATCACCTCTACTACCTTTACAATATGGAGTAAATACAGATTCGAAAATAAATGCCACCTTCCACTATTTTCATGTAAACTAAATCTTAGCTACAGTACAACAATGTATGGAGGAAACACGTCGAGCACAAGTACAAGTAAGTACCGTCCATTGTCTGATTAGGAGGATTAGAAGACTATGAAGGAACTAAATACAGCGTTAATCCGTTTTATCGAGCAACAGAATGTATACAATGAAGCCTATGGACTATTCAAAGACCATGATATACGTCCCCTCGCCAACCCGCAAGCACCTGTTATCGATGAGCGAATTCCGCTCTCGCCGGAGCTGATCTACTTCTACTCCAACTATGAGATGGTGGATGCTAAGGCTGAGGGTACACTTAAAATGAAAAGCGCTGCTGTAGAGATCGGTGACGCTGCCCTGCTGTTTTTTGTTGCACCTGAGCATCTCTATCGTCAACAGTTGGGCTATCGCTGGATTGGCATGCAAGAGCCTTATCAAGAATCGCCAGACTGGAAGCCACAGCATGTCGTTATTGCTAACTTGAATGATGATCCTCTTATTGTGGATACACAAGCATCACAATCGCCTGTGTATGCAGCCTTTGCAGGTGGAGAGCCTCATCCAATTGCGAGATCATTTGCGGAATTTTTCGACGTTCTTGCTATTCTCATTGAAACTGCGCGAGTTTACGAGGGAGAAGTCAAGGACGAGGAAACGTATGAGACCAAACCCGAATACCTGGAGCACGTCATACCTCTATTGCGCGAAGTGCTCGAAGAAGAAGAGTACGTCACTCATTTACTCGCTTATCTATCGTTACAAGAATAGTTGAATCATTATAGGAATGGAGATATGGATATGATCTATGTTGCGTTGCTGCGGGGTATTAATGTTGGAGGTAACAATAAAATTAACATGAAGCAGCTCAAGGAAACATTTGAGCAGGCTGGCATGCAACAGGTTCTGACCTATATTAATTCAGGTAACATTATCTTTGCTTATGAGCCTGAACTTGATAATGCCAATACAGAGCTGGCACATATTCTGCAGGAAGCTATTGCCGCAGACTTTGGCTTGCAGATCCGAGTTGTGGTGCGAAATATCGAGGAAATGTACACAGTTATTACTGCACTGCCGGAGGAATGGACAAATGACGATCAAGCGAAGAGTGATGTTATGTTCCTGTGGGATGAGGTCAATGACGTGTCTATTCTGGACAAGCTACCCCTCAAATCTGGCATTGGCACGTTAATCTATGTCTCAGGCGCCTTACTGTACAGCGTTAGTCGCGAAGATGCCACCAGAAGTGGAATGAATAAGCTGGCTGGTTCAGCTGTCTACAAACAAATGACCGTTCGCAATGTCAATACGACTCGCCAGATTTATACCCTAATGCTTGCTGCAAGCGAAAAGTCTTAAAAGCAGGAGCACCATTAACTCTTCAACGACGTTATATTGAAATAAGGAAGTTAGGTCGTGTCTGAAAAATCCCTAGAGACAGCAGAAGGGACAAGAGATTAGCTCTCTTGTCCCTTCTGCTATTCATTTTTACAGCTCAGTCGCACACACTTAAATCGTTTTATTCCCAGAAGAAACGGCCTGCGAATACTTTTTCCGTCAGTAGCTTGTACGTCTCTTCAGGCAATTCTTTTTTCATTTTCGCCATGACTGCTTCTTTGCCTTGATAGTACTGTGAAGACATGCCAATCTCTGCCTTTGTGTTGCTTGCATCTAAACGCATGATTGGTGTCGCTGCATTCTTCGTCCAAGGTGTCCAGTCTTCGAGGTTGGCAGATCCGCCATCCCCAGGGTGCCCTGTATACAAGAACTGTTTCAGATATGCCGCCATAGCTGTAGACAGCTGGTCACGACCTGGTTTGTTCGCCTCACCAAAGTACCCTTCTGGGAAGTAAGCAGCTATACCAGCTGCATGCCCTGTGTAGAAGTCCATATCTGCGCCGTGAGGAGCACCAAGCAGCGTCTGCAAACGTTCCGAGATTACACCAGGCTGCGTACCCCACGCAAACCGATATGCATAAACGGAAGGCTGTCCTGCAACACTTGTCAGTCGCTCAGCTACCCGCTCTGCGTTAAAGCCGGCATATGCTTCACTACCGTATTGAATAGCGGCAGCGTATTGTTCCGCTTTCGTTTTATCTGTGAACAATGTTCCATCGTTAATCGATGGGGAGAAGTTCGGATCACCGAAGGCAAATGCCGCGAATTCGGTATCCAGACTACCCAGTAATACTGGAACCTTAGTGTAGTTCCCTTGCTCCAGAGCAGAGAAGCCCTCTTTTGGAATGACTGTGCCATCACGGAACAAATGTGGGAATGGCTCCATCCGAATTGCCGTACCACCAAACACCTTAACCAGCTTGTCTGCAGGCAGTTCACGTAGATACGTAGCTAACTGTTCCTTAGACTGCTTCGCAATCCATGCTTTAGCTTCCTCGGGGGTAGTTGCTTTGCCTTCCTCTACCAGCAATTTCTCCAGGGCACTTTCCGACTTTTGCTCTCCTGCTTCTGGTGCTGAAGTCGTTAATCCACCACTGAATGCAACGACTTTCTGGAATAGCCCTTTTCCAAGTGGTGAGATAAGCGTAGCCAGCACATCCCGCGCTCCTGCAGACTGACCCGCCAGCGTTACGTTATCCGTGTCACCACCGAAGCCTTCGATATTATCCTGTACCCACTCCAATGCTCGAAGCGCATCGAGCAATCCATAGTTACCGGAATCATCCAGTGCATTACCTGTCTCCAACGCTTCATTCTTGAAGAATCCAAGCGCACCTAAACGATAGTTTACCGAGATAATAATGCTGTTTGTATTCCGTGCAAGTTGTTCACCTTGGAAGTCCTTGCCTGATCCAGTCATGTTCCCGCCGCCGTGCAGGAATACCATTACCGGAAGTTTAGAACTTGTTGTATCGGGTCTCCAAATATTCAAATAGAGTGAATCTTCACTGCCTACCGTATTTTGCCCAGACAGTTGCAAGCTGTTGGCAGCAAATTCCTTCGCCTCACGCGTTCCCGTCCATGCTTTTGGTTCAACTGGCGCTTTCCAGCGCAGCTCTCCTACAGGTGGTGCTGCATAAGGTACACCCAGCCAGCCAAGTGTTCCGTACTGCTCATAACTCTTACCATCAATGGAGCCATATTTTGTCTGCTGAAGCGTTTGTGGCGTAAATCCTTGATCCTGCTTATGCTTCAGCCAGCTTTGTTCAAGGGTGCCACTTCCGTTCTTGAGTTGCACTTGCAAAGCCTGAGCTGTTGCCTCGGCCACTTGGCGATTCGAGAGAGTCCCCTTGCCACCTTGGAGTGCTTTGATTCCTTTTGATGCCGCGAAGTTTACTGCCTCACCTTGTTTATAATCTGTGCCAGCCTCATAACCAAGCGCCTTTAACAACAGTGTTGCATAGTCTTCAGACGTAAGTGTTGCATTGGGTTTAAACGCGTTCGCACCGTCAGCAATACCCAGATAAGGGTGCTGCTTTAGATACCCAACCACAGGCTGTAGGAATTTCCCAGCTGATGCCGCATCTTCATACGTATCTGTGCCAGTATAGGCAAGAGCCTCTTTTTCCAATCCAGTCAAACGCAAGTACAGAACAGCAGCCTGAATACGTGTTGCTTTTTTGTTCAGGTACGCTGCGTTAACCCCTTGACCATTCCCCTTAATTAATTGGGATGAGATCAGCTTGTCGATCGCTGCATTGGAAGCTGGAGTTGAAGCTCCGGCAGCATAGGCAGGCATTGCTGATAAACATAAGCCTAGAACGGTTGCTACCGCGATGGATCGTTTGATTTTTTTCATGTCGTAAATCTCCTCGCTGTCAGATAGTGTGTGACGGAATATACGATGGCACATCAATACGGATATCCATAGTATTCCAAACCAAGATCATCCTAAATCTCTGTCTGTGAACCGAAAATGTCCCCCTTCCGGTTATGATTCTGCTACGGCGTTTCAAGCGAAGACAATACCAACCAGGCGTTTATCTGTATAAAAAAACCTGAATCGAAGGCAAACAGACGTCGCTACAGCGTGTCTTCTGCCCTCAATTCAGGTTTTGCCTGTCTTCAGTAACAACCCTGAGAATATGAGGTCATTCAATAAAACATATATTCAACTTAAGTATGTTTACACTTGCCACTCCGATGACAGAATAACGTTCCGATCGCTGTTATCCCCAGATTTTTTTTATTCCCTTTTTGAAAGAGAAAATCCCGGGATAGCTTATGCTTCCGATGCAGCTTTCTTTCAGAAAGCTTTGAGGCGAACGCTTCGCTTCTTCACGTTATTTCTGTCCTCTCCGTTCTCGTGTAAAAGGTTTAGTTGAATATAAGTAAGCGTATTCAAAAACATAACAGGTATTGCCCGGAGTTGGTTACAATCCTGTTGTTATGGTGATGTTAGCATATAATGTAAGCGTTCGCAATAACTTTTTATTACATTTCATATTTTTTTTAAAACTTACCAGACGTACGAAAAATGTCTCTACGATATGTCAGCTATGCTAAACGATTCGCTCGATATGATTTCTTCAATTATAGCAGCCCTTGACTCAATTTAAGTCCCACCGCTCGACCCTCTTCTACATCTAGCTTTTCACGCTAAATCAATCATTAATTCTTGGCTTCCGCTCATAAAAAAGACTGCTCTTGAAGCAAATTCAAGTTGAATTCACTTTAAGAACAGACCTTGAAATTAAACATGTTTAACGGCATCTTTCAGACCCATGACCATGTATATAAAAAGTTATTTCTGTAAATGGGACACCTGTTCCATAAGAACATCAACACCTTTGTCCACCGTATACGGTCCGTAGTTCCAGAAGTCACGGGATACATTAATAATGCGCTTGTTCTTCACAGCAGGAATACTCTGGTACACAGGTTCTTTGAACAGATCCATCATCTGACCCATCTCTTCATCTGTCATCTGCGTGATAAAATAATCGGCTGGCTCAGCAGCGAGCTTCTCCAGAGATAACACCGTACCTCCGTCGGCAAAGGCTTTGTATTCCTCCGGCATATCGAAACCAAAATCTTCATAGATTAATTTGCCGAGTGTACCGCCCTCTCCGCCTAATAACACTTCTCCGTTGTACAACACAAAAGACATTGCAGTGGTTCCTGGTGCGATAGACATGCTGAGTTTACTCCGAATGCCGTCTAGCTTGGTTTCAAAAGTGGAAATCCATTGCTCCGCCTGATCCTTACGATCCATAATATCACCCATCGTCCGCAAGGTATTAATGACATCAGGGTCACCACCCCAAGCTACCGCTACAGTTGGCGCAATTCGTTCATAGGTTCCAATAACGTCTGAGCTTGTGTAATCGGGAACAATGATGATATCTGGCTCAAGTCCCACGATAACTTCTGTATTCCCGGTACCTGAACCAATATCATTAACGTCCTTCATCTCTTCAGGATATTGATCCAACGTTTGTTTATCTACACCCGTAGGCGCTATACCCAAAGGCAAAAGATATCCCCCATAGGTTATGACAACTGGCTTAGTCGGTTGTATAGGTATGTTAACCTCTCTTCCCAGTGCATCTATATACATGCGGGTCGTTTCCTGAGGAGTTTCATCATTGACAGTCTGTGTTTGCGTCTCGCTGGCACCACAAGCAGCCAAGAGTAATGCTAGACTAAACAGGAAACTTACAGCTAAAGAAGGTTTAAAACGTACATTCAAATCATTCACGCTCCAAGTGTTGTATTGATAATGATTATCGTTATTAACAATATAACGTTGTCTTGAAGTGTCAGCAATGTACGATTGCGACCTATTATTGGTACGATTTGAACCTTGGATGAGATAACTATGCATCTTGAACTGCGTTGGCGTCTCTCCTGTCGTTTTTTTGAAAATCCGACTGAAATAATACAGATCCTTATATCCCACAGAATCGGCCACATCCTTAATCTGCACATCGGTTTCCATTAACAATATTCTGGCACGATTCATCCGTTTCTGGATGACATAGTCCATCGGACTACACCCATATTTACGCTTGAACACTCTGGCGAGGTAACGACTACTATAATGAAACATACTCGCCAGCGTCTCCATTGAAATCGGCTCTGCATAATGCTCCTGAATGTAACGGGCAATCTGTTCTGCAAGCTCGGGCTGAACCGGCATTTCATTCGATTGGCTCCATTGACGAAACTGCTCATAGACCCATTGATAGAAAAGCCCTTCACCTGTAACCTGCTTAAGTCATCCGTCTCTGTCCAGCCATGGTATATTTGCTCGGCGATGGAGACCAGAGTTAGAGGATATGAAGGTGCAAAATAATAATTCTGCAACAAGGGCTGCTGTGACCGCTTACCCTCATCATTACCGAGAGACACCCAGCCGATCTGAGGTTTGTATAAAAACATATATACATCCATAATCTGACTGCCATTCTCTATGCTTAGTGATGTTCCCTTGCCACCATGCAACAACTGTACACCTGTGGTGTGCAACTCATCCTGACCAAGATAAATCACGGCTTCTCCTTGAAGAGTTAAGAGAAATACGCTGCAAGGAAGAACATAGGATTGAATCGTCTGTCCAGACTGTAAGGCGAATTTACGAATATCCATGATTTTGATCGGAATGCTATTCCACGCCTGAATGACCGTAGCCAATTGTTCCTTCATTACAACACCCCGTACTTGTATAATTCACAGGAGCATACGTAAAAAAACACCCCTGCCCCGTATTTATCTGCCCATTTTTTTCTTCTAAACATACAAAAGTGTCACATCCTCTGTCTAGTAAGTCCATACCAATCTAATCGTAAAATTTACATTTAGTTAATCTACAGGTAATGCTCATTTATCATTCATTGATTACACTTGGTTCTGGATACCAAACTATACATATATTATAGGAGGCTGTGTTCATGTTAACTCGCTTTAACGCTCGTGCAGCAAAAATGATGCTCGCGGTGACTACGATTGTAACCGCTACCCTCGGTGGAAGTAGTGCCGCTTGGGCTGTGGAGGATAGCACGTCCAGTGCGTCCCCAATCAAAAATGTGATTATCCTGATTCCAGACGGAATGGCTAATGATGCTACCGCTCTTGCTCGCTGGTATAAGGGTTCATCTCTTACACTGGATTCTATGGCAAGTGGTCTGGTACGTACTCACTCCGCGGATGCGCCGATTGCGGACTCGGCGCCAGCAGGAACAGCTTTTGCAACAGGCTACAAATCTCACACGGGTTACGTTGGCGTCCTGCCAGATAAAGCGACCATGCCTGGACAGAAAGCAATTGCACCAGGTGATGCCAAGAAGCCAATAGCCTCCATTCTTGAAGCATCCCGACTTGCGGGTAAAGCAACGGGAATCATCTCTACGTCTGAGATTATGCATGCTACGCCAGCTGACTTCTCTGCTCATTATCCAGATCGCAAAAACTACGACGCTCTGAGCAAACAACAGGTTTACAATGGTATGGACGTTGTACTCGGTGGCGGTAGCCGTTATCTTGAGCCTGCTGGTCGTCAAGATGGCGAGAATCTCGTCTCATCCATTAAAGCGCTGGGATATGATTATGTAACTACACCTGAAGCAATGAAAGCATCTAACTCGAACAAGCTGTGGGGTATGTTTGCACCTGCAGGTATGTCTTATAATATGGATCGTGATCCAGCCAAACAACCAAGCCTTGCGGAAATGACTTCTAAAGCAATTGATGTTCTTTCCAAAGATGAAGATGGCTTCTTCCTCATGGTGGAAGGTAGTAAAGTAGACTGGGCAGCACATGCCAATGATCCAATCGGTATCATTAGCGATGTCCTTGCCTTTGATGATGCAGTGAAAACGGCTATGGACTTTGCCAAGTCCAATCAAGAAACCGTTGTTGTTGCAGTAACAGACCACGGTAACGGCGGACTTACCATTGGTAACAATGCAACCACAGGCACGTATGACAAAGAACCGTTGTCCACCTTTATCGGTCCTTTGAAAAAGGCCAAGCTGACAGGTGAAGGTGTCGAAGCGAAGCTTAATGCTAAGCGTACTAACATCAAAGCGGTGATGAAACAATACTATGGCATCTCTGACCTGACTTCAGAAGAAGTGAAAGCGATCAAAGAAGCTGATCCAGGTAGTCTCAACTATGTCGTTGGACCAATGATTAGTAAACGTGCGGGAATCGGCTGGACAACTGGTGGTCACACGGGTGGAGATGTCGTTCTGTATACGTATGCTCCAAACAATGACCGTCCATTTGGTGTGATCGACAACACCGATGTAGCGAAGTACATGGCTCGTGTGCTTAACCTTGACCTGGACAGCGTAAGCAAACAGCTATTTGTTCCTGCGAAGCAAGCATTTGCGGCTAAAGGCGCAACGTACAAGCTGGACCTAACGGATGCGAAGAACCCTAAAATCCTTGTAACAAAAGGTAGCACCAAGCTGGAACTGCAAATCTACAAAAACATTGCTCTTGTAAATGGCAAGAAAACAATGCTGGACGGAGTTATCGTATATAACGGCGTTGATGCATTTGTACCACAGATGGCTGTTGATCTGATTCAATAAAATAAAAGTATAGGATTAAAATGCCAAAAGAGTCCGCACAATGATGTGCGGGCTCTTTCATTCGTCAGGAATTTACAAGCGAAGTATATCTGGATCACTTATGTTTGCCGTATAATAAACGTAATGTTTCTACATATGACGCAAAAAGGAGAGTTTCTCCCATGTTAATTAAACTAAATTGGATCACCCTGCGAGTGAGCAACCTAGAGAACTCGCTTGAATTTTACAACGGAAAGCTAGGACTTCCGATTCAGCGCAGATTCGAGAGTCGCGGACGACAGATTGCTATGCTGGGCATGGAAAATGAAACAAAGCTAGAACTGATTGAGGGGAGCGAATCCATTCTTAAACCGGAGGCCGGCATATCGATTGGCTATGAAGTAAACTCCTTAGAGGAAGCGATAGAACAACTAAAAGCGATGGATATTCCGATTGTACGCGGCCCGATTCAACCCAATGCTCATCTGCGCTTTATTTACATTACTGACCCAGACGGATTTGAGGTACAGCTTGCTGAACATATCTGATTAGCAAGCTGCGGTTGCGAGCCTAAATGCTCTGGATCAATGAAACTATGTTTTAGTGGGGGAGCCCCAGCCAGACACTAACTAAATTGCTAATCGTTGTTGTCACTGTTCAACCAACCTTTTTTCAAATGATCAGCAATTCGCTCACCAGGCTGTAAATGTAGAAGTGTTCAATGTTTCTTTGTTTTAATTCCTGCTGCAACTGTTCTACTATGGCTTTCTCGATACGAGAGTCCATTATTGCTCAACTCCTTCTGGACTGTCTATCATACAATTGCTCTGCGAGCCGGCGATAAGCAGGGCCGTCAACGCGCTGGTGCACCTCATCCTCATCCATCTCAAGCCAGTAGTCTGCCTCCATTAACTCTAGCATATCCAGTTGTGTTATCTGTGCACATGCCGGATGTTCACAAACAGCCAGCATCGTCTCAGGTCCATCATCCCAGTTATATTCGCTAACAACGGCATGCACCAGCACTGCGGAATCCAGTTCACGAATCTTGGCAATAGCCTTCTCTATCGATTCTTCGTATATAATGGCATCCACCTTGCTTTGCTCGTCTTCCGTTAACTTCAACCGGATTGCACCTGGTGTATCTACTAGCAGATCAGCGATGTTTGGATTAGAGCGTGCAGCGTTCCATGCCGTGCCTAGAATGCCCTTAGGAGAATCAAGTTTAGCTCCAAATTCAAGTAGAAGCGAAATGGCATCCACCTGCTTGAATCGTATCGCCTTTTTGAGTGCGGTATCCCCAAGTTTATCTTCGATCTCCAGATCTGGGTTCTGTTCTAATAAACAGCGTATGCCTTCAGCAGGCATGCGCGCAGTTAAGCAGAGCATCAATGGTGTCCGTCCCCGCTCATCTCTCTCATTCATATCCAAACCTTGCACTGCTTCCCGAATTTGATTTACATCTTTTATTTTGCTAATTTCCACCCAATTCATCAGGCTTGCCTCCTCCTTCTACCTCTAACCCTATGTATATTGTTTAAGCTTTTGACAATATATTCTTCTCCCTATTATATTGAATCTTGAACACCGTGTACAAATCTTGTAAAACCCTTATTTCGGAGGTGCATCATGTCTTTTTATCCCGTTCCACTTCCTGAGCTTCATCCTTCACCTGGAACATTAATAGCCATCCAAGAACTAACCGAGGAATCCCCTGACCCAGAGCGGATCATGGTCCTTGCCTTAAATGACTATGCTGAATTATGGAAGCTTAACCTACATACCGGAGCAACCGAGCGAATGCTGCAAACGAACATCCCTGATCTTAATCTACTTCATCCTGTTCAGATCGTTATTAGTCCAGATGGAGCTGTCGCTGCAGTATCTAATACGTATGGGCAGTATGCGGCTGTATATGATCTATTAGATGGAAAAGAAATCCTGCAATTGTCGCGAGACGACTATCATTATGATGTATCTACATACCCACTAAGCTTTGCTTATATAGATCAGCGTTTAATCTTAGTCCATGGCACAGAGTGGAATCGGTTAGATCTAACCGACGTTTTCCGTGGTACATCCCTTACAGTAAGACACACCCCAATACACAATAACGATTCCAGTCAGAATACGGATGAGCCTGATACAAGTGAACATTATCTCGATTATTTTCATGGTAAATTAAGCGTGTCTCCTGATCAGAAATGGATTGTAGATAGTGGTTGGGTATGGGCGCCTCTAGGTATTACGCGTTCCTGGAGTTTGGATAACTGGTTAAGCCATGTATGGGAATCGGAGGACGGATCTTCGATCCATGATCTATGGCAAACCATGGATTGGGACCTGCCTTCCGCCTGGATTGCCCCTCATACCATAGCAATCTGGGGTCAAGTAGACGAAGAAATGGTGGATGAAGAAGATTGGGAGGAAGAGGGCGTATCACCCGCTATCATTTTCTTTAATGCACAAACAGGTGAGCGAATCGGCGTCATCACTTCTGTGCCTGCCTTCAACACAACGAGTCCAGTAGAAGGTGTCTTCCCCCATGCTCAAGCGGGCATGGCCGCAGATGAAGATAAGCTTTTTACATGGAGACATGGGCTGGATTTGCACGTATGGAATTGCCCTACCCTGACTTGTGTTGCGATCACGACAAAAGTTCACCCACAGTTGTATCATCGTCCAGCCAAACTTTTCATCGGGCTGCCTACAGAAGATGCACCACATCGGTTACTGGCTTGGAGATATGATCTGGATAAGGCGTAGATATTGATCTGCTAGTTCTCACCAAATACGGTTTATGATTAGGCGGCATCTAGCGATGCTGCCTTTTCACCTTTATAATCATGAAATTTCAATATAAATAAATGGATTTTACTCTTATTTCGCTTCATTCTCCTTTAATCAGCCATGTAGAGAAATGTTTTATATTTATATGCTTATAGAGGTTGTTCAAAACCGATCTTTTTGAACACGTACTTTTACGAAAGCCAAATCTTATTAAGCGGCTAAAAATAAACAAAGGAGATTTTTTCGTGAACTCAAACACTGCTCTTATAAGAAAAGATGATGTTAATACGTCGTCTTCCTTACGTTTTCCGTGGGTCGGGCTATTAGCCTTAGCTATGGCAGGATTCATCTGCATTCTTACAGAAAGCCTGCCTGCTGGATTATTACCGCAAATTGCACAGGATCTTGGGGTCACAGAAGCTCTTGCTGGACAATTGGTCACTCTCTATGCGGTTGGCTCTCTTTTTGCCGCCATTCCTTTGACAACCGCTACCCGCGGTTGGAGACGCCGGCCGCTTCTGCTGCTGTGCATTATCGGCTTTCTAGTATTTAACACGATCACCGCGTTATCTACCTCTTATGTGTTAACGCTTGTCGCGCGTTTCTTCGCAGGTGTGTCGGCAGGTGTGCTCTGGGGGATGACGGCTGGCTATGCACGTCGTATGGTGCCTGATTCGCTGAAAGGTAGAGCGATGGCCGTAGCCATGATTGGCACACCGTTGGCATTAGCATTGGGCGTTCCCCTGGGCACTTTTTTCGGTGCTTACATAGGATGGCGTTTCATTTTCGGAGTAGTATCCTTACTAGCTGTAGTTCTTATTGGATGGGTGCTCTGGAAGGTACCAGATTATGAAGGTGAGCCTGCGGGTGATCAACTGCCTTTGTACAAGATTTTCCTGGTTCCTGGTATACGGACGATTTTGTTTGTCGTGTTGACTTGGGTATTAGCTCATAATATTTTGTACACTTATATTGCACCCTATCTTGCGGAAACCGCGTTTGCGGAGCGAGTGGATCTAGTTCTTCTTATTTTCGGAATAACCTCGGTTGTTGGCATTTGGGTGATCGGCATGCTGATTGACCGTTTTCTAAGAATGTTAGTATTAATCAGCATTACAGGATTTGCTTTGGCTTCTGTAGCCTTGGGAATTGGAATGAATCAACCTGCAATCATCATTCTTGGTGTTACAGCATGGGGGCTTACATTTGGCGGAGCAGCCACTTTACTGCAAACGGCGATAGCACAAGCTGGGGGAAAAAGCGCAGATATCGCTCAATCTATGCTGGTTACCGCATGGAATGTGGCAATCGGCAGCGGAGGCATAATTGGGGGATTTCTTCTCCAGCTGTTTGGCGCCGGCTTCCTTCCCGGATCATTAATTATCCTCTTGCTCCCCTCCTTGCTTGCAGCTTGGCTAGCAAAAAAGCAGGGCTTCCCTTCCTAATGGAATCCATAAGTATGTATAACCAAAAAAAGAATCCGTCCTAGAGCGGCCTTGAAGTGCTCCCTTAGAATAGACATTGGAAAAACCCATGAGTTTAGCCGATGAAATTCTAGGGGTGCACTTTACCTTTTAAAGGGGGGTTTTTACGTAATTATTTTAGTTTTGAAAAATCAACTTTGTATGAGACTGAATTTTTTTTACTACCATACAGATATACAAGTTCTGCTTTCTTACTAAAATCAACCTTACTTAAATCGAAGTCGGCAAAAAGGGTAGCTCTATAAGCTGGAGAATTAGGCCAATTTCTAGTTACATCAACACTATCTTGTCCATAAATCTCAATAGGCTGTAAAATCTTATTTCCTTGTTTCAAAACAACATTTAATCCATTTGTGAATGTAGAACTGTTTCCATATACGTTAAGTTTAAAAGTTAATGCATTGTGTTTTCTGTAGAGATCTGCGTATGATTTAGCTTCTTTAAAAGTATAAGTGTCGTATTTTTCTGCAGCAAAATAAGATAAGTATGCAATATCGATATATGGAGTTGAAACGCTCACTTCCGGTTGCAAAACCTTAAGTTTATCGACACTAATCGGGAGTGTATTTTTCTCAATTAGTGCTTGTAGAGAGTCGTACCCTTTCTTTCCGATCGCTATAGCATTTTTTATTTGCTGGTCGGAGAGGTTATAGATGGAGTATTTAATTCTATTACTTTCTTTTGTGAAGGAGCTTGCTATACTACTTGCTTTAATATTAACGACTTCCGATGGAGTTGCGTAAACCGAACTAGTCAATAGTGTACTAGCGGTCAATACAGATATTAGTATTTTTTTCATGATTTCTCCTTAAAATATGTATTTAGTATATTTTACCCTGTCTTAAGACATAGGTAAATAGTTCTAGAATATTGTAGAAACTAATCTACACAAATATATATTTTCTTAGCCCCTTTTTTTAATAAGGGGCTGTTTAGCTCAATCCTAATTGTTGGTGCGGACAACAATGGGAAAAAGATCAAATTGAATGCTAAGGCAAATGTTCAAGCTTTAGAGTTCCTGAAAGATAATCCAGTATTTGCGAACAATGAGAAGAAGTTCAACAAACTTGAGAAGAAAGCAAGCATTAAATTGGATCTTGTTGTGAAGAACGAACAACAGATTAGTGAGAATCATACTGAATTAAATGCTGAAGTTTCTGGTAACATTAAACTGGATAAAAGCTTATCCATATAAAGGAGAAGGTACACTATCGTTGGTCAAATTTGACGATCGCGAAGTTTATTACGGAACTATCGACATTGAAATGAAGAGCTTGCTAGGCAGTGACCAAGGAAATTTATCCTTAAGATATGAGCCGAAGACTGATAATCTAGATATTTCTCTAACAAGTGGTAATATGGATACTTCTGCAATGATACCTTTTGGAAAGCCATTTTTAACATGGGATGATCTGGACAAAATCGATGCTATAAAGGGAGGGGTAAAGCAAGATGAGCTTACTGAATAAAATTACCTTCTTGGTACTATCATTTGTCTTGGTGGTTGTTAGCACAACCTTTAGTAATTCGGTCTCAGCAGCCGATCCAAGTGAGCAATATTACTTGAAAGGGGCTGATTATAGTCCGTTGTTATCGAGAGCTGGTAGTGCATCTACAGATCTAGGTGGTTCTACTGTTGTAGTTATCTGCTGCAACAACGTGGAATGGTAGAAGTGCTGGAAAAGCACGTATTCGAGCTTGGACAAGAAATGCTTTTATAGCGAATTACTATAAAGCAAAGATTGTTAAAACGAATTATGTTTCCTTATCTTTCGGTTCACCAGCTAATGTAGCACTTCTAGTATCAAAAGATAGAGTGCTTCCGGTAGAAACCGCGGCTTACACATCTGTGCCTGGTGTTAGTTACTTCATGAAAGGAATTCTCGCTCCTGCTTATGAGTTGTCTTTAGCTCTTCTCCCAGCGTTTAACGGACAAGTACTACACAATTTCCAAAATAATTATTACGGGGGTAGTGTAAAAATCATGGCAAGTAATGATAATTTTGAACTCCCCTCAACCATTCCTTATAAAAATGGCGACAAATATTATAATGGCGTTTATAACACGGATACTGAGAAAATAACAACGTCTGCTACAGCAAGAGGTGCAGCAGCATATTTCGGCTATACTTATGATATTCAAAAAACAGGCGGGTTATTAACTGCTTCTGCAATAGCTCAATATGAGGTTCGGATCTTTAATGATCCTATTAGTGGTGTCCCTCTCATATTTGCCGCAAATACAGGTAAAGCAAGTGTAGATTTTACCGTTTCTTATAATTAACGTTGAAGGATGATCAGTTAATGAAATCGAAATTCAGCTTTGTAATACTAGGAATATCAGTTTGCATTCTGTTAATATCAGCAATTTTTTTTAACAAGTATCTTGTGTTAAAGAATAATGTACAGATTGCCGCCAACTCAGCATATAAGCACACAATCATGGAGAGCCAAAATTTCCAAAAAGAATTGAAAGCCTACATTGAGAGTGGAAAGAAAATGGATACAGAAAATCTTACTATTTATTTTACCAAGTTTGAAGAAAACTTTGGTTCATTCGGTTTGATTAAGAATACGATAGGTGATGTCGACAAACCTCTGTACCAAGAGCAACGATCGTTTTATACAGAATTGCGTGACCTAATTTTTGTGGATTACAACAATATATCCATTGAAGAACTCAAAAAAATGGACATGAAAATAGGGCATTTGATTAGCTCACTCCAGAACCTTAAAGAATATTAAACTTTCAAAAGAGAAGTCCTGAGAAGCAGGGCAATGTCATTAAGTTAGCTTAATGACAAAACGCGAATAAGAATGAAATCTAAGCGGCATGGGACAAAGTCCCTTGTCGTTTGTTTTTTTAGTGCATGTAAGAAAAATAGCTTACAGCAAATAAGCGGATTTTCAGTGCTTCAACATCGGGCGAGGGTTCATCGTCTCTTGAGCGTAGGAAATGTCTGTAACCGTGAAGTTGACTTGGTAGTGGTGCTGTTTATCTTTTTTTTGGGAAATGAATACATAAAAGGGCATAATTTCTGTAAAATTGTACATGATCATTCTTGCGAAAATCCCTTGGCTGAACCATCGCGTCCACGTAAGGTCTATTACAGAGATCATGGCTGCTTTTAAACGCAGCAGATTAGAACCTTTTGCTTCCGGTTGACTTTGAAGATAGTTCCCTGCATCCGTTGGGTCAATGGCGAAATGCAAATCCGAACCGTCTATGGCAAGTAACCGATACCCTCGGTAGTGTTTGAGATCCGTATGCGATTGCGAAAATTTGTAAAAAAACTCCACGGCGGATGGCAGAATCTTATTTCTCCGTTGCACAAAAGCAGAAGTGGTTGCGGTGCTTACGTCATAGCCTTGTGATTCCAAGAGTTCCTTCTATAGGCTGCTACCGCCCATAGAGATCAGGAGCTGCATAACCGTTTCAAAGGGTAACTTTACCTTTCGAGTAAAATCTCTGTCAAGGCTTTTGATATCGCCACACATTTCCAACTGCTTATTAAGTCTTTTTTATTTTTTTTGCAAAAAAAAGCAGGCTATCTTTTCGATACCTGCTCTTTTTCATGGATATTTGATTCTACACTTTAAATTATAAACATTGTCCTAGAGCGGGTTCTTTTTTGGGTGTTTATCGAAATACACCTTATGCGAGCAAATTCGTTTCCCCAATCAGATTTTTGTAAGCGATCTGTGAAGACATCACGATTAGAGTCGTATAGGTACCATATTGATCGCATCTGTTTTCAAACTCCTCCAGCTCCTGGGTTGTTTCTGTGAGAATCTTCAATAAATAATTATGCTCCCCACTTATCCGGTAACACTCCGTAACCTCCGGTGAAGAACGACAAAAATCAAGAAAAGGATAACAATTCCTGGTTCGAATAAGCATATAGGCTGTGCATTGCTTACCCAATTTTTGCGAAGATATGACAGTCCGGTATTCCTCGATAACTCCCTTTTCTTCCATGCGTTTTACACGTTCCGTAACGGCTGGCTGAGACAGCCCCACCAGTTTTCCTAAATCTGTCATTGATAATCTAGCCTGATTCTGCAAATGGAGCAGAATGTTTTTATCGATCTCATCCAAGAAAATCACACCCCTTTAATTTAAAAGTTATTTCTTCTAAATGCCTTCAGAATCATCGGAAGTTTCTTTGTCTAACTTGTTTCTTTTATGTAAGGTAGCAGAAATTATTTATATAATAAACTCACTTGCTATATATAATCAAGTAAATTACAGCAGAAAAGGATGAGACACATGAAAACTATAGATCCGGAATTGTTGCACGAAAGCGTTAATGAAGTTATTGAGCGCACACTTGAGGAAAAAAGAATCGTGGGTACAGTCGTGCAAATTGCGTTAGAAGGAAACCTCGTTTACAGCAGGTCTGCTGGTTGGGCCGATCGCGAGCAGAAACGACCGATGCAGGAAAATGCGTTGTTTAGATATGCTTCGGTAACCAAGCCGGTCGTTTCAACAGCAGCCTTAGTATTAGTTTCGCAAGGAAGATTACAGTTAGACGATCTGGTGGAAAAATGGTTGCCCACCTTTCGTCCCAAACTGCCAAACGGACAGTATGTTCCAATGACCGTACGCCATCTGATGACACATACCGCAGGCTTAACTTACCGTTTCTTCCAAGAGGAAAAGGGAACTTATGAGCTTGCCGGGGTGTCGGACGGCATGGATTCGGTTGGAATTACACTTGAAGAGAATCTGCAAAGACTCGCGTCTGTCCCGCTTTTATATGAGCCAGGGAAAATGTGGAGATATTCCATAGCAACAGACGTGCTCGGAGCAGTCATCGAAAAGGTAACTGGAATGCTGCTTAGTGAAGCTGTACAGGTGCTTGTAACACATCCGCTATCAATGATGGACACCGATTTCAAGGCTGTGGATGCAGACAGATTGACTACGGCTTACGCAGACAGTACTGGAGAACCCCGGCGCTTGCATGATTTTGATACCATTCCTTTCATCGAGGGGACCGCAGGATTCCTCCTCTCACCCAATAGGTTTATGGATAAGACAGCTTACCCTTCCGGGGGAGCCGGCATGATTGGCAGTGCAGGGGACTTCCTTAAGCTGCTGGAAGCTTTGCGGCAAGGAGGACATCCCATTTTGCCGAAGGCTCTTGTCACAGAAATGACCACCAATCAAATTGGTAACCTTGAGATGCCCTACTGGCCAGGGAGAGGTTTTGGACTTGGTTTCACGCTACTAAAAGACTCAGAAGAAGCCAATACACCTGAATCGCCAGGAACGTGGCGGATGGGCGGTACCTATGGGCACTCCTGGTTTGTTGATCCGAGCCAGGAGCTTAGTGTCGTAGCGTTCACCAATACGGCGCTTGAAGGAATGTCAGGCAGGTTTACAACGGAGCTGTGCGAATCTGTCTATAAGTGCGTGTTCAAAAAGGGCGGTTTTCAGTACCGAGAAGATGGGATGAAGATAGAAATGGAGTAGCGGAGCGTAGGCAAAACTACGTGAGCAACTACATTGTTTCTGAAGGAAACAACCTTCGTAAGCATCTACTTATTTCGGCTGAATTCCATATTCGACGTTGATGATGCCTTTAGGCATCCTGCGTAATCAAAAGCGGACTTTTTGAACATCCTCTATAAAGGTATTCGAGAAATGAAGTGAGTTGTACATCTCTACTAGGTCAATAGAAAGACCGCCATTGAAGGCGGTCTTTCTAATTTATATTTCTGCCCGACTATACGTCCGGAGATATGAAAGCTTGCTGTCAGGTCACAGCCACCCCACTCCATCTAATTAGAGCGTCTCAGCCAATTTCTGAATTTTCGAGTGGGCAATTAAATATATAGGACCCATTGTTTCTATTACGCCGTCCTTCACACGCATCGCGCTCTCCTGTTCTGCCGCATAAACATCCATTTCCTCAGACAAGGGGAACAGATAGCCTTGAACAAACGTGGCGTAGTTTCGTTGCGAGTGAGATTCATAGGCAAAATGACCAAAGCCAATCCCATCATAAATCGTACTTGTTTGAATTTCGTCGGCAGTGTTCCCCAAGTTCAACCATTTGGCAGCCATGTTTAACGCACCAGCACTGGCACCCAGAATGACGGCATTACTTTTCTTAATAACATCCGTTAATTCATAATCTTCCAAAAAATCGTGCTGCAAAGCAGGATATCCACCGCACAAAAAAATGACAGAAGCGTTCTGAATAACTCGCTGAGCATCTTCCTTCTGCATACGGTAATCAATGAAATGATATTCATCAAACTTAAGGTTGGCCTGATTCAACCATGTCCATTCCGTAATATCATCCAAGTTAACCTGCTCATCTTCATAATTAGAAGGATCGGCGCTGATCATAACAAGCGATTGTCTGTCTGTAATATCCTCATGCAACGATTTGACCAGCTTCTCTGGAAAAAAGTTATTAAACCAACTGAAATAGTAATGAGTACTCAAACGTTGTTACCTCCGTATATGTATTATTATTTTAATGGTTCTTCCTACTTCATTCGCTACTTAACATCGCTTCAAGTATTTCTATACCTACAGAGTCTATCATCATTGCTTGAGCTGGCTCTTTTCTCGTAATCCATTTCTTTAATTGAGACACATAATGATCGATAAGCACGTTAGAGAAAAAAGAATAATTCGACAACAATACAACTCCTACACGGAGTTCCTTGTTGAAAGCTAGATAGCTGTTGAAACCCGCTGAACCTCCGTTATGCCAGAGAATCTCTTTATCTTGAATGCTATCCCCAGCCCAGCCAAAATAAAGATTCGCATTTCCAATGGCGTTAGGAAGATGACTTTTGGCTAGGATAGAGGCGATCGGATGATCATCATTTAGATTGGCTTGAACCAATAAACTCATATCACGGATAGAAGACTTGATCCCACCAGCTCCTTCATGTATCGAAAGATTCCAATGTGGGACTCTTCTGCCAGTCGAAGCATGTCCATTCAAAAATCTGCTATCCTGTTCTGAATTAAGCAGAACGGCTGTTTCTTTCATTTGTAGTGGTTCAGTTATATATCTTTTTAACAGCTCATCATATGTACTCCCTGACACCTTACATAAAATATTGCCCAGCAAACCCACAGCAAGATTGGAATATCCAAATGAACCAATGCCATCCGTGAAATTAGCTGTAGCTAAAAAAGAGGTTAAATCTTCCTCAGTATACATTGAATAAGGATCCGATCTTTTCTTAGCCATATTATGGTTGGTTGCCAAAATAGGTAATCCCGAGGTATGAGTAGCAAGGTTCTTCAAGGTGATTTTATTCAAATAATCATTCTTAACGCTTGGCAGGAACTTACCAACCATATCATCTGTGGATAGCAACTTTTCCTGCTCCATCGATAATAACAGCATGGACGTGAAAACCTTGGTAATGGAACCGATTTCAAACAACCTGTTTTCAGCAGGGATCATACTTTTTTCCGTATCATTACTAAACGAAAAGTATTCAATATCATCCCCTCTTATCATCCCAATAGCAAGGTGTACATGCTTCTTATCTTTCGTGTAATCTGAAACAAAGTTATGTAAATCCTTCATCGTAGAATTAACTCCTTTTCGTTGAATGAGCTCACCCTGCTCCAATGTTGCAATCACATTTCCTTTTAGTTCAAACCGCCATCCATCTTAGAACTACACATTCCTTTGAAGCTTGACATTACATTCTGTGGTTGACGCAGTCACGTACTCCATATAATTCACAGAACCATTAAAGTTCAAATATGCTTCATAACGCTTACGAATTCCAGGTAACGTAATGAAGCCGAGAACATTTTCCTTGGGAACCCACCTGCACTCGCTCGTTTCATCAGAAGTAGCTAACTCTCCACCCACAGCTTTACACACGAAATCAAACATGACCTTAGTAGGAACATCAGTCTCACCGTCATACCATTTATGGATTGCTGTATTTGAAACAATACCAATTAAATGGCTAACCGTGGTATCTATTCCACTTTCCTCTTTGATCTCGCGAATGACGCCATCAATCAGGTTTTCCCCAACTTCAGTTATCCCGCCAGGATACACCCAACCATCGTCATGCGCCTTTACTAAAAGGATATTACCAGCTCCATCTTCTACAATTCCGCCTGCAGATACAATATGTGTCGGAAAAACCATTTTACAACCTCCAAATAAGATGAATTTGTATAATTATTCCACACATTCATCGTACTTTCCTTTGCGTATTTATAAAATTGTCGATATTTATCCTTTCATAAGAAATGAGATCTTGCCTAAGGCCAGAGAAAGCTATAAATCAAACGAAAAGAACCTATCCAATTACGTTATCACGTAAGGACAAGCTCCATTTTCTTCGAATCTACTTCTTCAAACTTATGCTGTTTGCTCACTTTGAACAGTAGCATGCGATGAATTCTCATGATCCGCTACTAGTTCATTCAAACTTCTGATTAACAATTCTAACTCATCAAAGCTGCTCACGATGTTCTGCGTAAGATTGCGCTGCTCCTCCATACTTGCGAGAATCTCTTCTGCCGCTGCACTGGACTGCTCCGTCACACTAGAGATTTCAGCGACTTCATTGACTACTTTGGTTGAAGCATCCTTCATCGTCGCTGAGCTACCTTCAATATCCATCGCTTGACTCAAGACATGCTGAGAATTGCCGTTAATTGTACGGAATACATCCTCAGCCGTTTCCACAGCTTCTTTGCCTTCTGAAAGTGACTCTCGAATGTTAACAAAACGATCGGTTAGCGCCTGTGTCTGTCCTTTCAATCTAGCTAACACCGTAGCAATCTCTTGTGCCGATTGTCCAGAATGCTCGGCCAGCTTGCGAACCTCTTCCGAAACGACGGCAAAACCACGACCTTGCTCTCCAGCACGGGCTGCTTCAATCGCAGCATTAAGGGCAAGTAGATTCGTCTGACTGGCAATATCCGTGATGCTGCTCAGCAGTATGGTCATGGACTCACTCTCTTGATTGAATCGCTCCATATCACCCGCAGTGGTCTTAATCAGTTCAGACATCTCTTGCATCTGTACGTTTAACTGTTCCATTTGCGTACTTCCCGTTTGCGTGCTTTGAGTCATATGCGACGATAGTTCTTTCATTTTAGACGAATTAGCTGCTACGTCTCTAATATGCTGATCCGACTGGGACAAGGAATCCGAGATTTCTGCAACACTCGAAGCTTGGAACTCCACCCCTCGTGCCACTTCACTGAACCCTATCGTTACCTCATTCATGATTGAACCTGTTTGGTCAACTTTGCGCTTCAACTGATCAGTGAAACTCGTTAATCCTGTAACCGATACCTTAACTCGTTCCAGCATCGTTTCCACTCTAACACGAGATTGCTCCACCTCAGCCCATCTTTTCTCACTTTCACGGAAGAGCCTCTGAGACATATGAGAGACCATAAACAAAATTCCGCCAATCATACCTACAAGAACCACATTGGTTACATTGTCATAGAAAAGTTCTGGCGTTGCCGTTGGGACAATCAACAATTGTAGAAGATCATTAGCAAACATAACCAAGAAACCAACCAAGAATAATCTCTTGTCTGGATAAATCAGCAGTAAAGAAGAGATCAGAATCGTAAAGAGCGCCTCATTACTCCCCCATCCTGCATATATTCCACATGCAATAACAATAACGGTAACCAGCCATGGAATAAGGTGAGTGTGCTTTTTCTTAACATTGGCATAGGTCAGCCAGATTGCAAATAAGGCAGCCACAATATTGGACATAATCAGCTTGGGTTCAAAGAAACTCACAGCAGAGCCAACCACAACAACAATCCAAAACATGATGCCAATGATCTTATTCCTATTCCATATAATTTCATCAAAACGATTCATGCTTACCCCATCCTTTAGATAAAATAAACTACATTTGTAGGGCGCACTTGTATGTATATCGGCCTTATCATGATTTGCTTCATTCAATATACGCAACATCTCAGGCTCTTCTTGGTTCAATCATACCTCACATCTGTGAGAGCAGCGCTACACTAGGTTATATCGGCTTTTGTACACTGAATGTAAATATGCAATTTGAAATTACTATTTGCGTTTAACTTAGGGTATGCTTTTGAATTCTGATCTCTCAAAAGCACTGCTGAAACAACAGAAAGACCCACATCATAGATGGGGTCTTTCTTTCAAATAAGTAACTTATTTACCGAATACAAGAGTTGTATTCGATGAACCTGCATATTTCGTTACAAACTCTCTGGCATAGCTAGCAGATTGAACTTCGTAGCTGTAGTTCGTGCTAGGTCTCCAGTTGGTTTTAGGAGAAGTTTTTGCGCTCAATGCAGGTGTGCTACCTGTATCCGTGAACTCACCCTTGCCTTTATCATCGAGGATGCCGCCTTTTTCAGCACCTGCACCGAAATAATTATTTTCGGAATAAATACGAGCTTTTTCACCAATTGTAATGGATTGATTGAAATTGTTCGCATAGTTGTTTTTCAAATGGAAGTAGCCATATCTGAATAGCCCCGGACCACGTACATACACATTTTCAAAGTAATTGTTGGACATTGTAATGTGAGGAACCCCATTGTAACTGCTGTTTCCATCATTAGGGTGACCTAGAATGACGCCATACTTATGATTGGAGAATTTAGAATTGCTGATGGTGATAAAATCTGCCCGGTCACCAATGTAGAGCAGTTTATCCAGATCGTTGCCGTTGGAGCTATAGCTATGTCCAGCAAATGTCACGTGATCAATCCAATAGTTGTTACCTGAAGTAATGTACAGTTGAATATCATCATTTGCATTAATATTGGCAGAGTGTTCAAAGGTCAGGTTCTGGAAAATCACATTGCTTGAGCTAGCTGTAGATCTAAAGTTGATGTTGGTGAGCTTATGATTGTCATAGGAACCAACAATGGTCTTGTTAGCACCAAAGTTGACTTTTTGCAGGGTGGATGAAGAGATATTTTTCTCAATGACCAAAATTTTAGGCGTAGTATCCGCAGCATGTGTTCTCAGATCGTTCAGATTGTTAATGTAGATGACCTGACCATTCTTACCACCTGTTATAGCAGACTTGGAAACACCCGACACACTCTTGGCATTACCGGCAAAACCCGTCAAACCAGTTGTTCCCGTATTCGGGAAATTAGCCGCACCATATGTAGTAGGAGGAGCTGCCGAGACGGTTAACAACAACAAAGTGACTGCAAGTAAAAGAGTCGAAAATTTTTTCAAAATTCCACCATCCTTTGTAAAATTTTTCTTACAAGCCGATTATATAATGTAACCCGCCATGTGACAATACAAAATATGCAAAAAATATAATTTTTATTTATTTCGCAACAATGCACTGGGTCTGCACATAGAAGAAAGACGAAGCCCTTTCCTCCGAAGAAAAAGGGGCTTCGCCCTGGTTTTACTCGCTATTGAATTTTCGCATCTATTTAATTTTGATCTCTAACATATCCTTCTCCACTTCATTCATTGAATCGTACACTTTGCCCGGCTGAGAATGAAGCCTGAATGTTAGTGATTGTGGGTCATCCAACAAATTACTACCTAGAATATAGATTATGCCATCTTCCGAGACACGATCCGAACCTAGCGATACTAGAGTGTTTCCAGAGAAGTAACTAGACAAAGAACCTAGTAATGTGTGACCCTCCTTGGTGATAGATATTATGTCAACTCCTCTTATCAGATCCATCATAGACTGTTTCTCTTCATCATTCATATTCTCCCCGTTCTCAATATCAATTTTAATTCTTGTTGAAAGGGGGAACATCTCTACCTCAGATAGCAAAAATGAATGACCTTCCAATGTAAATGAATAATTAGGCTTCATTAATTCAGTCTTAGGATTAGCAAACTTTGAATCCAACGTAAATGAGATATTCATCGGCTTTGAGAAATGAGCTGTTTCGCTTTTGAATGTAGCTGAACGTTGTTCTATGCTGGGAGTATTCGATGAGATTCGATATGTCATCGTTACCTCCTCAGGCATCGGTTCATTCGGATCCAACATAACGTACGTTCGACCATAGATTATATTTTCGTTTAGCGGTGCATCGAGACTGTGCATTGATCCAAAAGGTTGACTTGTCTCCGCATTTATAGCCTTCACTTGGTTCACGGAATAGATCTCTTGCGTTGCATCCGTCTTGGCGGTGTATAACACAATTAGTCTATTCCTGTCTGCCATAACTGCATTAATGGTGAATTCATATGAGCCTGACACTACAGTCCGATCAACCATCTGTACATAGTCATGATTAATAGCAGACAACATCGTGCTCCGATCAGTATCCCTTTGGAATAACGTGCGAAAAGGCTCAAGCTTCTCCCAATACGTTGCTTGTTCTCCTGCTGTTAGTTGCTTCGGTGTGCGCTCGTAGAATTCTGACACCAGCCAAGCTCCACCAATGACCACCACAAGAAGCACCGAAATCCACTTCATCACTAGGCTTCGATCGTATCGCCTTGCCCTGCGCGCCCTTGCGAGTCCACGCTGGATCGCATGTGTGGTCTCAGAATTATTCATCTGCCGCACGTCCCGCTGTAACCGAGCAGCATCCGCGATTAGTACCTTTTCCTCTAGACTAGTATTCATGCCAATCCCCCCGGTTTTTCATCAATTTACGAAGCTGTTCCAGCCCTTTGTGCTGCCATGTCTTGACCGTACCTTCGGGTTTCCCAAGAATTGCTGCAATTTCAGCTAACGTCATATCGTTGTAATATTTCAACAGCAACACATGGCGATACTTCGGTTTGATGGATTCCAGAACGGTACGGATCGCGAGCTGATCGGCCTGGATTCCGCCTACGGTAGCACCGTTAAACGCATCATCCAGTTCTTCATAAGGGATCACTGTTGTGCGTTTACGTCGTCTCTGTTCATCAATGCAGATGTAGATCAGAATGCGGATGATCCAGGATTTGAATGCATTCTCATTTTTGAGAGAGCTGCGTTTCATCCAGGCCCGGCAAGTCATCTCCTGAATGGCTTCCAGTGCATCATGACGGTTCCGCAGATAACTGTAGGCAATGGAGAACAATGTATCCTGATGCTCCATGATGGATTGAACAAACGCCGTTTCATCGTTCGTCTGAATGAAAACCATCTTTTTCATCTCAGCATTGGTTCCCAACCTCGTACCCCTCCTCTTCTCTCTTTCTATATGTAATGACGGGCGAACCGCCCAAACGGTTTTTTTATAGCAAAAAAAGCCTCTCTCCTTAGATGGGATCAGTCCCATGGGAGAAGCCTCTTTCATGATATCACTGTACTGGCATAACCTATCTTCTTTAGAGTTCAAACCATTCACTCATCCCGTCTAAACCTTCTGTCTCGATCTGCATCTGCCTTAACCAAGTGGAAGCTAATTCGCCTCCGACATGGAACAAACAATAGATGTATTGCATTCCATCCTCAACTTCTTCAAGTCCAGCAGCTTGTTCAATCGACAACTGCATCACTTCCGGCCAAGCCGCATGATCCTGTACAATGGCAAACCCTGTTGGAGTGCGTTCTATGCTATAGTTTTCAGGCACAATAATAACATTGCTTAGTCGTTCTATAACTTCGGGAATCTTCATGGCAGGTGTTACCTTGATTCCATACTCCCAGCCCATATGTACGCCTCCCTTCCCTAGCTCACCTCACATTGTTCTCAAGCTTTATCCTTAATGTTAGCATTCGATGCTTTTATTTCTCGTTCTTTCCATTCATGCAGTGACTGATCCAGCCACAATTCATACCAGTCCAGGAAACAAAGCCGTTCCTTATTTCCCATATAATGATCCGGATATATTCCGCTACTGTTGGCACGGTCATCTGCCCAGATCTCTCCATAGGAAGAACCCTTGACGACTAGATTCATGGAAACTCCACATCCAAAATCACTGATGCGCAGCATCCCAGCAGACCACTTCGGATCATAGTATTCATGTTCAAGCTGGCTCCACTCTTCTTCTGTTCGGCTATCATCATACCAGTCATAATCCCAATTCCAAGCTTCCGTTAATGTGCAAGGATCGGATATCGCATTTAACTCATCATCATAACCCAGTACCGCATAAACCCCATCCTCGGGCTTCTCCAACCCATAATAAGGACCTGCACCTCCTGCACCAACCGTTAACAAAAAAGCCTGATAATCTTCCGGCAGTTGAACCTTCCATTTCTGTTCAAATTGTTTAATCTGTTCGGTAGTCCATACCGGCTCAAGCACATACTCATGACTCTCCGCTCCGAACAAGCTTAGCTCTACATCAACATTTCGCAGTGCATCCAGCTTGTCCTGTATACGTGCTAGCTGTTGTTCATACATCCAAAGTTCCTCCTTTTCATTCAGATGCGTATCAAATCTTCCAAATGATTACCGCCCTTCACGCTGGGTTCCATCGTCACATGGATACGATTGTTCTCCCTCCATATGATGCATGCATAACTACCTGGTTCGAGCTCCAGCAGCACACCTTCACACGCCTCATCAGGCTCAAGTTCGTCCGCTGTGACATCCTCTGCCGCACCCATGAAGATCTTGCCTGTAGGCACGTTAAGATAGTATATCTGCTCTTCACCCGTTCGTTCACCTTCTGACAAGGAGGCGTTCAGGCTCCAATCCACATCATATGCTCCATCTGCACCCAGATTAATGAAAAGGCAATGTCCAGCATTAACCTCGGCCAGTTCATCTTCAGGAATAGACCACCAGTCTACCGTGTCCTGCAAACGATGTTTCAATGTACCCAAATCATATATACACATCGTTGCCGTGTCTGTAATAAAGCTAAATGATGTCTGTCTCATGTCCAGTCCCTCTTCTCTATAACACATCTGAATTTTGTGTTCTATGTAGTCGTCCAACCCTTTTGAATACAGCAAGTCTCTTGTACTATGATCAGCATTATATCAAGCTCTCTTCAACTGTTAAAGGAACTTGAGAACGATCTTTAGTTTGCTCCTTCTACCGGGACACATTAGGTTAAGAGTGTATTCTTTTATTTTAATGAGACCACCACCCTCTGACTTCCTTAACTTCTCTTCATTTCTGCTGTTCTTTTGACGATATAACGATAACTGACTTTTTTGAAATATATGGAGGAGTACATGTCAATCAACCAGAGAAAAACACCTTTTCGCTATTTTTTAAAGCAACCTATAACATCGGAAGTGTACATTATAAGCATTAACGGGTCACCCGCGCCAGACAAACCCATTCAAGCCGAGCTATGCGATATCAGTCGTTCTGGCTGTCAGCTCTCCTTCCCGCTCCGGTTAAACGTAGATTCCAATGAGATCCGAATTGGGCTTGATACAACGCTCACGGAAGAACCTTTATATATGGAGGGATTACTGCGTTGGGGTGCGGAAAAAGGAAACCACTGGCACTATGGCGTTGAGTTTGAGGTAGCGGAAGACCAGCAGGAACGTCTATTCAGAGAAATGCGCATGCTCGCAGGACAAAATAGAATTATCGTCAAATAGGTACAACAAACAAAAAACAGCCCTATACCACAGATAGGACTGTTATTGAAAAAGAGTTCTATTGCTAACTTTAAGCTGCTTTACTCGTCTTGGCTGAGTTATCCATGTTAGACCATCTCACCGTAGATTCCAAAATAAGGGATATCACCACGCCGATGACGAGACCATTGCTAATCATAGGAATCAGATAGATCGGCAGACCTTGAAAAGCTTCTGCTGGTATGTTCATAATAGCAACACCCGTAAGAATGGGAAGAGCAATACGATAAATCGTTTTGGAATTAAAGACCGTACCCTCGAGCGTTCGTATTGCCGTACCAAACATTTGCAAATAAGCTACAAATAGCACAGCACTGCCCACACTCGGTGGCATTTGAGCAAAGAACGATGTCAACATCGGCATCAGCCCCAGCATACATAACAACCCAGCTCCCATGATAAAAGCCGATCGACGTAAAATACGGGTGCTCTCCAGAAACCCGATCGAAGAAGCAAATGCACCAAAGGGAATCACCCCCACACATGCCGCGATAACCGTAAACAATCCAGTCCATCCATAGGAACGTTTATACTGCTGAGCCGTCGTTTGAACCCCAACCATTTTCTCCACAGCCCCCAAGGTTGTAATGGAATTCGTCATATTCACCAGCCCAACAATAAAAGCGGTAATGACGATTCCAAGCTCCCACTTCGGCGTACCCCATGGAAAAAAGGTGAAGAACTCGCCCACCGCCTGCGTCACTGTGCTCTGATGTCCAGGAATGAGTAAGCGATAAGCAATCCAACCCGCAATAATACCGATCAGAATCGCATAATTAGCAAGCTTGCCTCTCCCCTTCAATTGAATCCACGCAACAAGAACTGCAATGAGTATAGATAATGCTGCAACCGGCAGATTAAATGTGCCAAACTCTGTATATCCAATCATGCCCTTGAAGAAATTCATGGTCAATTGAATCGTTAATAAAAATAACATTGTACTCTTCACCATTGGCGTGAACAACCTCTGAAGCACATGAGAAGCGCCCATCCAGCCTAAGATGGCCATCGTTAATCCAGCCAGTATAAAGCCTGCTGTCAGTCCACCACCAACCCGTTCAAGGCTCATTCCTGCGGATGAAGCGGAGACCGTTAAGCTAAGTGTCAGCCCCACCACAGGCCTGATGGTCCGTCCATCACCGCATATCGGTGTCCACATATCGCTTGTAAGATACATACGGCTCCTGTCAGCAAAAAGGAGTGCTGCATTGCTGTAGCAATAGCTTCTGGTGTAAGTTGAAAATTATGCCCAATGGATAACGGCACAACAACGGTATTCGTAAATAAAAAGAAAAACCATTGGATGCCTGCAAGAATTAGAGATGAAAATTGTTTTACATTTGAAGTTCGTAGATGCTCTTGTTGTTTGGTCATACGTGATAAGATCCCTTCTCGATACAATATATTGCATGGCTTGCAATAGCCCTACCTCACTAGGTAAATGCCTAAACCTTATGTATAGTAACATGAAGATGTAGTATATTAAAAATACATGTTTTATTGGCTTTCTATATGATCTACATATACTTTGTTAGTAAGGAGCGTCCTTTTGGATATTAAACAATGTCGTTATTTTATAGCCATTGCCGAGGAGAAACAGATTACCGCAGCAGCACGAAGACTACACATGGCGCAACCTCCCTTAAGTCAGCAACTTAAGCTAATGGAGGAAGAACTAGGTGTCGCGTTATTTGAACGCCAAGGACGGACAATGGAACTGACACAGGCAGGTCGAAGCTTCTATGAATATGCCATTACGATAACCAAATATATGGAAGAAGCCGTCATGGAAATACAAGACTTTCGCGATGGCATCCGCGGTAAACTGAACCTAGGCATGAATACAATCTCGGACAGTCTGCTGCCCCGCGTACTTCAACAATTTCGAATGACACACCCAAAGGTTACTTATAAAATTCAGCAAAATGAATCTGCGCAACTGTGTCAGCTGCTGGATGATAGCAAAATAGAGCTAGCCTGCGTACGGATGCCCGTGCGGACAGAGCATTACGAAGTGCTTCATCTACCGCAGGAGCCTCTCTTCTACATCTCAGCTACACCTCTTGAAACCGGAATGCACGGTGAGACTTATTTGAAGCAGCTCGCTCATATTCCACTCTTGTTACCCAGCACAGAAGGGCTCGGGATGTTTGAGCTGATTCTCGATCGATTTCGTGAACATCACGTAAGTCCATCCGTTATGGGGAATGCTCGGATGTTGCGATGCTGATGGAGCTTGTACGTCTAGGTTTTGCAAGTTCAATCGTGCCCCGCACCGTCCTTCAACTGCATCATGAACATGCCTTACATATCTATCGCATTATTGACCAATCCTCAACCGTTGGATCAGCGCTTGTATGGCTACATCACCGTCATCTATCCAAGCCGGCTCAACACTTTGTACAAATGGTTGAAAATATGCTGCCCTCCGTTACCGAGATGCCACCAAGAACGTCGCAGGCGGATAGCTAGCTAATTAAGGGAGTTGGATGGTCTAAGCATAAAAAATCAATCTCTCATCTCCCATAGGCTGCGACAACCACTGAGAGGCAACCCGACACCAGTGAAGTTCTGGAAGTAATATGTGAGCAGCATGTGCAGATTAGACGCTACAATTAAATAAGCTACCAAAAAAAGCAGTAGCCTTACGAATATTCTCCGTAAGACTACTGCTTTTATTCTTATTAATTCAATGCTTATGCTTTAACCGTATAGATCAATTCTTTTTCTTTGATCGTTGTACGTCCAGCAGATTCAACGGATTCATACTGGTGCATGTTTGTAATAATGACAGGTGTAATTGTCGTGTAACCGGCTTTTTCGATCTCTTCCCGGTCGAACTCCATCAATACATCACCCACGGATACCTTCGCTCCAGCTTGAACTTTAGGAGAGAAGAATTGACCTTTCAGCTTCACGGTATCGATCCCGATATGAATCAGCATTTCTGCACCCGTATCACTTACAAGACCGATCGCATGTCCACTCTTCGACAAGGAGAACACCGTTCCGTTAATTGGAGATACGGCACGTCCTTCTGTCGGCTGAATAGCGAACCCTTTACCCATGATTTCTTCGGAGAACGCTGGATCTGGTACTTCGCTAAGTGGTTTAACTTCCCCAGTCATTGGGCTGAAAATTTGCTCATCCTGAGCTTTTGCTTCTTCCGTTACAACTGGAGCAGCTGTTGTTGCTGCTGGTGTAGCAGGTTCAGCGGCCGGTGTTGTTGCAGCCGGTTGTGGAGCATTGTCTTCTTTGAAGCCCAAGATGTACGTAATCAATGTAGCGGATACTACGGCAATCACGCCACCAAGCAAACCATAGATCAACGTGCTGACCGCCGGACTAATGAACGCTGCAATACCAGGCAATCCAACGAGACCTGTAATAACATATGCTTTAACTTTGAAGATACCCATGAACGCACCACCGATTGCTCCACCCGCGAGGGCTGCAATAAACGGCTTTTTATATCTCATGTTGACACCATACATTGCTGGCTCAGTAATACCCATAATCGCTGTCAAACCTGTGGAGTACGCCATGGATTTGGTTTGTCCATTTTTGGAGCGAAGCCCAACACCAATTGCGCCACCTGCTTGAGCCCAGTTCGCTGCAAACATCAAAGGAACGATAAAGTCATATCCAAGTGTTGTGATCGAACCGATAACGATTGGTGTAAGTGCATAGTGCATACCTGTAATGATCAACAGGGACATCGTACCACCAATCAAGATACTTGCCAGGATGGACGCATTATCGAACAACCAAGCAATACCGCCAGACAAGCCATTACCAATAATAGAACCCAATGGACCAATAGCAATCAATGTAAGTGGAACCATGATCAACAAGGTTACCGTTGGAACTACCAAAAGTTTAACCGATGAATGTGTTACACGGTCAACTGCTTTTTCTACATAAGAAGCGATCCAGATCGCAATAACAATCGGAATTACCGTTGAAGAATACGTTGCTGCAACGACTGTAATCCCTGCAAACGATGAGTTACCACCTTCCAGCAAAGCTGTAATGGTCGGGTGCATAATTCCCGCTGCAAGTGCTGCACCAATATATATATTACTTCCCAATTTCTTCGCCGCGCTTACTGCCAGGATGATTGGCAGGAAGTAGAACGCACCATCACCAATGGCTGACAAGATGACATATGTTGAGCTCTCATTAGACAACCAACCAAGTGCGACAAGGATAGCCACGATCCCTTTGATCATACCTGCACCAGTAATCGCAGGCAGGATTGGTGTAAACATACCTGAGATGAAGTCGAACAACGCGCTTATTGGATTTCTCTTTTTCTTCTCGCCTGTAGAAGCCGAAGCATTAGAAGATCCAGTGTTAGCGCCTTTGGACATGTTACCTACCAGCGCATTATACACGACAGGTACATCGTTACCGATAATAACCTGGAACTGTCCACCGTTCTCCATGACACCCATAACACCCGGTGTATTTTTTAGTGTCGCTTTGTCTGCTTTTTTGTTGTCGTTCAAGTTAAATCTAAGTCTTGTCATACAGTGTGTGACTTGATCAATATTCTCTTCGCCACCGACCAACTTCAAAATGTCCTTGGACAATTGTTGTTTATCCATTGTGTTTTGCTCCTTTAATGTGTAATGAAGGTTTAAAAAAAACCTAAACACTGAATAATGACAAAGCAGTAAGCTTATCATTATTCAACGTTTAGGTTTTGCCTTTTTTGCAGTAACAATCCCAAATTTATTCGATTGTTTGTTCATTTCTAACCACACGTTCAATATGAATGGTTAGATACAGTATTTCTTCCCTAGATAACACCCGATTGTAGATCTTACGAGTATAATCACTAATCCTTACCGCACAAGCATGTGCTTCAGGATATTGTTTGCTTACGAGATCATGAAGCGGATTATCTTCTTCCTTATCCTCAATGGCTGTCCCTTGCAACACACGTTGCGCAAAGAACTTCAAATGAGTCAAAAAACGATAATAACTTAAAGAATCTTCATCTAGCTCAATGACAAAGCTACGTCTTACGATATTGAGTATGTCTTTGACAATATTCGTGATGCTGATGGTTTCTCGCATCTCACCGTTCATCTGGGCATTGACCAGATGCATAGCAATAAATGCGCATTCATCTTCGGGCAGAAGTACACCCAACGTTTCTTCAATGATCTGTAGTGCCTTGAGACCGATTGCATATTCCTTGCGGTACATGCGCTTGATCTCCCAAAATAGAGCATTGCGGATCTGTAATCCTTGACGATGCCGATCAATGGCAAAATGAATATGATCCGTAAGTGAGATATAAATACTCTCATGCAGCTTCTCACCTAACACCGTCTCTGCATAACGAATAATTTCATCAGAGCATTCAACATATTCAACAGGAATGTCGGACAGGAGCGTTTTGAGCTTCTGCGATACTTCCTTGCTTTCCAATGAGAATATCTTCTCGACCAGACTTTCGTCTATCGTTTCACCGGTATGCTTCTTGAAGGCAATTCCCCGCCCCATGACGACCAGTTCGTTTCCGCCCGGATCAATCACAGTAACTACGTTGTTATTAAGCACCTTCTCAATTTTCATTTTCTCCACATCACCTTGCACCGTCAAAAGTAGTAAAAGGCAAAACCAAAGCAGGTCACGAGAACATGTCCTGCCTCCGGTTTTGCCTGATTGAACAGTAACAATCCGTATTCATTAGCCTTAGGTCCCATCTTACCACAGAATTGTGCATATGACAATGTTTTTGTGAAAGCGGTTAATGTCGTATAATCTAACATAAGCAAGACACTCCTAGCTCATATTCAACAAAATTCGACGCTACGTACCGCGAAGATGGGCTGAGGCTTTAGAACCAGGACGATTATTCGTTCGCTCCTTTAAGACTTGCACCATTCGTACCAATTACCTCTTTGTACCAGTGGAAAGATTTCTTCTTGTAGCGCTCTAATGTACCTGAACCATCATTATTACGGTCTACATAAATGAAACCATAACGCTTCTTCATCTCAGCAGTCGATGCACTTACCAGGTCAATACAGCCCCAAGACGTGTAACCCATAACCTCTACACCATCTTCAATCGCTTCCCCTACTTGTACCAAGTGATCATTCAAGTATTGAATGCGATATTCATCATTCACTGTTTTATTGCCATTCTCGTCCGTAATCAGCTCGTCCACGGCGCCTAGACCATTTTCAACGATGAACAACGGTTTTTGGTAACGGTCATAATACTTGTTCAAGGTTACGCGCAAACCTTGTGGATCGATCTGCCAGCCCCACTCACTTGCTTTGAGATAAGGGTTCATTACACCTGCGAACAGGTTTCCTTTACCTTCTTTGCGTTTCTCCGGATCTCCTGTCTCACAGATACTTACATAGTAACTAAATGAGATGAAGTCAACGGTATGTTTGAGAATCTCAGCATCGCCATCTTCAAACTTAATGTTGATATTGTTCGCCTTGAAGTAGCGATTAATGTATTTTGGATAATATCCGCGTGCATGAATGTCTGCGAACAGGTCATTGCGCTGCTCTGCATGCATAGCTGCGACAACATCATCCGGGTTAGGTGTTAGTGGGTAAGTCGGCATGCTCAGCACCATACAACCAATTTTGGCTTCTGGCATAATCTCATGTCCTATCTTAACCGCTAGCGCACTCGCCACAAGCTCATGATGGATGGCTTGGTACAGGTCTTGCTTCGACAATTCCGATTTTGGCGTGAAAATCCCACCACTCATGAATGGCTCTTCGAGAATAGAGTTAATCTCATTGAACGTCAGCCAGTATTTCACTTTTCCTTTGAAGCGATTGAACAGCACAGTTACGTAACGCTCATAGAAATCAACCATTTTGCGGTTAACCCATCCGTCGTACGTTTTGGACAAGTGAAGTGGCGTCTCATAATGAGAAATCGTCACCAATGGCTCAATACCGTATTTATGGCACTCATCGAACAAATCATCATAGAATTGCAGCCCTTTTTCGTTAGGCTCCAGCTCGTCACCATTCGGGAAAATACGAGACCATGCAATAGATGTACGGAATACTTTGAAGCCCATCTCTGCAAACAATTTCACATCTTCTTTATAGCGGTTATAAAAATCGATCCCGATCAACTTCAGGTTATCTTCAGTTGGCCCCTCAGTTCTTGGTGTTGTAATCCCGTGTGGCATTACATCCTGTACAGACAGGCCTTTGCCGTCAGTATTATATGCTCCTTCAAGCTGGTTGGCCGCTACTGCGCCGCCCCATAGAAAGTCTTTTGGAAATGGTGTAGTCAATTCAATCATTCCTTCCTCTTATTGTTGTAACAAACATAAAAAAAGCGGGACAAAAACCAACAAGGGCTCTCTGGAGCATGTAGCTCGATGAGTACGCCCCTTTATTGTTAGGTTTTGCCCGCTTCTTATGCGGTAACAATCCGAATTCATCTGATGTTATTCGGTTATATCCTAGGGATCAACGTATTACAGTTGCTCACCATTCGTTGCAATTACATTTTTGTACCAGTCAAAGGAATCTTTCTTCGAACGTTCCAGCGTTCCGTTACCTGCATCATCCAGATCAACGTAGATGAAGCCGTAACGCTTGGACATTTCAGAAGTTGACATACTTACTAGGTCAATTGGACCCCAAGCGGTGAAACCAATCAACTCTACGCCGTCTTTGATAGCTTCTTTCATTTGCTCGATATGCTTCTTCAGGTAATCTACACGATACGTATCGTGAATGGAGCCATCTTCCTCCACTTTATCGTATGCACCCAGACCATTTTCAACGATGAACAATGGTTTTTGGTAACGATCCCAGAAGTTGTTCAATGTTACGCGCAGACCGATCGGATCGATCTCCCAGCCCCAGTCGGAAGCTTCCAGATAAGGGTTTTTCACGCCACCAGTCAAGTTACCTGCTGTTTCTTCCAAATCAGCGGAAGCTGATTTTGTTACAGACATGTAGTAGCTGAAGGAGATGAAATCAACGGTGTTGTTCAACAAGATTTCGTCATCGCCAGCTTCTTTTTGGATCACGATGTTGTTTTCTTCAAAGTAACGAGCCATGTAGTTCGGGTATTGACCACGAGCATGCATGTCTGTGAAGAACAGGTTAAGCTGGTTCTCATGCTGAGCCAGTTGAACATCTACTGGATTACACGTTGCTGGGTATGTCTCCATACGAGCAAGCATACAGCCCACTTGGGAACCTGGGATAATCTCATGCGCAAGCTTCGTTACCAATGCACTTGCAACAAATTGGTGATGCAATGCTTGATATGTGGTTTGCAGTTTGTTATCAACTTTATCAATGAGAATACCGCCGCCAGTGTAAGGACTGAACACCATTACGTTAATTTCATTGAAAGTAAGCCAGTATTTCACTTTGTTTTTATAGCGATTAAATACGGTCTCTGCGTATCTAACATAATGTTGGATTACTTCACGGCCAGCCCAGCCGTTATATTTTTGTGTCAAACCGAGCGGAGTCTCATAGTGAGACAACGTTACGAGCGGCTCAATGCCATGTTTCAACAATTCGTCGAATACTTCATCGTAGAATTTCAAACCTGCTTCATTCGGCTCTTGATCATAACCGTTCGGGAAAATACGTGCCCAGTGGATGGACAAACGGAATACTTTGAAGCCCATTTCTGCAAACAATGCGATATCTTCTCTGAAACGATGGTAGAAATCAATACCAAAACGTTTAGGGAAACGTTCTTCAATTTTGCCAGCCAGAATCTCTTCAATGCGTGAAGATGAAATTTCCATTGCATGGCCGCCTGTACGCTTCTCTTTCGGAACATGTGCGATCATATCCGCAGTGGAGAGACCTTTGCCATCCTTATCAAATGCACCCTCCAATTGGTTCGCCGCTGTAGCGCCGCCCCATAGGAAGTTTTCAGGGAATCCTTTTTTAGCTGTGGTCATGAATAACAACCTCATTTCAATTTGTATTTTTATTGACAAGTCAGAAAGATAGAATATCCAGCAGAGAGCAAAATCAACACCATACCCACGACATTATTGTTCAATCGCAACAAAATATACACGTATATTTTTACGCAAAAACAAGAAAAACCTAAACTCAAGGTAAAATAGCATCCCGAAAAAAGGAGCCTTCATTTCACCATCAGTTTAGGTTTTGCCTGTCTACGCAGTTACAATCCATCAAAAGATGTCGTTTACGTATTCTGTTGTGTTCTCTTGTGATGTAAGCGTAACATAATCATTTCACAAAATCAACTTCACTGAACAGCAGTATATTTTGAACACTGTAAACTTACCGTGGCATACGCAATATTGCTGCTCTAAGCGCGTTGGCTCCCTCTTCCGTTTCCAAATAACTTACAGGACTTTGGTCCCCCAGAGCAGGGATGTTCTTCTCTAGCCATTTAAATGTGTACTCCCCCATTTCACACAAAAGCACTCGACTCACATCTTCCGGAATTTTCTGTAATCGTGCGCGTTCTATCCACTTCGGATCCACCTGCGCATATAACTCATCAAACAATTGAACGAACGCATCCCAATTTGCCTGATTAAACTCTTCCGAATAGATCCCTTTCATACTCATGTAATATCACTCCCCATATGACTAGTCCGGTCTCACACAAATTCATCCTAAAGCCGCTTTGAAACAGCTCCTGTAACCGTTAGACTTAATTTTAAATGTTTTTCGGGGGAAAGAATAGTCAAGGAGGATTCATCATGTCTCAAGAAGAAAACACTTCCGGCTGGGATGCCATTGATGCTGCGGCTCGCGCACTCTATGGTCATCAAGAGCCTAAACACTACGGGACTGCAATCCCTTATATGCTTGGTGGTTCTGATCCTCTCAATGGAATAAGTGCATATCGTGTGGAGACACCAACGCCGCATTGGCATTTCGTCACGTATGGCTTCTCAGAACTCTACGATAAAGAAACAGCTGACCCTGAACATAGTGGTTATGGATTCGAATTGACCTTCCGACTACTGCGGAATGTGGAGGAAGAAGAACCTCCCGCATGGGCACTGAACCTGTTGCAAAATATCGGAAGATACGTCTTCAACAGCGGCAATATCTTTCATGCAGGAGATTATATGGACGCTAACGGTCCAATCTGTCTTGGCTCTGACACACTGCTAACTGCACTAGCTTTTATCGAGGATCCTGATCTTGAAGAGATATCTACACCGAACGGTAACGTTCAATTCATTCAGATGGTCGGCGTGACATGTAGAGAGCTGGAGACGATACAGACATGGAATACACGTGGATTCTTAGCTGCATGCGCTAGCTTTATGCCGAAATATGTTACCGATCTCATGCGTAACTCCTATGTGGATATTCCTGTCGTGGAAGAGGCTGTAGCCAGAGGTATCGAGCAAGAAGGTTCTAGCACTGCCTTCCTGTTCAACCAACAACTTGAATGGACGTCTAATCATCAAGAAACGCTTCGAAATACTGAATCTGCTGTACTTCAAGTTGGAGCCAAGCAGGCTCGACTTATCGGCAGAATATTACGTAGTCGCACGGCAAAAGGAGATTCTCTCTCCTTAATCGGATCTAACGTGAACATCACGTTTAAGGCTGGAGACGAGCCATCTTTACACGAGAACGAAAACGAAGTTACCTTAACCGTAAATGAAGCAGCGGTCGCTGAGCTTATGGAGAAACTTAAACCAAAAGCGCAAACGTTCGATTTAAACACCCTTCCGGGTATCACCTTCCGCATTGTACGTACGGAAATTACCGACCCAGACGGGAACATCATTGATACGATTGGCTAATAACGAGAGATATAATGACGACAAGTTGTATCGCAAGGAGGAAACGATATGAGTGCGACAACAACCGCTTTAAGCAAGCATTGGCCTACAACCCAAATGCCTGTATCCAAGGCAGCGCAGATCAACTATTTATCCAAACCCCAGCTCGACCGGGTTCTAAAAATCAATCATTTTCTAATCCGAGCCTTTCAGCACAGCATCTCTAATATTAAAGAAAATTTATCAGGAACGTATATGTTCCTCCTTACAGATTCAGATGGCGTTCTCATCGCTATGGATCACAGTTGTGATCTAACCTCTGAAGTGCAGCAGTCTCCTATTCGCCTGGGGATGATCTTCACAGCCAAGAGCTGTGGTGTCAACGCTATATCCGAAACGATGGATCAACATAAACCGATATTTCTACCACCAGAGTTGCATGAAAACCCACTTTTCCAAACCTGGCACTGTTATGCTACACCCCTGTCTGTGGGTCTGAAGCATTCCGGTTATTTAGATGTGTCTACGATTAACGCTGATCTACAGAGTGAACTTATTGCTATAGCCAAGCTCATTCCTGCATTTATGCAAAATAGCTATCAGAGTCTGCAAGCCTCTCAGGCTACTGGACAGACTTCGGTGGAATTCACCGATCGCCAGTTAACGATCCTCGAGATGATCTCGAACGGACTTACCGTTAAGGCGATTGCACTCCAATTAAAAATCAAGGAATGCACCGTTAATCATCACAAAAAAGTAATTTTTAACAAATTAGGTGTGCAATCGAGCACTGAAGCTGTTTCAATGGCTAGTCGATTGTCTTATTTATAACAGGTACCCCTATAGATTCCTATAGGTGGGAAAAGAGAACAGGTGTGCTAACATTATAGAGTACATATGTACACTTGAAATGCGTGTTCAAAAGCGGACTTTTGAACAGCCTCTTTATTCAAGTTAAGAGAACACACATCAGGAGGGTATTATGTCTATTTCTAAAAAAGCTTCACTATTTGCCATGTTAATTATGATTGTACTCGTTGCAGCTGCTTGTGGCGACAAAGCCGATACTGCTGCAGGCACAGATGACACGACCAAAACAGAAACATCCACTGCGGGCACAGATACAGATAACACCGCAAAAGAGGATTCAGAAAACACGGAAAGCACAGAAACCACTACGGAAACTACTACGGAAGCAGCTTCAGAAGATAACACCCAAAATGTCGAGCTTGGAACGACGGAAAAAGGTAGCTATAACAACGATTACTTTGGTGTATCCCTGAAATTCCCTGAAGCATGGGAGTTCCAAGATGCTGCGGGTATGAATCAATTGACTAGCGCTTCTTCCGAAGCTATTGCTGGTGATGATGCAACGAAGAAAAAACAACTAGAATTGTCCCAGGAAAAAACACTCAACCTGTTAATGGCATCTGAATTGCCACTTGGCGGACAACAAGTTGGTCCTTCCGCTATGGCAATCGCTGAGAAGGTAAGTTTGCTGCAAGGCATCCGTACAGGTAAAGACTATCTCGAAGCAACAAAAGAGTTCATGCAAGCGAGTCAGTTCCCGTATGATTACAAAGACATCACCACTGAAACGATCGGTGGCAAAGAGATGGATCTGATGCAAATCACGATGGACGCTGGCAATGGCACAACGATTACGCAAGACTACTACAGTGCTATTATCGAAGGTTATGCTTTTAACTTTATCTTTACGTACCTTGACGACAAGAGCAAAGCAGAGATTGATACGATCAAAAAATCTGTACAATTCAAGTAATCTTCTTGCCATTATAGGTATACATCATACGTATAGAACCCCGACTAGAATCTCGCTGATTCATGGCCGGGGTTCTTTTTCGTTACAACGCTGTACCGTCACAGCTCCGTTTAACTAGATATGGCTACCCAATGCCCGTCAGACACTTCGACCCAACTGGAATGTTCCAATTGATAGCGATCCACACCAGCATCTCGGTGCTCATCACTTACGATTCGTTTCTTCTTCGACTCGATCGCAGGGTCTGGAACAGGAATGGCCGATAACAATGCCTTCGTGTAGGCGTGCTGAGGATTGCTGTATAACTCTTCACTCTCAGCTAACTCCACAATTTTGCCATTATACATAACCGCTACACGGTCACTGATATGTTTAACCATCGATAGATCATGCGCAATGAAGAGATAGGTCAGACCAAGACGCTGCTGCAACTCTTCTAGTAACTGCACAATCTGCGCCTGAATGGAGACATCTAGTGCGGATAAAGGCTCATCACATACAATAAACTCCGGTTCCACGGCCAGCGCCCTTGCAATCCCAATCCGCTGCCGTTGCCCTCCTGAGAATTCATGTGGATAACGCTGGGCATGCGATGGATCAAGCCCTACTAGTTCTAATAATTCCTCTACCCGCTTCTCACGATCCGACGTATTTTTAGCTAACCCGTGAATATCGAGCGCTTCGCCAATAATGTCCATGATTCTCATTTTGGGATTCAATGAAGCATACGGATCTTGGAAGATAATCTGCATATGCCTTCTCATGGTTTTCATCTCGGAAGCAGACAGACGATTGAGCGGAACTCCTTTAAACAACACTTCACCGCCCGTAGGCTCATGCAATCTAAGAATTGCACGTCCAGTCGTGGACTTACCGCTGCCTGATTCCCCCACGACCCCCAGCGTCTCCCCTTGGCGAATATAAAAGCTAATATCATTCACGGCCTTCAGCGTATTACCCTTGCCCAGATTGAAATGCTGGCGAAGAGACTTCACCTCCAGCAAAGGTTGATGATCCTCCAGATCACGAGGAACAAGGGAGACCGGCTTGGGCTTCTTCTTCTCATCCAGTCGAGGTAAAGCGTTAAGTAATCTGGAAGTGTACGGGTGTTTCGGACTTGCAAAAATCTCGGCCGTTGTGCCCGTTTCTACGATCTCCCCACTTTTCATGACCACGACCCGATCACACATACCTGCAACAACCCCAAGGTCATGGGTTATCAAAATGATCGAGGTACCTAGTTGCTGCTGCATATTTTTCATCAAATCCAGAATCTGTGCCTGAATGGTTACATCAAGCGCAGTCGTGGGTTCATCGGCAATCAATAGCTCAGGTCGGCAAGCAAGTGCAATAGCGATCATGACACGCTGACGCATTCCCCCGGAGAACTCATGTGGATACTGATTGTAACGTACCTCGCCTTGTGATATACCCACCAGCTCAAGCATTGCTATCGCTTGTTTCTTTGCTTCTCGCCTGGACACTTTCTGATGTTTAATCAAACTCTCCGAAATTTGTTTACCAATCTTAATGGTCGGATTAAGTGAACTCATTGGATCTTGAAAGATCATTCCGATATCCCGACCTCGGATGCTTTCCATTTCCTTCTGCGTTTTGTTCACAAGATTGGTTCCCTTGAACCAGATCTCCCCCTGTTTCATACGTGAAGGTGGAGATGCCAGCAATCTCATAATGGAGCGAGCCGTTACACTTTTGCCACTACCAGACTCTCCTACAATACCAAGTGTCTCACCTGGACGCACCTCGAAACTGACGTTCTTAACCGCCTCAAACTCATTCTCCCCAGAATGAAAAGAGACCGATAGATCATTTACCTTTAACAAAGGTTGCATCACAACACCTGCTTCCTTCCATATTTTCATAACCTTACGTATGTACACTCTTTATTCCTTGACAATCCGTAGACCCTAAAATAATATATACTATATCCATCGGAATAATGCAATTTTAACTTGGATGAAAGGAGGTTCACCTGGGTTGAACTTAGCAGAAGGCAGCAGAATGTCACGGCTTGCGCACACCTTGGGCTTTATCTACGACAAAATGTTGCTCCACCCCTCCTATCGATATGTTCTATTCATTCTCGGCTTGCCCGTTAATTTAATCGTGTTATTGGTCTGGAGATCCAGAAGACAACAGGATGGCTGGAAGGTCGCTAGGCAAGAAGCAGAAGAGGAAATGCTGACCCACGCCTATCGAGATCAACTTCGCGGAGAAATAGAAGAACAACTTCGACGGAAGCATCGCTTCTTCAAGCAGCATGTCAGTGAGAGCGAATTTCAACGTGAAACGCAAGAATGGCTAGAAGAAACACTTCGCAAAGAGGTGAACGAGCGTACAACATTCAAGCTTCGGGAAAAAGGACAACAACGAACAACGATGGCGGATACCTTCCGCTCACTGATTAACCATCCGTGGTTTCTCGTCTTATCCATTATTCCAGGCTGTCTGATGTACGGCATTTTATTGTTGTATGGCAATCCCTATCTCAAGTACATATTTGAAAGACTACTCATGACTATATTCGTCATAATGGGCGTAGCCACACTTGTATTCACCATCTTATATCTGTCGCCGTTTAATCCGGCAGCTAACATTCTGGGAGAGACAGCGACACCAGAACAGATTGCAGCTTTTAATCACGTGTATGGACTAGATCAGCCCTATCTCGTGCAGCTCTGGAATAATATCAAAGGAATTGCCTTATTTGATCTAGGGAAGTCGTTTGCGGGGAATGAAGATGTCACAGCCACCATAGCTCGGAAGTTTCCGATCACGCTGACTTTGGCTGTCATCTCACTGTTGATTGCGATTGTGATCGCATTGCCGATTGGCATTATCTCAGCCATCAAGCCGAATTCATTATTTGATTATACGTTCATGTTTATCGCATTGATCGGATTATCGATTCCTAACTTCTGGCAAGGACTTATTTTCATTCTGAATTTCTCAATCAAAATGCAATGGCTACCCGCTACCTTTAACCCTCAGAACTGGTTATCCATGATTATGCCAACCATCGTTCTGGGAACCGGACTCACGGCGGCTGTTGCACGGATGACCCGTTCTTCTACGCTCGAAGTCATTCATGAAGACTACGTCATGACTGCTCGGGCTAAAGGGCTAAGTGAGCGACATGTCCTGCTAAAACATGCCGTTCGTAACGCATTGATTCCTATCGTAACGGTTGTTGGTCTACAATTTGGTGGAATGCTCGGCGGAGCCGCGGTAACAGAGAAAGTGTTTAACATCAGCGGTCTGGGCAGCTACATTGTGGATAAGCAATTTATACCCGATATTCCGAGTATTATGGGCGGAGTAGTATACACTGCAATTACGATTTCGATTATCAATGTGATCGTTGATCTGATGTACGCTTTTATTGATCCGAGGGTACGTTCCAAGATGAAACAATATTAAAGTTTGTGTTCAAAAGTCTGGTCTTCCTTATCTTTCTTACAACCGCTTAAAGCAGGTGCAATTTAAATGAAAAAATCAGGTTCTATTACACAAGAGATGCGTTTTCGACTGAAGTCTTCTTCAGAATATAGTCAGGCTAGCTTTGCCTGGATCACTTCGCTACTCCTGACATTGCTATTAGTGTTCAATAGCTATGATTATGGGGAGAACGTGTTCAAACCATTTATTCTAACTGCATTTCTGGCTTACCTGTTCTTCACACTCGTTCAGAGCTTCGTGACCTATCAATTACGCAAAGACCTGATGCGCGATGGCTCGATCTCTGTCTGGACTCGCAGGATGGGATGGATTCAACTTCTGGCCATCATCACAGGTAATATTTTTATTGTCACGGCTGCTTTTCATCTGATTCGAAGAGGTAAGAGCGTTGAGTATACCTTCGCTGTTTATACCGTGCTGACTCAGCTCTTCGTAATTGGCGTATCTGGCTTGAATTTATTCAAACCCTACGTGGCGGATACCTTTCTTCCAGCAATGGCAGTACTTCTTCTGATTATGGTGATTGATCTGATCGTGTTGTTCATCGTATCCCAGTATGCGCCAGCACAGATGCTCCCTCGCTGGATGCTAATCGTCAGTGTAGTACTTATTCTGACATCAATTACAGGCAACCTGTTTGCTCTGTTGCTAGGTGTTACCCTGCTTGGACGGATACGCCGCCAAGGGAAGCAAAAATCTAACTTCTGGAACGATCTATGGGAACGACTTGCTCCAAATGTAACTGCGATGTCAGGCTTGTTCTTCATCGTTTTCCTATTCTCGATCTCGATCTGTAGCTTCTACACGTTCGACTACAGCGTAGCCGTGGAGAACAATTACTCAGCCCTGTTACAACCACCTTCTCTCGCCTACCCGCTTGGGACGGATGATTTTGGACGCGACCTGTTCTCCCGAATTGTATTCGGTGCTCGAATTTCTCTCATTGTAGGTTGTATGTCAACCATCATTCCCGTATTGATTGGTGGGGTGCTCGGAGCATTCTCAGGCTTCTATGGTAAACATACAGACAATATCATCATGCGACTGCTCGATGTATTGTACGCTATACCAGGTATCCTGCTCGCAATTGCAATCATCGCGGCATTTGGAGCGAATACCGTTAACCTGATCCTGGCGCTTAGCCTTGGCTCTATCCCGACTTACGCTCGAACAATGAGAGCGAGTGTGCTCTACGTATCTACCTTTGAATTCGTAGAGGCAGCACGTGCACTCGGATATAACAATCGTTCCATCATTTTCAAACACATCATTCCGAACTCGCTAGCTCCTATGATCATCAAGTCTACACTTACGATTGGTGGAGCCGTCATCGCCACGAGTAGCTTAAGTTATCTCGGACTCGGCGTTGAGCCGCATATTCCGGAATGGGGCAACATTCTCAAACTCGGCAGTACGTATCTGGAGACACATTCGTATCTTGCCATTTATCCCGGTCTTGCCATTATTCTACTTGTTCTTTCGTTTAACTTTCTCGGTGACGGACTGCGCGACGCGCTTGATCCTAAGCTTGAAAAAGCATAATTTTATTTAATTTTTATGTTCTACTAAACGTTTTACACGAGAACGGAGAGGACAGAAATAACATGGAGAAGCAGAGCGTTCGGCTAAAAGCTTTCTGAAAGAAAGCTGCATCGGAAGCATACGCTATCCCCGGATTTCCCCTTAGAAAAGGAGAATCAAGAAAATCTGGGGATAACAGCGATCGGAAGGTTATTCTGTCATCGGAGTGGCAAGTGTAAACATTTTTAGGCGAACTCATTCATTCCAATAGGAGGTATTTTCATGAAAAAACGTACACTCATTTCGCTGTTACTTATCTTGGTCATTGTGATCTCCGGATGCAGCGTTAAAACAAAGAGCGACACTCAGTCTGAAGCATCAACTTCGGATACAACAGAAACTACCACGAATCAAGCACCAGTAGACATTACATTGCTGGCACAAAGTTCTTCCGAGAACGATGTAAACATCATCCGTGACCAACTGACTAAGAACGGGTTCAACGTGAAGTTGAACCTGCAACCGGATTACGGTAGCTACAAATCCCAACAGGACGCTGGGAATTATGACATTGCTTTGTCAAGCTGGACAACCGTTACGGGAAACCCGGACTATGCCGTTCGTTCTCTGTTCAAAACAGGCGGAGATTACAGCATTTTGGCTGATGAAGAAATCGACAAATTGATTGATGAAGCAGCTACGCAAACGCCAGACCAATACAAGGAAACATACAAGAAATTGGAGCAACGTCTGGTAACTGATCAAGCGTACATCGCTCCAGTCTATAACTCACTCAAAAACCAGGCACTGAATAAAGATGTGATAAACCAAGATACTGTGCGTTTGTCCAAATCTCGTGCAATGGCTTGGGAACCGATTCAATTCAAGGACAGCTCCAAAAATGAAACTGATCCTCTGATCTTGACGCAAAGCGCGTCTGTACTAACCTCTCTTGATCCGATCAAAGGTAATGATGGTTCCATCAACCAACTGAATACCAATATGTATGTACGTCTAGTCAACCTGACGGATGACGACCAACTGACTGCTGAGGGATCCCTGTCCCATAACTTCAGCATCGCGGATGGAAACTCCGAGTACTACTTCGTCTTGAGAGATGATATTAATTTTGCCAAAATCGAAAACAAAAAAGCAGTAGATACAGGTGAACGCGTTGGTGCGGACGACGTAATCTTCTCCATGGATCGTGCCAAAAATAAAGATTCCGTACCTGATCACCGGACATACAGCTTGCATGAGCACATCCAAAAAACCGAGCTGGTTACAGATCTGAGCGTGCTTGAGTCTACGCAACAAACTGGTGGTGGCGGTTCAATCAAGGATGCATTGGAACAAGGATTAGACAGCAAAATTACAGAGCTTGTATCTGACAAAACCAAAGCAGACAACGGAGCAGGTAAATATCAAGTTATCAAACTGACAACAACTGAACCATTCCCGCAAGTATTGAACTACCTGGCTCACCAATCTGCTGGTATCGTGTCCAAGAAACAAGTGGAAAGCATCAACACTTATGATGTAGCATCCTTTGATGTGAACAAAGACATCCCTTACGGCGATCAGAACACAGTAACCGAAGGAGCAGCGTACAACAATACGTTGTATACAAGCGGACCATACATTTTGTCATACAAAAATGACTATGAAGGTGTATTCCTGAAAAATCCTGGCTATCGCACAGGAAGTGAGTATGCACCGAAAATTTCACAAGTAAATGTACGCTTTATCGCAGATGCGGACAGCGCACTTTCCGCTCTGCGTAGCGGTGAGATCCACCTCTACTACGGTGTGCCTGAAACGAAGTATGACATCGTTGAGAGTGACAGTAAGCTGCACCTACAGAGCATCCCAAGCAACGCGGTATCTTACTTGCTGTTCAACACAGCAAATCGTGAAGTATCCAAGAGCAGTGACCTGAGAAAAGCTGTGCTGTACTCTATCAATCAGGATGAGATTCTACAGTTCTACAAAAACAACAAACTGAAAGCATTCTCCACATTAAGTCCACTGGTTGACACAGGCAATGAATTAAAAGCTGATCCAGCCAAAGTAAAAGAGTTCTTGAGCAACTACAACGCTTCAAAATAAACGGTTAACAACAAACGGCTGTACCAGATCTGTTCTTGATCGTGGTACAGCCGTTTTGTATTCCATTTTAATGGCATTTTCATAGTTATTTAGTGCGAATATCTTCGTTGTACCCCAGGCCATAGGGTTACGATCTGAATTCCTATGCCCCATGCAAAATAGATTAAGTGGATCAACGAGGCGGCCTGAATCCAGTACACCTGTGCCATAATCCAGATCAAGAGCGCAAATCCGATATATAAGGAGAACGTCCAACCCCAGTAGCGGTCAGGAAAGAGATTAAGCTTCTCACAGAGCGCTGAGCGAATGTAGCGTACAAGCGAAATACCGATGATCAAAGGCATCACGCCAAGAACTAACATTAACAATATGCCCGGAATCAGAAAGTTGGCAAATGGAGAATGCTCCAATAACGAACTCGGTAAACCAATTGCGTTCCCCGTCGGATCGATAATTAACATTATTCCTCCAGCAAGTGCTCCTACCCCTAATATCCCATGTATCATTGCAAGTAGCCACGATCTGCCTAATGTTGGCTTTACCATGAACCCCGCCTCCCACTCCATTCATTTCTCAACCTCCTGCCAAAACATTACTATACATGACGATTAGATCCGACCACACTAATAACATTTTCACACAAGGTGCACCACGTTCCTATGCTTCTTGTCACTACAAGGATTCGACAATATCTATCATGGAAAAACTTGATAAAGGAACGTATGTTCGGTATAATAGAAATCTATCCTGAATGAGCGAGAGGCAGATATGGACGACAAATTTATTAAGGAATTACGCGAGATTAGTCGGGATGACAGACGGAGATCTGAATTCATGATTCAAGGCTTAAAAGAAACGTTAGAGGGAAGAAAAGCAGAGAATGCATTTAAACGTTGGATTCGGCGCAAGAAGGAACAGAAGAGAATTACGGAACGATTCAATCAAGCTTCATCATCGGATCATAAGTAGTTAAAGTAGTAAATAGAAAAAAGGAGGCTTTCGCCTCCCTTGCATTTTACATAATACATTTGTATAAGACGATACCTTAATTAGATTTATGGCAGAATAGCAAAGGATCTTACCGGAAACCCGGATGCTTTCTCTGCTTTGGGAACGAGATTGAAGATGACTGCGCCTTTGGCAGGAACCTGATCCAAGTTTGTCAGAAGCTCGACCTGATATGTATCCTGTGCCAAGACATAGTATTCGGCTAGTAAAGCTCCATTTTTGCGATAATCTATTGCTGAATCTGTATCAAAGGTCTCGTGACCGATAGCCTTTACGCTCCGTTCTTCAAACAGAAATTTTAGTGCGCTTACCGACCATCCTGGTGCATGACTGTTCCCATCAGCATCTTTATTATTAAATAACTCATGGCTTGGCCAGCGCTTGCTCCAATCGGTACGTAGAGCAACGAAGCTGCCCGCTTCAATCTCACCGTGTTCTTGTTCGAATGCTAGAATATGCTCTACATCCAGCGTAAAGTCAGGGTTGCTTGCTACGGCTGCCGACTGATCAATTACAACTAGTGGTAATACTAACTCTTTCAACCCAAGTTGATCCAGATAACGAGTATCACGCACAAAATGGATCGGTGCATCTAGATGCGTGCCATATTGCCCAGGAAATCGAAAGCTTTGTGCAAAAAATCCTTGGTCGTGATTGAATAGCGTATCGAATTGAGCTGCATCAAAGGCTGAGAAGTGAGGTGAATCTGGCCCAAAGGTATGTGTCAGATCTACCCACTTTTTTTCTTTTAACAATTGAATAGCTTGAATAAGTTCAGTCGACATCAGGATCACCTCATATGTAGAATGGAATAAATTTCCCCTATTATATCTCAACGCTGCACATTGGTGAAGAATTTGTTGTGCTGCAAACTTCATACGAACGAACAGGAACACATTAAAAAACCGCTCTCCTGTATGGAGAACGGCATATGATCTTAAGGTTGTAAAGCGTTAATTCCACTGCAATATTCACCCTTTATCCATCTTCAGCTTGCTTGATCAACTCTCGGATTCCAAACTAATTCGTGGTAATAACCAACTTACCCCGTGTATGATGTGACTCACTTTTTTCGTGAGCATCACGCAATCCCTGTTCAGTTAACGGATACGTTTCATCAATGATCGACTTCAATTTCCCTTCAGCTGCGAGCTCTGCCAACTGTTCAAGTTGATCTCCCTTGGGTTCCATCATGAACACGCTACCTATCACGCCAGTTTCCTTCGCCAGCTTCTCATCCGGCTGCTGCACAAGTGATACCAGACGTCCGCCAGATTTCAACACCTTGAAGCTGTTCCGCTGTATGTCGCCGCCCATCGTATCCAATACAACATCGTAGTCTGAGAGAATCTGCGAGAAATCCTGTTCCTTGTAGTTAATGAAATGATCCACACCTAACGAGCGAAGTAACTCTTCATTTGCTGCACTCGCGGTGGAAGCAACTTCAGCACCCAGCGATTTGGCAATTTGAATGGCATATGTGCCTACTCCACCCGCACCGGCATGAATAAGCACCTTCTGTCCTTTGCCCAAGCGCCCATGATCCACCAGTGCCTGCCAAGCTGTCATCGCGGCGAGTGGAATCGCAGCTGCTTCCTCAAAGCTCAACTGCTCCGGTATGCGGGCAACAATATCTGCATCTACAGCAACATATTCCGCGTAGGTTCCGAATTGCCGCGGACGAGCGAATACCCGATCCCCTGCTCTGAAACGCGTAACGTTTGAACCCGCTTCAACCACAGTACCTGCGACATCACCACCCAGAATCATCGGTAGCTGATCTGCCGCTTCTTTCAAGTGACCTTGTCTTATTTTGAAATCAACTGGATTAACAGATGTCGCCTGTGTGCGGATCAAAACCTGATTCACACCGCATGACGGTTTATTAACTTCCTTTTCCTTCAATTGCTCAGGTCCACCAAATGCTTCAATCACTATAGCTTTCATGCTAAATCCCTTCCTTTCTTGAAAATGGAATGACATGTAATAGGTTATTCTCATAATCTTCTCTATTTATGATTACCCCATTCATCGGTTTACTTGACCTGAGGTCACAGCATTTTCATTCCATAAGCCAGGGACGAGCTAGTGATATTATTGAATTTTTTGTAAAAATCTTAGAACCGCTTCTTCCAATTGTTTCAAACCCGGTTGTTCTATAGGAAAATGACCTGCTCCCTCCAAAATGACACATTCCTTCTCCACGGCTAGACGGTCAAAGAATGATTGACTGAAGTGTAACGGGGTCATTGGATCCTGTTCAGGATGAACCAGTAGCACCGGGCACTGGCTGAATTGTTCAGGGCTCACCTCTAGCGTTTTATTAAGGAATGTTCTTAATAGCTCCAAAGGGACAGACGTGCCCGCAGCCTGTGGATCATTCATAATGAGACGGGTTAAGTCCTTATTATTCGTAATTAGTTCCATGCGAGAGACCCGTTTAACCGAAATACGTATAGGATCTAATAGACCAGGTAAAAGATCCATCATACGCTTACCTACACGACTAACTAATCGATTCGAAGTAATCTGGTCACGCAGATCAGGGTCACTTGTATCTACAAATGTAGTTGCAATTAATCCCTTAACATGTTTATTTCGTACACTGGCGTGATAGGCCAACATTCCACCAATGCTACTGCCTAATACAACGAACGGTTTACCGTCTTTACTGTACTCTCTTTCCATAAGGTCAACTAACAGTGTGATCCATAATTCATAGTTTATCCGCTTGCCATGCAATGAATAGCTTAGTCCATACGGTGGTAGATCGGGTGAAATCACCTCGTAACCATTGTTCTGTAACATTCGTGCATAGGGAGCGAGTAACCGCCCATTTCCCCAGCGCCATGAATAAACAAAATTTTGATAGGAGACTCTGGTACAGGTAATCGGTCAATGTGAAGATGAATTCCGTTGCTTTCCCACCATTCCTCCTCAGGGGAAGTATTTTCACTCAATCTAACTTCTTCAGGAAAAAAAGACTGATACTGCTTCCAATACAAATGTGTTGTCTGGTATGAAGGCAAACTTTTTTGCATATGTACACTCCTACTCCTATGTCTACCAAAAAAACCTTACGATGTACGGCTATATGACTCGTCCACTAATCATACTTAATCTTATACCACATATCCCTTCATCCGGGAACTGCACGTTACCCGTTACCATGTATGCACCGCCTCATCGATCATTTGACAGAGCCAAAATACTATCATACAGCATGTTACCTCGAATGAAGGTGCAAAAAAGCGCCACACCTTGGAGACGATAATTCTCCAAAGAAGTGTGACGCCTTTCTTGCCTTATACCTGTCAACACAGCTTATCATGTCTATCAAGGCTATTGAAATTACCTGCTTATCCGTTTTCCTTTCGTTTCCCCCGATTCCGGAACCGTTCATACCTCGCATACAGGCGAGGAGATTCTTTTGTCAGAATAGGTCCAAGCACTGCCAGAATCAGCACGTATAACACGGCAAATGACTGAATGGAAGCCATCAGACCTCCAGCCTTACCGATATTCGCCATAATGATGGAGAACTCTCCCGCGAAACTAGAGTGAAGCCTACATTCAACGAAGCCTTCGTCGACATACCCGCCATTTTACCAGCAATCATGCCTGCACCGTAATTGCTAACAATGGTCAGAACGACGGCAATCAGTGTCATCCCGACAGCACCACCGAGAGAAGATGGCTCAATGGTCAGGCCAAAGCTGAAGAAAAACAGCGCACCAAAGAAGTCCTTGAACGGCATAATTTGCTGTTCAATTCGGCTGACATGTCTGGATTCGCCAAGCACAAGTCCAATCATTAACGCACCGATCGCCTCAGCGACATGCAGCGTTTCCGAGAATCCGGCCACAAGGAATAGAAGTGTCATGATGGTAAGCAAGAATAATTCCGATGACTTAATGTTGAGTGCTTTATCAATAGCTTTGATACTCTTCCTGCCAATAATCAGGAACAATACGATAAAAAGCAGCGCAGAGAGCGATACTAACAGCACACTCAGGAACGAGGTCGCCCCGCTCAGTACAAGTCCAGTCAGAATCGAGATATGGATTGCGATGAATAGATCATCAAACATGATCATGCCCATAATAATTTCCGTTTCAGGGTTCGCCGTCCGCTTCAAATCCACAAGCACTTTGGCTACGATCGCTGTAGATGAACTGGTCATGATGCCGCACACAACCATCGTTTCCTGAAGGGGCAGACTCATCAACCAGCCTAACAGCAAACCTGAAACAAAATTAAGACCTACATAGAATACACCACCCGTAAGGATGGCTTTACCCGATTTCAACAATCGGGAGACCGAGAACTCCAGTCCCAGATAAAACAATAAAAATAAAATACCCAGCCTGCCCATAAACTCAATAAAAGACGAGCTTTCGATAAATCGTAAATCCACAATGCCAAACTGCGGTGCATGCGGTCCAACAGCCATACCGACCAGGATGTAAAATGGAATAACTGAAAATCGTAGTCGTGCAGATATTAATCCTGTAAGTGTAATTAGCGCAACGGCAATTCCCACCTCAAATATGAGCATATCCATAGGCTATAGCCTTCCATCAACAAGCAAACGTTTGAGCTCTCTGAGCTGCTCGCGCTCTCCTGCAACAACAAGGGTTGCCCCTGCGGTAAACGCATACTCAGGCCCTGGGTTAAGCTGCTTCGCCCTATCCTTCTCCACCACAGCCAGAATGACTGCGCCTGTAGCCTGGCGAATGTTCAGATCCCCGATGGTCTGCCCAACACTTGCCGCATGCGGCTCAATCCGCAGCCATTCAATCAGCAACCCATCTAGCATAACCTCGCGCTGCTCCTGAAATTGCGGTTTATACGTCATCCACCGACTATAGCGGCGACCGCTCTTGCCTCATCATCATCCAATGTCACCAAAGACCTCATATCTCCAGGTTCATCCGGTAGATCTCCGGGCTCCATATGAAATAGATCCCGCCGCTCGTCATTATGAATGACAATCACCAGATGCTCACCGCTGCGTGTGTGCAGCCAGTACTTCCGACCAATGCCGGGCAGATCTGTCTCTTTAAAGTGCATAATCTGCACCTCCTTCGACCTTCCGCGTAACCGGCTCGCGCTGCAATTGAATATCTGTAATGCGCACCCGCATGGAACCTGCAGGGATATTCACACTCCGGGTTTCCCCTTTGTGAGCAAGCAACAATTGTCTCCCCACCGGAGAAAGGAACGAAATACGATTCTCGTCTGCATCTGCCTCTTCCGGCATTACGATCCAGAACGAATCCGATGTGTGGAAGTCCACATATTCGAAAGTGATCCAGCTTCCAATTAGCACAGTGGAATCCAACAGTTCATCTGATCCAGCAGCAGCTGCTCCACATGTTCTGTGTACGTGGTAAGCATTCGTTCCGTCTGGAACCATTCAGGTTCACGCACGTCAAAATAGGCGTTGAGAAATGTTTTTTTCTCTTCACCCAAAGTAATGAGCTGGCTCACCAGCATCTCTCTGCAATTATGGCAATGGGATCTATGGTTCATAATAGATCTCACCTCCTATACAAGCCTTGTTCTCTTGGTTCATGTGTCTGAATCTTTGCAACATCTTGTATGCCTCCTTGAATATAAAATGAAGATCCCGGTTGCCGAGATCCCTACATCCATCTTACCAAAACTAATTATTAAATCCAGCTAAATAGGTAACTTGAACTAAGTCTTAACATCATATGGTAGATCTATAGAACATTTTAATAACGTCATAAAAAACATTTTATGGATTTCTATCTCGTATTTTTATAGCATTTCCTGTATATTTAACTACAAACTTTTGTGCAATTTATGCAAATGGGTAATTATAGACTTTAACACGACAAAGGAGTGCATCAGAAAAGTGTCCACACTAACTAAAGAATCTACTCAGTCTATCGCTTCACAATATGTTCATTCCGTCTATGAATCCGTAGTCGCTAGAAACCCGCAGGAGAACGAATTCCACCAAGCGGTAAAAGAGATTCTGGACTCACTCATTCCTGTCATCGAGGCTCATCCTAAATATATGGAGAACGGTCTGCTGGAACAATTGGTTGAACCTGAACGTGTGATTACCTTCCGTGTACCTTGGGTGGATGATCAAGGCAAGGTTCAAGTTAACCGTGGATTCCGCGTACAGTTCAACAGTGCTATCGGCCCTTACAAAGGTGGAATTCGCTTCCATCCATCCGTATACTCCGGCATTGTTAAATTCCTTGGTTTTGAGCAAATTTTCAAAAACGCTTTAACAGGTCTTCCGATCGGAGGAGGTAAAGGCGGCTCGGACTTTGATCCAAAAGGTAAATCAGATCAGGAAGTGATGCGGTTCACGCAAAGCTTCATGACCGAACTCTATAAATATATCGGTGCAGACACAGACGTTCCCGCGGGCGACATCGGCGTAGGTGCTCGTGAGATCGGTTATATGTTTGGACAATACAAACGCATTAGCGGAGGTCACCAAGCAGGTGTCCTGACAGGAAAAGGTCTGCTCTACGGCGGTAGCCTTGCTCGTACAGAAGCGACAGGCTTCGGTTGCGTGTACTTCGTGAACGAGATGCTTCAAGCCAAAGGATTAAGCTTCAAAGACAGCACGGTTGTCGTTTCCGGCTCAGGCAACGTATCCATCTACGCGATCCAGAAAGCTCAGGAGCTTGGAGCCAAAGTTGTCGCTTGTAGCGACTCTGGCGGATACATTCATGATCCGGAAGGAATTAACCTGCAAACCGTGAAACGTCTGAAAGAAGAGAATCGTCTACGGATTAGTGAATATGTGAAGGAACATCCTCATGCGGTGTACACCAGTGGTTGTGAAGGAATCTGGTCTATTCCTTGTGATATTGCATTGCCTTGTGCTACTCAGAACGAGATTGATGAACATGCGGCAGCTACGCTTGTCGAAGGTGGAGTAAAAGCGATTGGCGAAGGAGCCAACATGCCTTCAACGCTGGCAGCTATTGACCTCTTCCTCGAAAAAGGCGTCCTGTTTGGACCAGCAAAAGCAGCTAACGCTGGCGGCGTGGCTGTGTCTGCACTTGAAATGTCACAGAACAGCATGCGGTTGTCCTGGACATTTGAAGAAGTAGACGCGAAGTTGCACCAAATTATGAAAAACATCTACACAAGCTGCGTAGAAGCTGCAGAAGAATACGGCTGCTCAGGCAACCTCGTTGTAGGTGCAAACATTGCTGGCTTCCGTAAAGTAGCTGATGCTATGCTGGCTCAAGGTATTGTATAATTCTCCGAAACCTGTATAAACGATGCGAACAGGTTCGTATGGTAATGGTATAAATATGCACTAGATTATGATGTGCATGACAAAGGGCAGCGATCCGTGAGAACGGACGCTGCCCTTACTTTTTACAACCAATTCCAATGAATTCGTATACAAGAACTCTTTTATTTAACGCTGATTAGAGCCTCACCCTGTTCCACCTGAGAAGAAGAATTGATCTGAATATCCGAATACGATGAGGTATTAGATACAATGACCGATGTTATCGTATCATAACCAGCCGCTTGGATAGCCGCAAGATCAAACTCCACGAGCTTATCCCCCTTACGAACGACATCCCCATCGGAGACATACGAGGTGAAATGTTTGCCTTTTAAACTCACCGTGTTGATCCCAATATGGATTAATATCTCTACGCCATCTTCAGATAATAGCCCAATCGCATGTTTGGTCTTAAATATCGTCACAATCACGCCATCAAAAGGTGCATAGGCTACGCCGACACTAGGTTTAATTGCTGCTCCTTGCCCCATTGCGCCAGTTGAAAATGCCTCGTCACTAACTTCCGTTAATGGAATGATTGTACCTGTAAGCGGACTATATACCGTGTGCTCTGTTAACGTTCCTGTTGCAGTCTGTGTAGCAGAATTCGAAGTTGTACCTACAGTAGTATTCGCGACACTTGAACCAACGACAGTTTGCCCCTGCTCTACACCCCTAGTTTAGCCGAAGACGACGCTACCGCAACGGAAGGAGCAGTATTTCTATAACCAAACATATACGTCAGAATGAACCCAAGTACAAAGGCGATAACAATCGAAAGGATGAACCCAATAAATCCGGAATCAATTCCCTGAGGATTAATGAACAATGGAATACCGAACACGCCAGCACCAAAGCCGTACGCGGTAGAACCCATGAAACCAGCCACAGCTCCTGCGATACCACCTGCGATGGATGCCATCACAAATGCCTTTTTCGCTGGCAAGGTTACACCGTAAATAGCTGGTTCTGTTACTCCCATAACGCCTGAGATCGTCGCAGACATCGCAATCGGCTTCAGCTTCTTATCCCGCGTTTTGATTGCAATTGCAAAGGCCGCACCCGTTTGAGCAAAGGTAGTACAGTACAACATCCCATTGATCGGGTCGAATCCGTTGGTTACCAGGTTATTGAGTAGGATCGGTACAAAAGCCCAGTGCAGTCCAAAGATAATAATGGTCTGCCATAGACCCGCCAGCAGCAAGCCAGCAATAATTGGACTAAGCCCATATGTCCACATGGCCCCTTTGGCAAGCAGATCACTGATCAGTGTTGCTACTGGACCTACCGCCATAAAAACAACCGGCGTAATGACCGCTAGTGTAATCAGCGGTACGAGAAACATTTTAATAGAAGAAGGAGATACTTTCGTAAGCCATCTCTCGAAATTTGCTGCCAGATAGGATGCGATAATAATCGGAATAACGGACTGTGTGTAATTGATTAACACAACCGGGATACTCAGGAACGACATACCGGTTCCCGCTGTAGCGGCAGCCGTCATCGTGGGATATACAAGTGCAGCACCGATGGTCGCTGAGATGAAGGGATTACCTCCGAATTTCTTACCTGCCGAGAATCCAAGTATGATCGGGAAGAAATAGAACAATGCGTCTGCGGTTGCAAATAAAATTTTGTATGTGTTCATGTCTTCCGTGAGCCATTTTAATGTAATGAACAGAGCGAGTAAGCCTTTGAGAATACCCGCTGCTGCAAGCACACCGACCACTGGCATAAATACACCGGATACGACATCAACAAAACGGTTGAACAGACCACGCTTTTCACCTGCGTTCCCCTGCTCTGTCGTGGATGCCGAAGGATCCCTGCCCATTGTTTTTAACAGAGATTCATATACCTTGGGCACCTCATTGCCAATGACAACCTGGAACTGACCCCCACTTTCCACAACAGTAAGCACGCCATCAATCTGCTTAATCTCATCCTTGTTCGGAGACTTCATGTCCCTTAGATTGAAACGAAGACGCGTTACACAGTGAATTACACTATTAATGTTATCATTGCCACCAACTGCCCTTAGAATTTCCTTAGCTGTTTTGTCATGATTCATGGTCTATACTCCTTCACATTCATGCTGTAGTGTTGATAAACCTAACTTATACGAACCCATTAGTGATCCTGACTAATTCATTTTGGAGTCTGATGTGCTCGTCCATGCGGCTACCAAGGCTGCGCTGATGCCACCTGCCAGCTTGCCAATGATCATGGCGGTCACCATTGTTCTGTCCATTCCTGCTACAAATCCCAGGTGTCCACCGAGCACAAAGGAGCCACTCACCGCAAAAGCAATACTAATTACTTTACCTCTCGGATTCATATCCTTTACTAGGCGAAACGTCGGAATGTTATGTGCCAGTGAAGCAATAATCCCGGCTGTTGTTGGCGCATCCAAATGTAGCATTCGCCCAGCTCTTGCGAGCGGCTTCTGACAAGTTTTGTTGATCACTGCGACCATGGGGAAAGCTCCTGCGAGCACAATGGCAATGGTGCCGACAATGGTTATCCCTTCAGATAAAGGAGCCATACCCGGAATGATCACCCACCCAGTGAGCGTCTCAACTCCGACAGCCACAAGTCCAATTAAGGAAATCAACGTGATACCGCTTCCAAAATACTTAAATACCTTCACCGTCAGATCTGTATACAGATACAGTGCGAGCATAATGAACACGGATAATATGACGGGTATGATCAAATTTCTTAGAATGATCTCCATCTGAATTCCAGCTACGATACCTCCAACCAAGCATCCAACAGGAATGGTGCTAATGCCAATCAGTACACCTTTAGCAAAATACGGATGATCCTTGCGTTCAACTAAACCCAAGGCTACGGGAATGGTGAATACAATGGTTGGTCCAAGCATCGTCCCGAGAAATACCCAAGAAAAGAGCCCTGCCTCAGCACTCTGAGCCATCTGACTGGCGAGTGCATATCCTCCCATGTCCACAGCTAGAATTGTATTAGCGAAAGATGCCGGATCGGCACCTATCGCTTCATACAGAGGAGATATTACGGGAATGAGCAGACCTGCCAGTGTTGGCGCCAGCGACACAATTCCGACCATAACCAGCGCAAGTGTCCCCATTGACATCATGCCTTCCGTGAACGCCGATCCAAGACCCATCCGATTCCCCAATGCCTTGTCCAATGCACCAAGCACCATGAAGGCGGCAATGACGGTCATGACCATATCATTCATCGACATAACTTCTCCCTTAATACAACTGAACCTTATGATTCGCCGCACTGTCATACGTATCAAATACAAGACGTAACGTCTTCAGATTGTCCAAGCCGCTGGTCTGGAACTCTGCACCTGTGTTCAAACAGTCAATAAAATGACCCTGTAGCTTCCGATGACTATCCTCATAATTCAATGCTGTCTGATCTGCTATGACAGTCTCTACACCAGCATTATCAATGATCGTTAATCTGCCCGTATGATACAGTTTAATGGTTGCTTTATCCCCTTCGATGATGAGCTGTTCCTTATGATTCGGCAGCACCTGTTCTCCCAAAGGCTCCTGTAGCTCCCGCCGTGTAGCCCAGCTCATATCCATCAGACCCATGTAGTCTTCATAACCGATGAGGATCATGCCACTGTCTTCCCCCACGGTATAAGGGCTCACTTTACGAGTCTCCGCATACAATCTGGAGGGCTCACCGAATAAGAACCGCCACGTATCCAGCCAGTGCACACCCATCTCATAGAACAATAATTGCGGCATATCTCTGAAAAACGGCTGTGGAAGCTCTTGATCTGGATCAAACCGTGGTGAATAAAAATCAGTATGAATATAACGAATGGTGTTTAGCTTACCCACTGCATGTTCAAGCAACAGATTTTTGATGATCTGGAACGGCTCTAACCAGCGCCAATTCTCAGTAACCATTAAGCGTACGCCTGCCTGCTCAGCAATCTGAACCATTTCTTCTGCCTCTGCAAGCGATCTCGCAAACGGCTTCTGACACATAATATGTTTGCCGGCGGCTGCCGCCAGCTTCACAAGCTCCAGATGTGTTTCTGGTGGAGTAATAATATCCAGGACATCAATATCAGCCTGCTCCAGCATTGTTACTACATCTGAATACCGATACGCTTCTGGAATGTTATATTGATCTGATTTGTCACTCAGCAATGCTGTATTCTTGTCGCAAATGGCCGTGATCGTTGTATCCTCAATATGCTGCCATGCTTTAATATGTTTTTCAGACCAGTACCCCGTACCCACAATACCAATGTTCCACATACGTTCACCTCATCTATAAATGTAAGTCTTAGAGATGGAGTACAGTTTCAAGCTGTAATTCCCCATTTATTTTTTGGTGCCAATGATGACCACATCATGCTCAAATTCGTGCATCGGCAACACACTATATCCATTCTCGCGATACGCTTCTGTTCGTGCAAAACGACGATGCATGAGATCAATCGTAGTGAACGAATACGCTTCTGCTTCGAAATCTAATCGTACCTTCGTATTCACTGGCACATACAGGATCACGGTATCTTCATTACCTGCTGCCCGAATCTCCTTAGTCTGGTTCAGTACGATATCTAGCGGCTTCACCCCGACCAGATTGTACATATCAAATACATATTTAATGAATGAATAATCCCATGCTCCTTCAAATCGTAACGCCGCTCTCCAGTCGTATGGACTATCGAAGCCCTCGCCTTCCACAATGCCAAAATTCTGCCCTTTTTTATGCCAGCTCCAGATCCCGTGCGCACCATACGTCACGCCTGCTGCACCTCCTGCAAGCAGGCTCTGCCATGCTGCTCGGCGAGCATCCAGCGCCGAATAACGTCCATAGACATTACGACTGTAGCTAATCTGTTCATAACAGGGTTCACCGTTAATAACAGGACGCTCCGGAGTAAGGTTGTAAAAATGCTCTGCAATCTCATGTGAATAATGTTGGAATTCGGAATTGTGCCCGGACTGATACATATAAAAATCAAGTCCTTCATGATTCATGAACACCTCTGGAATCTCCCGAAGTCTTCCCTGTATGTGCAGAGTAGCTACGCTGGATGGACTGATTCGTTTTACCGTGTCCAGTGCGGTTTGATAATAACGATTAGCCAATTCGGATGGAAAATCCGTATCCCCGCTCACCAGATAGATCGGATTAAACGCCGAGAATCGCTTCACCGCATAAGTTACATACGGTTCTACAACCTCCAGCGGCATTTTATTCCCTTGCTGGAACGGAGTTGCCCATGTATCTGGTACATAGTTACACCACAATAGAACCAGTGCAGGTGTGAAGCCTCGCTCAACCGCCATACGTACCATCTCTGTTGCCCGATCAAAATAAGCTTCATTCAACTGACTGTAATCGTACGAACCATCCTCCTGAAGAGCGAACGGCTCCCAATCCAGATCAGATCCACTTGCATCCCATTGGCTTAACACATTCATTTGCAGCACATTAAAGCCCTGCATTTTGCGATAATCGAGATACTCTTCCCATTCTTCTAATGTGGCATTGGTAAATGCACTCCACACCGTATCTGCCAAGTAAAAGAAGGGACTGCCCTGTTCCTCAAAACTTCTTCCGTTCATCGATATCGTTGCGCTCATCTTCTCATCCGTCCTTTCACTTTAGTAGATTCACCAGGAACTAAACTTAACAATTAACCCATATAATTTATTTTGTTTAGTTTATTTTAGTAATTTAAACATAATAATAAGATCTTTAAGCTTAATGAATGCGTTTCACAATTGAATATTAGCATCACAAAGATAAACAGTCAATCACAATTTTAGTTTAAACCTTCGCATTTTAGTTAAGTTTAGTTTAGTTATGAGCTAAAATTTCAGCTTAATTCATGGTATACTTAGGACATGCAGGCCATTTAGGAGGTTGTATATTGAAAATTGATGATATTGCGCGGCTTGCGGGGGTATCGAAGGCTGCGGTCTCACTTGCGTTTAACAATAAACCTGGGTTAGTGAACAGACCCGAGAACATATATTAGATATTGCTCAGGCACACGGGTATAGACCGAGAACATTGAAGTCCGATAAGGAAATTCAGAAACCTCATGCCATTATCCGTTTTGTCGCCTGTAAAAATGCAGACATCGTTACCGAACATTATGATTCATTACCTTTTTTCAATGAGTTAATTCATCATATTACCGATCAAGTGAAGCAGCATGGGAATACCTTGGTCATCTCTTCCATTGATATACAGAATCTACATCATGAATTACTGGCCTTGGAAAAGGATCAGCCATCCGCTGGCATTCTGCTATTAGGTACCAATCTCACGCCAGATATGATCGAGCCTATACGATCTCATCATGCTAATGTGGTCATTTTGGATACGTGCTTTGAATATATGGATGCAAGCTTTATCTCCATTAATAACAAGCTTGGTGGTTATCAAGCAGGTCAACATTTAATTAAACTTGGACACCGTCGAATAGGTTATGTTCGGTCGCATACACGCATCGTCAATTTCGCGCAAAGGGAAGAAGGCTTTAACGCCGCTCTTCGTGAGCATCAGCTCGCGGTAGAGGATGGATTATTTTTCGATATGCATCCCATGCGCGTTATGCCACAGGAGGGATTCCAACAGTCGATTCAACAGCTGGCGGAGTTACCTACAGCTATATTTTGCGAGAATGATTACATTGCCATCAGTGCGATTAAATCACTACAGAATATAGGCGTGCGTGTGCCTGAAGATGTGTCGGTGATGGGGTTTGATAATATCTTTGAAGCCAAAGTTATCAGCCCCGAATTAACCACCGTGCATGTCAAAAAGGATATGTTAGCCAAGAGCGCTGTGAAGCTATTGATGGAAAAGATCGATCATACGGATGCAAATGCAGTCCAAATAGTTGTGAATACCGAGATTGTTGAGCGAAGATCTTGCATACCTGTTGTGGTCAAAAATCAAAAGTAACGTTTTTTGAACATCCTCTTAAAGGAAGTGTACAATAATGTCTAACCAATCCTTCGTCAACACGGAGGCACCCCTGCATCTGAGCGCAGACTGCGAGCAATGTTTTGGCTTATGCTGTGTGGCACTGCCGTATGGCAAATCTTCCGATTTTGCTTTTGATAAATCCAGTGGCACGCCTTGTCCGAACCTCCGCAACGATAATCGATGCGGCATCCATACAGAACTTAGACAAAAAGGATTTAAAGGTTGTACGGTATACGATTGTTTTGGAGCGGGACAGAAGCTCTCACAGCTTACATATGCAGGTAAGGACTGGCGAAATCACCCCGAGCTTGCTTCAGAGATGTTCGACTGCCTACCTGTCATGAGACAGCTACAGGAAATGATGAGCTATGTGAATGAGATGCTGGCGTATCCTGAAACAAAATCGATCCATTTACGTCTCCGTGAAAAATATCAAGAAACAGAGCAACTCACATTACTGGAGCCGGCAGCCATTTTACGGCTGGATATCCCGACTCACCGAGCCAGTATAAGCGAGCTCTTGCTGCAAGGAAGCGAGATGATCCGTACCCAAGCGACCTCCAGCATGAAACAAGCAGATAAGTCATCAGGTCATGGAAAATCCAAATCGAAGTCCAAAATAAATAAACGTGCCGGTGGAATGGACTATCTAGGCGCCAACCTCAAAGGAGCAGATCTTCGTGGTAACAGCTTCAGGGGAGCGCTTATGATCGCGGCTGATCTTCGCAATGCAGACCTAAGAACAGCTGACTTCATAGGTGCGGACTTACGCGATGCAGATCTTGGTGGGGCGGATCTGAGAGGCAGTCTTTTTCTAACACAGTCACAGCTTAACTCAGCCAAGGGAAATAACGCGACAAAGCTGCCCTCTCATGTGAAAACGCCTGAGCACTGGACTGCATAAGATTAAGTGTATCGCATGCATACATGCTTATCTTGAGAGGTACGAACCCCATAACAGCCATATGAAACTCAGCAGCACTGTCTGATGACCTGATGAGACAAATAAGAGCCCGTCCTTCAATCAAGCGAAGGACGGGCTCTTTTGTATGAACTTCACCCGCCCCTACTCTGTTCAAGCGTGAGTATGGTGGTAAAGCTCTTTTTTCCATAAAGTCTAAACTCGTTGATTAGAGCAGATCACGACGAAGCTCTTCAGCGGATTTAGGAGACAGGTGACCCAGTGGAATATCAAACACTGTTTTGGCACCTTTGTGACCTTCAGCGCTCAGGCGATGTGCAGCTCTTGCATATGCAACCAGTACACTTGCTGTGAACTCAGGGTTGCTATCCAATTTCAAGCCAAATTCAATAATTTGCTTGGAAGCTGTACCCGTTACTCCACTGCGAATCACGAATCCACCATGCGGCATACCTTCGTGTTCAGCTTTCAATTGCTCTTCCGTAATAAAGGTTACCGTTGTATCATAGTCAGCAAAATAGTTCGGCATGGATACAATCGTTTCACGGATCTCATCCTCGTTCGCTCCTGCTTCAGCCACAACGTAACATTGTCTCAAATGTTTCTCACGCGTAGACAACTCTGGCGTTTCACCTGCACGAATACGGTTAATTACTTCTTCTACAGGTACAGTGTACTGAACTCCGGCTTTGACACCTGGTACACGACGAATCGCATCGGAGTGACCTTGGCTAACGCCAGTTCCCCAGAATGTATATTCTTTACCTTCAGGCAGAATGGATTGTGCCAACAGACGATTCATAGAGAACAATCCTGGATCCCAGCCCGTAGAGATGACACTTACATGTCCACCTTGCTCGGCAGCGGCATTAACCTCTGCATAGAATTCAGGGATTTTCGCATGTGTATCGAAGCTATCTACCGTGTTGAATAGACGTGCAATGACAGGTGTCTGCTCCGGAAGATCTGTAGCCGAACCTCCACACAGCAACATCACATCAATTTTGCCTATGTATTGCTCAGCGGCAGAGATATGTTCGAAACGAGCGGATGTATCTTCGCCTACCATCTGCTCTGGATCACGGCGTGTAAATATAGCAACCAGTTCCATATCATAGTTTTGCTTAATTGCTTTCTCAACGCCTCTACCCAAGTTACCGTAACCCACAATACCCACTTTAACCATGTTCAATCCTCTCCTGTCTTCGTCAGTAGTTGTCTATCTTTCTATAAAGATATAACATACCATGTAACCTGTTGCGTTTCCAGTTCTAAATGAAAAAAACCTTACATTTATGTGGCAACAGCGCCACCAACAATGTAAGGCATGATGTATCATATGTTCCATATTGAGTTGTTCCAGCTATCAAGATTCAGCCCACGTAAGTGTAAGCTCAATCGTACCTTCCTTGCTCGCCAGGGCTCCGCCAATCAATGACCATTGCTGCTTCGTTTCAGGATCAGTCCCTTGAATAATAATGTTTTTGTCATCCAATGTCTGACCTGCATCGGTTAATTTTTTGGCTTCGAAATAGTCCTTATACATCTTGGAGACTGTCTTCATATCCTGCTCCGTGGTGTAGATCACCATAGCTGTCTTCTTACCATCATTGTCACCAGAGTTGGCTAGTTGAATACGAGCATCATCTGGCATAGGGAAGTCTGTTGGCAAAACTTCAGGTAACTCTTGAGTACCTTCTGCTGCTACGTTATCTCCACCAGCCTCGGAAGTGGTCTGCTCATCGGTATCCACAATCTCCGCTGTACCATCCGGGGAACTCACTTCCGCTGTGGTTGCTTCGTTATTCGCCTCATTATTCACTTCACCCGCTGACTCCGATGATTCAGAATTCACCTGTCCTGTATCCTGTGCTGGCTGTTCTGTCCTGCCGCTACAAGCACTTAGGGCAATAACCATTGCTACAGCAGCACACATCATGAGATGCTTCTGAGGTATTTTCATTATGTTCACTCCTTATGTTGTGTATGTTGGACTAAGCAATATCGTATACATATTCTGCTCAGTCGATGTAATGTGGACTTATCCTTGAGTTGACTTAACCCACATCTACATTCATTATTTGGTTATCTCTCCACCCCCTTACCCTAATTAAAGATCTAAGAAACCTAAGAAATCCTATCCTACAATCATTACGATGAACTCATCGTAAGAAGATGTGATGAATGTATATATGAAGCTGCTTCAACGTACGTTGAGGCATACAGCATCATGACAGATAGTGCTGCGATGGATAGTAAGAAGCTGACCAGAAACCAAGCTAGGAATCCGCCCATCACCTTTACCTTCATCCCTCTTCCTCCTTCTCGGCTATGATTCAATCAAGCCACAATTCGCTTATTCATATAACTCCAGGTTCAGTGAAGATTTCAGATGCTCATAAACTTGTGTAAACTCTTCAACCAAGGTTGAATCTTCTGGATCAGAAGCAAGCCTTATTCCACCTGAATGTAACGTCCTAGATGTATTCACTTGTACATGACCCCTGTTAAACTCATCTATTCTTTCCGTTGGCAGATAAGCCTGCCTCGTTTGAACGTCCTGCACCACCATGTAGCCCGCCCCGACAAATAACAGAACACCTGTTACAACCATCACACCGCCAACAATTCGAATACCTCTACCCAGCAATCTATCCATTCTCGTCCTCCCCATGCAACTTGATATCCGTTCCGAATCCATGCTAAGCCAAGACTCCTTATGTATGTATTAATCCTAACCCATGTTCTCATGGCAAGAAACGATCCAGAGCCTAGTCTAATCCCCAACTTTAGTCTAGTATGTAATCCTGCCCGGGATCGTTGAAAAGAACTAAAAAACCGCAAGTTCCCGTCACTCCTAGGAAACTTGCGGCATATTGCATTCGAATTATTGCGATTGAACTAAAATATTTACACTGACCACTCCAATGACAGAACAACATTCCGATCGCTGTTATCCCCAGATTTTTCTGATTCCCTTTTTCTAAGGGAAAATCCGGGGATAAAGGCGAACGCTTCGCTTCTTCACGTTATTTCTGTCCTCTCCGTTCTTGTGTAAATGTCTAGTTCAACCTTTACAATTTAATGTTAGCCCGACAGGACAATGATCGCTGCCCATCACATGGCAGTCGATGTGTGCATCCTTGACTTTTGAGACCAGTTGATTCGATACCAGAAAATAATCGATACGCCAGCCAACGTTCCGTTCTCTAACCTTTGGCATATACGACCACCAGCTATACACATCCGTGCGATCCGGATACAGGTGACGGAAACTATCCACATATCCTGTCGCGAGCAAGTCCGTCATTTTACCTCGCTCTTCTAATGTGAACCCTGAATTGCCCATATTGGGCTTCGGATTCTTCAGGTCAATCTCTTGATGGGCCACATTCAGGTCACCGCATACGATAACCGGTTTGTTCGCTTCCAACTGTTGAAGGTATTTCAGGAAACGATCCTCCCATTCGAGACGGTAAGGTAATCGGGTCAGGTCACGCTTTGCATTAGGTGTATACACATTCACCAGATAAAATTCATCAAACTCCAGTGTAATCATTCGACCTTCCGGCTCACTGTCTTCCTCCATCCCATACCAGACGGAAAGTGGCTTGATCCGAGTAAATACAGCCGTGCCGGAATAGCCTTTTTTGATCGCATAATTCCAGTATTGATATACATCCTCACCCAGATCCATCTCGATCTGGCCTGCCTGTAGCTTCGTCTCTTGCACACAGAAAATATCAGCCTGGCTCTCCTGATAATAATCCATAAATCCCTTGGTCACACATGCCCGTAATCCATTTACATTCCAGGACACTAATTTCATATCCTCATCTCCTCACATCTCTCCAATATAGCATGGGCGAATTCGCAAGGACAAGGTGATCAGGCATATTCGATTTCTGTTTGATTGCGATTTACGTATTATCAGAGCGAATAAGAAATATTTATGAATATCTATTCATTTGTGTGGGAACAAAACATTGTACCTTAAAATGGTATTTTCTTTTTAGGTAGACACTTAAAAAAAACTTCATGTTATCATGCAGGTTCAAGTGGAAAGTGACCCATAAAGTTAGACAAATTGAAACACCTCCAAGAGAATTCGACCATATCGTAAGATCTGGAGATAACTTTAGAGGTGTTTATGCTTCACTATTTTCTAGAAAATCCTCTTCTTCATAAGGATAATTCAATAGTGCTAGATTTTCTTTCGTCAGATACCATGCTCTATAATCTAAATTGCTATTAATAATCAAACGCCCTTTAATTCTTTTAAATAGAGGGCACGCAGTTTGATCCTCAACAACCAAATCCAGATTGTTTAAATTCAATAGTTTTCCAACGACTTCAAGTAGTTTTAGCCATCCGATTTCAATCGTATGCGTTTTAAATTGAATACTAATAAAAACATTCGTATCTACACCATACGCTTCAAGATTTGCCTTCCGATAACGTTCTGTATAGTCCTCATCATCATCTAAATTAATGCTCATTGAAAAATATGTGCAACCAACACTTACGCTGTGAGTATAGGATCTGTCCCATACTTCTGCCTCATAATCAATTAATTCTACAAATAATACTTCGCATAACATACTATACAGCAATTTGCTCAATTCTTCTTTAGGAAAATCAGAACCAATACTTAACGAATAATCCACTTACTCATACCTCCAATATGCTCTAGTTACTTGACGGCCTTCAATGACTAATAGTTCATTTAAATGTTTTAAATCCTTGTGAGTCTGACCTAATATAAACTCTATAAGTTCAGTTCTTTTTTCAAAAGGATAATCATTTAAATTCAACACTATTCTCCTTGCTTGATTTGTGGTTTTATCTCTGAGCATTTTACTAATAGTACTTAGATTAGTTGATTCAGGAGCATAACAATCAAACACTTGTCCTTCAATTATGAAATCTGGACTTTTTCGTGGACCAATACCATCGACTTGGATTTGCTGAACGGATAGGTTATGAAAGATGGCATTCAGTACACGATTTCCTTGTCCACTGGCATGGTCTTTTCCCTTGCCGCCCGAACTAAAGCGGACAGGAACGATTCCGGTAAAACGGGCTAACTTGTCGGCATTGGAGAAGGGACGAATATCTCCGATTTCAGCAATCAGTTCCGCCGCTGTAACGGTGCTAATTCCATCCATCGACTCTAGCCTGTAATCAGTCTGTGCCAATACGACCCAAAGCTGTTCCTCAATATACTTGATGAGTTCCCGACTTCTTCGCATGTCCCCCACCATGTTGACGATGAGGAAGTCTCCGTATTCTTGGAATTTCCGCTTCGTCTCGCCATCCTGCTTCACCAATTCCAGTATTCCTTCTGCCTTACGGGTGGAAAAGGTGTTATGATTTGCTTCACGTAAATACTCCGCCAGTTCATCTACCCCCACCGTCAACGCCTGATGCGGTGCAGGATACTTCTCCCAAAAAGCAAGGGCGGATTTACCGTCAATGTCACAAAAGGACTTCTTGTAAGACGGATAGTGATAACTTAACTGTTGATGCATTTGATTCTTCAAGCCACTGCGAATTGGTTGAAACGTTATTACCATTATATGGAATATGCACCTTGCTTTCCTGCATCTACTTTTGGTGCTCCATTTATACCTGCGTCAACCGTACCTTGACTCGGTAACTTATCAGAATATCCCGTCCCCTAGGTTGTAAAGCTATTTGGCATAACAAAAAGCGATAACTGGATTACCAATTATCGCAAACGATATTAATAATTTAATTTGTTATAACGTCACAGCTATATTATTTTCTAGTATAGTTCTAAAATTAGAATAATTCCTCATCATATTATTACCGTACGCACTCACGGCCTCATTACCATTTATCATACTCTCATAATTTTCTTTAAATTCTTTTTTTATGGGCTCATCTAAACTTGCATAGTACCTTTTAGTGGCTTCTTCTGCTAATTTACGAGAACCATGAGTTAATATAAAATTAATATCAACCACATAACCATTTGAAGGATAAAATCCTCTCATAGCAACTTGTTTCACAAAGTTTTCTAGGTCATTCATACAGCTTTCTACAATTGGCATGAACGAGCTATCTAACCAACTAGTAAATTCTTCAATTGTCCGATCCCAATCTTCTTCATTTGCTATGTTCCAATATAAATGACCTTTTGGTACATTACTTTGACGGGTATTATTATGAAATATTTTATCTTTTGATTTTAATGGGATAATTGCACATTCACCATAAAATGCTACATTTTTATCTGATATATTATTCCAACTTGTATAAAAAAATATCTTACACATGAAATTCCCGTCTTTTTTTGTCATCCAATGACCTGACTTAGAATATTTCCAACCACTATTTATATACTTTTCAGATATTAAACTACATACATTATCAAATACTTCGTTTGATTTCATACTTTCACCCCAAATACAAGTAATCTAGGATTCATATATTTTAAACTCGATTCTCAAATCTTGAATATTATTTCTAAATACATCCAACATTCTATTGCAATTCTCAGTTGGTTTATATTTAAATCTTAAATCAAAAATAAACCCATCTACTGACTTAGCATCTGGATAGATGCTATAGGCTTGCCCACTTTCAATAAATGATATATATGCATTAATTTTGTCTTGCAAAAATGTTAAGTGTTGGAGTTCATTTTCCCAATCTAAATGGTCTGCAATCATTAACGCTAACTTATTTTCATTTTTACCCTTTCCAATTCCATCTATTTTATTTTTATCCAATACTGACATTTGCATCTCTCTTCGGTTAACGTTAGCATGGTGATCGGATGAGAGGATCGATGAAATCAATCTTTTGAAATCAGCCCCCAGACTCTTTCGGCACAGGATGGGCAATTTATAGTACCTTAACATCAACTAAAAAAGCTCTACTCTTTTAGCATTTCAAAAAATTCAGTTATATTACAGGCAACCATTTGTATCACAGGAGAAAATTCCTCAGACTCTTCATGAAACCAAATAACTACTGTAGGCTCTTTTGTTTCTCTGAAATCTAAACAAATAAAATCTCCTGAAAAAAGCGCTGCGATCGGGACTACATTCATTCCGACTAAATCTTCATTGTCAGTTAATCTATCCCCTATTTGTGTAATAGTAACCTCAATATCATACCAACCATTTATGGGATCAGACTCACTGTCATCTAGTACACACAAAAATTTCTCAATAAGATATTTATGCTGATTAAAACTAAAAACATTAGTGATTGGTACAGCTCCATTATTCTCCTTAATAAAGATTCTATAAGCTTCGGGAAATGAAACTCTCAAGCTTCGTTCGACTACATCTAATAATTCATCGCTCGGTAATGGTAGAACAACTGTATTAATATCCATTCTCATCTTTTTCTCTCCCTATATTTTATCTTTTAGCGTGCGCCCAACCACCAGGAGCTCTTCCACCTTTATGATTTATGGAATTATGTATACCAAAAGGTACTAGTTCCATTCTACCGTTAATTTCAGAATGAAAATTATTTTTTTGATGGATCTTGTATAACTAAACCTCATACACAATCCTCAAATTGTTCTTTCACGATAACCATCGCGGCAAGCAATCCTGTCATTACGTACAAGTTGCAGCTAAGTCTTGACATGATTAATGGTCGGGCTAACTACCCCGAATGATGCTTTGTCTTTTCATCTTCCCAATCGAGGCGAAGTATACTACAGTTACGAAGAATTTTATAAATCGGTGAGAAAGCGAACATTACAAAAAACAGGTCGATCATGGTGGTATCTGACCATTATCAACCTGCTAGATGTATTGGAATAGCGTTATTCAAGTTATAAAATTAAAGCATTTGATGTACGTACAACAGAAATGAAGAAATCTCTTTCGACGATCATATCGATTACTACTGTAATATTAACCGTTGTTTAGCTAACCTGTCCCCCGCCGTTGTGCGGGGTTTCTTTTTTATACAGGTCTTAACTGCCACGTCACCATTGGACAGCGCTAATCTTCTTTTAACTCATCCATTTTTTGTGTATTTCCCCAATTATAGTCGAGGCAAGTACTTGTCTATATTACTAAGATCTAATGACTATGAGCGAATATCTAGTTAGTTTATGCTACTAGCACAGGAGCTGAAACTTCAATCATAACTGAATTTCTCGAATTGAGCCGCCAATCATACTGATTTAAGAATTGAGCAACTTTGCTTCTCCTGTTTGAACAGAAACTCTATTCGGTGTCGTACAAACTACCAATAAACTCATTAATATTCTTCGCCAAAAAAAACATGTTTTCCATAGCCTCATCATACTCTTCATCATGTATCCAGAAATAAATCTGCTCATAGAACTCTTCAGTAACACCTAAACAAACCTGGTTACCACCTGAATCACTAGCAATAGGAATAAAGCCAATTTCCAATATATCATCAAAAAAATCAAATTTTTTTTCTAGATTACTTCTCATGCTGCCAATTCCATAAAATATATTTAATGCACTTTCACCCTCATCCGAGGAGATTTTAAAGACATTCGGTTGAACACGCCCCCCATTATATTCTAATAAAAAATCTCTATATAACGTAGGTAATTTGATATTTGTAGTATTCTCAAAATTTTCTATTTGCTCTAAAGATACCTTATCATGTACTCGTACAACTTCAGCCATAGAAACTACTCCTCACTATTTTTTGTTTTGTTTTTACCATTGACCTTAGATTGCCCACCAATATGTTTGAATTCGTCATGAATATCTTCTTCCACTAAAACCATAGTCTTACCATCTTCATGATGATGCCATGTATATCCATCAGGGGGTTCATTTTTACTCGGCACTGGTGGATCAGAATCTTTACTTAAGCCCGCTTCTTTATTTGCGTTCTCGAAATCTTTATGATTATTTTTTGGAGATGAAACTTTTATGGTTACTGGTGCCACAGTAGGATGATAGTATGGTGAAAAATCAGGGTAGCCGCCTGGATAACTTACTGAAATTCCATTTTTGTTAGTATATGTCCAAGTTCCATTCTCATCAATTGAAATAGTTCCTCCCTTATCATACCATTTTTTTGGAACTCGTGAGTTCATAGGTTTTGTTTTCATTATTTCTTTAGTGAAATCTGATAGGTCTAACTTCCCTGTCTTTTTACCCGTCCCCTCAGTTCCACCCTTGAGGTCTTCCTTACGGTTACCTGATGAACCCTGTCTGTCCATCTTCATAATGACTGGTACGTTCCCACCGTCGGGTAATTGTACGTACCTAATACGCCACGGGATACTGGCCGCAGCACCTTCCGTCATTTTCCCCACCGCTTTAGCGATGAGCTCGCCCAACTCATTCAGAGATGGAGGAAGTAATGCCGCATTGGTCTTGAATTTCCCATCTTTTATTACAGCAGCGGCACCATCTGGGCCATCTCCATCTCCATGAAGGAAACCTTTTGGCCCCGAACCATCTCCATGGTCCGACTTACGTCCCAATTTATTGATTTTCATGGCGCTTTTCTTGACTAGCGAACTGCCTCCTAGCGCCATTCCTGCAATGTCGAGCTGAGCTAAATTAGCTTCCGCATCCGAGACACCCGCCTGTTTACTCTCTTCTTCGGTGAACGTCAGCATGGTGATCGGATCCTTTTTGGCCTGGTTCATGAGAGGAGTGATGAATTCACTCGCAACCCCTAAGGCGTCATTCCCGAGCTCACCCCAAGACTTTTGAAGTGTCACCACATCGCTTGCATAGTCCCATGTCTTGACTAGACCTTGCCACGTTGCATTCCTCTCCTCTAACGGGCCGACATATCCACCATCTTTGAAGCTACTATACGTGGCTCGGACTTGATCGGGGCCTTCGAGTCCGGTATATAAGATGTCCGCGACATCTCCTACCATGCGGAGCAAGCTCTTGCCTTCATCAATGTTGCGATTCAGTTCGCTTTGGTGCCTAAGCTCCCAATTGCGCGCTAAGCGTTCTTGCTTCAATACTGCTTCTCCCATGCTTGCCAAAGCTTGGTCGAATGCCGACTCAATCATCTCAAATGAACGATGAATCTCTGCTTCAAGCAGCACCTTCTCACTCTTGCCGTTTACCTCTTCGACTAATTCCACATGATCGGTTGCTGTTTGAATGAAGAGACCCTCAGCCCCGGTGAGCGAGACATTCCCACCGCTAATGTTAACGTCTCCCATCGATTGAATCTGGATATGCGTCGTACTGTTTAAGGTCACCCCGTTACCCGCCGCCATGGAAATGTATAATGAGCCCTCTTGAGCAGTCATGACCAACTCACTGTCTCCGAGCGTAAATGACTTTCCTTGGGGATTTCCAAACGACTTGACGCCAGGATCTTGCATCACCTTGCTGCTTTTTGCGGCATGCGTTGCTTCCTTGGGCTCCTCCCGAACCGATTGCATGACCATCGCTTCATCTTCTTCAGCACTTGGAAAGTACAGTTTCACCTTTGCACCAGGCTCAGGCATCATGTACCATACTTGACTGCCTTCTGCGGCATATGGAAACCATCTTGCTTCGCCCGCTTGCTGATCTTCATCCATATCAAGGTGAACTTTGACCTGATTTCGCTTTACATCAATGATTTTACCATCTATTGAAGCGCCAATGATATCCGTCTGCAACTTTTTCGTCAAAGGATGGAAGGTTGGCAACGCGCAGGTATACGTCCACTGTAACAATCCACGATCCATGACTGCTTCGCGGCGGTTGATAAGGTACGTCGCTCCATCACAAGATACTTCGTCGCCTGGCTGTAGTTCCTGTCCCAAGTTAAAGGTAAACGTCGTATATTGCTCTTCATTCACTTGATGCTGCTCATGAGCTACGGTATGTAAATAGTTCTCCAGATTACGTGCCTTCTCATACGGCCGTTCCTTCAGTTCGAAGCTCCTTATACCTTCCGGATAACCAATCCAAAAACGAGGTTTGTGCGCGGTCACGTCAGGGATAAGATCCGCTCCCATGTGGGAAGCAATCCGCTTCAAAAATGCCCAATCTGTCTCCTGATACTGCATAAGAAAGACTCCGGTCTTGTTTTTCTCCAAGGCATAGTCGATATAGTCTCCTTCAGGATACGCGTCCATAACGCGATGGACAATATCCAGATATCTCAGGTTCTCATTTTGAAAGGATCTCGTTCGCTGAAACGTGTCCAATTCGTAGGTATGAGAGATGACCACCGCTCTTACACAAGTCATTCCTCTGAACGCTTCAATGGAAATATCATGTAACTGCCCTTTGAACAACGGAATCTCCCGTCCCGTATTATCTTTTCGAATGAATCCGACACGATCGTGGCTCCCCGCCTGTTGAAGAATGGTCTCTTCCCAGTCTTCATCGATCCAGCCACTAAAGGATAAACGGGCATGTGAACCGGCCTGCTGGATCCACTGTAGTCGATCCAATCGTACAGGCCCATACGGCCAATGGATTAGGATGTCCTCGTATGTCAGTGTCGATTGTTCTTCGTTCTGCACGACGTTCCCCTTTCTTCTCCTTTTTACTTTTAATTACAGTTGTCCGTCCTCATTTATTGTTATCGTTCCACCCTTGCGACAGATCAGTTCCGACCTGTTAAGAAGAGCTGACTCCCCCTCCACTAACACGTCCTCTTTGCCTTGGGTCCATTTGTTGAAAAACGTATCTGGCACACATAACGCTCCATCCACTTTGCAAAACCCGCAACGTCCCACGTTGGCCAGTGGTATAACGTCGGCAACGTTCATTACAGGCTGTTCTTTAATATAAATTCCGTGAGAAAGCGGTAGATTTAGCACGCCGGGTTCCGAGCCCTCACTGCAGGATATCTCTGCACCACGAACCACATACGTAAACTCACCGCTGAACCCTCCGGACAGGAGGGCTTTGACAAGCATGGGAAGCAACATGTTTTCTCCTCCTCTGCAAAATATGTGTTGGCCATCCGTCTATGCGGTGACCTGAGCACACATGAATATAGCCCTTGTTATCGGTCGCCATATTTGAAGCTGTTCCATAGGAAAGCGAACATTGCCCGTAACCAGTCTGCCGTCCACCGAAGTTACGAAGAATATGTCGTAAGCGATGCCTCGCACCGATGGTTGGATCGATTCACTGTAAAACATAACAAGAGGATCTCCATGCACCGTTTCTTCATGAAGCCACTGTGCATCTTTTTTACGGATTCGCATCTGCTCAGTCATGGCATGACCAATGACTTCAACCTGGCTGGCTTCAAGCGGATGGTTCAATCTCGTTAGACCGAAGGTAATCCCATGTATTTCGTCTGTCCACATAGCTGCTTCATGTCCCTGACGGTTATGATCCTGCTGTAACTTTCCCCGGGGCACTTGAACCAAAACATCTGGTAACGGAAGCAAAAATCCATCCCCCCAAAATTGTTGTGGAGTAAACCTGATTAATGTTCCATGAAGGGTGAGATTGCCATGCCTAACACCGTCGAAGATCTCTTCTTCCGTCAATGCATTGAGCTCCAATATCTCGTCTTCCTGGGCACGCTTCGCGAGACGGATACTACGATCTAATTTCAGTAGCACTTCGTCACCATAGGGTTTCATTCCATCTCCACCTTCCGAAATACAAAGCCTGTGAACCCCGTCGGAGAATGCTTTCGGCCAAATCCAGACGAACCAGTACACGCGTTTCTCTTACATCGCCCAACATCCATATCCGCTGATCCTGCACCGCTTGCGCATCCAATACGAGTTGTTTCAATGAACCATCCGGATGAAAAACACTTTTCTTGGAGAATGTGGATGCGTTGGAGAGTTTAAAAACCCAGTAGCTGAATGGTTCGCCGTTCTCTTCATTGATAAAGGTTACCGATTTAAACGGAATCGTTTCGTCGACGTTCTCCATAAGCCGCTTCATGCGATCGCTCATATAGTAGGCAGGCCTTGTTATCCAATCGGTCATTTCGTCATGAGGTTTTCGCTCGATCCTCCGAACTGAAGAGAATGGCAATTCATCATAAGGCGTATCTATAACTGGTGGCCTGAATACATTCAATATTCGTTGGTCTTCGATCAGTTCGTAATATTGCTGGACCATAGTCCCTCCTTGTCTTCTCGCGTGGGTAGTGCCACCCAAAGTACCGATGCCAGTTGCTTGTCGCTCCATTGGTCTTCATACTTATCGCGATCATGAATCCATACCTGTGCACCTGTAAGATTTGCCTCTTTGAAATCGGCTTGAGCCAAGTTCGCGCCTCTCAAATCCGCGTTTTCTAGATTGGCTCTCTCGAAGGAAATACCTTGAAGTCCCAGCGAAGTTGTTGCAAATCCATCCCCGTTTCCTCCATCCGAGGTTTCCGAAAGGTTGGCTCCCTTCAGGTTACATCCCCGAAAACTGGCATCGGTGAGCACGCTTCCGCGAAGATCCGTTTCGCTTAGGTTGCTTCGGTGCCACTTTGTGCCGATGAGAACGGAATTTATGAAGCTACATTTCCTAAAGTCAGCGTCACTGAAGTCCGAATACCGAACATCGACATGATCAAATGAACCCTCAGGCAAAGAAAGCGAAGTATAGTCCCCATAAGCATTTTCCAAACCGTCTGCTGTTGATAATTTTTTTCGAAGGTGTTGTATATTTCGGTGATCGCCTTCCCTGATGTGCACCGGTTCACTATAGTCCTTATATTCCCCAACCCTGATCTGGAAGCGATCTGATCGATCTAATGCTTGCATCTCTGGCAAGTTCAAGATATGGGGTACAGCCATTCGGGCGATGGTCATAACGAAGGCATTGAATTGTCCTGCCGCTTGCAAGATCATCCGTTCTGCATCCGATGCGTTCAGCTTTCCTCCATAGCGTTTCATTTCTACAATTAGCGAATCCTGCAGTTCGTTCAATGGCGCAAAGGCCCATGTTGCGTCGTATTCGTGGAAACATCCGATACTATCCCAATACCAGTCCTCGGAGTAAGCCTCCAAGAGGTAGGCATAGCTACCATTAACTAGCGACATTCTTAGCATGGAACAATGAATGAATGCGACAGAACTCTTGCCTTGCTGTTCCTGATCCATTTTGGCTTGAATACATAGCTGTCTGATCGACTCCACGAAACCTTGGATTAATTCCTCTCTGTGTTCCACAACATAAGTTCTAAGGGTTGAAAGAGCATAGTGAATGGCAGGTTCCAGTACGACCTGATTGAAGTGGGTTAAGGCCTCTTCTTTATTCATTGTTGTTCCTTTCCAACGTGGTAGCCACTGTTCTTGTTGTCATGGCCAGAAACTAGTTCAGTTTGATTTCAGATCCATGCATTTTCAGCTCTTCTTCTAACGTAATCGTGTTGCCCTTACCGGTCAGTTCGATTTTACTGCCAGCAATGCGAATCGTTTGTCCAGACATGACAACGTCCTGTCCGGCTGTGATACTCACATTCTGATCGCTAACAATCTCAATGCCGCTTTCATCACTGACGGTAATGTACATGCCTCCTGCAGAAATGACGATTTTATCCGGAGCAAGCATGATTTCTTTGCCATACTTCGTCCGGAAAGTCTTGATGTCCGGGTTGCCCATCCGATCTTCGGGGACAGGAGCGGGGGAATTACCCGTACGCTCTCTGAAGAACTTCCCGCGCCGGCGGAACTAACGCTGCTACGTTTAGGACTGGAAGCACCCGAACTTCCACCCGAGTATCCTCCGTTTGGAGATGCTCCTGTCGTCGTTCCAGACGAGCCTGATGGTTTAACGGCCTGTTCAGGATCCTGCCGCTTGACAGAGCTGATGGCGATGCCTTCTTCTTCTTTTTTACTCGGAAAATAGATTCGGATATGATCGTTCACCTCAGGCATGCAGTACCAGCCGGTATTATTCTCAGAGGCGTAAATAGTAGAATACGGAAAATAGTAAGCCGTACTCTCATCCTGCTGCTCATCCATATCCAGCTTCGCTCGGACTTTATCCCCTTTGACCTGAAGCACTTTAGCCTGAATCGATGCGCCAATGATGGACGTATTATAGCGCTTCTTTTGCCGCAGTCCTTCAAAGGGAAATAATGAATAGGTATGCTCCAACAGGCTATCTTTAAAACGCGAGGTGACCTCGCCGACATTCCATCTTCGCCCTTTGAATTGAACTTCCGATCCCAAAGCAAACCATTGCCTGCTATCCGCCTCGTATACGATATAATCAAGGTCTTTTGCACCAGGCATCTTATTTTCCATTGCTGAACGGTAATCGGCAATTCGTTTGGTAGCGATATAATGTGTAGCCAAGAATTCTCCCTTATACTGACCTTCGGGCACGCCAAAGTAGAACTTGGGCTTCCCTGACGTCGAATCGGCAATCAGCCCCGTATAGAAATGGGAAGCCATCCGTTGAATGAATTGCCAGTCTGTCTCTTCATACTGCATTACAAAATCGCCAATTTTCTTTCCTTCCGTCACGTAATCAATCACATCCGAACCGTCATAGGGGATATGATTTTCCTGACCAGATTGGCATAGGTGAGGTTCGGATTTTGGAATGAACGTTTGTGTAGCTTCAGATCCAGCAGATGGGTATGGGATATCGCATCTACTAAAAGCGTATGTACACCGTTAACGACCTTCACTTTGACATGAAGCACAATACCGGAAAAAAACGTAGTTTCATTCCCTTCATCGTCCACCACCTTCACTGTGATATCTGTCTGAGATGTCGTGGCTTGTACATAACTGTCTTTTCGCACCTCCGGTATGACCGCTTCCAATTTTAATCTGGCATGTCCATTTAACGATCGGTGAACTTCAAGTGTTTGCAAACGAGTGATTTCGTACGGTGTTATCTTCACCTGACCGTACGTAATAGCGGAAATACTCACAACACGCCTCCTTGTATCCAACATTATTTTCATAATAATCCTAAATAACATGTATTTATATTAATCGGGATTTTATGGACAATATTGAATACGAAGAAAGTATCAAATTATGAGGTGTATTTGTGCAATATGAACGGTTTCATTTCCTATGAATTTGACCACATAGTGCCTCTTCGTTAATGAGGATATGTCAACTCTGAGATAGAATCGAAGTACAGAGGGAGGATGGAACGTAATCGTTCCAATTTGTATAAAGTCTCTAAAATATAAAGTCACAGGGTAATTAAATATACGGAACAAGACGCAAGCGGAAACCTGGATGGGATGGTATTGTAGCGGTCAATGGAGAATCGTTAACCAGTACAACGACGGCAATAGTCGAGGCTACATAACTTACTGTAACTCAATTCGTATTCAAACAAGCTAAATAGCCAGTCACCGGTTCATTGGCGACAACTGGCTGCTTAAAACTTGAAAGGTGTTTTGATCCCTATCTCACAAATAGGATCAGTCCCTAATCTTTAAAACTAAGTGTGTTTTAATCGATCAAGCCGTTAACCGTGATTACGTCCCGGGTTTGATCCGTTTAATAGCTTGACCCATTGACAAACACGAATTTGAGACACATCAACAGCTCACTCCATTTCTTCTGGGCTACGTGCGGATTCTTTTGCATGACCTTTTTCACTTCTCAGTTTAGAGAACACGGCGAGGTCAACGTATCTACCCTTCTCAAACTCATGCTCCCGCAACACGCCTTCCTGCTGGAAACCAAGCTTGCGCAACAGGTGAATCGACGCCTCATTCTTCGGTTCTACTCTTGCTTCGATCTTATTGAGCTGCATGCTGGTGAATCCAAATTGCATAACTGCTCCAGCTACCTCAGTCATGACACCTCGTCCCCAATAATCAGGGTGTAGATCGTATCCAATCTCAGCACGGTTATGTACTTCTTCCAAGTTGAGAAACCCACAGGTTCCAATGACTTTCCCAGATTCACAATCCTCAATCATCCAACGCAAACCTGACTTTTCTCTGAAAATCTTCGCATACCAGCTCATTTCACCGTTCGCATCATCCACCGACTCAAAAGGTGTAAACGGCATAAACTCAATGACAGCTTCATTCGAATATAATTCCAAAATATCATGGCTGTCTTTGACCTCTGCCGACCGGAGGTTGAATCGTTCTGTCCTTAGTTGAGGAAATTCATCAAAATCAAATCGATTACTCATAGGTCATCTCCTTTGTTTTAGAATATTTTACAACGCTTCTCTATAGATAAGAAAGCCTATCTTAGACAGACCCTCCGTGAAGCTATCCTCTCGCTATTCGAATAGAAACAGGTATCTGTGCGTCTCCATCAGCGATTGTGCATTCAATCATGTTGGCTGCATATGCATCCACTGTAAAAACAAAAACGTGTGTTGGCACCCGTCGCTACTTAACGACTAGGCACCAACACACGTCTTGGAACTACAATCATTTCACCGAAACATTCATTGTTTCGTCTACTTGACGCTCACCCACGGATACTTGGATGGCTCGTCAAACAATAGACGAATTCGGTCTGGCGAGCGTCCTTCTTCATCAAATAACAATAGCTCATTCTCTTCCTGTAACCAGGCGACAGGGATTTTGTAATCCTCCTGTGGACCAATCTGCCAGTAACGTCCAAGATCATGACCATTGAGATGAAGCGTGCCTTTGCTCATTCCAGTAAGTCTTACCTTCACATTCACATCATACTGGTCGGATACGGCTGGCATTTTAAAGTTCCAACGGTACCATGCAGGCTGACCTTCTCCCTGATTGGCAGTACGATTGCCAGTAGTAGCCGCATGTTCGCCCAGAAGACTAGATGGCACTCCTACCTCTTGTGTCTCCCACTGCTGCGGAAGCAATGCATCATTACCCGCCATACGCCAACCGCTCAATTCATCGGCACTACGATACAAGATCAGTTCAAGCCGCTCAAGCGGGGATTTGGAATAAGGCATTTCCAATGTATTGACTTCACCTTCACGCAGATAGCTGGAAAGGTCAACGGTAGCGAAGGAGAACCAATCATGGTAACCTTCCATCGGCACTTCGGTGCCGTTCACGCGAAGCCCTTTGCTTACAGCACCAACCAGAATCGCACGGTCATTGCCATCTAGCTCAAAACTTCTGCTCAGAAGTGGAGCTTCCGCTAGATTGTTCACTTCATTCAGTTGTATAGATGCATCTGCCGCCTGCCAGTCACGACGAATATCCTGTACCGAACCGCCCAGATATGCAGAACCAGCAAGCCCTTTGCTCTCTCCGAGATTCGGTGAGAAATTCAACCTACCCATTTGCTGCACGAGAATCTGCAGCGTATTATGACCTTTGGCTGCTTGAATGTTCACACCTGCGGCACCAACCTGACGCACTAATGCCTGTTCTACCTGATTCACATAGACTCTTGCGGTATCTTGAAGATCAGGAAGTACAATATGCGTCATTCCGCCATTCGGACTTTCGAAATCACACTCGTAGAGCAGATAACCGAAATCTTGCCCGTACTGTGAGAAGTGCTCGGGTTGCCCACTTGCTGGACGCTGATCAGCTGCCAGTTTCACACGTGCTACCTCTGGAGAACGTGACAATATTGGTGCCACTGGAGGTGTAAGTGCTGCAACGGATGAAGCTGACAACGGCTCACTTGTTTCTGTCCGAGCGATGAATTCACGCCCTGTCCACGTCTGCTCGCCATCCTGCCAATCGCCGAGTAACACTACAGTGCGATCCAGATCAGAGATCGACCCTTTCACCTGGCCATTCGGTAAGACTTGAACCTCATCAAAGCCAATCGCATAACGATGTTCATTCTGACTAACACCATCTAAGCGCCATGTACGGTTCATCGAGTCCCGATCGAGCACAATCAATCGAATGGACACATCGCCCGCCTGCAGACGAATGATTCCCGGTTCACGGAAGTGGAATAAGTCGAAGCGATATAGATCTCGTGCCGGATCCTTCTCCACAAGAACCTGCATGCTACTGCTAACGACTTCCAATGCAGGCGCTTCCAGATCCAATACAGATCGCTGTCCGGAATCTGCTGAGATGAACAAGTTCAGCTCTCCGTTAATCATCTCATTACCCGTGATCAAGGCTCCGCTCGTTACATAGACGTTATCCGCAAGGCGAACGCGATCCAGCACCGGAATGATCTGTCCAGGATTTACAGTGATCGGAAGTGTTCGACCATCTTCAAACGTTATGGTAGTTCCCTCACGTTCACCTTTGTGGCTTTCTACAAACCAGATATGCTGGTTATCCGCAGTGCGACCACGTACAGACAATCCTTCCGGGTGACGGATTTTAACCTGCTCTGTAGGAACCGCTTCCGATTCAAGAAGCAGTGGCCCGAATGCATCTACAAAATAAGATACCGTTTTCGTAACTGCATATTTCTCGGTTACACGCCCATATTCATTCAGCGGAGCATCGTAATCGTAGGAAGTGATCATAAAGATATCGCTGCTACCTATCGTTCTACCGCCATATCCACCGAAATTCGTACCACCAAAGAACATGTAGTGGCTAATGCCCGTATATCCGGTTTGGAGAATTTCCATGATTCGTCTCTCAAGTAAAGCCGGTGTCTTCTGGATTGCGGAAGGCCCACCCCAATTCTCAAACCATCCGGTCCAGAACTCGGTCACCATCTTCGGCGTATCTGGCTGCTTCGCTCTGAGCTTCGCATAGTGCCCATCTGCACCCGACCAGAAATTAGCGCCCTCAATAGTGCCTTCTGCTCCTCCGACACAAGTGATCAAAGGCACATCAATTCCACGCTGTAATAACCCATCGCGTAGATAGATCATATGCTCGCTTGCCGCTTCGTCATCCTTGATATATTCATACTCGTTCTCGACTTGCACCAGAATGACAGTGCCGCCAGAGGAAATCTGACGCTTACGGATAATCGGTACGAGTTGGTCAAAATATAGATCCACATAATGGAGATACGTTTCATTATTTTCACGGAACTTAATGTCAGGCTTCGTTCCGAGCCAATAAGGGAAGCCGCCGAAATCCCATTCAGCACAGATAAACGGCCCCGGACGAGCGATAACCCACATTCCGAGCTCTGCACACAGATCAAGGAATTCTCCGCAATCGTTGTCTCCTTCGAAGTTCCACTGCCCTTCCTCAGGCTCATGGACATTCCAAGCAAAATACGTATCAATGCAGTTCATGCCAGCAAGCTTGGCTTTCACTAGCAACTGTCTCCACTCTTCCTTTGGCATCCGGAAGTAATGAATTGTAGCACTATTCAGAAATACGCGCTCTCCATTTAGCATGAAGCTACGCTGGTCATACGTCAGCTCCAATGGAAGCTGGTCTGATGTGGAGCCAATAATTTGGGAATCGACATTGTTCTCGCCTGCTTGATCTTGAACCAACAGGGATGGTTTCTCTCTCATCGATGTGTTCCCCTCCTTCTATCTAATTCAGTTCAACCTTGTATAACATACCATTATTGAGATTGAAGTGTAACCCCTTCCAATACAACGGTTGTAATCGAATTTTCTGCCGTATTGACCTCTATTCCATTTGAATAAACTTTAATGTCCTCCAACTGCTTCATATCTGAGTCCGGTGAGGTTTGATAGACCTGTGCAGTAGTTGAATTCCCATAGGTAAACGGCTCCAGTGCAAACGAGGTCTTGCCAGCAGATAACTCGTTACGAATCACTAACACCAGCCGTTGACTGGTCTTGTCATATGCCGCCAGTGTCCGCCCATCATCCGTTGGAATGATCATTGCACCCGGACGGATGAACTTCGTGAACTGAGCCATACCATAATACTGTTTGGTAAGTTCATACGAATCTTGTGCAGCAAAATCCGCATGGATGAAGCCCCAGTTGTTATTTGCACCTTCATCTTCTACCGCCTGCCAATATACCCAAGCCGAAGGCTGCATCACTTTGAGGTCGAACATAATGCGCTCAGCCAGTTCCTGTACTGATGTCATATCGTCATGACTATGCGGCTCGCTTCCACCTGTTCCATACTCGGACATCCACAGCTTCTTGCCATGCTTCTTAGCAAGCTCGCGGAGTTCCTCCATTTTGCTTCCATTATAAGAGTGAGTGTTGATCTGTGAGATCGCATCCAATGTGTCCTGATCATAGAGGCTGAAATTGAATACCGTCTCATCAATACTATTATCGTCCGCTGCGCTAACGACCGTGCCGTCCAAACCTTTGCTTTGAAGAGAAGCCGCTACTTTCTTGATAATCTCTGCCTGCTTGTCGTTGCTAAAATGACTGCCTTCCTGCATATTGCCCTTCTTCCACCAGTCCGAGGACGGCTCGTTCAAAGGGTCAAGTGTGCGGAACGTAATGCCCCACTCATCGCGATAATGTCTAACCACTTCTGTTAAATAATCGGCAAATGCATCATACTGATCTTCCTGCAAATTATTACTTCCATCGACTGCTCCCGTAACAGATCCACTGATCGTCATCCAGTACGGCGGCGAATTCGAGAAGGCTTCCGCAATGTCAGCGCCTCGTTCCAATGCACCTTTCAATACCGCACGTTGACCTGCATCCGCCTCCCAGTCCCATTCGCCCGGTTCAGGTTGGAAGCCAGGAACATCGCCCCGGGACGTAACGCTTTCATCTCAGGGTTCTCCTCGCCTCCAATGTTGTAACGAACAATATTCAGTCCAAGCCCTTTGGCTGGGTCAAATACCAGATCCATCACTTCATCTACCTTCGCCTGATCCTTCCATTCACCCATATTGTTCGCCCACCACGCAAGTGATGTTCCCCAACCTTCAAAGTGATCATAGGACTGCTCCAGCTTCAAATTCACAGGTTCTCCCTCAAAGGCAAGTGGCTTCGATTGTCCATTGGCAAATTGATTCAATACAATTCCTCCTCCAGCTAGCAGTACAACCAGGGCTGCACCCATCAGGATGTAGCTTCGTCTGCGTCTGCTACGATGTTGATCACGACTCATGGTTCACACAATCCTCTCTCCAGTGCACCGATCGTGCATGTGTAGTCACCTTTGTGTGTCTGACACTTGTTTGCCTATACATTTTGGTTTCCTAACGTTAAATTGTTACGTTGGAGCGGCACATGTTAGGTAACATCTCGCTACATCACTTTCGTTACTTGATACCGCTGCTGCCTCCGCTAATGTTTGCTTCATATACATAACGTTGTCCGAATAGATAAACGAGTACCATCGGAATCGTTAGGAATAGCGAAGCGATCATGACTAAGTTCCATGGAGGCATCTGCCCGCCACCAACGGTTGTCAGAAGTTGAACACCAAGGGCAAGTGGCATTTTCTCCGGATCATTGATATAAATGAGCGGCCCCATGAAGTTCCCCCAGTTATAGGAGAACGAGAAAATAGCGATAGCAGCCAATATTGGATAGGTCAGCGGCATAATAATTTTCCAGTAGATCCCCGGATGACCCATGCCGTCAATCATCGCTGCTTCATCCAGTGATTTTGGAATACTCATAACAAATTGCCGGATCAGGAATACGTTGAACGCACCCGCGAAGAAGCTTGGTACGATCAGTGGATAGAAGGTATTAATCCAGTCCAGATGACGGAAGATGATAAATTGCGGCACCATCGTAACCTCACCTGGAATCATCATTGTGCTGAGCAGCACGATAAATAAGAAACGACTGCCTCTCGCTTTAATTCGCGCGAATCCATACGATACGATCGATGCAGACAATACAGATCCGATAATCGTGAATACCGTGATAATAATAGAGTTTTTCAGATAAGTGCCAAGATTATTGTTCGTAAAGATGGTGTAGAAGTTCGACCATTGGAATTCGAGTGGAATAAACGTAAAGGCTGATTTTACCGTCGTTGCGTCACTCGCCAGTGCAATAGAGATCATGTACAGGAAAGGGGAAGCCAGCAGCACCCCGACCAGAATCAGAAAAATGTAGGATATCGTCTTCTCGACAGTCGATGGATTACTCATTCGCTTTTCCCTCCTCGTAGTGCACCCATAGCGCTGATGAACGGAACACAACCAGGGTCAGTGCCATGATGATGATGAATAATACCCAAGCAATTGCGGATGCATATCCCATTTTGTAGAACTGGAATGCATTCTGGAACAGGTATGGTACAACCATCTGACTTGAATTATCTGGTCCACCAGCTGTAACGATAAATACCTGTGCGAACGTCTGGAGCGCGCCAATCATGCCTGTTACCAGGTTGAAGAAAATGACGGGCGTAAGCATTGGAAATGTAATGTGAAAGAAGGATTGCGAGCTTTTGGCTCCATCAATGGCAGCGGCCTCGTACAACTCCTGAGGGATACCCTTCATACCCGCCAGCAGCAGTACCACGCCGCCCCCAACGCCCCATAAGGACATGAGAATCAATGCAGGTTTTACCCAATTCGGATCAAGGAGCCAAGCAGGACCTTGAATACCGAATACAGCAAGCGCCTGGTTAATCAAGCCCTCTGTTGGTGCAAGCAAGTGGATAAAGAGCAAGGAGCTTGCTACGACTGGAACGACAGAAGGTAGATAGAATAGAATGCGGAAGAACGTAATTCCTTTAATTTTTTTGTTGAGATAATAGGCAATCCAGAGTGAGATGGACATCCCTAGTGGTATTGATATCAAGGCATAGAAAAAGGTGTTACCCACCGACTTCCAGAAGATCGGGTCATCGGTTAACAAGGTTTTGTAGTTATCAATACCGATGAAATTCGGGGACTGGAACAGATCCCAGTTGGTGAAGCTCATGTAGATGGAAAACAAAATCGGGCCCAGGGTAAGTCCTAGGAAACCAATTAGCCAAGGCGAGATAAAGATATAAAACCATTTCCCGTCCTTTTTCTTCACGTTAAGCCCTCCCATAACAAAGCGAGCAGACGGAACCCGGGTTCATGCCGAATTCCGTCTGTCCCCCTGTCGATCTATTTGTTCGTGTTCAAAAGGTTCGCTCTTGAACAACCTCTATTTATAGATTCTTTCCAGTCCACTCTGAATCTCGTTTACGGTATCATCGAGTGCAGCTTTGTTGTTGAAATACACGCCGAGCTTGTCATTGATCAGCTTCATCATTTCATTCCATTGTGGATTGAACGGTTCAGCGTAAATGGTAGATTCACTAAAAGCAGCCATATTGATTTTTTTGCCACCATATTCCGCATTAAGGAACTCGTCGCTGGAGAGACCTGCTTTCGTTGCTGGTGCATCCTGGCCTGCTTTGATCATTGGCATCTGAGCTTCAGGGGTCGTGAGTGCTTCGATCACCTTGAACGCTTCATCCTTATGTTTGGATGCATTGGTAATCGTGAAGCCATTGAAGAACGCGTTGGTTTCACCCCAGATCGGAGAGATATCCCAGTTGATGCCTTCTACCTTAGCAAGTGAACCAATATTCCAGAATCCTGTCGTTTCCATCGCGATTTTGCCTTGAGCAAACAGCGGGTCAGCACCGATATTTCCCATATCCGCAATCTCCGTTGGTGTCGGGCTTGCACCGTGTACAAACGTTAAGTCATTCATGAACTGCAACGCTTTGCGCACAGGCTCTGTATTGAACGAAGGTTTACCATTCTCGTCGAAGATTCCGCCACCGTTCTGGTAGATCAATTGCATCCATTGCGGCCACCAGCTACCTGGATAGTAACCCCATTGAACCGTCTTGCCGTTCTCTTGCACGGTCAGCTTCTGAGCTGCCGCCAGCAGATCTTCTTGTGTCCATTCCTTGGTTGGGTATTCTACACCAGCCTTGTCGAACAGATCTTTGTTATAGAAAAGCACCATCGCGCCAGCGCGGTCAGGCATTCCGAATTGTTTGCCATCATATTTCATCAAGTTCGCGATATCGTCTGAATAACGCTCTGACATGTTCACATTGTGCTCCTTGATCATGTCATCGAGCGGAATAATCTGATTCTTAGAGGCGTACGCCTGATAGTTCTCGGCAATCATCATGATGTCAGGTGCAGTACCGCCGGCAATCATCGTCTGTACCTTCTGGTCATAATCCCCTGCAACAACGTTGAGCTTCACGTTAATGTCCGGATAGGTTTGTTTCACAATGTCGAGCCGTTCCTGATAAATCTTCTTCTCATCCTCTGAGCCCCAGATCGTCATACTTAGATCGACTTTGCCACCTTCCGAACCGCTTGCTCCACCATTCTCGCCTTTACTACAGGCTGTCAGACCAAATACCATGACCAGCATCAATAACGAAATGACCTTTAAACTTCTTCTCATACTGTACGCCCCCTTGGATAATGAATGGATTATTTCATTGAAACCCATTTCATGAAATGGGTTTCATTAAGCTGAAACATAAAACCCGCTTCACTTTATGAAAGGGGTTTCATTTACGCACTCATTATATTTCACCCTTGGAGAAAATGTCAACGCTTTCTTTTTGAGAACGTAACCCTTTTCATCGTGGTGCTGGCCCTGTACTTTGACGTATGATGAGTTCAGGTTGCAGGATCGTTTGCTTCTTCACTTGTCGCTGATTAATCAGCTCATGCAGCTTATCCACCGCCAGTTTGCCCAGTTGATACGTGTTCTGAGAGACGGTTGTAAGTTCAGGAATCACAGCACTTGCGAGTGGTGTATCATCGAAACCTACGATCGAAATATCTCTCGGTATGGATAAGCCGTGCTCAATGGTCGTCTTCATTGCACCAATCGCCGTATTGTCATTCACGCAGATGACTGCTGTTGGCGGATTATCACACTCCAGAAGCTTAGCCATCTCCCGCTTACCGTCATCAATGGAGAAGCTGCCCAATAAGAGTCTGTCCTTCGGGATTTCGAGACCATGCTCACGGAGCTTTTTCTGAACCGCCTTGACCTTAACCATCGTGGTCGCTAACTCCTTCAATCCACCCACAAATGCAATGTCCTTATGTCCCAGTTCGAGTAAATGTTCAGCTGCTAGAGCCGCCCCAGCACCTTCATCCGTATACACGCGGTGGAAGCCGCCTTTGGCAATATTGCCATTGACCAGCACAACCGGCGTACGTTTGCCAACATCAATCAATTCCTGAGCCATGTCATCCGGACAGGACTGCATATTAATGCGCCCGCCTAGGAAAATAATACCGTCTACCCGCTTCTCGCGCAGCATGGACAGGTATTCAGACTCTCGATTGTAATCGCCTGCGGTGTTACAGAGAAAGAATGTATATCCTAGACCACGCGCCTCGTTCTCTGCGCCCCAGAATACTTCCGGGAAGAATGGATTCGTAATATCTGGCAGGATGATTGCAATGGTGCCTGTTTCTTTTTTGATCAGACTGCGCGCTTGGGCGTTAGGTTGGAATTGGTGCTTGGCGATAATCGACATGATCTTTTCCCTCGTGCTTGCACGTACGGGTGCCGTATCATTAAGCACCCGGGAAACCGTGGATACAGATACGTTCGCCTCTTTGGCAATATCATATATCGTAATAGGTGTCATATGTAGAACCTTCCTTTTTCGCTGATTTTCCTGCTTATCATACCAGATTAGGATTATCGATGAAACGGGTTTCATTGGACGACTTTGGAGCCAGAACGACTCCCCTGCCGTGTCATGAGAATGCTTAACCCTTCTCAGACTTTCCATCCTTCTCTTTTGTAAAAATAAACAGCTTACTGTCGGCATTCACAATTTGTGTGCCATTGTTTAGTTGCACGAGCGAGGTATGCCAGTGGGTATGCCCGCAGAACACGACCGTTTCCGATCCGGCTTCCAAAGCCTGACGGATCAATGCTTCACCCATCAGCCCGAGCTCGGCAATGCCTGGGCTCTGGTGCAGTACGAGGCAATCCGGCTGCTGCTTCAGCAGCTTGCTCAAGGATTGCAGGTACTGCTCTTCCGGCAGCCGGTTCGGCTTATCCGGCCTGCCGATGATGCCGCCAAGGCCAGCAACGCGTAGCGGCTGACTGGCGGCAGAGGACGCGAGCCCATCCATGGGCAGGCTCGCGTTAATCACGACGGGCGCATCCATGTAATGGATAGCCGCGTCGCTGTGTAACCGATGGGCGCCTGCCTCATCGGTGAGATCATGGTTGCCGTCCACGCCGGCAACCCAGCCGAAGGCGTCCCTGAAGGCAAGCCAGACGGGAACCGGATTGCCGCTGGCTCCCCTTTTCCCGCGCCGGGCATATAGGTCACCACATAGCAATACACCCACTCGATTCGGATCAATCTCAGGCATCTCCACCTCAAGTAGCAAGCGAACATAATCCGGTAACACCTCGCCCAATAACGAATCCTCCTCTCTGCTCAATGTTGGTTCATCTTGAGATGGTCTATGTGTAGAAATCTGAACGTCTGAATTCGAAGCAATCCCAGTGTTGTCTCTGACGTAAGGCAGAGGTACAATCCCCTGCAAATCCGAGCTTACAATCAGCGCATCCAGTCCGTTCGGAAGACCCGAGATGGTTCCAACATAGATGGGAAGTTGTGCCGCTTGCACTTCTCCGCCTGGGACAGCATTCAGGTAATCCAGTGTTTCAATCGGGTGCTCTGACAGTGTAATAATTCTCAATGATGGTACCTCCTTGCTCTTAACAATGACTTAACTATTTCCTATGCTTATTTCTGAACTACTCCTTAGTCTACTTCTTCAACTATATGTTGGGCTAGCTCCTGAGTTGTTCATGATTCGCGTGATGAAGACAATACATATTTATTTTTCTCCATTTCGTTCTCGATTTCATCTTCTATTTGCCAGCGATTCTCCATATATTATTAATGTAAGCGAATTCATTTGGCGATTAGAGGAGTGTGAACGTTGTATGATCATTCAGGTTAGCCCATTGGCAGAATCACGACTTAGCGCAAAACTCAAGGATCAGCCGGGCTATTTCAAGCTATTTTATGACACGGATGGATGTGGATGTGACGGTATTGCTGTGCTCCTAATCGTTAATGAACCAGACAGCGATGACATCCCGATTGAATCCAGTACGCTCCCTTTTCTTATCAACAAGCAGCAGCAAATTTATTTTGAACCCAACTTACGCCTGCAGTCGGAAAACAGCTTCCCCTGCTTTCGCCTATGCAGCGATTCCATGATCTATGGCAGCAATGTGAAGGTGTACGATCTTCGGGATACGGCGGAAGTAGCCCCGCAGCCAACTGGATGGGTTGTACGATAAAAATATAGCATAAAAATGCACAAAAACCCAAAAACCTCCATCCCTATCATACATGGGAATGGAGGTTTTTGCGTGAATCCATTTTTAGCATACTATTCGGTTTTGAACTTCGCTGATTCTGCAGCAAGCTGCTCCGTCAGACCATTAATCGTATCCACCATCTCAGCAAGATGTCCTGTCATGCCAGACTGTTCCTGCATCGTCGCTGTTACTTCCTCTACAGAAGCGGATACTTGCTCACCTGAAGCAGACAAGTTCTGTGCCGCACCTAGAACGTCATCTTTATCTCGTTCAATGGATTCAATCTGGGAGGCAATGGCTTGAACCTGATCCATGAGATCATTCATATGCTCTGTTACGAAATTAAAGGTCTGCTTCGTCTGATTCACACTCTGTTTCTGTTGCTCCGTAATCGTCTCAATCGCTTGTACACTGCGGTTATTTTGCTCCACATGCTCAATCGTCTTCGTCACAATGCGACTAATATTCTCCGATTGGGACGTAGTCTGCTCCGCAAGTTTACGAATCTCGGAAGCAACTACGGCGAAGCCGCGTCCATGCTCCCCCGCTCTTGCTGCTTCAATGGATGCATTGAGTGCTAACAGCTTCGTTTGCGTCGCAATCTCCGAGATGGTACCCGTGATCTGATGGATATCGGAAGAGCTCTCCGCAAGCTGAAGGGTTGTCTGTGAAATATTGTGCACTTCAGCTTCGTTCTGATCGTTGACCATAATAAGTGCATCAATCACGGCATGGTTATTCTTGAAGGCATCTGTAATGCCATCCGCCTTCTGCTTCACTTCTTGTGACATCTCATTCACGCTCGCGATCTTGTCGCCCACGTTCATGAATTTATTAACAATCGCTTCGGTATCATTCGCCTGAGACTCCATAGCGCGCGAGATTTCCACGGCTGTTGTAGTTGTATCGGCAATCGATGCTGACGTCTGCTGTGTGGAACGGTCTAACTCTGTCGTGCTGGTATTCAGGACTCCAATGGAATGATTCATCCTGGAGATCAATTGTTTATTGCCTTGTGCCATAGCATTGAAGCTATCGACCAATGCCTTGAATTCACCGCTGTATTTCCCCTGTGCTTGAACGGTCAAGTCACCGCCCGCAAGTTGTCTGAACAGAACTGTCAGACGGCTGATTGGCTTGGTTACCAGGCGTGAGATTAAGATGCCCGATAGGATCGACACAGCAATTGCAACGAGCAGCACAATAATCATTTTGTTTGCCATCGCAGTTAACGGTTTCTTGACATCCTCGTAGCTGTCCTCCACAATAATCGTCCAATCGGATCTTGGAATCTTGGAGTAAAATACGACTTTATCCTCCGTGCTTGCCTCGCCCTGTTGCAGTTGATCACTCGCAGGCAGATCAACCAGAGACTGATATTCTCCGTCTGTCATCTTCTGGCTAATCAATGTCTCATCTGCTGAATGGTAGATTACCGTTCCTACACGATCCAGAACAATGACTTTTCCAGCCTCATTGATTTTAATACTATGCAGTTGATCTACGAAGAACGCAGTGGATACAACCGAAGTGAGTATGCCCAGCACTTGATTATTCTCGTCATAGATCGGCATCGCGAAGACATTGCCCAGTGTGCCTAACGACTTCGAGATTACACCTTCACTGATGATGTTCTTACCTTCCATAGCTTGTTGAAAATATAATCGATCTGACCGGTCACCCTGTAGCGCTTCGGGATTGTTCGATGCTACCACGAGCCCGCTACGATCCAGTAGCATAATGGTGCTATTGCCCTCCATACCTGCCAGATTATCCGCCAGTATTCCGTTCGCTTGATCTATCATTTCACTATTGTCCGCAAAAAAAGCCTCTGTATCTTGTCCCTCTTGATTTCGAATGGCTAATAAATCTCGAAACACTCCATGTGTCGTAATAAGGAATGTAGATTGTTCCTCCATACTTAACGTTGCAAATAAACCCTCCCCAACCCGGTCAGAAGTTGCTCGAATCTCATCTTTACTTTTGTCCAGTGTGATGCCTTCGGCCACTTTGTAACAAAGCACGGCTGTCGCTGCCAGTACGATACATACCAGCACACTGATCATCAGCGGCAGTTTTACTTTGAACGACATGTTGGCCATTCGCTCCCTCGCCTTAGCGATTAACTTCAATACATTCACCATCCATTTTAGGTCATAATTAGCGCCCACTTCATATGGGTTAATTCTATATCGGCAGATATAATATAAACCTACAGTATGGAAAGCGTTTTAAATTTAAATTATTTTTCAACTACCTTTTTCATCCAAAATTTGAGGGTATAAATTGAAAAGAGGGCTTACCTTTAGTAGAATCGGTATTTACCATACCAACGATTCAGCGAGGTTGTTTTGGTAGCGTTTATGCAGTTTTTCTAATTGCAATGCAGAATAAATACATACACACTTGTAGAAGGAGGACAATGACTGAATATGAATATTTTTATTATTGAAGATGATCCTCTTCTCCTGGAAGCACTTCGAGAAGGGTTAGGTCAGTGGTCATATGAGGTTAGTAGCCCAACCGATTTCGCATATGTGATGGATTCCTTTGTAGAGCGTCGCCCTCACCTAGTGATTATTGATATACAACTTCCTAAGTTTGACGGCTTCCATTGGTGTAGGGAAATACGTGCCGTGTCCAAAGTTCCTATTATCTTTCTCTCCTCAAGAGATCATCCGATGGACATGGTAATGGCGATGAACTTAGGGGCGGACGATTATGTGCCTAAACCTTTTAATATGGATGTATTGATTGCCAAGGTACAGGCTATTCTTCGTCGAACCTATACATATGAAGAGGCTTCCTCCGATGTTATCGAGTGGAATCAAGCGATTATTGATCTAAGAAATGGTGGAATTTATAAGGATGGGGAAACCATTGATCTGACCAAAAATGAATTTTTTATTTTATCGGTCTTGGTTAAATCGAACAATAAGATCATCTCACGTCATGAACTGATGAAGATGCTCTGGGATGATGATCAATTCATCAATGACAATACACTTACAGCTAACATCACAAGATTGCGTCAAAAGCTCTCCTATCTTCATTTAGCCGATGGGATTGTGACCAAAAAAGGTCTGGGATATATGGCCATTACCCTTTAGGAGGTTCCCATTGTTTATCGCTTATCTCAAGTATAAAAAAAGTTGGATTCTCTTGATTGGACTACTGCTGCTTCTTACCAATGCTTTGATCCAATTGGATGCCGGCATTCGTGTAGAGCCTCATTCTCTCATCTATTTGAATTCGTTGTTTCTAATTATCTTTGTAGGCTTCTTGATCTGGAGATATAAAAAGGAAACCGCCTATTATAAATCGCTGCTCGCCCTTTCTAATCCGATCGAAGAGGACTGGTTCCAAGACATCCCGAACCTCATAACTATTTTCCAGATCGTATCGTATACACGCTATTGCAAAACATTCATCAACATCATCAAAGCCAGCGTCGTGAGGAACAGTCCCACCAGCTCATGGAACATACGGATCTTGCCTCATGGGTTCATGAGATGAAAACGCCCCTTACTGCGATGAAAATAACGATGGATGCACATCGTTCGAATGAGCTGGCTCAACGGTTAAACGCGTCCTGGCTGCGAATGCACTTATTAATTGATCGACAGCTCTACATTTCGCGGTTAGCTAACTTGGACTCCGATTTACTTCCAGAGCAGCTGGACGTGAAAGATCTGCTAAGAGAAGAGATTCGAGAGTTATCCACCTGGTGTATGGAGAAAAATATATCCATTGATCTGACAGCGAGCTCCGCGATTACTGTGTACACCGATAAAAAGTGGTGCGGGTTTGTAATCAGACAGCTTTTGACCAATGCGATTAAATACAGCCCAACCGATGGGAAACTATTCATCCACATTGAACTTCATGAACATGATTCCGTGATTGTAACCATTCAAGATGAAGGGCCTGGAATTCAACCACATGACCTGCCTCGTATATTCGATAAAGGCTTTACGGGCGAAAATGGGAGAGTACAGCACTCCGCTACGGGAATGGGACTGTATCTTGCCAGAGAAATAAGCAAGAAATTGCATGTTCGACTTGAAGTTGATTCTACTATTTGCGAAGGAACCTCGATTTCGATGATATTCACGAATGGCAATCCGTTTGATCAGCTCAGACGATCATTACTATAAACACGGCAATATTGAAGCAGTCAGGACGTTTATATAACCTGACTGCTTTTTCATTGGCTGATGTAGTCGGCAAAGTGACAGAAATATCACATTCAATCCAATTTTATCATCTAAAGCTTACGACCCAGAGGCTGAAAAGAACTACACTGTATGTAGAACAACTCGATTGGAGTGTATGAAATGACACATCACAAGGTACCAAAAACCGTCTTAAACGCTGAAGGCGTAAGTAAGTCTTACGGTTCAAAAGGAAATGCCCAACAGGTACTAAAAGGAATTGATCTTCGCGTGACCGAGGGTGAGTTTGTCGGCATTATGGGACCTTCAGGCTCAGGCAAAACCACTCTTCTCAATACGTTAGCGACAATTGACCGAGCGACCGATGGGAAGATTTTCATACAAGAGCACGAGATTTCTAAAATGAAAGATAGACAGCTTTCAGATATTCGTCGTCAACATTTGGGCTTTATCTTTCAAGATTACAATCTGCTCGATACGTTAACGGTAAAGGAAAATATATTACTGCCTGTATCTTTAACCAAGATAAGTAAAGTGGAAGCTGAAAACGAGTTTAATGCGATTGCGGACATTTTGGGTATCCGGGAATTAGCTGATCAGTATCCTTCTGAAATTTCAGGCGGCCAGAAACAACGTACCTCTGCGGCTCGAGCGTTAATTCATTCACCCTCGCTTGTATTTGCAGATGAGCCTACCGGTGCGCTGGATTCCAAAGCAGCCTCTAACCTATTAGAGAATTTACATGAGATCAACGAATCGCGACAAGTCACCATTGTCATGGTTACTCACGATCCGCTGGCTTCCAGCTATTGCAGCCGTGTGGTGTTTCTAAAAGACGGCAAAATATTCGCTGAATTATACCGGGGTGAGAAAACGCGAGAAGCCTTCTTTAAAGATATTCTGGATATGCAGGCCGTTCTTGGAGGAGGCAGCCCAAATGAATACTCAAAGATTAGTGATTCGCAGCATGCGGAAAAACATCAAAATGTATTACCTCTACTTTTTCGCGATGATTTTCAGCATAAGCTTGTACTTTATTTTTTCGACTCTGCAAAATGATCAAACCGCTGTTGACATGTTTCAAGCCAGCGTGAACTTCTCCACAGCCTTTCAAATCGCAGGCATATTACTCATTCTAATTACGATTGTGTTTACGATGTATGCGACGAATATCTTTATGCGGCGACGCAGCCAAGAGATCGGATTGTATCAGTTAATTGGCTTGTCTAAGGCTTGGGTAGCTCGGGTATTGATCTTGGAACACATGATTCTTGGTCTAGGGGCTTTACTGATCGGAATGAGCGTCGGAACCTTGCTCTCACGACTCTTTCTCCTACTGTTCATGAATGTGTTGGGAATCGAAGCCAAGTTTGGCTTAACCTTCTCCAGTCAGGCACTCCTTCAAACCATTGTGGTGTTTACCTGCTTGATTGCTGTCACATCGTTACAGATCACATGGACGGTATATCGCAGTACGTTACTTCAACTATTCCAAGCCAGTCATCAAAAGGATACTTTTGTCCAACGTCCAAGCATCGTTTCAGGCATTTTGGGTTTCGCTGGATTAAGTCTAATCGGCTTGGGTTATTATGTGTCCACCTTTATTGCAACCAATGCGGATGCTCTCATTTTTCTCATGTTAATCGTGCTTGCCAGCACGATCCTTGGCACCTATCTAGTCTTCCATACGACCATAAGCTGGATATTATATGTGTTTCGCAAAAAGCAAAATGGCAATCTCGGCTTGGTTAACAGCCTCTCCGTGGCATCCTTAATGCACAGAATGAAAGGTCACGCCAATTCATTAACCTTAATCACGATATTGTCTGCTATGACCATTACGATGATCTCACTTTCCTACTCCTTATATTATTCAACCGAAAAGGATGTAAGGTTGTCGATGCCTTTTGATTTTGCAATGGAAAATATGTCTGAAGAAGCTGCTGAGATCACAAGTAAATTAGAAGAGGATCAGGTAGATTTCAATCAATATCAAGTTGATGCCATTCGATTCCATGGCTCGTGGGTAGATGAGAATCAGCATTCAGAACCAAGTCATCGTAACAGACCGTTTTTGCTTTTTTCCGCAGAGCAGATGGCACAGTTTGGCGTAGATCTGGAGCATCCCCAAGATGATGAAGCCATCTATCATAGTTCACGAGCCAGGATAGAAGGAATGGAGATTTCATCTCCAAAACAAGTACAGTTCGCCTCCAATAATGAAACCAATCTACTAACTGTCTCCAAGCATAGGCTACAGAACGTGATGAATTACATTTTCTATGGCGATCAATTACTTGTTTCTGAGGATACCTTCAACAAAATGAAAGACAGTATTCAGGAGGATGAATACAAAGAATTAGTGACCTTTGATGTCTTCAATATAGTAGGTACGGAGCAATCCGCTACCGCCTCGGACATCTTTCTAGCTGATGTGGACAGTGACCTGTATCTCACAGACTTCTATTCTGCATACGAGGGATCACGTCAAACTTTCGGACTCCTTATATTCATTGCCGGATTTCTAGGCTTGGTATTTATCCTATCCACAGGAAGCATTCTGTACTTCAAACAAATGACAGAGGCGGAACAAGAAAAGAATCATTATCGAACACTGCGACAACTCGGATTTCAAATCGACGATATGATGAAAGGTATTATCCGTAAACAGCTCTTTGTTTATTTAATTCCGTTAGGTATTGGGTTAACACATGCAGCTTTTGCCCTTAACGTAGGCTCTATTCTTATCGCTGCAAGCATGCTTACCCCGATCCTCATCAGTATGGCAGCGTATATTCTCATCTATTTGATGTTCACCGTCGTTACCATTCGATATTACAAAAGCATCGTCACGAATTCGCTATAAAGCTATAGAAAGGAAGAAAGTAATGAAAAAAAGGATCTTCATATCATGTCTCGTTGGGATCGTTATCATCTCTGGTCTATATTTCTTCGCACGGGAGCCATTCGATCGTTTCAATCCATGGATTGAACAGCAATATGTATATGTTGAGGTTCAAGATCAACCTGTAGATGATGATGGCAGATATAAATATAAGGAGCAGGGTGTGACCGAAAGTGGTGAAACGAAACGAGTGGTGTTCAGCACCAGTACCAGACTAGAGCAAGGCACATTCTTAAAAGTACTCGCCAAAGGTACGTATACTGAAAATTATGAATTCATAGATGAAGGTGAAATACCTTCTAAATAAGTATGATGCAATGTTATGTCTAATCTAACTAAAGCTTTCTCATATTAGGCGTATTGATTATCCACACTTGGTTAATCAGTACGTCTTTTATTTGAGAAATTACTGGATGTAAGTTCAGGAGAGATACTGATTAATAGACGTATTTACAATGGTAGTAGTGATGATAAATTTTACATTTCGTTATTGCGCGTATTTTGGCATTTGCATGCTTATGTAGTGCATTATGAATCTTCCACATACCTATTTTAGGACATATGCCTCTATTTGCCCGATTGGAAAATACAGACTTTGGGTTAATACAAAATATGACATCCTCACCGTATAATTAGAGAACTACATATTGATTAGGGAGAGAAACGTATTGAATGCCAAAATGCCAACACTACTTAATGTAATTCGCGCTTTATTAGGTGTGCAATCCATCTACATCATCATTTCGATGGTGGCTGTGCTTATGGAGCTGTTCCAGTATAGGGCTGCTTACGTGGGATTACCTATGTTCGATCTAATTGCTTTATTCGCTAATATCCTGCTTCGTATCATACTCATCGTAGGGCCGCCAATCCTGACCATCGTGTATATTTCGAAGAGACGATATAAGCTGACGATCACCTTCATGAGCATGACACTCTTCTTCGGAGTGGTCTTCCTACAGAATTTCTTGGTAGTATTGCATTTCTTCATGTTACTTGTACTACTGCTGCATCAACCAATTAAACGCTATTTGAAGCAAGAGCAGGATGCCAGGCAGTATGACCAGCGGAGTCTGAGATTGTAGATTAAACGTGTGATTTTGTTTATCTTGTTTGTAGCTCTTATTAATCAGCTTAAGAACCAGTTCAGATGAGTCATTAAAGAAATTAGAAAGAGCCTGACATTATAGTCAGGCTTCTTTTTGTTGTTTTTTTTGGGAGAGAGGCATGGATAATATTAAACCATTGAAGTTTACGCGGGTGGTCTCAGCTCCTCCGTGCATTCCGTTGGTTCGACTGATCGCCGTCATCACTACGCACTGGAAGCTTGTGCTGTCAGGGTTCAGGCGTCAGCTGTATCCACTGATCAGTTCGAAACACATAGATGTATTCTTGGGGAGTATCATTGAATTGCACCACAACAGGATACATCGGCATCTTGCTACGCCGTGCTTCAATACTTACAATACGCTTCTCATCCACGCCTTGATCAACAATTAAATGGGTTCGTAGCCTTTCTTCCAGTTCACGCATGTCCTTCTGATATGAGCTATACCACGTTACGGACGCCATAATTATTATAGCCACAACAATTAGACCACTCTTGAGTATTCTCGTACCTTCACCCCACTTCTTAGTCATTAGTAACCCATTTTTTAGATTCTTAGTCTAAATAAGCTAAATATTGTAATACATCTGTCTTCAGCGCTTGTAGCTGCGGATTGTTGGCTCTGGTTGCCTGCTCTTCTGTATCTCTATGATCCACATTGAACTTACCCTGCTCTAACGAACGCACCCAATAGCCTTGCCGTTGTTCATCCCAAGTTAGGAACAAGACATACCGCTGATCCGCATGCATCGGGGTATAGTGACCATAGTTATAACGAGTTACACCCGTATATAGCCCTCTATTGCGCATGACATACGTAGGCTCCAGAATATTAAGTTGATCATGAAGAAGCTTCTGCTGAGTTGAATTCGCAAAAACTTGATTCACCACTACACGGGTCACTGTATGACCTCTTCCTCTCTTATCCTCAATTACCTGGGTAGACTCGTCCGTTGCCGTCACCTCAACGATCAGATCAGCACGTTCCGCCAGTTCTTCATAGTCTGCAAAGATATGATGATCGCTGCTACTTATGGTTTCTGTGTTCTCTATCGTCTGATCTGCAATAATGTAACTGATGCCTGCGATTAGAACGATGATCAACACACCGAATACAAATGGTTTGTTTTTCATCCCATTCGCCCCCCTACCTTCAAACCGTATATATACTAGATGGTACTTGCCTATGAAAAGTTACACTCATTTGTACAAAACATCAAAAAGAAACCCATCTCTAAAGTCAGACATGGATTTCACATGAAGTCGTTTATGATTATGCGTTTGGCTTTACTTCAGATCCTCAATTTTCATTCGATCCAACTCTTCTTGTTGTGGGCTCTTTCTCTTATTCACTTGGGCGTTATATTTAATAAAATATCTAATGACGAAAAATAATGCTAAAGCTCCCACCAACATGAGCAAGGGGACAATAATTATTGTTATTAAAGTAACCGTCATCATTACCTCTCTCCTTTATCCTTCGAATTGTGGTATTCGTTGACAAGCAGCTTGGCTGTTTCAAAATCAATCTTATCGTTGATAGCCAGTCTTTTAACGAGAGAGATGAACGGATCTTGATCTTCCCTTTCCGTGATCTGGATCTTCTGAATTAATCGGTCGAGTCTGAGACGAACTGTCGGGTATGTAACTTGATAAATGGAAGCGATTTGTTTCAACGATCCGGATTGAAGAATGAACTTTTTGATAAATGTAACATCCTCTTCATCGAGATTAATCATCCATTCAGGGACACTTTTGATCGTCATAAGGATACCTCCTTAACATGTATTCACTTTAATATTATTATAATAAACTTTAACTTTATTAAAATCAATGATTATATAATCTTTAATATTATATAAATGATTTCAGTTTAATATTATGACTACTTCCTACACTATTGAAAGAATAAGCTTAAATATCGAGCACTTTAAACTTTTAAAAAAACTCGCTGTAACTCCGAAGGTCTTCTATCCCATTAATACAATAAATTTTCAAGGGCGGTCATATCACTCCCTTAATAAAAAAACACTGACGTTTATCTCCCGAAGGAGACAAATTCGTCAGTGTTTGAATCAATGTTCATTTACCTATTAAAATGCCATATCCCTGTGCATCAAATGAGTTCCTGTCTTCTTTTCAAATAAACGTACAACACGATGCCAGACACCGCACAGATGACTGCACACAGTCCAATAAATCCATAGCCCGCCTGAAGTCCGCGCAGTAGACCTAGCTGCGTTGTCGCACCATACATTTGCTTCACGCCTTCAATGACCCAGCCGATTACATAGTTACCAATAACACTACCAACCCCCATTAGGGTGACAGTGAAGGTTATCGCGGTATCACTGCCATTCGGATAACGCTTGGCGATAAACGCCATAACGGTTGGATAGATCATCGCAATACCTGCGCCAGATACAGCGAACAGTACAGCCAGACGCTCTCCGCCCAAGATAGCCGCAAACGTACATATTGCCGAGAACGCCGAGAACACAATCAGGGACAATACGAATCCGATCCGGTCTGTCAGTGGTCCAAGCAACAAACGTCCCAGCGAGAAAGCAAGGAAGAACGCAGATAACAATCCAGAAGCTTTCACGGTGTCCCAGGTATAGGCTTTCTCCAGGAAGTTAACGAGCCAACCTCCAACCGCAAGTTCAGATACTACGCCAAAAGAAAGAATCATCACCATCAGCCAGATCGCTGGATCACGCGTTAATGTCTTGAGAGAAGTCCGATCTTCGTGAGCAAGATCATCCCCTGGAAACTTGCTACGCAGTGCCGCAATAATCGGCAATAGACAGAGCGACAGCATCACCAGGTACATGCCGCGCCAATCCAGTTCGTGTCCAAACACCTTCAGGGACATCACTCCTGTTGCGAGCAACGGAGCAACCGTTGAACTCAATCCATAGAAGAAATGAGATAAGTTCATCATCGTACCTGTGTTTTTCACAAAAATCCGTGCACCCAGAATCGCTAGTGCGATTTCAAGCATACCGTTTCCGATGTACATAAAGAAATAGGATGAGGCAAAGAGCGGATATGTATGCGACACATAAATAAACACACCCGAGAGGATCATGGAGGCAAACGAAATAATGCTTACCGCCTTAATGCCCCATTTGCGAACCAGTATAGCCGTGAACGAACAGGCGATCAGATACCCTAATGCGTTCAGGGACAACAACGTGCCGAGCTGTTTCTCATCGAGATTGAAGTCGAATTGAATGCGCGGAATGGCTGGTCCCTTAATATTTTCAGATATACCAAATACGATAAAGCCCAGAAAGATCGTTGCCAGTTGCATGGCGTATAGCTTGTTGAACTTTCTCTTACTCCCTTGGGTATCTACTTGCTGACTCAAAATAAGTTCCTCCTGTAAGTTCAGAAAAAAATGATTACACTTCACCACTGCGATTGCAGTACCATCTTCCGGTCACTGTTATCCCCAGATTTTGCTGATCCCCTCCTAAAGGGGGAAAATCCGGTGATAAACGTGCTCTTCAGGTTGCTCCTGCACTCTCCGCTGTCGTGTAAAAGCTTTGCTTAACTCATATAAAAGTAGTACCTACCACTGCTTCTCGATGACCTGAATGCGGTAGGTCAAGCTCTCCAGTGTCACAGCCACCAGTCCAGTAACATATGCATGCCGCGTATCTTGCTGGATGATTAGCTCCGGCATGTGCTCCTGCGGAATCAAGTGATCCAGACAACCTTGTCTGAGATCATCCAGCATCGCTGGGTTCATCGTGTCTCCTGTGACCACAATCGTGGCAGGGTTGATGATCGCAATAATGGAAACTAACGTGCGGATTACCAGTTCCTTCACCCCATCGGTTGTTTTCAACATGCGCAACTGTTCTTCACGAGACACACCAAAAGGCAGGAAGGACACCTCTCCCCGAAGTCTGTGTTCCCTGTCAGCGGACGACCGTCAATGATAAAACCTGCACCCGGAAAATGATTCTCTGGAAACGTCACGACCGCAAAATTCTTTTCTTCCTCAAATTGTTGCTGGTTATATAGCCCGTATACCGTCAAGTTCATGTCGTTGCCAATGACCACTTCTACATCTTCATATTGCTCCTTGAGTCTCTGCCCCAGCGGTTGGAACATTAGCTCCGGAACATCACAGAGACCAATCACGCCATTGTGTGCAACACCGGGTATACCAATACCAATCGCCTGTACGTTGTGGTGCTGTTCAATCAGCTTGGCAATCAGATCCTCAACCACCGCCACATTGATCTCGTCCAGCATGAGCGTCTGCTCATCCGACCGCTCTCCGTTCAGATTCGAATGCGTATGGGTAATCGAATGGATACCGCCTTCCGTTCGAATAATGAGGCACAGCACACTCGCATAATCTGCATTGAATTGATATCGACTTGCGGGTCTTCCCCCGCTTGATTCATCCGGACCCAGATCCACAATCTCACCGGTCTGAAGCAACTCATTCAGGATCGTGCCGCATGTCGCCACGCTAAGTTTCGTTAAATTCGCGATGGAAGCCTTCGTACCCACACCGATCGTTCTGAGCGTATTCTTCACGAGTTCAACGTTAATCCGCTTTACCTGTTGGGTGTTGTGTGATGTTGGTAACATCGTTAGATGTTCGCCTCCCTTCCTTCATTTCACATGATTCTAAAATGTTCAAACATTGTTTTTAAAAGTCTTTTAATAATTGACAGTGTAGGTGGATTAGTGAAGAAAGTCAATGCTTTATTTGGAAACGAAAACGGTTTTGTTGGAAATGGGAAAGGACAGCTTAATGTCATCCTAAGATGAACTATACTGTCCCTCATTATAATTGTGGCTATGTAGACTGGCTCATGTGGTTTGCCAAGATGCTTTTCTTCAGCCTGACTTCAAATAACTTACGGTTCAGATCCTGTTCCATGTGATGGAGGTGATATGCTGCCTGCTTAACTGTATCCATGTGCAGCACTTTTGCACGCTTCGCGATGATGTCCATCGCGTCCAAGATCAGCTTGTTGCAGGTGACCAGTTGATTGACGTAATCGTCTTCTAATTGGACGAGTTGAGCGTACTGTGAAGCGAGATCCTCACTGTTGGTACCTGTCATGTTACCACTCCTAAAATTGGTACGCATAAGAGTACCAGTTATACAAAAAGTATATGGTACGCTCATGCGTAACGTCAAGATCATATGGAAATTTTAGGAGTGATACTCATGGCTAAAAAAGTCGTCGTCAATATACATAAACTCACAGAGAAACATAACATCTCACTGCGAGAATTGGCACGCTTGTCTGATATTCGCCACGCTGCATTAAGTGAGCTACAGTCTGGGAAACGAGAAAACATCAACTTTGCTCATATTGAGCGGATTGCAGAAGCATTGGGTATTGATGATATTAGGGAGATTATTGAGATCAAGGATCTCTAATACTTAACATGTATCTTCCTATTCGATCTAGTTAATTGAAGACTCAAACTCCCTCAGTCAACCGATGGAATAATTATTTATTTATCTTTTTCAGAAAAAATCATTGTTTCAAGGTTTCTTCCAGAGCTAAAATTCTCATCCAGTATTTTTTTAATTTTAGAATAAGAAAGATCCTTCAGATAGATTTCAGCGTAAAGATCCTCTAACCACGAATATATTATTTTATTTGACCACTCTCTTGCAATAAGTAATAAAGATATAAAACCACCTATTAAATATAGAGCAATTAAAACAGTATTTTTGTAATCGAAGAAAAAGTTACTAAACACGAAATAAAATAGATAATAAATTAAAATCAAAGTTGGAATTAAATTATAATACACTTGTATAAACGAGTATCTTTTAGCTTGCTTATCCAGTTGCTTTGGAATAGGTATCTTGTAATTCGTATAATTATTAATTAGAGGAATGAGACAATTTATTAAGGTCATGAAAGCTAATTTAATTACTAGTATATTTGGAAATACCAATAACCAAAATTCGCGACTGAAAAACAGCATTATTACACTACTAGATACAAGCGATATTATCCATAGAATATTAAAGCTACATGTTATAATGTAAATTGGTTTCATATATTGACGCTCTAAATTATTTAATTCACCATAAATATTTTTCTCAACTTGCTTTCTTCTAAAAATTCGATTCAGTAAATCAAATCCCAATACAACAATATTCAAAAAAGCTGTACACGAAATCAGTAATACATAATATTTATCAAATGTAGGTCTAGAGTTCGGAATAAAGTTTATTAACCAAATTAAAGAGCCTGCCAGAAAGAAAATAAGAGTACTCATCTTGAAAGTTGAATTATTCATTTTACTTAGATATGAAGTCTTACATTCTTTTACAAATCCTATTAATTTATTTCTATCTTCTTCCAAAAAATACTCACCTTTTTCCTTTCTCATTTCCAACTCACTTAGTTCATTTATTTTTTAAGTTATCTCTCTATAATTAACATCTATAGTAACATCATCGCTTCATCATATTCTGGTGTTCCATTGATTAATTGATTAATCAGTTTCTTCTTGTCAATTGAGATTATCTTCCCGTCCTTAATATTAAATACATCCTTATAATTTTTCAGTAATGTTGAAGAAACATGACGAGAAAACCCCATATTTTGCAAATATATTGCCACTGTATCCCTAGTCCCATACTCCAAAAAAATGTTCCAGTTTGTACCCGCTTTATTTTCACCAAGCACTGCTACCAAAAGTGCATGATAGTTATTGAAGTATTTCTCCAACTTATATCTCACAACATTTTCAATATCTGATATCAAGTTATTAATTATTTTATTAATATGTCGTTTACTTTTATCGTATGGTTCAAATATTGGAGTATTGTTCTCATAAAACATTAATTTTTTATTATTCGTTTCATAATAATACAATGCTGAACTAATCATCTCACTTAAACTTAGTCCATTAATCCATTGGTTAACTAAAAGGGCATAATATTTCAAAGAATTTTTGTTAGCTATATCGTTTTTACTTTCGTTCAATCCCCAATTGTATTTATCATGTAAAAGTTCTAAGGCAGCAATACAATTGTTGTAATTAATCTCACTTGGAAGTTGAATTTTTTCTTCATATGGTTGAGACCTAACTATAAATTCGTAGACGTTATTCTGTTGTCTAACCATAATCGATTGATTATTGTTTAGCACTTCGAAGGGCACCGTTAGACCCTTTATACTCTCTTGAGCCTTAGAAAGTACATCCATTTGACCATCTTTGTACAATTTGTTAATAACCGGACTTTTATATTCATCATTTTGTCCCAATGAATCAATGCTTATAATGTTGGCTATATATTTAAGTACTTCTTTTTCTGCTTCTGGAGAGTCAATTTGTTTTTCTGACAATAGCTGCTCTATATTCTTTTGATTCTTATCTAATTGATGAGTAACATTCACTTGCAAGTTGGTAGTTGATTCACCATCTAAAACCTTTAAATTTTTCCAATCTTTATTTTCTTCCCTAATACAAAATACGTTACCAAATAACTCGTAATTTAACCTTCCAGCTCTACCAGCTAAATTCCAAAAATCAATTTTTGACATAATGGCTTTATGTTTTTTATTATTTAAAATAAAGATATTCTTAGCTGGCAAATTCACCCCTTCTAACAACGTAGAGGTACAGAATAGATACTTTATCTTACCTTCCTTAAAGAGTTTCTCCACTTTATTTCTAATAACTTGTGGCAAATTTCCGAAATGAAATGCTACTCCAAATTCTAAACACTCAGCTAGATAATAATCGCTATGAATCATTTTTCTAATTTCCAAAATCAAATTATCCAATTGAGTATTCTTATTTTTCTCTGAATCTAAGGTGTTTTTTCTCAGATAATCGACGAAAGCTTTTGCTTTGTTAATTGTATTCTCAACTGAATTACAATAAATAACATTTGATGTTGATTTACCAATACAGTAAATGATTTCGTTTGATGTAGAATATTTTTCAACAGATATATCTTCGAAATTGTATTTTGTACCATCATTATAGTAACTAACTCTCCCTAGTAGCAGATCAACAAAGAAAAGATTCTGTGTGACAGGAGATTCTATTGTGCTAAAAGTCTTCCTACTAGATTTTTGAAACAATTCTAAAAAAGCTTCTGGATTTGAGACATTGGGCGAAGCAAAGTAAATTTTCAATTCTTTATATTTCTTTAAGCTTTTCTCTATTGATAAATACATTGTAATACTTCTGTAGTCTTTTTCAGCTGCTAGCTTATGTGCTTCATCTACAAACAAGTAATTTATAACGGGGTTTTCTTTGTTAGATATGTAGCTAAGTAGTCTTTCTGGTGTCATTACAAAAATGTATCGTTTTGAAATTTCTTCTTGATTATTATCATTAACAGTAGAGTTAGTTATAACTGTGTAATCAAAATCTTCTAATAAGTTTTTCAATTCAACTTTAATCTCAAATGAAAATTGATTTATTAATGCTCTAGTAGGTACCACTACTACAAAATTCCCTAGGTCTCCTCCAGTTATTGTTTCACGTATGAAGGTCTTAAATATGAATGATTTACCCATAGATGTAGGTCCAGAAAAACTATAAAAATTCGAGTCTTTTAATTGTTCAAACAACTGATATTGTGAATCAGTAAAAAATTGATCCTCAACACCTGGAATCCTCTGTATTTCTTTTTTCACAACTTTTTCTATCTCCCTTACAAAAGGAAGCTCTACATTATGTTGCAAATTTTTTATAGCTGGGAAATTTCCTAACTTGGTCAAAATAGCGGTAGAATATGTTTTAAAGATAGGGGTATCTTTATAAGATGTACTTAAAGATGCAACTATCCTATAAGCAATATTCCTATTACTATTAGAAGTAGAGTTTGATAGTATATCACTAAACCTTAATAAGTGAACTAATTGCTTTTCATCTATAGGAGAAGGGTTGTCAATTAATAATTCTGTCGATACAATATTTTTCAATAAAATTTTATATAACTGATTAAAATAATCATCTAATAATACGTCTTTAGAGAGATCATCAAAAATCATTGTTGGCCTCCATTAAGTTTTTTATAATTCTCTTTCTAGTATCGCTTATTCCGACAAATGGGAACGCATAAACATAAAACGATATCCCATGTAAGTTATACTCCTTAATTTTCTTTTGTATATATCCATATTGACTTTCTACCTCAGATTTTATTTTTGAACGTACCAACTTTCTAAATTCTGAATTACTTAATTTTCGGGACTCTTCATCAATAGAAACCTCGAATCCCACAAATATGCCAAAAGCATTATCCTTAAATATTTCTTCTTCTCTAGCACTTGGGAATATGATCTTTTTTAAAATTTCATATAAATTTGGTGAGATACTCTCTCTTTCCAAATGTGTATTTAGTAATTTTATTTCATCACGAATATTATTTGTGCCTCTATTCAGAAAATCATTTATGGAACCAAATGCATCATACAGTGCTCTTTGTAGGGATTTTTCAAGTTTAGATTCGCCAAAGATCAATTGATATTTATTATGATCTATTTGTAAAATATGAACTCCATCAGATCCTTTTACATAGTCATTAGGGGACGTTTTTAGCTCCATTTTTGTAAATATTTTCGGAGCACGTAGATGGGACTCCAAGAAACAGTAAAGCAAAACTTCTCCTAACTCGCCGTCATTATTTTCCCATTTACGCAATTTCTGAATTGCTTTAACGTATATACCTTTATTATTTTTATATACTTCTAGTTCCTTTCTAGATAAGCAATATGTCACAATACAATCAAACAATTTGTCCACTAGTTCTGAATAAACAAAAGTATTATTTTCAATTTTCAGAGTATGAAGATTCACTTTGGTATTCAAGCCGTCCAATTCGAAACTTTTAATTTCATGATAGAATAAGTCTAAGAAGTTATCATCAATATAAGGATTGAAATCATTTAGCAATTATAATTACCTCCACAGTGCCTCTGTAGGAATTTTGATTAAATAGTCCTATTTTCAGAATGACTATTTTACAACATTCGCCAAATATATCCACATCCCTCCTTTGTACCCATTTTTCTAATGAAAATTCTTTCTCAAAAAATCTCTTTTAATCCTATTTATTTTATGGATAATCCCTAAGTCTAGCATTATTACAAAACATATATAGGTGTTACAGTGAAGCATTTTAAGCATGTTCTATTAGAAACAAAGGTACAATAATTTATGCCAAGGTTCGGGATTAAGTTTTTTTGAAATCTTCTTGTTTCACAAAAAAATGGACAAGCTCTCATTTATCACAGTAGGAAAAATGAGCTACTTATCCAAATTAAAACATAACAATTAATTAATAAACTAGAAGTAATCCATACAAATTTCATTTTTTATTTGTAGCCTACTTCCCCACTCCACTACCCACCCGCACCTTGATACCTATTCACACTCGACATCCATATCCGATAACCAAGGAAATAACATAGCGGGCCCATTATAGGTACAAGCCACATCGTCCACGACGATAGAAGCGCGGTCTCCTTCGTCAGCAGAAATGCAGCCGGATAGAAATTGATAAATGCAAAAGGAATGACAAACGTTAACAGCACTTGGATGAAGGTACCGAATACCGGAAGTGGGTACGATACGAACTCCTTAAATTTGAAAAATAAGGTGAACAGGAAGTTTGTTTTGACCCATACAAAGGATACAGCCCCGATCACGGACATAAAGCCCGCCTGAATCATGGCACCGCCAATAATGCAGAGGATCAGGTACACCACTTCCACCCAACTCAGGCTCAAGTTTAACTTAAACAGCGCCCACAGCAACACTGATCCCGAGATCGCCACATGCGCAAGGTAGCCCAGGTTAAACCCTCGGCATACGATGTAAAGATACGGATTCACAGGTTTAATCAGGATTGAATCAAACGTCCCATTCTTGACCTGACTCTCCAGCTCACGCATTTGTACAAATGAAAACGACGCGCCGAGTGCGTAAGTGAACAGCCCCAGACTATATAAGAGCGCAATTTCAGGCCAAGACCAACCTGCCAATGTATCGAATTTACGTAGGAACAGCCAAATAATAATATAATCGCCAGTATAGTTGATGATTTGCGCAATTACGGCAAGCAGGAAGTCCCGCGATATTCCATTCGTTCTTTGGTTAACAAATAGACTAATTTCCCGAACAATTTGAAAGTCATTTAGATCAGCCTCTCTACTTTATCCACCTTGTACAACCAGACGTTTGATCGCTCTATTCCATAACCAGCACACGAGGATCGTAAGTCCAGCAATCCATGCCAGACCTGTAAGAATCAACATCGATATTTCTTGAAGTGGGATTGCTCCCAAATAAACTGCAGCAGGAAGATATCCCAAATATAAGAAGGGTAGTATCTTGGTCACGGTCACCCACGAATCCGGAAAGAACCACAAGGGTAAAAAAGAACCCGAGAAGATGGTAATAAGACCGCCCAACATCCAGTTCAGTGCAAAATGATTCATTAGCCAGAATGCCAGTAAAGATATGAGATACCCTAACAAGAAAGAGATCGCCAAGGCCAATAGCAACGCAATCAAGAATAATAACAGATGGGTCGCAGAAGCTGGCGGAAGAAAACCGAAAAACACCCATGCAATGAGTAATGAAGGAATGGAGGTGAAGAGCAACTGGTACACCGAATTTCCCAGTCCTTCTGATAATAGGTGAAGCGGATAAGACATCGGTTTGATCAGTTCAGAAGCTATGGAGCCTGTTTTGAGACTGTTATCTACCTTGGAACTAATGCCAGTTAGCAGTAAGGCCGCCAGAAGTGTGTTGATAATGCTATATGTAATCATCTGCTCTACACCGATGCCTTCAATGGTTCCATTCCCTAATACGGCCTTCCATATTTCAGTCAGAATCAGAATAGCAACGAAATTCCCTAACAATCTTAACCATACTTCAGAACGATACGAAAGTTGATTGGAGAATGTTTTTACCCCGAACATAATGTACGTTTTCAACCTTAGGCTCTCCTCTCACTCGCATTCGCTCGATCTTCTTCCTCCAGCTTCTTATACAGCTTTCGAATGACTGAATCGATATCAACGCTTTCAATCGAGGCATCTTCAACGGCATGTTCACGTGCGATCTGATTCACGCAATCAAATACCGTTCTGTCGCTTTTTTCAAACAAATACGTTTTCCTTAATCCCTCGTTCTTCATTAGTTGCATGCCGGGAATTTCGATTGCTCCAGGCTCTTCCCGGAAGTCAATGATCACCTGACGCTGGTCACCAAGCGTTCTTCGTAGTTGTTCCACAGATCCGTCGTACACCATATTGCCTTTGTTCACAACAATCATCCGGCGACAGATCTCTTCGATATCCTTCATGTCATGTGTCGTCAGTACGATGGAGACTTTTTTCTCCTTATTAATCATTCTTAGAAATTCTCGGATCTGTTCTTTGGCCATGACATCTAGACCTATTGTCGGTTCGTCCAAGAATAAAATTCTAGGATCATGTAATAGAGCCATTGCGATCTCCACCCGCATTCTCTGCCCCAAACTTAATTGCCGGACTGGCTTCTCGATAAATGAGGATAACGATAGAAGTTCGGAATACATGGTGAGATTTCGGTGATACGTATCGTCTGATAGCTTGTATATGTATTTATGAAGATCGAAAGAATCCCGAACGGGAAGATCCCACCACAACTGACTTCGTTGTCCAAACACAACACCGATATGCTGCGAATTATGCTGTCTGTTCTCATGCGGGATCGACCCCAGCACGCTCAATTGCCCTGAAGTCGGAACCAATATACCCGTCATCATCTTGATCATGGTCGATTTACCCGCACCGTTTGGCCCTAGATATCCTACTGCTTCTCCTTCCTCGATTGAAAATGAGATATTGCGTACAGCTACCTCTTCCGTATATTGCCTAGTGACCAAGCTTCTCAAGGAACCGATCAGTCCAGGGAATCGCTTGTATTGCCGATACACTTTCGTGATACCGCTTACATCAATAATACTCATGAATCACACCTCGTCTGCTTCTTTAGGAGTCATGTAACAGAACTCAATTTATTACAATTTTCACCAATCAACTCTTTAGAAACATGTTAGCTTTTTGCTTATGAAATAAGTACCAACATTATTAGATTATTTTTCATATCATAATTAGACATATGTTCTCAAGCACCTTATGAAGTTCCATTTGACAACCTCTCCAAAAAGGTCTAACCTAATAACGAATCATCCATTCACTATTAAGGAGTCGTTCCCGATGGTGCAAGCCAAGAAAGACGAAGTTAGGAAAGAGATTGAATACGCGGCGCTCAAAGTTTTCTTTGAGAAAGGCTATGTGGATGCCAAAATGAGCGATATTGCGAATGAGATTAACATTTCCGTGGGTAATATCTATACCTATTTTAAGAATAAGAAGGATCTATTCTATGCAGTTGTGCCGCCAGATCTGGTAGATTATCTGAAGAAAGTGCTGGTGGAGACGATTCACTTTGATAACCAAACCTTGTTCGAAGAAACGGATAGCGCGCGTAAGTCTGCACTGTTGCAGGAACAAGTGGATGTGTTACGGAAGTATCGGAATCAGATCGTTATTATCTTTGAGAAAAATAAAGGCACCATCTACACCAACGCCAAGAATGAACTTGTTGAGCTAATGATCGAGACCAAGAAGGCTTATCTCAAGAATCAATATAAACGGTATGAGATTGGCACCGAAGAAAACTTAATCTTGCTCGAGATTCTCGCCCACAACGTGATCGACATGAACCTGGACTTGTTAAAACGCGAGATGAGTGAGGACAGCCGCAAACAGATATTTGAAGCGTTGTATGTATACAGACTCTACGGGATGAAGAGCTTGAACGAATAACAGCCCCTGACCCGTCATCCCCTATGCATGAGTAGAAAACAATACAAAACGTGCAGATTAGATCGATTTAACTTCATCTAGTTTGCACGTAAAAAATCCATATCAGAAGTCACCCTATTTTTTTAACCCAAAAATGAATTAATAATTCACTTTTAACACATTCAAACCACATACAAATACCCATAATTCAAGGAGAGACATCACATGAAACACAACATGAACACCGCTTATGCATTGAAAAACGTCAATCTGATCCACGGAGATGCGAACCGTAATCTGCAAAAAAATATGACCCTTCTTGTCAATGAGCACGGACTAATTCAGGATATTGGTCAAGATCACGAGCTACCAATCCCAAGCCACTACACTACAATGGATCTCTCAGGAAAATATGTGATGCCAGGGCTCATTAACGCACATGTGCATCTGTTTGCCGATGGGAAGCCGTTCAGTCTCTCGGTTAGTGAGGGGATGCTGCAGTTTGCCTATGATCGGATACTGAATACCACATTCGGTAGACGTATGTTGAAAAAAAGAATGAAACGCAACGCTCTCACCGCACTTCATGCGGGGGTAACGACAATGCGCAGTGTGGGAGAATTCTTTTACACCGATGTTCAGCTTCGGGATGAAATTAATAACGGTGAATTTGTAGGCCCTAACCTACTTGTCTCGGGGTTCTTTTTGAGTGTGACGGGTGGGCATGGTGCTCCTTACCTGGCACTGGTGGGCGACTCGCCTTGGGAGGCACGAAGAAATGTACGAATTAATGTGAAGCACGGCGTCGATCTGATCAAAATCTGCGTCACAGGTGGTGTGACAGATGCCAAGATGGTTGGGGAGGCTGGTCGTCTACAGATGACGGTGGAAGAAGTTGCGGCGATCTGCGATGAAGCACACAAGATTGGTATGCGAGTTGCAGCCCATGTGGAAAGCACAGAAGGAGTTCGAGTTGCGTTGCAAGGTGGCGTCGATACGATTGAACATGGCGCAGAGATGGACGATGAGATTATTCGTTTGTACCAAAATAACCCTAATGCTCTGGATGGTTACACCGCACTGATTCCAACTTTGCAAGCCGGTTACCCCTCCGCTTCATTGGATACAAGTGTGACCAAGGTTAGTCAAACGGTGAAGGAGAATTCCAGATTGGTCTATGATTCCATGCTCCAAAGTATGAGACAAGCAGTTCAGAACAACATCACGGTTGGGATTGGCACGGATGCCGCAATGCCTTTCGTGACTCATTATGATATGTGGAGAGAGATGGATCATTATATGAGACAGACCCACCTGAGCAACAAGCACGTTATTGACATGGTGACCCGTACAAATGCAAAAATTCTAGGCATTGACGCCGTTACAGGTACGCTGGACATTGGCAAACAGGCTGATCTGATTGTGCTTGAACAGAATCCGTTAGAACAGATTGAAGCCTTGTCAGACATCTCGATGGTTATGGTCAAAGGCAATCTCATTGATAAACCATCCTTGACGAGAATTCCAGAAGTTGACGCTGTTCTAGACTCTGTTTGGTGAGTTATCGCAAAAAAAGACCCATAGACAATCCTATGGGTCTTCTCATCTCAAGATTCAACCGCTACCTCGCTCCATCTTCTCCATCCACCGGATGGACTAATGTTCTCTGCCCCTTCTCCGGCATAGGCTTCACATACGAATCCACTTACGGTACGCCCATCGATCAACTGCACTTTGCCAATGCCAAGGGGAGCAGGAATCGATGCTGTGAATGATCCAAATGAAGCGCGTGGCATATCCCACAGTTCAACCAGAATGGATGAACCGCCATTGGATACTCGCACCAGACCCGGTTTGGCCGGGATCGTCGGAAGCTTATACATTTCATATACGGGAGCTGTTGAAGTCTCCTCCCGAAATACAGCGCCTAAACCAGTCATCTGAGGTTCTAACGGCATGCCGCGCATATGCAGTCCACATACCGCCACCGTAATGACATCCTCCTGCTGGATTAGTAATTCGGATGCCGGGATCAGATTCGCTTCTTCATCTGGACGTGTGAACAGAGTCACGCCAAAAGGAACCCCTTCCTCTGCCCAGCCTGCGGGAACAGCGATTGCACTGAGATCAAGCAAATTACAATGGTTCGTATATAAGCCCATCTTGCTATTGGTCTCAATCGGATTCGCCATCACCTGCTCCCGCGTCCAAGTTCCTCCACACGTCGGCAGCACCAGCACAGCATCCTCAAGCACCATTGCAGCGTGCCGCCGAATTGCCGCCAATCGATGCTGAGCCTTGAATAAGGCCGAGGCAGTGAAAGTTTCTTTTTTACCAGATGAGAGAACCGTCTTCGTTACAGGAAAGATTGCTGCCTCATGTGTTTCCACAAATTCATCTAGGTCAGACCAGCGCTCAGCAACCAGAGGACCTTCGTATAGAAGCGCCGCCGCTTCCTGAAGCAACGTAATATCAACCTCCTTCACGGCTACGCCGGAAGCTGCAATAGCTTGTTTCTTCCTATTCCATGCTTCTTCGTATGCTGTGGCATAAGGCCCATAGAACTCAAGCGGATGGTCAGGGAGCAAAAATACCTTTGGCAACTGCCCTCGCTTCAACGGACGATGTATAGAGTACGGATCTTCTTGCTCCAACCCTCGCACAACATCGTCCACTCGCTGGGCATCGACCAGTTGGTGGGTAAATACGGTCACACAATCAATGCTGCGACAGGCCGGAATAACCCCCGTCGAAGGCCACGCACCGACTGCTGGCTTATATCCGATGAGATGATTTAATGCTGCGGGCACACGACCAGATCCTGCCGTATCCGTTCCAAGAGCAAAGGCCGCCTGACCAGAAGCTACAGCTACTGCAGACCCTGAACTTGACCCGCCACTAATTAGCTCCGAACGCAGCGCATTATGAGTATCCCCATATGGACTTCGAGTACCGACCAGTCCTGTAGCGAACTGATCCAGGTTGCATTTGCCAACTGGGATTGCACCAGCAGCAATTAAACGCTCTACAACCGTCGCATGCCGATCTGGAACATAAGCGAATTCAGGGCAAGCTGCCGTCACCGGCCAAGAAGCTACCTCAATGTTATCTTTGATCGCAAACGGGATGCCCCATAACGGACAATCCTCCGGATTCATCTGTTCCAGTTGATCAAGGTAAGGCTGAATTTGTGTTAGTGATGGTGGCAAAATCCAAATATTTTTCTCCTGCGTATGCTCTGCTCTATAAATAATGGCTTCAATTACATGCTGCGGTGTAAAATGCCGATGACGATATGCCTTTTGCAGATTATCTACGGTTAATTGCTCCGGCACCGATTGCCTAGTCATGATGCAGCCTCCTCCTCTACAGGATATATAGCCGCAATGCAGTCACCTGCTCGAACGTGATCACCGGATGAAACATAGAGTGAGGCAATCACACAATCGTATGGAGCCTTATGCGGGAACTCCATTTTCATACTTTCTTCTATTATAATGTCTTGCCCTTTCAACACCTTCTGCCCAACTTCTACGAGCACCTTCCATACACTGCCGGACATGGTACTATTGACCTCCACACTTCCCTCTGGCAGAGCTTCCTGCTCTGTCGAACTCACGCCTTCCGGTTCAGATACATGCTCAGCAATACCAAGCTCCTTCCAATACTCCCGTTCTTGCTGGAATGCAGCCTGCCTTGATTCACGGAAATGAGCAGACGGCTCCTGAATCTGCTCCAACCAATCCAGATAGTCTCCCAGGTTAAACGTCGTCTCTTCTACTTCAACCACCATCTGCCCTCGCGGGAAATCCTCTCGCATCTGTAACAATTCCTCTTGGGATACAGGATAGAATTGAATCTGGTCGAAGAACCGCAATAACCAAGGTTTGCCTTGTTCAAAATTGGTTGTCTCTCTGAACTTGTTCCACATCTGAATCGTGCGACCTACAAACTGATAACCCCCAGGGCCTTCCATACCGTAGATGCATAGATACGCGCCCCCGATGCCTACTGCATTCTCAGGTGTCCATGTCCGCGCAGGATTATATTTGGTCGTGACGAGTCGATGACGTGGATCAAGTGGTACAGCTACAGGTGCTCCAAGATATACATCGCCAAGTCCCATCACCAGATACGAAGCATTAAATACAATCTCAGCGACTTCTTCAAGCGAACCAAGTCCGTTAATTCGGCGAATAAATTCCAGATTACTTGGGCACCATGGGGCGTCTGGACGCACATTTTGTTGATAACGTTCTATCGCTTGCTGCGTTGCAGGATCATCCCAAGATAATGGCAACTTCACAATACGGGACGGAACTTCAATGGAATCCAGCGACGGCAATTGTAGATCCAGTTCCATAATGATCGCTGCAGCCTCTTTCACCGTCATTTGCGTACGATCCAAGTGAATCTGCAATGAACGAATACCCGGTGTCATCTCAATGAATGGAATCAGACCACTATCTTTCACTGCTTGCATCAAGACATAGACCTGGAATCGATATAGAAGATCAAGTTCACGTTCACCGTATTCAATTAGAATGTTCTCATCACCTGAACAACGAATGCCAATCTTGAAGCGTCGCCCTTGCTCCTCATAGGCAAGGATCGGCATATATGCACCAGAAGATATATCCAACACTTTAGGCAAAGGCAGACGTTCTCCATCTCCAATTAATGTATCGAGAAATGTTTGTTGTGCATCCCTAAGTTCCTCGGCTTCCTCCACCGTAATCAGCTTAAAGCGAATTTTGTCACCCGGTCGTAACTGTCCAACCTTCCAAAATTCTGCCGACGCCGTTGTCACCGGACATACAAATCCCCCAGACTCGGCCCATCAGGCCCCAGAAGAATCGGCATATCTCCAGTCAGATCAAGTGCCCCAACAGCATAGGCATTGTCATGAATATTGGACGGATGCAATCCTGCATCACCACCGTCCTCCCTCGCCCACAGCGGTGCTGGCCCAATTAGACGTACGCCTGTACGGGAGCTATTAAAATGAACCTCCCACTCCGTTTCGGTCAGTTGTTCCAGATAGTCTTGTAGCAGATATTCTTCCGTACAATGCGGACCTGGAATGACACCGATTGTCCATCCATGGGTTAATTCCGGCTGATGCTGAACGGAGAGCGGCTGAAGTGGTATACCTGACTCTGGATGAACCTTCAATACGGCACCTGTTCGCAGCGCACTACCTGAATGTCCGCCAAACTCACCCAAGGTGAAGGTCGAGGCACTACCTAGCGTCAGCGGCATATCCAGTCCTCCAGCAATCAGGAGGTATGCACGCATTCCTACCACGGACTCGCCAAGGATTAACGTAGAGCCTGAAGGAGCTAGTGTAGGTGTATAGAGCGGCACAGGAGTTCCATCCAATGTAGCTGTCATATCTGCTCCCGCAAGGCAAATCATCATCTGATCTCTGAAGCGGTAGGAACCCCCGCGCAAAGTCATCTCTAATCCAGCCGCACTCTCGTCATTACCAAGCAACCGATTTCCCATTCGGAATGCGAGTGAGTCCATCGGTCCGGATGGAGGTACACCGATATCCCAGTACCCTTTGCGACCTGGATAATCCTGAACCGTGGTCTGAATCCCACCATCGAGCACTTCAATGGTATGTTCTACCGGATTGAAACCGCTCAGCATATTGGTGTATACCAAACCTTCTCGAAATAGCTCTGTGTCCAAAAAGGCATGAATGTATGTCTGATTGGTTGTTATGCCATATACACGCAAGCGAGCAAGTGCATCTATCATTTTCGCAATGGCTGCTTGCCTTGATTCCGCATGAACGATCACCTTAGCGAGCATTGGATCATATAGCGTGGTGATTTCAACACCACTGCGAATCCATGTTTCAATACGTGCCTCTTCCGGCCAAACGACAGCATCAATACGACCATCACTTGGACGAAAATCATGGAAACAATCCTCCGCATATAGACGCACCTGCAAGCTATGACCTTGAGGCGGCTCCACAAGCTCGGTCAAATTGCGAAGCTCACCAGCAGATTCTCGCACCATCCATTCCACCAAATCTATGCCCAGCACTTCTTCTGTTACACCGTGCTCCACCTGAAGGCGGGTGTTCACTTCTAGAAAATAAAATTGCTCCGTCTCGGGGTCATACAGAAATTCTACTGTACCTGCGCTACGGTATCCTGCTGCGGCTGCAAGTCTCTGTGCACTTTGATGCATCGCACTTCGCGTTGCCTCTGGCAGGTTCGGCGCAGGTGTCTCTTCAATGATTTTCTGATTCCGCCGCTGTACCGAACAATCTCGCTCTCCCAGCGCAACCGCTTCGCCAAAGGCATTACCAAAAATCTGCACTTCAACGTGTCTTGCTCTGGCAATGTATTTCTCCAGAAACACACCACCATCGTTAAAATTCGTAATCGCGAGCCGCGTAACGGAGTCATATGCTTCTCGCAGTCCCTGTTCATCCGAACAGATTCGCATCCCGATCCCGCCACCGCCCGCCGTGCTCTTCAGCATGACGGGATATCCAATCTCCGTAGCTCGTTCCACAGCCACGGTCAGGGACGGAACCAGTCCCGTACCAGGAAGCAGGGGCACATGAGCCTGTTCCGCGATGGATCGTGCAGTATGCTTCAGACCGAATAAATCAATATGCTCTGCGGTCGGTCCAATAAACGTGATTCCCCTTTCTTCGCACGCTCTGGCAAAAGAGGCATTCTCACTTAGAAACCCATATCCCGGATGAACCGCATCCGCACCAACGTTTACTGCTGTCTGCAGGATAAGCTCTGCATTCACATAGCTTTCTTTGGCTGGACCCTCACCAATTAAAATGGATTCATCAGCGAGCTCTACGTGAAGGCTATCCCGATCAGCTCGGGTATAGACAGCTACAGAGGCAATGCCCATCTGACGTAATGTGCGAATAATTCTTACAGCAATCGCTCCGCGATTGGCAATGATGACTTTGTTAAACATGTGATTCGCTCCCTTCCGTATCCCAGATCAGCACCTGTGCAGGTGTTGGATTATAGGCATTACATGGGTTGTTAAGCTGCGGACAATTGCTAATTAATACAGTAACAGGAGCCAGAGCAACCAACTCTACGTACCGCCCTGGACCAGACACACCATCTGCGAACGTAAGCTTACCCTCAGGCGTGACCGGTACATTCATGAAAAAGTTGACATTAGGCGCAAGATCCCGTTTGGAGAATTCCGAGCGTGTGGAGAGCATCAGCATGAACGTATCTCGGCAATTATGCATATGCAGTGTGTCGTGGGAATAACGAACGGTGTTACTCTGTGCCGAACAAGCTCCACCGATCGTATCGTGTCTGCCGCAGGAGTCCGCAGTGATCTTCAGCAGCTCCCGCCCAGATTCAGCAACCAGTACCGACCCCGTTGTCAGATACAGGTTCTGCTGTCTAGTGATTGTTTGAATTGCACTATAGTGATCGCTTGGATCTTCCGTAGCGTAGAAAAGTGTATCCACCGCCTGATTCCCTTCCAGATCAATGATGCGAAGGACTTGACCTGCCGCAAGGTCATGAATCCATCCATCCCCGGCAGGGATGACTTGATCATAGATTGCCTTCGCCGGTTCCAATGTACTAAGGGTAGGTACGAATGCTTGTGTCGTCATATTAATGAGCTCCCTTCAATAACGCGTATGCTTGCCAGGTATTTTCAAAAGCTCTTCGGTTCTCATCGCAGTGCACAACGCAGCGATCATCTAATGTCACAGGTTCAGCTTCGCTAAATGTCAGTTCAATGGCGGAATCAGGATAACTTGTTTCAGGGTCTAGTGGATTAGGCGTGTTGGATACAACGAGAAGGAGGTCCATTTCTGTTCGGAGCGTTACGGATGTGCCCGCTGTAGGTTGCTGCTCATATCGCATCGTACCATCGAGTTCACAGATCACTTTGGAGAAAAAGTTAATCGGTGTACCCAGATCACGAGGCGTTAGCTGGTGTCGATACATCTCCACGATCAGATTTTCGTAGCCGCTGCGGTACCAAGCATTACGTTCATTCTGATACGAGGTGAGTCCATATTGGTGATCGGTACTTTGACGAGTAGTGTAACCAGACAAGGTGTCATGCCAGCCTGTCGTATCATCTGTGATGGAGGCAAGAACGCGCCCTTGATCACTCATTAACACATGACCTGCTGTCAAGTAAGCTGTATGTTGAGCTTTCAGCGAGTCCGGCATGTTATAACGCTCAGTAGGATCTGAAGCGTGGAACAGAAGGGTGGTCAGATTGGCTCGATCCATTGTTGCTGTCATTCGAATGTTCTTCCCCCGGCTAATGTAACCAGACCACTTGCCACCTGCTTGGATGCGAATTGAAGTCATATCAGTACCTCCTGTGTAGTAAAAAAAATAAAAAAGCCCGGGAGAAATACCAAAAATGAATTTTGGTACATTCTCCCGGGCTTTTTTCCCGCCGTGTACATGGTTGCCGTTTACACTGCATCCATGCGTTTTCTCTCGGACCAGACAACGACACGAGCCGTTCGGAACCCTAGAAAACATTTTTATTTGATTTGATGTTAACAATCCTAACACACAATAAAAAGTGTGACAAGAGCATTTTTATTTGAAAATATTCACTTCAATATAGCGATCTATTTTACGTCATTATTTTTGACATTTAAACTCGTTTTCACGAAAAAAAAGCTTGTGCTTTCAGAAATTCCTTGGTTAAATGTGAGGTGTCATGACAAAGACCACGGTATATCATCGATTCATTCCGAAACCAGGAGGAGATTTTATGTCAGATAAACTAACTTTGAAGAGAGAACTCTCTCTAACTCACGTCGTGACCATGGGGCTATCTTGGATGTCACCAATGATCTTTTTCACAAGTTTCGGTGTGTTACATGAAGGATCTGGGGGCATGCTGTTAGCCGCATATGTACTCGCATTTATCGCGATCTTATTCACTGCATTGAGCTATGGTCAGATGGCTCGTGCGTTCCCCGTATCTGGATCAGCCTACACGTACACGACTAAATCCATGAATCCATTTATCGGTTTCCTGGTGGGGTGGGCGATCCTGCTCGATTACCTTTTCTCATGCATCATTGCTGTGCTCATGTTCGGTATTAATCTACATGCACAATTCACCTCGGTGCCTGCCTCTGTCTGGATTGTGTTGTGCACACTTGTAGTCATGATCATCAATATTATCGGGATCAAGACATCAGCCAATGTTAGTAAAATTTTTGTGTTGATGCAGATTTTGTTCATCGCTGGTTTTTGCGCTCTATTGGTGTACCGAGCGTTTCAAGGCGGGATCACCGCAGGCTGGAACCCTTTGGCTGTTCAGGAGGGAGTGTCATTCTCTACGATTCTTGCCGGAGCTTCCCTCGTTTGCTTCTCATTCCTTGGCTTCGACTCCATTACAACGATGACTGAAGAGACCAAGCAACCCAAAAAGACGATTCCACGTGCTATCCTTATTATCGTGTTGATGGCAGGCTTGATGTACTTTGTTACCGCATTTCTGATTCAGCAAATGTACCCTTCGTTTACGTCCGGCAATGTGGACTCCGCAGGATTTGAACTCATGCAAGTTATTGGTGGTCCTTTGCTAGCCTCCATCTTTACGTTTGTCATTATTTTCTCCGTTCTTGCTCAGGGCATGTCTTCCATGACTACTGTTACCCGTCTGATGTTTGTGATGGGAAGAACCTCTTTGCTCCCGCGTATGTTTGCATCCATTCATCCAAAATATCGTACACCAACTTTCAACATTATTCTGATGAGTATTATTTCGTTATCTGCCATGTTCATCAGCCTTGAAACAGCCATTAAATTCGTTAATTTTGGCGCATTAACCGCCTTTCTGTTTGTCAATTTATCCGTGATTTCGCACTATATTATTCGTGAAAAGCAGCGCTCGCCAAAGGACTTGTTCGTCCGACTGGTATGTCCACTGATCGGTGCAGGATTTGTATTTTATCTCATCATGTTACTGGATCTATCTTCGTTGCTGCTTGGCGCTGGATGGCTCATTGCAGGATTAATTTATTATGTCATCAAAAAAGTAAAGCCAGCAACAGTGAACATGGCAAAGGTGGATGAAGCTGTATAATAAGAACAGGATGTAAATGGAACCAATGAGTTCGTGTATGGAGTTTGCACTGGAAAGGAGGGATCTGATGACGTTAGATCGAATTAAAGAAGCTTCCCTGCTGTTATTTTCCAAGCATGGCTTCGAGGGCACTTCTTTGCATGAAATTGCGACTCAGGTGGGTATTAAGAAACCCTCACTTTATACTTATTTTTCAAGTAAAGACGAACTATATCTTGATCTTCTGAATGATGCACTCCAAACCGAATTAGGCTATGCCCGTCAGTTGCTGGAACGTAGACATGGACATGAAGGGTCACTACAAGAGGTATTACTTCGTTACTTGTCCCACTATATGGAACGGTATGAGCAGGAATCAAGCGTTGCTTTTATCATCCGAACATGCCTCTATCCGCCGCAACATCTGCGGGCTCAAATCCATGAACGGCGCACCTATTATATGCAATCGCTAGATCAGCTATTGTTTACTCTGTTCGAAAACGAAAGATCGGGTTCTTTACCCGTACCTTCTTCAGCCGTAGAGATCTCCATAGCCTTCTTCAGGGTATATCTGCAAGGGTTGTGGGTTGAATTACTGCGTAGCGGTAGGGAGTATGCCTACGCCAGACTGCAAACGACATGGCCTGCTGTCTCAAATACCTTGTGAATGAATGTTAGTGGAGGTTACGTTCATGAAAATCACACGTAAACGCGGAATTACAATTGTACTCCTTGTGTTAAGTTTATTCGTTGCAAGTGATCTGTTCCTATGGTCTTCCGGGAAGGTCGGCATCTTCAACACGGCAAAGAGAGTTTTGTCAGGCGCACCTCATGTCACGCTTAACGGTCAGACTTTATCCTATCAGGGAAAGGTTGATTTTGAGGGTATGGATACGCTTGAGGAGTATGCCGCCAGCGATGAGGGAATACCGTTATACAAAGCATTGCACACTCCCCCATCACCGCCCTGGATCTATGTTAAGTATGAACATACAACCTTTTTGCGTTATAACATTCCGAAACTTCCTTGGAAAATGTGAAAATAAAAAGTCTTTCAGAACAGCTCTGAAAGACTTGCATCTGATATTTGATATAGCTGTCATAAATATAACTTGTAATGCGCTTGCTTGATCAGCCGAATCGACCACTAATATAATCCTGTGTACGCGAATCGACGGACTTGCGAATAGATCTTGAGTTGCGCCGTACTCCACGACTTCACCATTGAGGAAAAATACCGTCTGCTGGGATACCCGCGCTGCTTGCTGCATATTGTGGGTGACCATGACGATGGTGTAGCGTTCCTTCAATTCATGTGTCAGCTCCTCAATCTTGAAAGTTGAGACGGGATCAAGGGACGCTGTAGCCTCATCCATCAGCAGAATATCCGGCTCTACCGCCAATGCGCGTGCAATACAGAGACGTTGTTGCTGCCCTCCAGATAGACTTAATGCGGAACGCTTCAAGTTATCCTTCACTTCATCCCATAACACAGCCGAACGAAGGCTCTGTTCAACGATCTCATCTAGCTTTTTCTTGCCATGAATCCCATGTTGTTTTGGTCCAAAGGCTACATTCTCGTAGATGGATTTTGGGAAAGGATTGGGCTGCTGGAAGACCATTCCGATTTTTTTGCGAAGGGATTCCACATGCACTTCCCCATGGTAGATATCAGTTCCTCCTACAGCCACTTTCCCCTCAATGCGTGTACCGGGAATCCGATCATTCATTCGATTGAGCGTACGTAGCAGCGTGGACTTCCCACATCCAGACGGCCCGATAAATGCAGTAATGGCCCGTTCCGAGATGTCCATCGAAACCTCTTTAAGCGCTTGGAATGTACCATAATATAAATTCAGCTTATTAATTTCGATAATAGGTTGCACAAGGTGCCCTCCCAGTGGTGAATTGAATTACGTTCTTTATTGCTTATGCGAAGGATAAACCAGATAAACGATATTGTCGTAAATTAACCTATACATTTAGATTCAATATTTACGTAAGCATAAGCTCTTCCTCGCATTGCCTCTTCAAATTAGACTAGGCATACAGCTTCAGACTTGAGTTTTGCGTGCATTCAACCACAGTGGCACACGGAACAGAATATTAATGAGCAAGGCTACGAAGATCAGTACAGCCGTCGTTTTCTGTGCAATCAGCTCGGCATCCGGTACAATCGCTTCGGATTGGATATACCACAAATGCACGGCGAGGGTTCCCCCGGCGAGAACAGATTGAAATCCCACATCTCCCCGAAGTGGACACGCCTGCGGTCAAAATAATAACGGCACTCTCACCGAATGCCCGACCTGCGGTAAGGCAGATCCCTGTCATAATCCCGTTCAGGGCAACAGGCAGTAATACGCTACGAATCGTCTGTAGATGCGTTGAGCCTAGTGCAAACGATGCATTGCGAAGTTCTACCGGAACCGCTCGAATCGATTCTTCGGTCACCCGCGTCAGCACCGGCAGATTCAAGAAAGCAAGGCTGATCGCTGCACCCAAGATGGTTAGACCAATTTCGAAGAACTCCACAAATAAGGCAATCCCAAACAATCCAAAAATAATCGACGGAACAGAGGACAATCCCTCCACACAGATTCGTACAAACTCAATGAGTCTATTGTTCGGAGCGAATTCCGCCAGATAGATTCCGGCTGCCATGCCAATAGGAATAGAGACGAGCAGCGAGATGATCAGCACATAGAATGAATTAAATAGTGCCGGCCCTATCCCACCGCCTTCTTCAATCTCACTTGGTAAACCATATAAGAAGTCCCAGCTCAGCTCTGGAAGGCCTTTTTGCAGCAGAAGAAATAGCAGTCCAATGATAAATAGGATTACAGCGATACCTATGCCCCAGACCGTGCCCGTAAACAGCCGATCCATCAGCACGGAAGCTTTTCTACGTTTACTGAATAAATAAGGGGAACCAGCGCTTACCTCTTTTCTCATACTCATGAGCCTTGTACCCCTTTTCTCTGAAACATTCTTACGGCAACAATCATCAATATGGAGATCGCGAGCAAAATAAAGCCCATCATGTACAGACCCCGATTCCAGGTCGAATCGAACTCTACACTTGAAATTTGCATAACGATATTACTCGTCAACACCGATGTTGGTGTAAACAGACTGTTTGGAAGCTGTGCTGTATTCCCAATGACCATCACCACAGCCATCGTTTCCCCAATGGCACGAGTCATTCCGAGAATGACCGCATAGGTAATCCCACCTCTCGCAGCTGGTAAGACAACACGGGTTATCGTCTGAAAACGGTTGGTACCTAGCGCATACGCTGCATCCCTGTATTTATTCGGCACGGCTGATATCGCATCATCACTAATCCGACTGATCGTAGGCAGAATCATAATGGTCAGCACGATGGAGGCTGCGAGCAGGCCGTCGGCGAGATCGTTGCCACTTATCTCTCTAAGCCATGGGATGAGGATCGTCAGTCCCAGGAAACCATATACGACCGAAGGAATACCCACCAGCAGATCCAGCACAGGACGTAACACTTGTCGAAGCCATTTCGGAGTCATCTCCGCCAGAAATACTGCAACGATGACCGAGATCGGGATGGCAAACAGCATGGTGAGCCCTGTCAGAGCCAGCGTGCCCAGAATGAAGGTCAGCGCGCCATAGTGCTCATTTTCGGGGTCCCAGTTTGTGGAGAAGAAGAATTCCTTCAATGAAACATCTGCAAATGTGAGGACACCCGTCCGAAGCATAAGAACCAGTATTGATAACAAAATCAGACATACCAATAGTGCACTGCTAATACAGATCACGCGAAATAGTTTGTTAGACCACCTTAGGCGGGCCTTCCGGTCAAAGCGTGTTCCCGAGCCGGGAGCCTTACCCACACCTGAGCCAAGCTCATTTGGCGCGGAGCTGTTGGCAGGTGCATTCATATCCATCATGACGGACTCTTCCTTTCACATAGAGAAGCCAGCTTGGCGACCACGCGCGGAAGCTGGCTATCCCTTGCCTTATGAAATGTGGAATTAACGAACACGCACTATAAGTTATTTAACAGCTGCGAGTGGAATGAATTTCAGTTTTTTCAGGGAACCATTCTGGAACTTGCTGCTCTGAATATACTCGATGAACGCTTTGGTTGCTCCTGTTGGCTGACCTTTCGTCATATAGTATCCAATGCCCCATACTTTGTACGTTTTGTTCAGAACGTTTTTCTCTGTTGGTGCTACACCGTTAATGGAGACAGCCTTCATTTTGCTCGTTACATACGGAAGGTCGATATACCCGATTGCATTAGGTGTCGTTTCAATCGTTGTTTTCATATCACCGCTGGAGCCAACCTCTTTGTAGTTGTCCCCTTTGCTCATGAAATCCTTGCCATCCAGTGCTTTTTGTTGGAAGTTAACACGTGTGCCTGATCCGAATTTGCGGTTAACTACAACAATGTTTGCATCCGAACCGCCTACCTCTTTCCAGTTCGTAATTTTGCCAGAGAAGATATCCTGCAATTGTTTCGTTGTCAGGTTGCTTACACCGACATTCGTATTCACAACCGCCGTGAACACTGTTACAGCTACCGGATTCGCTACCAAGCCATCAAATTTCTTGAAGCCAGGTACGTCCTTGGAAGCATCCCAGTCTACCGCGCCAATATCAGCAATGCCTTTACGAACCGATTGAGGGCCTGTGATGGAACCCGCTGCGGAAGCAGAAATTTTGACCTTTGGGTTATCTTTCTTGAATTCACTAGCAGCTTGAAGTGTAAGTGGCAGCAACGCCGAGGAACCGTTAATTACGATTTTGCCTTTCTCCGTGCTTTTGGCAGCAGATGCAGTCGTAGCGCAACCAAGTCCACCAATTAGTGATACCGCCATAAGCATTGCTGTGAAGGGTTTGATCCATTTTTTCATGGGAAAATAAGCTCCTCTCAATTTAACAAGCATTGTTAATATTTGATTTTTTCAAGTCTTACTTTGTTACAGCTCTCCAGCCCTGTCCTGAACTCACCAGCACCTGACCATTCTCCACCACTGCAATCTGAGATCCAACAACCGCAATGGAGGATACGTTCGAGGATACCGTGAATAGCTTCGTCTGGTTGCCTGTGATCGTATCGATGGAATAAATCACGCTGTTGTTATCATCTTGAGCGGCAAGTACAACCAATTTTCCGTTCGATAAAATCGCTTGCTCTACGTCATAATCTGCATACACAAAGCTCACCTTTTGGGATGAATCAACAGACATCAGTGTTGCCTTACCCTCTGTAGACGGTACGCTAACGTAATAAGCCTTCTGTCCATCTGCAGACCATACAAACAGCTTGTCATCCGTTGTTGTTGTGAGTTTCACCGCTTCTGGTTTTGAATCACCGATGTTATACGAATAAATTTGCTGTTGATCAGACGAGAAATCAATCGATACATTATCTTCGTCAACATTCGTTGAATCCGAAGTGACTTTGCTAAGTGACGTTACTGTATAAACAAATTTCTTGCCATCTGCGGAAACGTTCAAATTCTCTTTATAATCCACCTTGTCTTCCACCAGCTTGGTAATGGCTCCGTCAGCCAGGTTCAGCTTGGCAATGACCGATCCTTTTTCCCCTTGCAAAAAGTAAATCGCACTACCATCTGCTGCCCACACCAGATCGGACTTGATGCTGTTATCACTCGTAATTAATTTTGAATTTTGGGTAGTGAGGTCAATGGTGTAAACGGCGCCTTCGGCATTGGTATAGACCGCTTTGTCACCGTTCGGGGAGATAACGAGATCTGATCCGCCGTCTGTCGTGAACAACAATTTATATTTACCGTTCGTTGCATTCACGAGATAGTCGGATCTGCCCTTGTCGTCATTTTTGGATACAATCAGCTTGTCCGTTCCAGCAAAACGTGGACTCTCGGCTTCTGCCAACAATGGGATGGTGCTAACCTCAAGTACACCCGCTCTCTTCACGAGAGTACCGCCAACTCCAGCAATGAGCGGACGAAGTGCTACGTAGCTTGTTCCCCCAATCAGGGTAACCGGTTGTGTCAGATTCGTTGTTGTACCATCAACTACGAACTGTTTGGAATTCTGTTGAAGTTGCACAGTATGTTCATTTAACTTGATCGTTGTGGTTCCGTTATGTACCTCTGTCTGTGCACCGATGGCTTTGGTCACATCACGAAGGGATACCAACGTCTCACCGTTCTTAACGATCGATCGAATCGTGACGGTACTGCCGTTTATGGTAAACGTGGAATGTTGGATCTGAGCTGCATTGGAGACAGGTTTCACGGCAGGAGCAGCCGAGACCGCACTTACAACAGAAGTGCCTAACGCTGTGGCTACCATGGACACTACTAACGCCTTTTTCATTAACATTGGCTATGTTCACCCTTCTTTTCCCATATAATTTGCCTTGTTTGTCGTGTCCTGCTGTTCATGTACTACATATCATTGCTCGGATCTGCATTTTGCATCATTTGCTGCAAGAATCACCTATTGAATTGATGCAAAATGACCGTTAACAACCAGCTTGCTCATCCCCCCAGACTTCCACGTTTCTACTCAAAATCACCTTGTACGATTGCTATTATAGGAGCGATTTGTAAAAAGGAAATCTGTGGATTGTGCATGAATTGTAAATAATTTCATATCACCCCAAAGAGCGCGTAGAACGTGATCTGTGACGCATGAAAAGCGTTGAATATCACTTCATATGTTAGATTAATTTGTCGCTTTTGCTCAATTCGATCGCTTACTACATTAAGCGCTGTTATATGAATGTAAATTCATATCGTCATTTAACGAAACTCTTGATTTTCGATCAACATAAATCGCTTAATCTACTTATTTATTTCCTCGTATATTGCTCCAGATCGCTCCCACACAACACCTAACAACAGTACAATCCGACAAAATCCCGCCTAAGACTCAAGACCGACGATAATGTCACACCAGCGTACGATTTGAAATGATCACCGATCAAGTAACATAAGGGTATACATTCATGAGCAACTAACACATGGATAACTTTGAAGTAGAAAGGTACATCCCCTATGAAAAAGGTGAAACAAACGATGTTGTTATGCTTGAGTATTACAGTGTTGGCACTCAGTATTACCGTTCTTTATTTTCCAACATGGACATCCTCCATAGAAGGTTCTAACAGTATCCATATACTAGAGCAAGTGAACATCAATGGCACAGATCATGAGATCATGATCCGGGGCCAGGATCTGAATAATCCGGTTATTCTATATATCCATGGTGGACCTGGTGCATCTGAGATTCCTTATGCTAAGGAGGTTCAGGATCTATTAGAAACGAGATTTACGATAGTCAACTATGATCAGAGAGCAAGTGGCAAGTCCTATCATTTTTTTGAAGACTACTCCAATCTCTCCGCTAACTTGTTAGTACAGGATGCACTAGCCATCACGGATTACATCACTACACGTCTGGGAAAAGAGAAAGTGATCTTGATGGGTCATTCCTACGGCACGTACATCGGCACGCTTGCTGCACAGCAAGCACCGGACAAATATGAAGCCTACATCGGGATTGGACAAATGGCGGATATCCAGCAGAGCGAGACGGACGGATGGAATCATGTGATGGAACAAGCCCGATTGGCTGGTCATGATGAGGACGTACACCAGTTGCAGCAGATGTATGCAGCCATTACACAGGGGAAGGCCTTTGTACCGCGTGATATCGTGAAGCGATATGGTGGTGCTTCAAGGTTGATCGACAGTCCTGAAGCCACCTTCTTCGGAATGACTTTCAGCAGTGAATATACGATGCTTGATGCCATCCGCTACAATAGAGGAATTACATTTTCACAAGAGGTGCTGATCGGTGAGGCTATGAATCATCCTTTACCATCCAAAATTACGAAGCTGGATCTGCCCTTTTATTTCATTATGGGAGATTACGATTTTATGACTTCATCCCATGCAGCTCAGTTGTTCTTCGACAGCATTGAAGCAGAGCACAAAGAATTTATTTCTTACAAGCAGTCAGCTCACTATCCCCACTATGAAGAAAAGCAGAAGTTCTTCAATTGGATGGTTGATACTTTTAATAATTAACATGCGGTATAAGCATCCAGCCCACTCGCTCGCGCCAGAACTCGTAAAAGCTCTGCAAGTCATGGAACGACTCGCAGAGCGATCTATATAACTTGAACTAAAGAATATTTACACTTGCCACTCCAATGACAGAACAACCTTACGATCGCTGTTATCCCCAGATTTTTTTGATTCCCTCTTTAAGGGGAAAATCCGGGGATAGCTTATGCTTCCGATGTAGCTTTCTTGCAGAAAGCTTTCAGGCGACCGCTCCGCTTCTTCAGGTTATTTCTGTCCTCTCCGTTTCCGTGTAAATGTTTAGTTCAATTTATATAGCATTGGATATGAATGAGCAGACTGGCTCAGAAGGTACGGTATAACCTATTTTGCAAACAGGATTGAATCCGTCTCTCCATCCAAGGTCAACGTAGCATACTCGTTAAGAACGGGCACAGCGTCATTGAACTCAATAGGTAACACGACATAACTGGACTGAAAATAATCCGACCCATTCCAGCGATCCGAAAAATAAAGGTACTCCTGCGCTGATCGCTTCAGTACAAAAGCCGGCTGTGTACGATACGTCGTCTCATCACCGAAGTCATGGAGCATGCTCCACGAACCTTGCATTGAATCCGCGATTGCATATTTCCCTTGGTTCGGATTCCATCCTGTGCAAAAAGAGGTAACCATATAATACTTCTCATTTCGCTTGAACACGGCTGGGGCTTCCCGATATTCTCCCTGCCACAGCTTCGAAACTAAACGTTCCACATTCAGATAATCTTCCTGAAGACGATAGATATGCAGATCCGCATTGTCTCTGGCAGCTGAGATAAAATAGGCTGTTCCATCATTATCCTGGAAGAGTGTGCAGTCTCTCGACATATACCCGTAAGGATTGAAACTGCCATGATAGACAAATTGACGATCCGGATAATCAGAGGTGGCTACAGCACATGCCGCGTCATTGTAGTTCTTTCCATTTTCATAGTGCACCCAGAGCACAAATTTCTTAGTCACGGAATTAAACAGAACTTTGGGACGCTCAAGGTTTACCTTCCCACCCTCATCATTCACTAATTCCAGCTTGGTGCGGACTCGAATGGATGCCGTGGGAGTCGAAGTCGTCAGGATGTGATTCCGAAACTCCCACTGGAATAGATCCTTGGATCGGTAACAACTCACATAGTTATCATCTCTTCGGTCTTCACCGTACCAATAATAGTAACCTTCATGATATAACATATGCCCACCATGAGCATGAATGGGTTCACCGTTGACATCATTCCAGAGACTACCGTTGACTAATGTTGTCTTCATGACGTTACCTCTCTTCTGTTGTCATTCACGATTGGAAAACATCATTAATTAGTACATCGTTAATCAGGTGACTGACTCACAGGATTACTCGATGTCCTCTCCAAACACTTTGACTTCCCATAGTCTTGGTGTGTACCAGTTGTTAGGATTATTGTGAAGCGTAGCACCCTGCATATTGATTCGCACATATCTAGCCGTGCTAGAGAGGGTGTCCGAAGTAAATCCGTAGGATTTATTATCCGTTCGATCCAATGCAACAGTCCAATTCACATTATCGTTGCTCGTCTCGATTTTATATTTATAGAATCCTTCGGAGCCCTTTTGCATCCACCACGAAATCTGTACATTATTAATCTGCTGTTCTGATCCGAGATCTACCTTCCACCAATGTGGCCACGCAACGCTAGTACCCACCCATTCGGTTTGATAGCTGCCATCATTGGCGTAACTTGCTGGTCTCGTTCCTGTAGCCGTTTGTGCGGTTGCCTCTTTCCCTTGTGACAGCAGTTTTCCATGCTGTACAGGCACGACGACATCATTGTCCGTATCGTAGAGAACCTGATCAAAATAATCATAGAATGCGTATCCATTAGAGAACCAAACAGGTAACAATCGTTCCTCTGTGGTTCCATTTTGCGTGCCTGCCCATCCGAACATCCAGCGATATGCAACCATCACAACATTGTCACCTGTATCTGGCGTTACCCGCATAACTGAGCCAGACTGTGCCGAGAAGGTCGAGGTATTGCCAATTACGCGTAGTTCAGACCACTGTCCATCGAGGCTTGTGGCAGATGAGTACATCGGTATGCTTGGATACCAGCCCGCAGCTTGGGAGGAAAATAAATAATAGATACCGTCTTTCTTGATTACCTTGGGCAGTTCCCGGTGCTGGTTCTGATAAATAGTAGACACTTGATGATCGACATCTAGCCAATCGGAGGTTAACTGATACAATATCGTATCCGAATTATTATTCGCCGTTGAGATCAAGTACGCTGTCCCATCATCATCTTTGAAAATAGAGATATCTCTGGATTCATTTCCACCTGGTCGGAAGCTCTTATGAAATGTAAAATCTTCTCCAGGCGTGGCAGATGCCACCGACACTCTGGCAAGTGTATAGTCTGTGCTGTTCTCATAGTGAGCCCAAAATACAAACTGATTGGTGGACTCATGATATAAAATATTGATGCCTTCAAATTTGCTATCCGCTAAGTCTGGATGATCGGTATAAGATAACACTACTTTATCGTTACCATAGGTAATATCATCGGTTGACGTCTGTTGGATCATCTGACCGAATCCACCTGTAGGCTTTTGCACAAAGTTGAATCTGTAGTAGGTATCCCCGACTTTCAGCTCATTCGGCAGGTTCAGCGTTGACTTAGTGGTGTTATCAAACGTCGTAAGATTCGCTGGAAGCACATATGGCGTATATTCGGGTGAAACCGCGGATGTTATCACGGAGCTTCCCCCATATGCCTTCACTTGATAGGTGTATGTGCTACCTAGTTGAAGACCATAATCATCTGTTGTTGTCCCGGTTAAGGTCTGTAATAACTCATAAGCTCCATTGTTCTCGGATCGAAGCAATTCGTACCCGGTTGCTCCGTCAACAGGCGCCCAGTGGATCTTGGCATTGTTCACCTCAGATTCGTTCTTTAGTACAAACAGCGTTGCAGCAATATTCGTCTCATCACCCGCAGCTTGAGTGGTTGGTACAACAGCAGAGAAATGGTATGCCAGCAATAGAAATGCAACAATGATTGCTATTCTTGATTTTTTTATCATCACGCTGAGTCATCTCCTTATTATTTCAGATTCATCAATGCCATGACATCTGTCTTGCTCGCTTGATTGTACCAATCGTTGACTTCCTCGGTTACTTCATCGCCGCCCTTCTCATGCCATTGCTTAACAAAGGTATCGAACGCTTCGAGCGGTTCATTGCCATAAATGATTTTGGTGAATATCTCCTGTTCCATCGTGGTCAACTGTTCCCATATATTTTGCATTGTTGGTGTAGGTGGCCCGTTAAAATCATTGGGTATCAAGGAATCCCGGTTCTCATAAGAGATTCGATATCCGTCTTTGGTCGTTTGATCCCTTGAAGCACTCTGGAGAAGAACACCTGTATCCGGTTCTACGCCATTAGCCAGATCATAGTAAGACTGACCAGGGCCGTCGACGCTTGGTGTGTTTTTCGTAAAGGCCATTTTCCCGACCCCTTGCACGGCTTCTAACGGTGTATTGAATTGCTGTGGGTCAAAAATGACTTCTTCGTTGACGATATCGTAGTCATATCCCTGCGCGTAGCCGTATTTAAATTCTCCTGTGCCAAACGCCGCATCGTACATTTTATCGTAGTACAGGAAGAAAGCTTCCATGTTCTGAAAGTCTTTGTTAAACATAAATACGCCATCGTTCAATTGAGCAGTCTGATAGGTTCTATCCCCGTTCACACCTTGGATGGTTGGATAGGGAACAACTTTGGCACCCTCAATATTTTTCTCCACATCCTTCACACTGCCGTATAACCAAGGTCGACCGACGATAATGCCTGCCTTGCCTTCCGTAAAGTCTGACAAAGCGTCCCATGCTCCCTGCGTAGCCAGCTCTTTGTTCAAATATCCTTTAGCGTACCAATCACGCAGCTTGCCAAGTGCCTCCTTGTTGCCTGGAGCGACCGATCCATAGGTCAGTTTGCCATTATCATTAACCCATTGTCTTGGAAGATGTTTACCTGTATATGCACTGAAAATCATGACCGGATCACTCACCCAGCCTGTGTTGTACGAATCTTTCCCCGAGAAAGTAAAGCCATATGTATCCTGCTTGCCATTACCATCCGGGTCATCATTCGTAAATGCCGCAATAACTTGCTCGAACTCCTCCAGTGTTGTTGGCGCTTTCAATTGCAGTTTGTCGAGCCAATCTTGGCGAATCAACATGACTTCACCTTCTGTGAGATTTGGCGCAATCGCCATACCATACACTTTGCCGTCGCGAACAACCGGATTGAAGGTCGATGGATATTGTTTGTAAATTTCCTTGATGCGGTCAGGCATGTATGTTGCGATATCTTCCGTAATTTCCTTTACCTGTCCAGATTCGATCAAGTCGTTAATCAGCATTGTGTCATAGACCGGTAGAACGTCTGGCAGCTTCTCTGAACCCGTTAGTGCAAGCCGTAACTTGGTATTATATTGTGAAGCATCACCCCCAAGCAGCGTAGTTTCGATCTTAATGCCGAGCTTTTCCTCTCCCCAGCGAGTTAACACATTGTCATTCAGGCTTTCGCCGTTGATGTATTTGCCCGAATTCTCATCCTGTTGTTTGGCAATCGTCATGGTCAATGGCGGATCATACTTTCCATCCTTCAGCACGGATTCTGGCGTAGCAACGTTATTGCTCTCTCCACTGCTACAACCAGCGACAACAAGTGCTGACAACATGATTGTACTTAACATTTTCCACATCACATTTTTTCTGTTCACGGAACTATTCCCCTCTGCTCGACTGGTGTTGCTATGAATACTATGGAATCCAGACCATGTAAGCATGAATCCCGAACATATACTTACCTCTTGTACCTCTTCTTACTCTTTGACAGCCCCCAGCACAATTCCCTTCACGAAATATCGTTGTAAAAAAGGATAGACCATAATAATCGGCAGTGTGCTCACGAAAATTTGGGCTGCCTTGATGCTCTGTTCCGACATCGCTTCTACTTCCGACTGGCTCATCGCCATGTTCTGCATGTTGCTCTGCACCACTACGGTCTGTAGGAAAGAAGCCAGCGGATACTTACTCGCATCCGACATGTACAATATACCGTCAAACCAGGAGTTCCAGTGCCCCACCATAATAAACAAGGATACCGTAGCTATGCCTGGTAGAGACAACGGTAAATAAATTTTGCTAAGGATTGCAAAAAAGGAAGCTCCATCGATAAATGCTGCTTCTTCCAGCGCTTTCGGAATCGTTTTGAAGAAGTTAACAAGAAGAATCAGATTATACGCTCCAAAAGCTCCTGGCAAGACCAACGCCCAGATGGTATCCTTCAAGCCAAGACCTGTGACCAAAATATAAGACGGAATTAATCCCCCAGAGAAGAGCATCGTGAAGATAAAAAACCACATCAGCGCGTTGCGTCCCCGGAATTCCTTGGACAGCGCATATCCTGCGCAAGTAAGAATAAACATGCTGATGGATGTTCCGAGAACCGTTCGAAGAATCGAAGTCCACATGGAACTGATAAAATTGGAATTGCTAAACGTTTTGACATAAGCGTCCGTATTGAAGCCGACTGGCCAAAATGATACCAGATTACCGCTTACTGCCGCTTTACTACTGAGGGATTGCGCGAGCAAATGAAGCAGTGGAAGAAAACACACCAGTCCAGCCAAGATCATAAATGCATAATTGAATACGGAGAAAACTCTATACCCTGTCGTCTTATGGTACATGCTGCCCCTCCCTCCCTGTTAAAATATTTTGTAGTTGGCATACTTATAGGCCAGCCTATAGGATACGACGATCAAGATTAGACTGATCCCCGATTTGAACAACCCTACCGCTGTACCGAATCCGTATTGCCCATTCAACAAGGAAGAACGATAAACATAGGTGTCAATAATATCTCCCGTACTGTAGACAAGTGGGTTGTAGAGGTTGAATACCTGATCAAACCCTGCGTCCAGAATATTTCCCAGACTGAGCGTAGAAATGACAATAATCATTGGCAACATACTTGGCAGGGTAACGTATAAAATTTGCTGGCGACGTGTCGCACCATCAATTTCGGCCGCCTCATAATACGAAGGATTGATGCCTGCAATGGTCGCCAGATAGACGATCATGCCAAACCCGAAGCTTTTCCATACATCGCTGACCACCACCGTATATCTGAAGAGATCTGGATCACCCAGAAAATAAATGGGAGAGATACCGAACAGCTGAGTCAACACTTGGTTAATACCGCCATCCAATCCAAGGATGTTAATCATGAGCCCTGCAACCGTAACCCATGACAAGAAATGAGGCAGATAAACGAGTGTCTGCACACTTTTCTTAATGCCAACATTCCGCAGCTCGCTCAGCAAAATAGCCATGATGATCGGAACGATAATACCCACGATAATTTTGGAAACGGCGATAATTAACGTATTGATAATGGCTTGCGTTGCTTCGTCATACCGGAAGATCCTTTCGAAATTGTCCAGCCCGATCCAACGGGAACCTGAGATCCCGAGCCATGGTTTGTAATCCTGAAAAGCCATAAGCAGACCAACCATCGGACCATATGAAAAGATACAAACAAATACGAACGCGGGAACACACAATACATACAGTGGCCAGCTCTTCTTCAATTCCTTTTTCCAAGGCGTTCGCCGGGACACCCTGGGCGTTATATTCGAGCCTGTTTTTACGGAACCAATCTCATTAATGGTGCATACCTCCTCTGTGATGGCTCTGGGGACGCGTCCTCGTAATGTAAGCTTAACAAAAGCGCTTTCATGTCAAAATGCCAAAATGTGAAGATCATAACCTCAATCTGAATCACTTTTAAACCGCTTTCATTTTAAAGTCCGATCACTCTTCCGCTTTGATCCAGATTGGCTTATGATGAAAATGAAATTGCAATCCGTCGCACTTTAAGTTATACGTGTAGGAAAGGAATACACATGATTAGAAAAATGTACATGAAACGTTTTATCTATTTCTTTGTTTTTTTCTGTTATTAACACTGAGTTTATTCTTCGTGATGAATCGATTGAGTTCGAAGACTTTGGAGGAAAATTTGATCACAGCCTCCAAGAACCAGCTTGATTATGTAAAGGGCATTCTGGATGGAATTATGTATGAGGCTAACATGTACGGGGTTCAGTTTGCAGCTGACAGTGACGTCAGGTTTTATCAGAGGCAAGTGCTGGAGCTGAGTAATTACGATTCCCAGATGAAGAAAAATGACATTGTTGATCGCTTACGCCAAACCCTTCTGTCTAGCCGTTCCATTGAATCTATCGGGATCTATTGGAAAAATGAAGGAACGTTTCTGTCTACCAGCAATTCGCTGGAGGCGCGACTTCCATTTAACGAGATTCAGCGAGCCGGCTGGCGTATTATCGATGATAGCTTGTATTATTTTGCAGCCTACCCTTATATCCAAAAATCCGAGCAATTGAAGCCCGTTCAATATGTTGTTGGCGTTAAGCTGAACAATGATTACCTGAAGAGCCTGCTTCAGAAGGCTGTTAACAATGATAGCTCGAACGCTTTTCTATGGTTTGACGACCACCGATTATGGGACGAGAAGGAAGTAGATAACGATCTATTGAAAGCGATTTCAGATCTTCTATTACCGCAAGAAGGAGCCACACTAAAATATGATTATCATACGAATTCCGAAAACTATTATGTGCTTTCCCGTTATATTGAACAGCTCGACACCTATCTGATCACCTATACACGTACCAATGATTTCCTTAAACCACTTGATCATAATCGAAAGGTATTCCTGATCAGTATTATAGCCGTTCTGACACTGGGGCTGATTGTCATCTTTACGTTCTACCGGAATTACGATCGTAATATCCGCTTAATGGAAAGAAAATTCTTGCAGGTTGAGCAGGGCAATCATAGTACACGAATTACAGAAAATACGGATAACGAATTTTACGTCCTGTTTCGAAGTTTTAATCACATGGTAGCTGAGATTCAGGATCTATTTGTCTCCTTGAAGACCGAGACGGAATTGAGAAGGAGTGCGGAGCTGAAGCAACTACAAGCCCAGATTAATCCTCATTTTCTGTACAACAGTTTATTCTTCATTATGTCGGTAGCCAAATTCTCCCCTGATGCTGTCATGCGAATGAGCAAACATCTCGCTGAATATTATCGTTACTTGACCAGACTGGATAAACATGAAGTCACGTTACAAGAGGAATTGCAGTTTGCGGAACACTTCTTAATCATCATGACCCTGAGTAAAAAAATAGAGTATGCCATCGATCTTCCGTCCGAACTCGCCTCCCTCCCAATCATGCCACTAATCATCCAGCCTGTCGTGGAGAACGCCATTCAGCATGGTATTGAAGGGCAACAGGGAGCCAACCGGGTAAACATCGATGTTAAACAGGCAGAAGAAGTCATTTTCATTCGGGTATCGGATGATGGAAAAGGTCTTACACCGGATGAAATCCGAAAGGTGGAGGGACAGCTTGATAGTGACACCCCGCCTGAAGGAACCCGAGGTGTGGGTCTGTGGAATGTTAATCGGCGTCTCAAAAATACGTATGGCGAGCGTAGTGGGCTAGCATTTTCAACCAATGACTGGGGCGGACTATCTGTCCTGCTGATGATTCACGTTCCGACAGAGAAAGGAGAGAGCATATGAAGCTGTTAATTGTTGATGATGGGCATTATGTCGTGGAGTATATGAAGCATTTGGTGGATTGGCGTTCCTTCGGTATTCATCAGATTGAGACAACGACCAATTCCATTGAAGCGAGAGAAATGTTGAATGGAAGTACGATCGACGTTTTGATTACGGACATTCGCATGCCTGAGGTTTCGGGAATCGATCTGCTGCACCACATTCATCAGAACAACTTGGCAACCAAAGTCATCATCCTCTCCGGATATTCCGAGTTTGATTATGCACAGCAAGGAATCCGTCTCGGGGCTTTGGACTATTTACTTAAACCAGTTGATAAAGACGACGTGGAGAAAGCGATGTCCAAAGCCATTCAAAAAATTCAGAAATCACGCCCTGTTCACGCCGTCAATTGGGAACACTTCAATGGTATGGGCTATCTACTCTCGCTACTTTCTCAGAACGAAACTTTAAAGGAAGAGTATGATGTATACACAGCATGTTTAGGAGAAACTCGTTATTGCTACTTCAAGCTTGAGCATTACACGGAAGCAGATGTAGCACGTATCAGGCACACTGTTGCCGAACCATCTAATCCATTCGTTTGGACTTCAGGATCACATCTGGTCGCCTGTATACCCGAAGAAGCAGCACGAAGACTCGCTACCGAGTTGAAGCAAGCGATCATGTCCTCACCGTTCGCATTGACCAACCGGAATGAGACACGGGAACAATTCTATCGTTTTTTCCTGAATGAAGACGTTAGCTCTAGCGATTTTGTTGGGTTAGGGGCCCTTTCTTCGGTGGAAAGTGATTCGGAATCGATGGGCAATATCATACATACGTATGAGCGAATCGCTGATAGAAAACATAAACGAATCTATCTAATGGAGATCATCACGTCGATCTATCTTAAGGACAAAAATCAGGATACAACAAAAATAGCCGATTGGATATTCCATCGGCTTCAAGATCCCGACAAGTTCGGGCCAATTCTCATCGATACATTCAGCAGAATCCGTATCAACAAACAAATGTCCATTCAAACGATCGTTGATAAAGTACGAAGATACATTGAAGACCACCTTTCCCACGGTCTTAGCCTGGATGAATTAGGAAAAGTTGCTCATCTTCATCCGGTCTACTTTTCCAAGCTGTTCAAACAAGAGACGGGAGAGAACGTGTCCAACTACATTTCGAGAAAACGGTTGGAGAAGGCTTCCCAGCTGCTCCAGGATTCCGAACTCCGAATAGCTGATATTGCGCAAATGATCGGTTACCGTAAGATTCAATATTTCATTCAGTTGTTCAAACAGGAGTACGGCGTCACGCCATACCAGTATCGGAGAAACATGACTCACCAATAAAGACGTATTTCACTAGCACACGGGTCATTTCAAGCTTTTAACATGCAACATTCAACATCGAGCTTTCATGTTAATCATCTCACCGTTCCCAGCCTTGGAGCGGTTTTTCTTTTATTGTGCCGTTTCAAGTGAATATCGATTATGTGGAATCGGAAGACCCAGGTTACCCCGCAATGTATCCTGCTCATATTCTGTGCGGAATAAGCCCCGCTCTTGTAATACCGGAACGACTAGATCCACGAAATCCGCCAAGCCATTTGGAACAACGGTACGAATGTTGAAGCCATCCGCCGCGCCACCTTCGAACCATTCCTGAATTTGGTCAGCGATTTGCTCGGGTGTGCCGATGAAGGATGTTCTTGGCGTTGAAGCAAGCAGAGCTACTTCGCGTAGGCTCAGCCCTTGCTCACGAGCCTGCTGCTTGATTTTGTCCGTTGTACTGCGGAAGCTGTTGCTGCCCAGATCACCAATATCAGGGAACGGTTCATCCAGTGGAAATTGAGAGAAATCATAATGCTCAAAGTACCGTCCCAAGTAATTCAGCGCCTGATCAATACTGACCAGTTCAGCACTCTCTTGATACTTGCGTTCAGCCTCCTCTTCCGTTCTGCCTACGATAGGCCCAATGCCAGGGAAGATTAGCAGTTCTTCGGGGTTGCGTCCATAAGCTGCTGCTCTTGCCTTCACATCCTGGTAGAACTCGCGCGCTTCTTCTAACGTCTCATGTCCCGTATAGATTGCATCAGCCGATCGAGCAGCCAGATCCTTACCGGATTCAGAAGAGCCTGCCTGAAAAATAACCGGTTGTCCCTGCTTGGAACGTGCAACGTTCAGCGGACCTTGAACAGAGAAGTGTTTTCCTTTGTGATGCAACGTATGTAACTTCGCCGGATCGAAGAACACCCCGTTCTCCTTATCCCCGACAAAGGCATCATCCTCCCAGGAATCCCACAAACCTTTGACAACTTCGAGATGCTCCTCAGCGATCTCATAGCGTAACGCGTGATTCGGATGCTCACCTTTGCCAAAATTGAGGGCAGATCCTTCCAGTGGTGAAGTCACCACATTCCAGCCTGCACGCCCTTGACTGATGTGATCCAGTGAAGCAAACTGTCTAGCCACCGTAAACGGCTCACTGTATGATGTCGACAATGTGGCTACGAGACCAATGTGAGAGGTTGCTCCCCCCAGCGCAGACAAGAGCGTTACAGGCTCAAATCGATTCAGAAAATGAGGATTGGATTTCTCATTAATAAAGAGACCGTCTGCAATAAAAAGCAGATCGAACTTGCCTTCTTCTGCTTTGAGTGCTTGTTTTTTATAAAAATCCAGGCTTACACTCGCATTAATCGGAATATCCGGATGTCTCCAGAATGAAATGCTGTTGCCAACTCCGTTTAGATTCGCTCCCAATCTCAACTGTCTTTGCGCCATATCGAAGCCCTCCCTATAATTTGTTAAGTGTTGTCTCACGATCACTCGTCACAACCTGCCGAACAGTTCCTTGCTTGAACTCCTTCGCCCTAACCACCCAAGCCGCAGTGAGCAGTACAATTCCCGTGAGTAGGAATATAAAAGGAATACCTGTCCACCCTCCCAGAAAGCCACCGAGAAGTGGTCCTAGGACAATACCGAACTGGCTTGCACTCTGACTTAAGCTAACGGCTCTACCTCGAAATTCCTTAGCAGCATATTGAATAATGAGTGAATTAAGAGCCGGGTACACAGCCGCGAAGAAAAGCCCATACACAAACCGCAGACTACCGAAATAAATGAGATTCGTCGCAGTCAACTGCAATAGGCTACCGATGCCTCCACCCAGTAGACCGATAAACAACGTTTTCTCATATCCGATCCTTCCACCAATCCGTCCCCAACGAGGCCCCATAATCACCGTTGCTATGCCGATCGCGGAGAAGACAATTCCCGCACTAAGTGTCGCACGGCTGACATCCCCACCTATCTGCACAACGTACAGCGTCAGCACAGGTTCAATAATTAACACTGAAGTGGAGACGAGCAAAATCAACCCATAGATTCGCATAAGACCTGGTGTGCTCGCTGCTTGCTTCACGTCATCTAGAATGCTGGAACGAGCGATATTACGAGGCTCACGTGATTCCTTGACACCCAGCACCATGAGAGCAGATAGCAGTGTAATGATCCCTGAGGCAATGAAGCAGCCACGTAGACCTACCCATTGACTAAGAATTCCACCTGCCAGCGGACCAAGAATGCTTCCAGCAGCTGTAGCTGTTGAGATGACTCCTAGTGCATAACCCACATGTTTCTCTGGCGTGTTGGTACCAACCAGCGTAAGCGATGCCGGATTGAAGCCAGCCATTAGTCCCTGGAAGACCCGAACAGCAATAAAGGTAAAGGGATCGTATACCCAATAGTTGGCTAAATGTGCAATCGCCAGACCGACCCCTGAGCGAATCAGCATCAGCTTGCTACCGTACCTGTCCGCTAGTGATCCCCAGAACGGGGCACAGAGTCCACTGATCAGAAAGCTAATGGAAATGGCGATGCCAGCCCAGACCTCCACCCCCTGATGGATGCCAAGATCATTTTGCAGAAACAGTGGAAAGAACGGGACAGATAAGGTGTATGCCATATGATTGAAGAACAAGCCCAGCCACAGAATATACAGATTCCGTTTCCAATGAACCATCGACATTCCTCATATTCAATAATTCCTATATAAAAAGTAGGTTATAGAGTATATTAGAATATCTCACCGTGAATGTATAATAGAAAAGTTCAATAGACCCATTCAACAATTAAATGAATGGATCTATGTTCTGTTTAACATATTTAATGATTATGGTTAGACTCCTGTGGAACTAGCTTGGACATAAACACATCAACCTCATCTTCCGTATCCAGAACAAACCCTAGACGCTCATACAATCGCCGCGCTGGACTTCCTTGCAGCACATTTAAGGTAACTCGTTTGCCCCGAATCTCTTCCCGATCCAGTAACATGTTCAGCACCTGCGTTCCAATTCGTTTGCCCTGATGGTCTGGATGAATATAAAAATGTTCTAACAAATATTCCTCTGCTCTAGGCTTAAATGCAATACATCCCACCATAGAGCCTTCAGCTTCAATAATCCACGTATAGGCGGGGTCGAATGTTGTACGGAAACGTTCACGTACCCTCACCTCATCATACCTCCCTAATCGCGTTAGATCATCGTACAGAACTAAGGCTCTTAATTCTGCAAGCTGTTCCTGGTCTTCCTGATGTGATTGTCGCATCGTAACTGGAACCACCTCAACACCCCTCTCTAGAACCTCACTATACATCTTTGAAAACAAAGTTACCTTCATTTTTTTGCTTACTAGGACAACAAAGTCATTGAATGAACTACAAGTATTCCCATTAAGCTGCTTCTCGTAAGTAAAGTACTCTTCATTTACGTAGGAAAATGTGGGAGAGAACCGTTGAAATATTTGTGTTGTAACAAACATAATAGTTCGTATATAATAAAACAAATTACTAGTTCTATAAATATAGAACAAAAAAAAGATAGATTACATACTGAAAGGAAAGGAAGCACAATTATGAACTACCAAGTAGAGGTTGATTTTGCACCCATTTATGAATGTGTAAGCAGTCTGTCCGCTTTTATGGGCAAACAGAATCATTCGGCTCTCGATGCGGGTAAACAGTGGATTCGTGATGTACAGGATCAATTTGCACCAGCCAAGCTGCAAAACATGCGAGATACGATGAAAGCCACGGATAACTTCAGTCTTGCGCCATTTATATGGCATTGCCCTGGGGATCGCTCGGTCAATAGTTTTTTGGATTGGCTTGAAGATTTGTCTACAGGACAATTGTATGATATCGCTGCTGGCTTAAAATTGTCTGTACCTTCTAATCTGCCCGATCTTCGCAGTAGGACATCTGAAACGATACGTGAATGGGATGAACAATACTTTAAGAACATTAATCCGGCAATTATCGATGGTCTCTCGCATGAAGCAATGACTAGACGTGCCAGTTTGCAGGGAGAAAATGACCCAGAGGTCTTCGAGCAAGCCACACAGGGCATGCGAATCTATCCTAACGACGTGCTGAAAAAGGTCATTCTTATCCCTCAATACCATGCGCGTCCATTTGTCACGTCATCGATCTTTGACGAGATCATCTTCACCAGTTACTCTTGTGACGTCCTTCCCACTGAACCGGGAAGACCGAACCCTGGATTACTGCGCTTAACCCGTGCGCTATCGGATGAAACTAGACTGTTCATTTTACGATTACTCGCTGGTCAACAATTGACCTTTACTGAGATCGTACGTGAGGTAGGACTATCGAAGAGCACGATACACTACCATCTCATTGCCTTGCGAGCAGCCGGACTAATTATCGTACATTATGATCAGAAGAACACGGAATATAGTCTGCGCTTGGACGCTTTGAACAGCCTGCCACAGCAGATTGGAGCTTATATTGAAAGTTGAAATCAAGCAACTCCCTCTGTACAAATTGCATGATATTATGCTGCGGAGGAACCTCTATGCTCAAACGTAGTTACTATGGCTTATTAGCTACCGTTACACTTAGTTCACTAGGTGACGTATTTGGCCTGTTGGCTATGGAATGGCTGGTCTATGAGTTAACTGCCTCGAAGCTTGCTATGGGGGCTATGGCACTCAGTTTCAGCATTCCCGAGGTGACCTTCAGGCTGCTTGGGTCGCCCTTATCCGACCTTCTGCATCGTGGAAAGTTTATGGCTGGACTAGCCTCAGTAAGGCTTTTGGCTCTTTTGCTTCCACTGAGTATGGGGATTACAGGACAATTGCAACTCTGGCATCTGTTCGTTGCCGCAGCGCTCAGTGGAGCCTGCTCCGCTCTATTTATGCCCACAGCCATGGCTGTTGTACCGGGTGTCGCTGGTGAACATAAACTGTTACGGGCATTTGCAATCATTGATGGTTGTCGTAACGCCGCTGCTTTGCTTGGGCCAGCCATCGCCGGTGCGCTAACGGCAGCTGCTGGTGCGTTGCCTACGCTTGGTATCAATGCTATATGTTACATTGCAGCAATTACTGCACTGCTTTATCTACCCACTATGCAGAAGCCAACATCATCACGAGCCACCTTCTCACTTCAAGCTTATGTTCGGGATATTAGAGAAGGCTTCTCATTCTATCGGAGATTCCCAGCGATGCTCTCGATCATGATTATGGTTTCCATCAGCAACATGTCGTCGGTCGCCATCTGGACGATGATGATACCTTTTGTCCGCGAAGTGCTACACCGAGATGCTGCCGCTATGGGGACCCTTACCACTGCTTCAGCATTTGGTACCCTAGTGGGTCTAGCCATAATCTCATGGATCGGTGAGATCAAGAAAAGACGAACCGTCATGCTGTGCAGCCTAGCTGCTATTGGACTCTGTAATGCCTTATTGGGGTTATTTCCAAGTTATCCATTTGCACTTATTGCCTTATGTATCGCAGGATTAGCTGGTCCTTTCTTCGGCTCTCTCAGCTCTTCGTTACACGGTACACTTGTACCTAGTTCCATGCAAGGTCGAGTCAATTCTATTCGTTTCTTAATTGGTGGTGGACTTCAACCCATAGGTGCTTTTGCAGGTGCGGCCGTTGCAGAAAGGTATGGTCTATCCTCCCTATTTGTGTCTCTAGGACTTCTCCCTTTCATCTGTTCGATCGCTGCGGCGTTTCTCCCGAACCTGAAACATTTGAACGGTGATCTCTCTGATCTACAACATAAGTCTTTGAATGAAATTCATATAACAAGGTAATAAAAACATCAAAAAAAAAAAAACACTTAAACGTTTCCTTCCAAGGACGACGCTTTAAGTGTTTTGGTCTTTTTATGTTTTGTTTTGGTACTTTTGTTTTTCGTTGTTTCAAATTGGTGCACGCCCGAGGTTTCTAATCGTCGGCCTCTTCCTCTATACATAGCTCCAAAAACGCAAATAACCCCGAAGCCTCCACAGAACGTTTCCCCCAATCATGCCAAAAATACAGGACTTGACCCACATTTCCTGAAGATGCAGGATCCGTGTCCAGACATAGATAATCTCCCCCACCATTCTCGGCAATAGGAATCCATTTGGCGTTCCAGAGCAATGGTTTAATCTCATCATCAATGTCAGGTTCCAACTCATCGGGTTCAAACTCTTCCTGAAGAAAAGCCCAATTCTCCTTCACTTGCACAAGAGGGGTTAACGTTAGATTTCGGACAAAAGCAGCACCGCCGATATCCCATATCTGTCCATCATGGATACGATATAATGCCTTCATCTCTTCAGGTAATATCACACCCAACTCGTGCTCTACAGAGCGAAAATCTTCCTCCTTCGCTCCCGGCTGGAGATGAAGTGCCACTTCAAAGCCTGGATCAACGCTCGTCCCTTTGGCAATGATACGTTGCCATGATTGCTCAGCTTGTCTACTCATTCCACCTCATCCTCCTTATGATTGGGTCACCTCTACCTGAGACGCAAAGGCTATACTTCTCGCTTCTCCTCTGGCGAATATATAATTCGCTGATAATCCATATCTCGGCTATCCATATCGCCCAAATACATCCGTTGGTGCTCGGGTACCCGTTCATATTTTTCCTTCAGCACAGCTCGGTTGAATTCACTCGGATCTTCCAGATACATGTGGTAGGCATGTCGACACGCTTCAAACGTTGTTTGTTCTCCCGTCAGTTTCTTATACATATCCAGCAGTTCCTGGTACTTATCCTCAACATTCTCGGCATATTGCTCTTCTGAGAACGTCACTTCTCCCAGATCCAGTATTCGTATAGCTACCGGGCGATCAATCGTTGTAAAGAAGGTTCCATCCTGAAACCACGCTGCCAATTCGTCTATAGCCATCTCGACATGATTAGGTAACTGATAGATCACCACCTTACCATTCTCATATACCACCAGATGAACCAGGTAATGCTGCCCTTCGTATTTCATGAAAATAGAGAAGCCATCGCCTTGAATCGTCTCATAGAACAGTTCCTGCACTACTGCAAAATCAACGGCTTGCGGCGAAGGTGACACCCTTCTATTCTCCTTCAGTTGTTGTAGACGTGGTGTGACTTCGAATATATTACGAAATTCGGGATTAAGCGCTCTGATCTTACGCTCAATATGTTCATAATAACTGCTATTGTTATGCGTCCAGTTCGCTTGCTGCACTCGGTAAGCACCTAATCCATGGATGGAGATCGTCTCTCCAACAGGTACATCAGGGCCTAACCAATACTCCTCAATTTTCTGCTTCAGCTCTTTCAGATCAACCAGTTCCCAGCAATTAATCATGCCGTCTTCATAAATCTGCACGGGTATGAGAAAATGATGTCCGCCATTATGTATGATGCCAGGTGTTGTTGTGCCTTCAATCTGCTTCGTTCTTCTAATGTTCTGCACTTAAGATACCTCACTTTCATGGATCTTCACGTTCCCATATCCTACAACTGTACAATAGGAGAAGTGAAAACACGAGTGAACTTCCGCTCATTTTGCTATGCAAATGGACTCATCATTTATGTAAACTTTTTTCAATAAAAATATGCACATAAAAGCATTGCCCAGACAGATTCACTCCATCTTGGACAATGCCCTTATAATCACCAACTTACAATATTGGGAGAGATGCAGCTCTTCCGATTACATCTCTTGCAGAATACCTTTGACAAGTCCCGTGAACGTTGTTTTTACTTTGGCAGCAACTTCGATGACTTCTTCGTGATTAAGCGGCTGATCCAAAATACCGCAGGCCATATTAGTAAGACATGAAATACCCAACACTTTCATGCCCCATGAACCGCAATAATGGCTTCAGGTACAGTCGACATGCCTACTGCATCTGCACCCATCGTACGGATCATGCGAATCTCCGCTGGGGTCTCATAGGCTGGACCACTCCACCAAGCATAGACGCCTTGCTGCAAGCTAACCTTCTGCTCATCTGCGACACGCAGCGCAATACTACGCAATTCCGGGTTGTACACTTGGGACAAATCTGGGAAACGTGTGCCCAGTTCCGGATTGTTTGGCCCCATCAGTGGGTTGTTACCTACCAGGTTAATATGATCTGTAATAATCATAAGCTGACCGGGTTCGAAGCTTGTATTGATCGCGCCGCAAGCATTGGTGATAATCAATTGCTCTACACCTAATGCTTTCATCATACGTACCGGGAACGTCACTTCCTCCAGTGTAAAGCCTTCATAATAATGAAGACGTCCCTTCATCGCAACAACGGTTTTGCCCATCAGTTCTCCAATGACCAGTTCGTTGGCATGACCCACAGCCTCGGATTTAGCAAAGTATGGGATTTCACTATACGGAATGACCGTTGCGTTCTGAATTTCATCAGCGAGAGCGCCCAGTCCTGAACCGAGTATCATACCTACAGTTGGCTTGGAGCTGGTTCTGCTTAATATGTAATCTCTAGCTTCTTGAATATGTTCAGTTTGATGCATGGATGGATTCCTCCTGATGATATTAATTTGCGTAAACAAGTTACGATACCTCAAGTGTAATCAACTACAGAGTTGATGTAAATGGAAGCTCGAAAAGTAAGCTCACTATGTCACTTTCCCCACTACATTTAGGGTTTGCACCCCGACTTCAATGCTTGGAAATATTCCTGCAAGAGCTCATCGAAGTCAACTTCATGATCATGGTCACGCTTCTCCACATACTTCCACAAAATCAGTTCTTCCGACTCAATATTCAAAACCTCATACTCCATCTGTCTCGATTCCCAGACAGTCACTTGACCCATAGCAAGTCTCGACTCATGCCTGAATCCCGTGGAAGGATCAAGTATGAGTCGTTCATCTACATTATCCTTTTGGACCTGTTCCGTCCTAATCTGCTCGGTTTGCAGCGTAACTGCTCGACGCTTGACCCATTGTTCAAAACGATGTCGAAGCAATTGACAGCACACCTCCTTGGATGCAAAATATCGACCCATATATAGTCGGTCATCTTTGTTTATTTTACTCCACATAGATTGTCTCTTCTTGATCTCGGTTCCACTGAATGTGAACCGGAATCGGAAGCGTCTCAGATTCATAATCATTCGAATAACTCTTAAATGAAATTTCCTTATAAGGAGCACTTAGCTTCTCCATTGAACCACTCGGTGAAATCGCCTGTCCAGCAAATTGATAACGGACATTTCTCGGCTGATCTTCTTCCCCTATGTATCGAATCACGAAGCTTATAGGGCCATTTTTATTTTCATTGCTAACACTCACGTTCCAATTCACACTTTCTCCATGAAGCGATAACTTCTCACTGGAGCATCCTACCAACAAGAGCAACATCATCACGATAGGCAAAATTTTTCTTCTCATATATCGTTTCCTCCTGAGCTGTAAAAGGATAATTATCATTTATATAAATTTTACCATATTATCCATGCATGAGACACACTCAATGTCCTTTTGTTCCAAATTGCATGAGCTATCTTCATCCATTAATCAATATAGAAACTAAATAAACTCAAAAAAAACCGGTCATCCGATGACCGGTTTCATACTACTATTCTTTAGCTAGAACTTTTGCTAGAACCTCTTCAACGCGTCTACATGTACATGTTACCGTTCGACTATTCTTTCACGCCTCCAAGCTGTAGTCCATGAACAAAATACTTCTGCAAGAACGGATACACCACCAAGATTGGCAGAGCTGCTACGATGGTAATGGCCGCACGAATCGATACAGGTGTAACCATATTCCGAGCTGCGCCGAGATCTGCTCCGTTAGCAACAGCAGCACTGCTATTGGAGTTCATTGACGAGGATAACAGCTTCATCAATTCGTATTGCAGGGTACTCAGATTCTGTTTGGATGATGCATACAAGAACGTATCAAACCATGAGTTCCATTGACCCACCGCGATGAACAGCGCCACCGTAGCAAGTACAGGCTGACATAACGGCAAGATAATCGAGATAAATGTTCTGAAATCACCGGCTCCATCAATCTTAGCGGATTCAATCAGTCCTTCAGGCAGTGTCTGAATATACGTCCGAATTACGATCATGTTAAATGCACTGATCAAACCCGGAATGATATACACTAGAAAGTTGTTGAGCAAATGCAGATCCTTGATTAGGAAGTAGGTTGGAATCAGACCTGCACTGAAGTACATCGTCAGCACAACGATAATCGTAATCGGTTTACGCAGGATATAATCTCTGCGGCTTAGCGTGTAAGCGAGCATAGAGGTCAGAAATAAGCTGAGCACCGTGCCTAGCACGGTTCTCGCAACAGAGATCCCGAAGGCTTGGAAGATGGTTCCCCCAGCAAATACGGCTCGATAGTTCTGTGCTGTCCACTCCCGCGGCCATAGATAGATGCCTCCACGGATCGTGTCATTACCTGCATTGAACGATATGGCAAGTGTGTTCAGAAACGGATACAGGGTCACGACTGCAATAAAAATCATCAGTGCGCCGTTAAACGTATGGAAGACAATCGGCTCAAGCCGAGACTTGTTTATTCCCATCGATATGTCCTCCTCATATTAATCGGTCCTCACCGAAGCGTTTGGAAAGCGAGTTAGCTGCAAAGATCAGTGTGATACTGACAATGGTTTTGAATATACCCGCAGCGGTTGCGAGTGAATAGTTACCGATCTGCAAGCCGTATTTCAGAACGAAGATATCTATGGTCTGGGACCAGTCCACAACGACCCCATTCCCCAGTAAGTACTGTACTTCAAAGCCTGCTTCCAGAATCCATCCCATGTTCATGATCAGCAAGATAATGACGATGGACTTGATTCCAGGCAGTGTGACATACAGCATTTTATGATAGCGATTCGCTCCATCGATCTCAGCCGCCTCATAGAGCGAAGGGTCAATGGAAGTAATGGCTGCCAGATAAATAATGGCGTTCCAGCCGACCTCTTTCCACACATGGGAAGCGCCGACAATGCCCCAGAAGTATTCCGGTACACTAAGCCACATAATGGGTTCGTCAATAAATCCCAGCTTCATCAACGCAACATTGACAATCCCGCCGTCTACGGATAACGAGCTGGCTACAATGCCCGTAACGATGATCCAAGATAGAAAATGGGGCAAGTACGAGATCGTTTGAATCGTCCGTTTATAGAGCTTGTGTTTGATCTCATTCAGTAACACCGCAAATAAAATGGCTGTCACAAATCCGAGAATCATATTGATCAAACTCATTGCGATCGTATTGCGAAGCACGTTCAGAAACGCGTCGTCCGTAAGCAGAAACTTGAAGTGCTTAAGTCCGACCCACTCCTGCTGCGCGAAGCTCTTCGCTGGACTGTAATTCTGGAATGCCATGACCCAGCCCCAGATTGGATAATACGAAAATACTAGAATATACGCGACGATCGGCAAAGACATAAACATGAGCTGCTTCTGGCTACGTAAACGCTTGAACATAGACGTCTTGGCAGCAACGGTTGGAGCTGATTGATTCTGTATGGCTCTAGGCGTGTTCGCCATCCTTCACTCCTCCTATTAGGCTACAGCGATTAGCAAGAGTACCCCGGAAGGCTCGTAATAAACGCTCCTGCGTTCCAATTACGCCTCCCGGAAGACTCTATTTCACTTTTTCTATTTTTCCACGGTCCAGTTCTGAATCCGCCATTTCAATTGCTCGTTAATTCGGTCTTCATAAGCCTTCACATCGATTTTCTTGTATGCATCCTCATATTCGCTCCAGACAGAATCGAACTCATTTGCTTTGGACATGATCGCTCTAGGCAAGAACTTAAGGGAAGTATCGGTCATTTGCTTATTCGCAACTGAAGCATCTGAACCTTCCTGCAGATCCACTTGCCATGCTGGATAATACACTGGGTTCTCAGGTGCAGGAGAGAAGAAATCACTCCATGTTTTGTAACCGTAAGCATCGAGCAACTCTTTATCATCTGGCTTCAAACCGTCATAGAATTCCTCTGGCTGATTCGTTGCTCCGATCGCATTGCCGTCTTCAAAGGTTCCTTCCATCTTGGGTGCTGCACCGTAAAAGCCTTCCGCTTTGTTAGCCAGTCTCCAAGCTGGGTCTTCCTGCTCTGTGCGCTGCTCTGGTGTGCGATAGAATCGACCTTCCTCATTCACCATGTAATCCACGCCTTCTTCACCCCAAGACAGCAGCTTCTGATATTTCTCATCCATGAGTGCATCAAGGAACTTGAGGATTGCTACCGGATCTTTGGCATCTTTACTAATACCAAAGCCGTTATTCAGGTTAATGACCGGACGATCTAAATAGTGATCCTTAATGCTTGTATCGTATACAAGCGGTAAGCCGACATAGGTTTGACTGATTTTGCCCTGAGCTACGAGCGGGTCTTCACCTTGCTGGAAGTTCCAGTGCTGGTCGAACATGCCGATAACCCGCCCAGAGGAGATTTTGGCCAAGTATTGGTCATAGTTCTGTACAAAGGCTTCCTTATCAAGCAAACCATCATTATATAGACTGTTCAGCTCTTTATAATAACGTTTGGAGATATCCTTATCCGCGAATACACTTGCTACCCCATTGTCATCTACAACAACACCGCCATCATTCGGATGACCCGTCAGATGCTCTGGTGGGTTAAGCAACGGGAACGTTCTCCAGTCGGATGCAAGTGTAGTGAATCCGATGGTTGGCTGACCATCCTCCGTTGTTGGGTGCTTGGCAGCATAATCACGAATCAGCTTCATATATTCATCCAGTGTCTTAGGTGTTGGATATCCGGCTTCTTTTAGAACCGCCTTTTGAATCCAGAAGGCAGGACCGGAGTAATAGTTACTAATGAATTCGCCCGTATAGACGCCATAGTTCGGTAACCAATAAATATGTCCATCGCTTGAATCCTTCATTCGCTCCCAATCTTTGGCGTAATGCTTCTTCAGGTTAGGTGCATGCTCCTCAATCAGTTCTTCCAGTGGAATAACGGCACCAGCCGCAACCAGTTTCGTATCTGCTGTGATTAGATCGGGGAAATCTCCACCTGCAATCATAACCCCCAATTTTTGCTGAAGATCACCCACTAGGAATTCCATGTTCAGCTTAACGCCAAGCTCTTCTTCGATCTGTTTGTATATCCGATTATCCTGAGCCGGCGCCTGGTTAGGCGTACCAATAAAAGCCGAGATGTTCAAAACTTCCTTGCCGTCCACCGTTGTTGTCTTGGCTTCCTCACCGCTGCAACCTACCAGCGCCAGGCTGATTGCCAGAACGAGTGAAACGGATCCCCATAATTTTTTCCTCTTCAAGACCCCCATGTATTGCCCCTCCTTGGAAGTTGGATTGCTTACAGGTCTTATTATGATGAAATGTATGCGTTTCCAAAATAGTTAAATTTAAGGTCCTTCCCCCTTAATTTCAGATGTTAACGACGAACAAGTCGTCTTTATCACGTTCAAAGCGTAGATTGCAGCCTGTATTCTGCTGGTTTCATGCCCACCCTTTTCTCAAACTGTTTCAGAAAATGCTGATAGCTGCGGTAGCCTACCTGTTCAGCAATAATATACAATGCCTGGTCAGTCTCTCGAAGCTGTTGCATCGCTTCCTCCATTCTCAGATCATGCACGAGATCAAGCACCCCTTTGCCATATTTACGCATAAAGGATTGGCCTAGATGAACCGGATGAATATAGAATTGCTCGGCGAGCTCTTTAATCGTGATGGTTTCCTTATAATGATTGTGGACGTATTCAGCTACCATAGCCTGGGTTCCACCCACACGTCGTTCTCGCAGCGTCCCGATCTCCGATTGGCATTTGAGACAGAACGCTTCTAACATCCTGGCTGTCTCCTCAATATTCTGATAACGCCGTTCATGGAGATGGAGCGCTGAGTCCTGCATCAATGCATTCGGTTCTCCGCCCAGTTCCTTGAAGAGTGAAAGTCCGCGAAACATAATCTGGGTTGCAAAAATATGAACCAGCTCTGGTGCAGCCATCTGATCTTTGAATGTATTGAACGCTCGCCAGATAGACGTCGATAATTCTGCCCCGGAACCGTTTTCGATTAGCTCCATAATGAGATCTGCTTCCCTTAATGTATCTGGATCAAACAGCAAATGCTGCTCATTCATGTCCTCTGCGTACAGAAGCGGGGTATCATCAAAAAATAAAAAACGTCCTGCTTCTGCGGCAGCACGGTAAGAGACCGTTAATTCTTGCACTTGGCTGACAGGGCAGCCTACAGCTATTTGCACCCGACTTTCTCCTGCAGGCTGATCAAGAAAGTGCTGGTCTAGAACGTTCAAGAGTCGCTCTGCAAATTGCCGTAAATCGTAATCCGATTCAGTAAAATCCTCGCTAGAGCCACCCCAAACTATGCCATAAGGACTCCATTCGGCATCCAGCAAATATCCGCAAGGCTCGCCCTCCATAAATTGTTCGATTACCTGTTTGCCACTTGCGCCATCCCCTTGAATCATCACAAGCAAGTAGACCCACTTCCTTGCTTTGGCAGATAACTCATGGACAACCTCATCGATCTCCTCACCCAGTTCTGCCTGATCTTGATTCGTGACCATCGCAAGCAAGGCTTGCTTCGTTCGCTGAATATGAGCCTGATGCAACATGAGATCGTGCGCTTCCCGGTTCATCAATTCTTGTCTTAATCGTTGCAACACATCGTCCGCTTCAGACTCGATCACCGGTTTGGTCAAATAATGGGACACGCCGAGCCGTATCGCCTGTCTGGCATAATTGAAGTCACTGTACCCACTCGTGATGACAAACAACGTTGACTGATGACCCAGCCGGCGAGCTTCCTCAATGAGTTCTAACCCATTCATGACTGGCATCCTTATATCAGTTACAACCAGGTCAGGTTGCTCACGGGAAATTGCATCTACAGCATCCTCCCCGTTGGCACATACACCGTTTATTTCAAATCCATGCTTCTCCCAATCGATCAACAGTTGTAGCCCCTCAATCGCAAACGGTTCATCATCCACAAGAAGAACCTTATACATGTTCATTCCTCCTAACCTTTCGTTTCCATAATCGAGAATGGAATGAGAAATCCTGCTTCCGTTCCTTCATCTAGTCCACTACGAATGTTAAATATAGCCGCTCCCTCATAAAAAAGCTCAAGCCGTCGGTAGACATTACGTATACCCACATGACCGTCCATCACGCGATCGGAACGTACGTCCCGCATGAATTGATTCAGCTTCCCCTCATCCATGCCAACCCCATTGTCGATTACTCGAATATCCAAACCAGACTTCGTCAGCCTGGCCGTTACTCGAATTAGCCGACCATTCTTCCGAGCCTGTAATCCATGCTTACAAGCATTTTCTACCAGAGGCTGAATGCTCATGCGTGGAATTCGAAGTGAGTCCGCTTCAGGATCGATCTCGAAGAAATAATTGAACAGATCACCAAACCTAAATTTTTCAATCTGCAAATAGAGCGACGTGAATTGCAGCTCCTCCTGCAGGGGTACAAGGTTGTCTGATCTACTGAGTAATTGCCGCATGAGCAAGGATAAGCTTTTTATAATTTCAGTAACTTCCGTATAACCATTTTTCGTGCTGACAACGAGTAGTGCATTCAACGTATTGAACAAAAAATGGGGATTCATCTGACTTTGAAGCATAGACAACTCCGTTCTAACCCGATCAAGTTCCAGATCCTTTTGTCTAATTTCTAATTTGTAGACATCGTTAATGAGGGAATGAATTTTGCCAACCATCATATTAAATGTACGGATCAATCCACCAATCTCATCACGGCCCTCTTGAATTTCAATCACATCAAAACGATCATTGCGCACTCTCTTCATATGCTTAGACAGCTTCTGAATGCGATAATGATACGAACGAAGAATAATATAAATCAGCACTGAAGGAATAATCGTGCTAATTAATGCGAGCCATAAGATCGAGTTACGTGCTTCTGCCAGCAACTGATCCAGATGAGCCGTGTTGGCGACCCCAATTAATTTCCATCCCTTTAGATAATCAAGGTTGCCTAATGTTTGCTCTAAACGATATCTGGAGTTCCCCTCATCTGTTGATGAAGACGAACTTTGGATTGCAGCCTGCTGGGACTGATCGCTAGACACGACAACCCGATTATTCTCGTCAACCAGACGAAGCTGCAGACTATTCGTTTCACGATTCAAAATGCTGTACACTCGACTGAGCTGCAGATCGATTTTTGAATATTTGGCATAGGTTGAATACGACGTATATGTATCCATTTTGCCAATCACACTAATGCGTTTGCCTGGATGAAACAATGTGGTTTCATCATAATCCACAACCAAAATTCCGCCTTTGGTTTCCTTCAAGCGCTCCATCCCCGGAACCGCCCGCTCCCCCTGCCCAATGACTGCGTAATGACTGCCCGTCTGAATGGTGTCGTTATCCGTTAATATGCGAACCTCCAGAATGTTGGCTGACATATATCGTGTCAACTTGTCGCGAAGAAATTCGTCATATTGATTGTAATACTCAACAGGCGAGTCATACGTCTGATCTAGCGCCTGATATAACGTATCATCGGCTGCAATAATCCGGCTCAAGGCCACACTCTCATCAATCATGCCCAGCAATTCTCCTGCCGCCCGTTCAATTGATTTACGTAAGTTTTCTTCTTCCCGTATTTTGATATCCGAAGAGGTCCGCTGATAGAAGAATACATTAATGATTATGACTGGCAGAAGAATGCTGAAGATATAGATCAACAGTAGCTTTGATCGAAGCGGAATATCATTGACCTTGTGAAACATCCATCTATTTCTTCGCACATGATCACCCTTGATTTTTGTTTTTGTAGACAGATGGGAGCTCACCTGTAAGCGCTTTAAATTTATCCGTAAAATATTCTGCATCGTGATAGCCAAGCTTGGATGCAATATCCGAAATTTTCATATGGGTTCGGCGGAGTAATTTACGCGCTTCCTCAATCCGCAGCCTATGAATATATTCGCTGAAGCTTACGCCTACTTCCTGCTTGAACTGCTGACCGAGATAAGCCGAATTCACATGAATTCGCTGGGCGATATCCTGTAGTTTTATTTTCGTACAATAATGCTCATTCAAATATTTAATCGCTTCGGCTACCGGACTTCTCATGGAAGACTTCTTCGGTAAGGACTGAGAAAGACGTTCTGATAATTGGATGCAAAGCCCTTTTAATTTGCCAGATGTCCAGCTCTCGGCTTCATGCCATGCTCTATCCTGGAGCAACAGCATACAATCTTTCTTTTCGCTGAACTTACGTAATAACTCACCATGCATATATCGGATGACGCTTTGAGCCTGGCTCAGGGACATTTCAGATCTCACGATCAAACGTAGTATCTTATCCACCACAGCTTGGATTTCACTAACTTCACCTGCTTCGATCGCACCCAACAGATGTCTCGACAAAGAAAGCATCCCTTCATGATCGTAATGCTCTGGCGCGTCTAATCCCATGGATCTGTGGGTAGTCACTTCATTCCCGGAATCAATTGTTCTGGTGTATTTTTTCTCATCTCTACGCTTGTTTAATGGTGTAATGAGCTCCAGCAAAATCTGATGAATCTCTTCGGTAACCAACGGTTTGAGCACATACTCGTCAACTTGATACTGGATCGCCTGCTTGGCATAACCAAATTCGGAATACCCTGTGGCAATAACGATTTTGGCATTATTTTTCATTTCCTCACGCATCGTTCGGATTAGACCCAGACCATCCAGCACAGGCATTTGAATATCGGTTACAACCAGATCCGGTTCAACCTGACCGATTAAGGAAAGTGCCTCTTCACCGTCCGTCGCCGTACCACACAATTCATAGCCACAAGCCTGCCAGTCAATCATCGTTCTCCAGCCTTCCAGTGTATACGGCTCATCATCTGCCACAATGACCTTGTGCATGAACCCACCTTCCATTTCCATTTTTGTATCCAGTATGGCATCATGTGACCCATGCGACAATAGATATTTTTCTACAGGAATCCTGAAAAGCCTTACCTCCACAACCTTAATAAGGTCTGGATGAGTAAGGCTCTCCGTTATTCAGAACACATTAAGCACAACTATTGATAACCTCGTTATGTGAGACTTACCTGGTCTAAGAGATTCCCCTACTTGTAGGTGCACTTCCTTTTGCCGCGTTTAACAGACGCGAGAACGATTCCTTGGGCTGTCGCTGTTGATCAAATACGAATGGCCAGTTCTTGCGTCCACGTACAGGAAAATTGTCTAACCATGTGTAGTGATCCGAAGTTCCCCAGAAAGTCACCGAGGTAATCGAAGCCTGATATTCAAGGAACAGACGGAAAATCTCTTCATAGCGTTGCTCCTGTAATTCCATCATTTCAGCGGTTGGTTCGATCAGATCGATTCTTCGATCTTCATGGCGGAATACAGACAAATCCAGTTCGGTGATATGAAGCTGCACATTCAGTGATGCGTAACGTTCGATCGCCATGCGAATATCCTCAATGGATGGACCATGAATATTCCAATGCCCCTGCATGCCAATACCATGAATAGGCGCACCCTTTTCCAATAAACCTTTGACCAGTTCGTAAATCTTTTCCCGTTTCACCGGATCAGTCTCATTGTAATCGTTATAGAACAGCAAGGCTTGAGGGTCAGCCACATGAGCTAAGCGGAACGCTTCGAGCAGATAGTCCTCCCCCAGAATCTGAAGCCACTTGGTATCCCGCATCATCAGATCTGTCTTATCTTCAATGGCTTCATTAACAACATCCCAGGCGCTGATATGGCCTTTGTAACGTCCAACCACTGTATCGATATGTGACTTCAGGCGTGATAGCAATAATTCTCTAGACGCCGTACCACCAGCTGGATCTTGAAAAACCCAATCTGATGTCTGGTTATGCCACACTAACGTATGTCCACGAACGGACATCCCGTTACGAACCGCAAAATCAACGATTTCATCGCCTGCCTCAAACGCATAACGTTCCTCTTCTGGATGGATCTCTTCAAATTTCATCTGATTCTCTGCAGTGATGCTGTTATAATGATGGGCAATGAAATCACCTTCTGTGCGTATAAGGCCTGTATGAACAGCGGCACCGATTTTGAAATTGTCTCGGAATGCATGGTGCAAAGATGGAATCTCTTTCGACATGTTTCATTCCTCCCGAAGGTTTTAATCTCATCATATCTCTTTATGAATGCGCTTACGATGAACAAATTAAACTTCTTACCCCCATAGATTGAACCAATCGTCTGTTCATACAAAAATACGCCTCTCCTCATTCGTCGCTATTAACGACAATGGATGTGGAAGGCGTTTAGCTCATTTAAATCGCTTTATTGCTTCATTGGTCACATTCGTTTCCTTGTGACTTACAACTTGTCCACCTGTAATAAGGTGACTGGCTTCACAGTAACTGCCGAGCTAATCTGCTCCTCGGAGAGCACATTGAGCTTGAGCAGACTCTTGAGCTTGTTGTTGTCCACTTTGGACAGTAAACGCCAGATTTCCGGATCTGGAAGAGCTGCGTATAGCTTCTGATCGTCATATTCTTTCCGGTGCTGCAGCACCGTTTTTACAACATACCCACCAAGCTCTGTCTCATACACACCTTGCTCCGCGCAGTACCCCAAGATGTCATCCCGCAGAACAGATAGACGTTGCTCGATCTCCTTTTGCTGCTGCTTCAACTCAAAATAATCCCTTACGTTCTGTTCCATCCTCATCACGCTCCTTCTATACCATAGGTATGCGAGACATGAAGATTTAGGACAGGTTGTTGAGGATTACTCGCCAGGGCGTAGGTCCGTACTCTTGAGCATGAAGAACGATTACGATTATTTTTCAATGCTTACAATATGAGTCCTAGGAAAATAGTGTAAATTTTTTATCGTATCGTTGTAGTGGATTTTTTAACACGTTTAAAAAAAGATCTCAATTCTACTCCATTATTTATGGTCGTTGTTTTAACACCACAAGCGAAAATGTTCTCGTGCACTTGTGGAAATAATCCCTCATTTGTTTTTTTGATATTGAGCATATGGTTATAATACTCTGTTCCTAAGTCAAACCCGATTAATTCAAACCATTTTGTAGCTAGTATAATGTTTTTTTCAATTTCACCTTCATAGCAGAATATACTTAGTTCATTTCCTTCATCGTAATCTTCTTTCACTATAGTCTCTAAAGGAGCTTTCAAATAAAATTTAATAATTGGATCACCAGACATATATTTAAACCAAATTGTATGATTGTTCGATGAGTCAACGATTACGTTATTTTGATTAGCAAAATTATCAGCCAACTTTAACAACTTTTCATATTCTTCTGAGACTTTCAAATATTGAAGTGAGTTTTTTGATTTCATATCTAACAATGAGTTAGGAAATAATATAGATAGACTTTCGAATACTTCTATTTTTTCCTCTGTAGTTACGTCAGTCTCCTCACTTAACAACAGATAATCACAGTATTTCTCAACCGACCTATCATTTTCAATTTGTATCAATCTATTATCGAACAAATCAAAATTATAGTGAGTTCCTGTGCTTGTTAAAGTCTCATAATCATCTGCTGTCCAATCACCTTCATGAACAGAATTCCAGAATGTCACATCGTTCAGTTCTTCATGATCGGTACTACTATTCGTTGAGTTTCTAATGTTATTCGTAGTTAAGTCTTTATTCTGATAATAAATTAATAAAACTTGAAGAATTGGAGATAGAAAGTCGGCATACCGTGATTCTTTGTAGGCTTCTTCCGCCATCTCCAGTGTGGATTGACTTTGGATCATTTTGAGTGCGATATTCAAATCTTCAACCAAGTTAATCTCACTAAAAATCGTGTCCTCGAAATCGTAATCTAATGTCACAATTCCCCTCCTCATACATATTAATCACTTCTTACAGTATCAGATTATCCGCCTAAACGAAAAAAAACGCGTGCTTCGCGGTCACTGTTTCACACGAGATGAAGCCCATCTGTTTTTAATGTACAGGCCAACGTGTATAAAGAAATAGATAATTAGAACATTAATAATGAACGTCCCTAGCCCGATGGATACTCCTTCCATAAACCATGGATACCCCGTTGTATGTCCCAGATGATATTGCGTAAAAAATTGAAAGGGGAACCCGTATTCTGTCCGCGATATTCCTTCGTTGTCTACTTTTCCAGGAAGGAGCAGTACAGATAAGACCGTTAACCATGTTGATATATTAAGAACTCTATAGTTGATCTTTAATTATTGATTCGGATACTTCTCTTGCAAGAAACGTACCGATTGTGTAATCAACGTTTGTAATACAAGTACGTCAATGTCTGCAACTTTGTTAATGTAGACACAAGCTTTTCCTGTTGTATGTTTACCAAAATCCTGTAATAGTTCCTCTCGCTGCGTATCTCCTGTGGCGAAATATAAACTGATCTTAGCTTTGCGGGGTGAAAAACCAACCAGCGGTGCATCACCTTCATGTCCTGATTCATATCGATAATGATAGCTACCGAATCCGATAATACTCGGTCCCCACATCTTGGCTTCATATCCCGTCGTTTCTGTAAAAATATCTAATAATTGATATGCATCCTCACGTTTCTTCGGGCTCTCTACACTTTCAATAAACTCAATGACACTGCCGTCGGTTTCTTTTGTTTTTGGTTGTACCATGGTGATTTTCACTCCCTTCATTTCCACTACTTCCTATTTACTGCTATTAATTATACACGAAGTGACTACATATTTACCTTAATTATCCTCATTCAACAATTTGGTTGTTCAGTGTAAATTTTAATTTAGTTCCTTCCTTATCAGCTTCCAGTGTGTCTTGTTGGTACTTGCCAAGTGTATATCGCTCCAATGTCTTTTTCCAAAATTGCTGAGCCCTAACATTGATTTCCGCTGCATTCGTCTGCACCTCCCACGAACCTCGGTGCTGGTTCATCACATGAGTAGCCAAATGCTCAGCAATCCCCTTCCCACGGTACGGCCGCAAAATAAAAAATTCGTTCATATAAAAGTCGCTGCCATGAGGTGTGTATGGTGGTGTCGCCACCAAAGCAAATCCTGCCGGGATACCCTCTACTCGTACTAGATATGGATACAGTATGCCTGGCTTCGACCACCAGATATCAAAAACGTTATTCTGCTCTGCTAATGTCTTCGTCTCATCTTCTTCAAAGATTCCATAGGTGTTAGGTTTGAATCCCCATATTTCAGACAGATCGTGTAAGTACATGGGATATAGATTGTTAATGATGAATTTCGTTTGTTCATTGGTTAATTCAACAGTAATGTTCATTGATGTTCCATCCTCTCGATATAAGTTGTATATTAAGCAGTTGACGATTCAGTATCAGTATAAGGACATTCAAATGACATAAATAGATAAGGATTGAGTAGGACTCATTCTTTACATACTGAAAAATCCACATTAGAGGTGGCTCTAACATGGATTTTCATAATTTAAGCTTTATTTTTGCGAGAGTATACAATCTTTTTGATACTGTCCGAAGATAACGCGTATTGATCGATCAGCTGATCTACCGTAGCTCCTTCGGCAAACTTCTCACGTATTTCGCGATTTCTTAGGTTCAGCATAACCCGGGTGCCCGATTGTTCTCCCCACTTCGAATGGGTATCCTTGCGCTTGGGAATATAGATCATCCCACCATGCACATATCGTTGAATCTCTTGTAATAACTCTTCTGGTAATAATGAATCAGCATTTGTATATTTCATCTGGCTCGCTCCTTAAAAAAATTGATATTTAAGGTAGCAAAGTCAACCGATGAACTCTTTTTCGTGCAGAAAATGAAGGCGGACTATAATTTAGGCTCCATGCAAACAACCGCCGTTGTTCATACGTACTGACTTTGCATAGAGCAGATCGATAAACCTGTTATGACAAAATACATGGTATCTCCCCTTTCTGGAACACTACTAGATAACTTGAATCAAAGAATATTTACACTTGCCACTCCGATGACAGAATAACCTTCCGATCGCTGTTACCCCAGATTCTACAAATACTTCTTAAATGCCTTACTTCCTTCGCCGTCATAACCTAACTTATCATAAAATTGATGCGCGTCTTGCCGCAATGCATTACTGGTAAGGAACACTTTAACGCAATTTTTCTCCTTGCAGACTTGTTCCAGGTGCTCCATTAATCTCGAACCATATCCTCTTCCCTGCATTTCCTGCGTCACGATCACTCGTTCAACTACACCGAAGGGTCTCGTTCCACTCAGGGCATCCAAACAAACATGTAAATGCGCCGTCCCCACAAGACTTCCATCCACATCATATACAAATAAGTAACTGTTCGGGTTGATTCGAATCTCTTCCAATCGTTCAGGCAATACATGAATTCCAGAATGATTCGGTAACAATTCTTGATATAGACGTTCAACTGCAATCGCATCCTTGCCCTCGGCTTCTCGAATCATTTGCATCACCTCTGTTCGTTATTTGCATTCCGTACTTGGACTAAGCCCTTTATCCCTACATCAATCAAGAAAAATAACACCGCAGCAATGATGCCATATAAAGTCATGAATAAGACTTCTCTAACTTCTATTACTTTACCGATATTAAGCGCAAAAAGGTATAAATAGGTACCCAGGAAACCAACCATCGCATAAGCGATCACATGTATCCCTATGAAGTAGACTTTGTTCTTATCGGCAATTGGGGCTAACCACTTGTCTAACAGGATAGAGCTTGGGATACCAATCAGGAAGATAGGCGGTGTACCGAATAACAGAAATACGATCATATAGACTCTGAAACCCTCTATATCATTCACTGAAGGAATGCTCACAATGAAGGCAAAACTAAGAGAGGTTACGAGCGCAACGAGGAGTTTTCTCGTCAGATTTATCCGCCTTCTACCTTGACCTTCTTGATCGACATAGATCATCCTGCGTATAGACCGTGTTCTTTTCATACGTTGTTTCTCCTCTGAACTAGCATATGTTCGTTCATATCAACCCCGATGATTCGTTCCAAACCATACGAGATGAGACAGTTCCTCACCTGAGAGGAATCCAACTTTAGTATACAAATGCTCGGCGGGATTACCCTGTGTAACGAACAGACGAATGACAGGATAGATAGGTGCTAATGTCGTTATCGCATGATGTAACAAGTAACTTCCAAGTCCCTCTGATCGATAGGCTGGGGTCACAGCGATATCATAGATTAGAGGTAAATTTTCCCACAGGGTTACAAGACAGAAACCAACTATACGTTCCGTATCTTGCTCAACCAAAATAGAAGAAGCACCGCGCAGTTCATCCTGCTCATAATGATCAAAATAATATGTGAGGTCATTCTGACAATGATCCATTGACTGTTCTTCTACTCCGCCGCGATAAGCCTCGATCATGATCTCAGCTAGTTTGGGCATGTGAACTCGTTCAGGCCGGATACGTTTTAACTTCGATGTCAGAGGGTTTTCCAATGTCTCAGTGGGTCTGATCATACATTTTCGAGTGCTCAGCTTGTTGAATTCAGCATGTTCAAATAACGAAATATGTTCAGGCATAACATTATAGACATGTAATTGATCAGGTTTGCTCTTCTTGCGAATCATATAATCTTTCAGAAATTCAACAGTTTCCTTCGTTAACGTATGCGGTGGAATCATAAATAAGGAACCTAGCTCATCATCAACCAAAGAAATTCCAGCAATCCGATGCTCTGCACTATAGATCCAATAACAATCCGTTGCTTCAAGCATCATAGAATGAATGTCCGACCAGCTCGGTCTGAACCAGACATTTTTGCGATATGTGGCGAAGTACGCTGCATATGTAGATGAGTCTGCTTGGATTAAACGATAGGGTATGTTCGGTCGTATGCTGCACCTCTCTTAAGATTTTATTTGCAAACGTATTTCTTCTACCCCTCAGGGTAAGTCACAATGTGATGACCGGGAAAAATATCATATGCTTTAATCCAGTGCGTTCCAGCTCCTGCGACAGTAATGATCTCCTTGATTTTGTTCTGCTCTCCATCTACTATGACATCCATCCAGCTTGTGTATAAGGTGTTACTGTCCTGATAATAGATCACACAGCTTACTCTCACCCGATAATCAGAACCTTCCATCGTCACATCCTGATAAGTCAGATCATGAAATTGCACGGCACCCTCACCGTAGGTACTCTTAAATTCTTTTGTCGTATACTTCCCGATCTCCGGATCGTTTTCTTCCAAAGCCATAAAATATTTGGCAATCACATTTCTGAGCTTAATCCATTCCTCTTCGTGAAACTTAAAATAATCCCCATCCCAGATGTTAGGCTGTAGCTGTACAACACCTTGGTTCCGATCATACTTAAAATCCATATTTAGCGCCTTGGCTACTTCATTCAATGGAACCATCACTCGGCCATCTACAATCTTTGGCTCGACATTAGGTCGCTCCATCCCTTTAATGACTAGCTTCAAATGGGTCTTGGCTAACGTAATCGTCGAGATGCTTAGTAACAATACAACCAAGAATGAAGTTAATATCATTTTTTTCTTCACGAAGATTCCAGCTGCCTTTCATTGAAATATTTCATATACTTCCATCATAACCCAGATAATCATTTATGGACATATAATATATGGAACAAAAAAACCACGGTTTCCCGTGGCTGATGCATTCTCCATCTCTATATCATGCGTTGATCATTTTTGTTTATATCGATCCACTCACCAATTGCCCTTCATACCATACGGTCTGCCGTTTGGCTCTTCGAGCAACCGCCTCGGCGGAACAACTCGCGTGAACCAGCATAAAGCTGGCTGTATCGCCTACCTTCGGCCAAACCTGATTCCCTTGAGCATCAATTGGAGTTATGCCACCCGTAACGAATCCTAGCGATTGAGCTAAGGAAAGTTCATCCGAATATCCGTACAATTCTGCGTAACGTCCCGCTTTCTCCAATTGATCTCCATTTCCAAAAGGTGACCAGTGATCCGTCAAACTATCGGTTCCCAGCTTGACCTTCACCCCATGGCGGTGAAGCATCGGGAGAGGCATCATCGTTCTGCCGATTGGCACAGTAGATGCCACACTCATACCGAGGGATGCCATCTGAATGGCCATCTCTTCCGCTTCCTGCACGTCAGCATGAGCGAACCAGAACGCATGACTCACCGTGACTTTTCCATGAAGCCCTGCCTGTTCGGTTAGCTTAACTAATTGTTGCAACGTTTGTTGCCCAGCTTCATTACGTTCATGCAGATGGATATCAATACCTGCCTGATAACGAACAGCCAGCTCGACCATCGTATGCAACGATCTCTCAACATCTCCGTCCACAGTAGCTGGATCTAGTCCACCTACATGCGTTGCGCCTTCAGCCATGGCCTGATCCATCCATCCAACAGAATCGGAGCGAAGAAGTCCATGTTGTGGAAAAGCTACAATTTCGGAAGAAAGCTTGCTCGAGAATGCATCCAATGCCTGCTTGGTTGCTTCTAATCGTTTCAGTCCACTCACCGGCTCAATGTTACAGTGACTCCTTACATGCGTAGAGCCTAAGCGCTGAATAAGCTGTAAAATATGCTCTGCCTGACTTCTAGCTTCAGGCAGTAGTTTCGGGAGCAACTGCCGCTCCTCCTCAATACGCTCGAAGATGCTGCCTATCCGCTTAACCGCCTGCCACGGTTCTCCGTAATAGGTTTTGTCCAGATGAATATGAGCCTCTTCGAACGAAGGAAGCAACAACAGACCGTGACAATCGTATTTGGGTAGTGCACTTTGAAGCGCTGTTTCAATACCTCTGATCTCTGCAATAACTCCGTTCTCAATGCGAAGGTGACATAAGCTTGTCCGTGTTCCGGTCACTTCTTGTCCATCCATCACATAACTCTGCTCCAAATTTACGTTCGTTAACCAATAGGCATGATTCAACATATGACGCTTCACTCCCACTCAATTTTATGTAATATTTATCGTAGCATAATGGTTAACGCAGCAAAAATATGTATAACGTTGGCATACCATACGTTTAACGTTTGGAGTTAGAGTCACTCTTAATAGACAGAAATACAGGCATGATTCATGCCTGTATTTCTAATTATTCATCCTATTTTTCTAGTGGATATATCTCATGTCTAACTCCGATTATGCACACACCAGCATAACGATCTAGAACCTAAACCTCGCATGACCACCGTCAGATACACCCTCGATCTGTTCAATATCCAGCAGTCTGCGTTTCATGTCTAGCCCGCCACGAAATCCTGTCAACTTGCGGTTTGCACCAATAATGCGATGGCATGGCAATAGAATTGGAATGGGGTTAGCTCCGTTCGCTGCACCGACTGCACGAACTGCCGATGGTCTTCCGATCGCAGTCGCAATATCACCATAAGTTCGAGTCTCACCATAAGGAACTTGTCCAAGCTCTGTCCATACCTGCTGCTGAAATGCTGTTCCAATCAGGTCCAATGGAATGTCAGCTGTGAATGCTACCTTTTCGCCGGCAAAGTACGATGTCAGCCACTCGGTAATACCTGTCTGCTTGATCGTCTGTTCATCCTCTATTAATTCAACTCCAGGAGCTATACGAGCAATCCAGCCTTCCCAATCCTGCAATGTTTCATTAGGCATAATAATACGACCTACGCCCTTCTCTGTTGCAAGTACGATCCAGGGCAGACCATCTAGTTCCAGCGGGGTCCACATGATCTTTTGCCTCATATCCATCATCCTTCCGTATCATGTTCCAATTGTATTCTTATGCGAATCAAACTGACCGCTTCAGCTTACGCTTCATCCCACGAATAACTTGTTTCGTCTGCGGATCAATACGAGTAGATTCCGTTATTTTCTGGAGTGCTTTGTTATACGTAAAATCATCGAGCGTATTGTCCTTAAGATAACGCATCGTAATATCGGGCAATTTAATGTAAGCAATCGAAATCGCCCATGCAACAGCCATTTTCACATAATATCCTTCATGTCTGATTTGATCCAACGAAGCAAGCATCTTATGGATATACGGTTCTTCCATATAATAGTTTAAGCACATCACAACGCCGAAGCGAATATCGTACTCAAGCTCGGACGCCAAGTAAGGCTGTATAAATTGCCACACCCGTTCTTGTTCTTTCTTCGTAAATTTCAATCCACCACAGAAGCTATCGCATACAGACCAGTTATTGATTTTGGGGACAAACCAAGCAATATGCCGTAGCCATTCTTCTGGATCTGTGCGGATATAGCCAATAACCAGTGCCTGCAACATCACTTCTTCAAAGTAGTCATCGTCTGCGTTCTCCAGATAGACACGCCAATCTGCTGCAACAATCTGTTTCGCCAGCTTACGTAGTGCGGGTATTCTAACACCCAACAGATTCGTAATGTTAGGAATGAGTGCTGCCGTAAATTTCTGATACTCTGGCTCAGCCAGGCTGAGCAACTGTGTTCTAATATCTGCTTCCACTAGTGCATGTCCCCCTCGTTTGTTGCTATACATCAAGTATATCCTTGCAACGCATGTTTGTAAGCCCATATTGCATGTTTGAGCAAGATTTCCATATCCTAAGACATCCCCTGAGGACTTCGGTTTCCCTGATCTGTTCCAGACAAAACGTTTCCTTTTTATTCATGCCTTGTTTAACTGCCAATCTATTTCGTTTAAAAATATGAAGTTGACCATACAGAAAGGAGTGTCGATATGAACGGAGCTCATACCAAGAAAGATTTCTCCGTAGAGGAGATCACCGGACAACTTGTCCATCATGTGCAGTCCCAAAATCTACCTGAATTCTATAAACTGGTGAAGGAACTGCATCCCTATGATCTTTCACTTATATATAAAAAGTTCCCTGAAGAAGAGAGAAATCGGTTTCTGTTGCTGTTCAAACCTGATGCGCTAGCCGATCTGGCGGAGAACCTGAAGCTGCATGAACAGATTCAGCTGTTCGAACGACTCGGGCCAGAACGAACGCTTGAAGTCATGCAACAGATGGACAAAAGCGACCTGATCCGGTTCATGCACGATATCCCAGCCAAACGTAGGGAAGAATTGCTGTCGGATATGAATCTCGATCACTCTGCCATCATCCGGTCTGTGTTGAATTATCCGCCGGAGACGGCTGGCCGGATTATGACAGATCGGTATCGAACCCTGCTCATCCATGAGACCGCCAAGGAAGCGCTAAGACAATCGCAAGGCACCATGCATATCTCCGCCTCCAGTTATCTCTATGTGACCGACAATGAGGGTAAACTCGTCGGTGTCGTAAGTTATCGCTCCCTTGCTTTGGCAGATGACAAGACCAAGGTTGAAGAGCTGATGACCAGGCGTGTGATCCACGCTACGGTTGATATGGATCAGGAAGAAGCCGCGCAACTGCTGCAACGTTACGAGTTCATGGCACTTCCAGTCGTAGACGAAAATCACAGGCTGTGCGGGATCATTCAGATGGATGATGTTATTGATATTATTATGGATGAAGCGAGTGAAGATATAGCCAAGATGGGGGGCGGTGGTAAAGATATTGATTTTGATACCAAACCACTGGTTGCGGTCAAACGCAGACTTCCCTGGTTGATCTTGTTATTACTAATCGGATTAATATCCGGAAGTATTGTAGACTTTTTTGAAGATACGTTAAACCAAGTCGTTGCGCTCGCCTTCTTCATGCCCATGATTGCCGGGATGACAGGCAATACAGGGACACAGTCCCTGGCTGTCGTTGTACGCGGACTGATCGGACGTAAGTTGGACAAGTCAACGGTGCTGGCACTGATTGGTCGGGAGATTAAGGTGGGCACGATGATTGGTTTAGTCTGCGGAATCCTGATTACCATCATCGCTTATTTCTGGCAAGGAGACTGGCTGCTTGGCGCGATTATCGGGGTATCTCTCTTCTTCACTCTCGTGATTGGTACGCTGACTGGAACGTGCATCCCACTCCTACTCAGTCGCTTCAAGGTAGACCCCGCTGTTGCCTCAGGGCCGCTGATTACAACGTTAAATGATATTCTGTCGCTCTTTATCTATTTCGGCATTGCCACTCGCTTCCTTGGCGCACTGATGTAAACGCAGCAGGAATGCAACTGTAATAAAATAAACATGTAAAGCAATAAACAGACCCTGATCCCGTGATCCAGGTCTGTTTATTGCTTTGCGAATCTTAAATGATGAGCGTAATATCAGCTGTATTCATACATATAACACACGATTAGATTGAGCATCGGTTTATAACCCCGACATCAGCCATAACCATTTTACACTTAGGCAGCTCTTTTATTTTTGTTATAGATATCAAACGCAACGGCGAGCAGCAGCACGAGACCTTTGATCCCCTGTTGCCAGTCAATACCGAGACCAATCAAGGACATCCCGTTATTGAGTACACCCATAACCAGACCGCCGATAATGGCGCCGAAGACAGTCCCAATGCCTCCGGAAGCTGAGGCTCCACCGATAAAGCAGGCAGCAATCGCATCCAGCTCAAAGTTGGTACCTGCCCTTGGTGTAGCTGCATTCAGACGCGCGGCGAAGATTAAGCCTGATACTGCCGCAAGTGTGCCCATGTTTACAAATACCCAGAACGTTACTTTCTTCGTTTTGACGCCTGACAGACCTGCTGCCTTCTCATTACCTCCAAGAGCATATACGTGACGGCCCATCACCGTACGGTTCAAGATGAATGAGTAGACAACGATCAAGACAAACAGCAGCACCAATATATTCGGAATACCTGCGTAACTTGCAAGCACCAAGGTGAACAGGTTCGTTACCACTGCAACCACAATCAACTTAAGCAGGAAGAGTCCCTGAGATACAACTTGGAAGCCGTATTTGCGCTGTGAACGACGTTCACGTAGTTCATTGAGGATGTACCACAAGGTAAGCAGAATCCCCACAATAATGGACACCAATCCAAGCCCGGAGAATTGAATATCCGGTAGAAAGCCTGAACTTATTTTCTGGAATCCACCTGGAAAAGGAGAAATTGATTGACCCTCTAGCACAATCATCGTCAACCCTCGGAACAACAGCATACCCGCGAGAGTTACAATAAAGGCGGGAATTCGCACATATGCGATCCAGAAGCCCTGCCACGCACCGATCAAGGCTCCTACCAGCAAAGACGCAATCACCGCAAGCCATGCCGGAAGCTGCCAATCGACCATCATAATGGCTGCAACTGCACCAACAAAGGCTGCAATGGAACCAACGGATAGATCAATATGACCAGTAATGATGACCAGCACCATCCCGATGGCCAGTACTAGAATGTAGCTGTTTTGCAAAATTAGATTGGTTATATTGATGGGCTTAAGTAACAACCCATTGGTAAGTACCTCAAACAAAAGCATAATGACGACTAAAGCAATGATCATACCATATTGGCGAATGTTACCTTTAAACAGTTTCGTTATTGATTCCATGCTTCCCGCCTCCAGACTTGGTCATATATCTCATCAACGTTTCCTGCGATGCTTCTTCACGACTAACTTCTCCGGTCATTCTTCCAGCATTCATCACGTAGATCCGGTCACAGAGGCCAAGAACCTCCGGCAGTTCGGATGAAATAACCAGTACACCTTTACCTTCAGCGGCGAGACGATGGATGATGGTATAGATTTCAAACTTGGCTCCCACGTCGATGCCGCGTGTTGGTTCATCCAGAATGAGAATATCTGGTCCGGCAAAAATCCATTTGCTCAGCACCACCTTTTGTTGATTGCCCCCACTAAGGTTACCGGTCTTCTGCAAAATATTAGGTGCCTTGATGTTCATACTCTTTTTCATCTCTTCCGCTACGAGCACTTCTTCATGCTCATTCACAACCGCATTTTTCGTTAGTTTGTTGAGGCCTGTCAGCGAGATATTGCGTTTGATATCGTCCATCAAAATAAGCCCGTATTCCTTGCGATCCTCGGTGACATAAGCAAACCCATTTTGAATAGCCTCGGTAACACTATTGTTTTGGATGGGCTTGCCATCCTTTATGAGTTGTCCTGATATATTGCGTCCATACGATTTGCCGAATATACTCATGGCAAGTTCGGTACGTCCAGCGCCCATTAGCCCCGCAATACCCACAATCTCACCACGTCTAATATTCATGTTGATCTGATCCAGTACTTTTCGTTCAGCATGTTGCTCGTGGTACACGGTCCAATCCTTCACTTCCAGAACGATGTCGCCAATGGTTGCATGACGCTCAGGATAACGGCTCGTGAGATCCCGTCCGACCATTCCACTAATGATCCGGTCTTCTGTAACCTGATCTTTTCTCATATCCAGCGTCTCAATGGTCTTGCCATCCCTCAATATGGTTACGGCATCCGACACTTTGGAGACCTCATTAAGCTTGTGAGAGATGAGAATGCAGGCGATGCCCTGCTTCTTGAATTCCAGCATCAATTGCAGCAGGTTTTCACTGTCGTCCTCGTTCAATGCAGCCGTGGGCTCATCCAGAATAAGCAGGCGGACCTTTTTGGAGAGTGCTTTGGCAATCTCAACCAGCTGTTGTTTCCCCACCCCGATGCTGGATACCAGCGTATTCGGATCTTCACTTAAACCTACTTTGCTTAACAGTTCACGCGTACCTACAAACGTTTCCTTCCAATTAATAATTCCTTTGCTTGCACGTTCATTGCCCAAATATATATTCTCAGCTATGGAAAGATAGGGGATCAGAGCTAACTCCTGATGAATAATGACGATCCCCAGATCTTCACTCTGCTTGATGTCTTTAAACTCGCACGGTTTGCCTTGAAATAAAATATCCCCTTCATACGTGCCATAGGGGTACACACCGCTAAGCACCTTCATGAGTGTCGATTTGCCTGCCCCATTTTCGCCGCATATCGAATGAATCTCACCCTCACGAATTTGCAGATTGACATTTTCCAGTGCTTTGACGCCAGGGAATGTTTTGGTAATATTTTTCATTTCCAGAATAATTCCGGCCATGGGATATGCTCCTTTCGTTCCTTATTTCAAGCCGATTTCTTCCTTCGTGTAATACTTACTGCCAACAATATCCTGCTCTACATTGGTTCGGTCCACAGAGATGGGATCAAGAAGATATGCCGGAACTATCTTAATTCCGTTGTTATATGATTTCGTATCATTCACTTCCGCCTGTTCACCTTGCAAAATGCTATTAGCCATTTCCACCGTTTGCTCCGCCAGTTTCCGTGTATCCTTGAATACCGTCTGTGTCTGCTCCCCGGCAACAATGGACTTGATTGAAGCAAGCTCGGCATCCTGCCCTGTTATCACAGGTAATGGCTTGTTTGTTGTTCCGTAACCGATCCCTTTCAAGGACGAGATAATTCCGATACTAATGCCATCATATGGAGATAGGACTGCATCGAGGTTGTCACCAGAGTAATAGGCACTGAGAAGATTATCCATGCGTGACTGTGCAAGTGCACCGTCCCAGCGTAAGGTGGCGATCTGTGCCATCGTCATCTGTTTACTACGAACAACCAGCTTGCCGGAATCCATGTAAGGCTTCAGTACAGACATTGCACCGTCGAAGAAAAAGTAGGCGTTATTGTCGTCCGGCGATCCGCCAAACAGTTCAATGTTATATGGCCCCTTCCCTTCCTTAAGCCCAAGCTTCTGCTCGATGTAGGAGGCCTGGAGCACACCCACCTTAAAGTTATCGAACGTGGCATAATACGTCAGATATGGGGTGTTTCTAATGAGCCTGTCATACGAAATGACCTGTATCCCTTCATCATGCGCTTTCTTGATCACATCGGTTAGTGTGTTGCCATCCACAGATGCGATGACCATCACATCCACGCCCTTCGTGATCATGTTCTCAATCTGTGAAATCTGATTTTCGACCACATCCTCAGCATACTGAAGATCGGTTTTATAACCTTGCTCCTGGAACAGTCGTACCATGTTCTCTCCGTCCCCAACCCATCGTTCCGATGATTTGGTCGGCATCGAGATACCGACATAACCTTTTTCCTTGCTGCCCAGATCACTTTCAGCTAGATTACAAGCCGAGAGCATCAAGGCCATCACCAGAAGCCAGATCCATATCGCTCCTTTTTTCATATGAAGTTCCCCTTTCCTCAGATCATACGATTGTTCACAATAGCTGAGATAACGCTTACAACGAATGAAGTGTAGTATGTGCCTTGTCACTTCCTGTTCGAGAATTATCGTAGCATTTCAGCAGCAGGCAGGTCTTTGCAGGTTTTCAACCTTTTTTATAAAAATTTAACTTTTGATGGAAGTGAAAAAGAAGCCATCGTTATATTTTTGGAATCTTGCAAAACAATCTACAAGGTAAAACAAAAACAAAAAAGACATGTTCCACTTCACTTCACCGAAGTAGAACATGTCCTTGTGATCGCTAATCATGTTTTAACTTTCAAAATCACTGTACCGAAGAACGATCGCCCGTTCCTCCGTCCTTTCGATACTGAGCCGGCGAGATGCCCATCGCTTTCTTAAATGCAGTACTGAAATAGTGCTGCGTGTCATAACCTACCCGCTCCGCAATCGTATGAATGGGTAGCGTTGTTGAGTCAAGCAGTTGCACAGCCTTGCGAATGCGAGCTTGTGTGACGAGTGTAACGAAGGAGTTGTCCAGCTCTTTCTTAAGCACTCGGCTAAGGTATACAGCGGACACTTGCAGTCTAGAAGCGAGCGACTCCAGCGTTAGCTCCCGCTCCGCGTATTCTTCCTGAATGAGTTGTCTTGCTCTGCGAACTAGCGGAGACAACCGAACTTCTCCATAGACCCGCTCACGGCAAAGACGATACGTATCCGGGGTTTCCTCTAGTGTTCCTGAATGAAGCTCTACATGGGCATGAATGGCGATATTTAAGCAAGAAGTGATCTGTTGTTCTAACAGCGTAGCGATTTCCTCCGGGGCTTCTTGCCACACACATATGCCGATTAAACCGCTGGCGTCCCGAAATAAGACATGTGGGCGGTCTTCCAGCAGTTCACTAATAATATTCTCCACAGCATAAAGGAACAGTTGACGATCATTCTCTCTCATGACGTTCTTGCGCGCTTCAGCGGCAGGCCAACGCACAGCTCCAATCTGTACAGGTGGCGTGGAAGGCAGACGCAGAAAGGTAAGTTGCTCCATCAGATCTCTCTCTCCAATCTGCCCTTCAAGCCATTCCAGACAGAAGCGCTGTCGTAACAGCGGAATGTTGCGCTCAATCTGATCGGCTGCCTGTCTTACGTAGGCTGTCCGCTGGTATTCTTCATCCAACCGCTGACGCAGGCGCCCAAGTGCAGCGTACAATTGCTCAGCTTCAACGGGCTTCAGAATATAATCCTCCACCCCCAGACGAACAGCCTCTTGCGCATACGCAAATTCATCATGTCCCGAAATGATCAAATAACGACATCTTGGACACGTTTGCTGAAGAGCCCGAATCAGTCCGATTCCGTTCAGAAATGGCATATTCATATCAACTAGTACGACATCAACATGCAAATCGACCACACGTTCCAGTGCTTCCTCACCATCCTCGGCTTCACCAACAACTTCCATGCCGAGAGTGGCCCAGTCAATTGCATCCCGAATGCCCTCCCGAATGATTGGTTCATCATCCGCAATCAGCACTCGGTATTTTGGGGTTATCGCTGTTGGATCCATAGGCTCCTTCATTCCGTCTCCTGTCTCTCTTCATTATTAAGTCGCTGCGCTGGTGGGAGTGATGGCAGCTCTCGCATCAGCGGATGAACAATAGTTACACAAGTTCCCTCGCCTTCCCGGCTTGATAGTTCGATTCCGTATTCATCACCGAAGGACAGTCGTAATCGGGCTTGTACGTTCAACATCCCATAGCTTTTACCGGTCATGCTCGGAGAGGCTGACTCCAAGCTCTCTAGGGGAACATCAAGCAATTCTACCATTTCTGCAAGTCGTTCCGCGGACATTCCCGCTCCATCGTCTTCCACCATAAGAAGTAATTTGCCACGTTCTACCCTGGCCTCCACACGGATCAGGCCTGGCCCGCGACGTCCTTTGATCCCATGGTAGATTGCGTTCTCCACCAATGGTTGAAGCAATAACTTCAACATGTACAGGTTCTGCAGTTCCTCAGGAACATTCAGTGTGTACTGCAGTCGATCACGATATCGTGTCTGCTGGATCTGCAGGTAACTGCTAATATGCTCAAGCTCGGAACGCAGCGGAATGTAGTCCTGACCTTTACTAAGCCCAATTCGAAATAGTCGAGACAGCGCACCCACCATGCCCGATACATCATCTGCACCCTCTTTGCGAGCCATCCAGTGGATCGTATCCAGTGTATTGTATAAAAAATGGGGTTTAATATGCTCCTGCAAACTGCGCATCTCCGCTTCCCGCTTCTGTCGCTCCCGTAGTTCATTCAGCGATATGAGCTGCCGAATCTGTATGAGCATTCGATTGAAGCTGTTCCCTAGCATGCCAATCTCATCGGCACGATCGCTCCAGCGACCTGCTCTAAGATTGCCAGTCTCTGCTCTACGCATATAAGACATTAAACGAAAAATAGGCTGGGCAATAGAACGTGAGAACCACAAAGAGGCACTTAAACCAAACAAACACACTACAAATACAAAACTGACTACATAAAACTGTATCTGGCGTACCTCCGTAATGGACTCCCTTGTTGGAAATACCCCTACGGTTCTCCACCCGGTAAAGGTGGAGGACTGATACATGAATAACAAAGTGCCACCATCTGTCTCAGCGGTAAATGTCCCGCTGTCCTCGGAGGGAAACCAATCCGCAGAGATATCTTCAATCAGGGGATGCTGAGGTTTATACACGCTCTGTCCCTCTGCATCCGTTACCATGACGTACCCGGATTTACCCAAGGTTACGTTGCGTGCGGCCTGCGAGACAGATCTCAGCTTGAGATCAATCATGATGACTCCTCGAACACGTCCCGATTCTTCATCTGTAATGGAGCGTGCAACCGATACAATCTCATCATCCTTGTAGCGAACATGCGTCGTAATATTACGCTCTTTAGGCTGACCAAGTACAGTAAAAATGCCTGGATGAGCTGAAGCTTCGCGGTACCATGCCTCTTCGGTCAGCCCCTGCTCCGTCCGGGGATACATCTCATTGCTAATATAGTCCCCGCTACCATTGACGAGCACGATGCCAGCGATTTCCGGGTACAGCGTTGTGAATCCCTGTAAGGTTTGTTTGATGTCATACAGTTGCTGCTGCTCTAATTGGGCACTCTGAGCACTCTCTGCGTTGCTTATCGAACCCAGATCCCCATCCACATCCGAAGGCGTATTTCCGTGCATAAATGCATCGATATCCGGGTCAAATGCAATCAAGTAGGTCATATTCTGCAAATTTTCCATTTTGGTGTTCAGACCTTCATTCACTTTGCCAATAAGCTGCATCGTATGTCCCTCAACTTGTCTCTCTACCACCCGCTCTACCGTCCAGTTCACGAGCAATCCGAGTCCAACGGAAGGTACAATAGCAAATAACAAAAACAGCAGCATCAACTGGTAGCGAAGCGGCATGTTACGCAGCCATAATCGCTTAATACCGTTTCGGAGCGAAGAGCGCCAAGTTTGCCGATTCCAAGCACTATTTTCCTCAACATGTTCCTTGTTATTTGGCATAATAATCATCCACATTCGAGCGTGTCACCACAGAGATCCCCGTGTCTACCATTACCGGTAACGGCGCATTTTCACCAGAAGAGGATGGAGCAGGCACCGTTAACTGATGATGCAGATGGAACAAATATTGTAGCGACCAATAGCCCATGTTCCAGGTTCCCTGCGCAATCGTGGCTGATATCGTACCATTCTTGATCATGTCGAGTGTGACTTTGTTTGTGTCAAAAGAGATGATTTGCAGCGCATGACCTTGCCCTGCATTTTGCACAGCCTCACCGACTCCTGCCCCTCCTGTTGCCTCGGTTACAAAAATACCTGCCAATTGCGGATGAGCCTTCATCATCCTTAACGTCTCTTCTCTAGATATCACCGCATCTCCATGTCCATCCGCAATTTCAACGACCTTCATGGACGGGTATCGTTCCTGAATCGTATCCCGGAATCCCTTCGTCCGCTCTTCATGATTTTGTTGTCCGGGTAGGGTCAGAACGGCAACCTCTCCCTCACGCCCCAATAACTCAGCCATTTTATCCGCTGCCGTTACACCAGACTTGTAGTTATCCGTCCCGAGGAAGGAATAGGCCTGGCTATCGGGAGCATCTGCATCGAACAGGATGACGAGAATGTCCGCTTCGATCGCCTTATTAATCGCCGGGATCAACGATTGCGGGTCAATGGCAGATATAGCAATACCTGCGGGTTTACGCGCGATTGCCTGCTCAATTACGGTTGTCTGCTCTTTCGCGTCATATCGGGTAGCTCCGCGGTATTCAACAGTCACACCAAGCGTATCCGCGGCGTCCTCGAAGCCTTTGAGCGGACTCTTCCAATACTCTAGCCCGGATTGGAACGTTATCATGATGTATGTCTCACCAATATCACCACGCAGCCCCCGGTTCTCCCAAGAACTGTTCGCCTGGCTGGTGTATTCAAATCTCAGAACATACAATGCAAATGCTGCAATAAGCAAAATGTATACCAACAGCATTTTCTTCATTCCGTTCACTTCCCTTAAATGGTCTGATCACCTTACACTTCGTTCTAAATTGTAAACGCAATCATTCAAAAAGAAAACCACTCTTCAATTTTGGAAATAAACTGCTGCTGCTCTCGTCGATGATTCTGCTGCAATAATGTACTATAAGCTCGCAGCCTCTCTGCCATATGATCATAGAACCATATTACTTCTAGAGGGGACTTCAGATGAATATTACATCCTTTTTGATCTATTGCATTATCGTTACCTTCACACCTGGCCCTAGCAACATTGTTATTCTATCTTCTACGCAGAAGAATGGCGCACGCAAAACGATGAACTATGTGTGGGGTGCCACAATTGCGTTCGGTCTGCTGCTTGCCGCTTCCGCCTTTCTTAATCATCTGCTGGCAGGGGTTCTACCCAGTATGGTGAAAATAATGCAGATCGTAGGTAGCCTATACATGCTATACCTCGCTTACCAGGTGTACAAAATGGGTTCCAGTGCGGAAGCACCGAAACAGGTTACTGGTTTCCTGAATGGGTTCATCATGCAATTTCTGAATCCCAAAGTCATTCTGTTTACGTTCACCGTCATGCCTAGTTATGTATTGCCCTATTATAATAGTTCACTATCTTCGTTTATGTTCGTTATGCTCATTACACTCATTGGATTTTTGGCCTACTCCAGTTGGGTCGTGTTCGGGTCTATCTTCAGAACGTTTCTTAATCATCATCAAAAAGCAATGAGTATCCTCATGGCCCTATTTTTGTTATACTCAGCCATTATGGTATCGGGAATCATCTCGTGATCGGAGGTTAGCTTGGTGGAATTGTTTAATTACAAAAAAACAGAGGATGTGCTGGCTCTATCCGCCAGCTTTACGGATTTCACTTACAAAAAACATTGTCACGAGGAATATGCCGTAGGCGTAACCCTTCGAGGCATTCAACAATATAATCTGGATGGTCATTATCAAGCTTCTCACAAAAATGGCGTCATGTTATTTAATCGAGAGCAGACGCATGATGGTAGCTCCTATGACCGTGAAGGAATCGATTATGTCATGTTATATTTCAAGCCAGATCTGATGTCTGAGGTGCTGGGAAAGAAGGAACTACACTTCTCAACACCCATCGTTTATAACCCTGAACTTGCGCGAGCAATCCTCAGGGTAAACGATGCTGTTCAGCATGGCCGAGATGAAGCTTTATGCAGCGAACTACTGCTCAATCTAGCAAACCTACTAGCTAGAGAAAACGAAGTAAACGTACCGCATAAAGCTACGAGCAGCCTTGTGAGTACAGCAAAAGAAATGATGTTTTACAGCATCGACGATGTGCTTAAATTAGACGATCTCTGCACCCAACTCGGCATGTCCAAATACCAATTCATTCGTGAGTTCAAAGCACAAGCTGGCATATCACCGTACCAGTTTTTCCTGAATTGCAAAGTAGAGCGCGCACGCCAATCTTTGGAGAACGATAAGGACATCTACGCTGCTGTAGCTCAGTGCGGTTTCGTCGATCTCACGCATCTTAACCGTCATTTCAAACGTTTCTTCGGCATTACCGCCTATGAATATATGAAACAACTGAATTAAGGCTTGTCTACACACTCTCGTCGTTCAGAGTTTTCAGACAAGCCCTAGAGAAACCGTTACTTCTGTCGTCTACGGACATATATTATTGCTACAACAATAACGAGAAATAGACCTATACTACCTAGAATGAGTGGGAATAAATAATTAGGAGATGAATTCGTTGAACCTGAGTCATCTTCAGTGACCCACTCTCCTGCTCCTAGTAATTGTACATCTTCATCCGCTTGGGAAATGAGTTTATTACCACTGCATAGCGTCGTTTTCAGTGTATGGTCTTTTTCATCCGAGGAAGCAAATACGAGATAGGTTTCACCTTTGGTAAATTGGAAGCCACATGATGAGGAACCATGATCCAGACTATGAATCGTAACCTTCTGCCCATTCACTCCCTTCCATGCTCTTACTGCTTCAAACGTATATTTGCGATATTCGCCAAATCCGAACTGGCTTCGGGCGCCTTTTTCAGTGACCTTCCCCTCAAATACCGCCGAGTAGGTATCTAGCTTTTCTAGGGCTGTGCTGTCTACACAGCTGCAGGCATAAGCTTTCTCTCCCGGGTAGACGGTAAATCCTAACGTAACGAGGACAATGAGTATGGTTAGAAAGGATATTCGTTTCATAACTTTCCTCCATTTCCTTTTTTTCATGATTATACCATATGGTTGAGAATCTACTATCTATGTATCTCTAGAGTACGGTAGAGTAACGTAACTATAGACTAATAAACCCGCCCATCCCTATTACAGGATAAGCGGGTTTCATTTTGTTATCTTATCGTCAGCCAATGAATTGAATTACAGTTGTTCACCATTGGATTCAATCACTTTTTTGTACCAGTAGAAGCTCTTCTTCGGTGTTCTGCTCAGATCACCATTGCCATCATTGTCTTTGTTGACATGGATAAAGCCATACCGTTTTTTCATTTCCCCTGTAGAAGCACTCACAAGGTCGATACATCCCCACATCGTATAAGCAATAAGGTCTACGCCATCTGCTACAGCTTCTTTCATCTGCTCGATGTGACCTTTCAGATAGTCAATTCGGTAGTCATCGTTAATGGAGCCATCTTCCTCTACCACGTCAACCGCGCCCAGACCATTCTCTACTACCATCAGCGGAACCTGATAACGGTCATACAGGTGGTTCAGCGTGTAACGCAGTCCTTTCGGATCGATCTGCCAGCCCCAGTCGGAAGCTTCCAGATACGGATTTTTAATACCGCCGAGTAGGTTTCCTTCCGCTCTTTCCAGCGTCTCATCTGCACTTTCAACCAAAGACATGTAATAGCTGAAGGAGTAGAAATCTACACAACCTTCGCGCAGTGTCTGTGCATCATCTGGATGCATTTCAATGTGGATACCTTGCTCCGCAAAGAAACGTTTAGCAAATCCAGGGTATGCGCCGCGAACCTGCACATCTCCACAGATCATGTTCGAGATCTGATCTTTCTTCTGTGCAAGCAGCATGTCATCCGGGTTACATGTATTCGGATATGTCGTCATGAAGGCGATCATACAGCCAATTTGGAAATCAGGATTGATCTCATGAGCAAGCTTAACTGCTTTGGCACTCGCAACGAACTGATGATGCAATGCTTGGAAACGAGTCTGTGGCACATCTACTCCATCCGTCAGCGTCTCTTTGCCTTCAAATCGAATACCACCAGCCATATACGCACCAAGCGGCATTGTCAGACAGTTAATTTCATTGAACGTCAACCAGTACTTCACCTGATCCTTGTAGCGGTTGAAGAGGGTTGTACAATATCGAATGTAGAAGTCAATCAAATCACGGGATGCCCAGCCATTATACTTCTCAGTTAGACCAAATGGTGTCTCATAGTGAGAAATCGTCACGAGTGGTTCAATGTTATATTTTCTCAGCTCAGCAAAGACATTGTCATAGAACTTCAATCCCTCTTCGTTCGGTTCCAGATCGTCACCGTTAGGATAGATTCTTGACCAGTTGATGGACATACGGAACATTTTGAAGCCCATCTCAGCCATAAGTGCAATGTCCTCTTTGTAATGACCGTAAAAATCAACCGCTTCATGGCTCGGATAATACGTTCCCTCTTCCAATACAGATGTAATGCGTCGTGGAGTCGTGTGCGTACCCCTGTCATCATATCGGAAGTGCTTGGCCCTTTGCCGTCCTTATTCCATCCACCTTCAAATTGATTGGCAGCCGTAGCGCCACCCAGAAAAATCCATCATTCATTTTCATATGTTCGTTCCTCCCCTGTTCGTCTCTATTCGTTTAGCAACACTATATATCTAGTCTAACATCCATACCCTGACACCTTCTGTCATGGTATAATCACAACATGGAAAATAACCGACTATTCAGAATGCTACTGTTGTTATTGGAGAAAAAGAAATCGACTGCGCCTGAGCTGGCACGGCTGTTTGAAATATCGGTGCGCACCGTGTACCGCGACATTGATCGATTAAGTGCGGCAGGCATTCCCGTGTATACCACAACCGGTAAACATGGCGGTGTACATCTCATGGACAACTATGTCATGGATAAGTCGCTTCTATCTGAAGATGATCAGAATGAGATTTTATTAGGTCTTTATAGCGTGAGTGCCATCCCGCATCTGAACAGTGCACATATGTTGAAACGGCTCACCGCCATGTTTGACCATGAGCTGGACTGGATTGAATTTGATTTTTCCCCTTGGGGTAGTATTCCCATGCAAGAGAGAGAACTATTTAATCAGGTGAAGCTCGCCATCCTAAGCAAGCAGCTCATGACATTTCATTATGTCGATTCAGACGGCGAGTCTAGTATAGAAACGATTGAACCGATCAAGTTAATTTTCAAAAACAATACTTGGTACTTCAAAGGCTATGACCGGAATCGCCCTCACCACACCGAAGCCCAGACGTATAAAATGAAACGCATATCTGAACTCAAGCTGCGATCCACGCTTATGGACGAGAACACAACGATTGAGGGCTCGGGCACAAAAGACCACATTGCCAACACGCCTATTTCGTTAAAGCTACAATTCTCAAGCGCAATTGCGTACCGGGCCTATGATTATTTTGACCCCTCCCGGATTGAGAAGCTGCCTGATGGTAGATTGCTTGTGTCGCTAGAGATTCATGAGGGCGAACGCTTATATTTTTTCCTTATGTCATTCGGTGCTGAACTCACGATTCTGGAGCCAACGTATATCCGGCAGGAACTGCTCCATCGCCATCGCATGGCTGTCGCACATTTGCAGGGACAATGCACCGATCAATCCAGTCTAGATCCGGAATGAATGGTATACTGTAAGAGATTGGGTTGGAAACATTGTAGTTGATTATGTTGTGGTATCTCATCCATCTATTCTCAGAAGGAGGTTTGTCCATGCAAGACATCAGACGTAACAATGTAGATCGATTTACCGGCTTTGGTGCGTTATACGACCAAAATCGCCCTTCTGCTCCCACCGAAGTTGTAGAGATTCTAACGACGTACTTAGGTCATAAACCGCGTATGGTCGCAGATGTAGGCTGCGGAACAGGGTTATCCTCATGGATCTGGCTTCATGAAGCAGATCGTATTATCGGATTTGAACCAAGTGATGATATGCGGGCAGTAGCCGAGTCCAAATGGGAGTCTGCAGGCAAACCGGATAACCTCCGATTTGTGTCTGGCTTATCGCATGAGCTTGGCTTACCTGACGACAGTGTAGACATACTGACCTGCTCACAATCCTTTCATTGGATGGAGCCTCAGTCCACGCTCTCCGAGTTCGCTCGTGTGTTACGACCGGGAGGCATCTTCGCCGCTTACGACTGCGACTGGCCTCCAATGCTGGATTGGCAGCTGGAACAGGCGTACCAGCAATTAGTACTTACCGCAGACAACCGCGCATTGCAGCTATCAAGTCCAGAGAGTCAGGCTTATAAATGGAGCAAAGACGGACATTTAGGGCAGATTCAGCAATCGGGATTGTTTCGCTATGTTCGTGAGATTGTATTCCACCATCGCGAAACATTCGACGCAGAGCGGTATGTCAATCTGGCTCTTAGTCAAGGTGGATTGCAAACTGCTCTGAAGCTTGGCGCAGATGAGGTTCGGACTGCCGAAGATGAGTTCAGACAACTGGCAGTGAAGGTATTCGATGGGCATGACAGATCAGCTTTATTTTCGTATCGCATGCGCCTGGGCATCTTATAATATTCATGAACGAGAATACGTAAAATTATGTACAGATCTGAATTCATAAGGAGGTGTGTACAACATGCAGCAATTGGAGCAGGATCGCACCTTCATTGTGAATACGTTGGAGGCTTATTTTGACACCCCACATCGGGATATCCTGATGTCTCATCCTGCCAAAACGTCTGAGGATGATTATGGTGTACCTCATGAGATGCAAGTGGGTGAGGTCGATGAAGAGGGCTGGGTTCGTTGGAGGATGATCCCTTCCACAGTGACTGAAGAGCAGGTTCGAAGATTGGAACAATTGCATAATCTTCCGCTTCCGGTTCCCCCATTGTATTTGGCCTACCTTACAACCCGGCATGTCCTAAATGTGTATCTGCGCTATGATCACTTCATGGTTGGGCTCCCAGACTTGCCATCAGACAATCCATTGCGGAGTTTACATACGTTATGGGAAACATGGCAGCCCTTGATTGCGCAGGGGTATATTCCTTTTGCAACCTATGCAGATGATGCAGGGCCCGTGTGTTGGGATACTCAGAATCCCACTGAGGATCAGGATTATGCCGTTGTTTGGTTTGACCACGAGGCTCTGGTTGGCCAGCCATCATGGACTCGTACACAGCTTGCTCCATTCGCACAGCCTTTGTTTCCTTCATTTCGAATGATGCTAACCTCGCTACATTCATCATAAATCGAACGGATGACGTGGCTATGCAGCCTTATATCGAGCAAGGCTAATTGATATAGTGAACACAGCTTCATTTTCTGTTTGTTCTAAGACAAATCCCCGAGTGCTCTCTTCATGCTCAAAGAGAACATCCGGGGATCATTATTTTTAAGTGCGTGTTCAAAAAGTGTTCAAAAAGGATGGTTTTCAGTACCGAGAAGATGGGATGAAGATAGAAATGGAGTAGCGGAGCGTAGGCAAAACTACGTGAGCAACTACATTGTTTCCGAAGGAAACAAGCTTCGTAAGCATCCACTTATTTCGGCTGAATTCCATATTCGATGCTGAGATGCCATCAGGCATTCTTCTTAATCAAAAGCAGACTTTTTGAACAACCCCTTTAAGAGGAGAACAGCGTATTCATCTGATCTTCCTGCACATTCAAAGCGAGCACTAACTTCGAAGGATCTTGCTTGGAATATATGACGTTAATGATGTGCCCTTGTTGTACCTGTGGCAGTGCCGAAGATAGTAGCTCTTTTTGCGTTGTAACGTTAAATGTCTCTCCATTCGTCTTCGTCACACTTAGTGTAAGCTGTAGCTTCACTTTCCCTTCGCTTGCTCCCCCTAGTGGAGTAACATCGAGGATTTTGGCCATCGCTTTCTCGCCTGTACGAGCGATATCCATCATCTCAGGAGACACGCCCTCCTTGATCATTTTCTCATTCAGTAATTCCTGCATATCCTGCTGCGATAATTGTCCATTCAAGTCTAACCCGACCTTACGTTCATCCTTCTCCGAAACAAGCAATGGAATGAAGCTGCCTGGCTGGAACTGCGCCATCGAAGTCAACGGAATGATCGTTTTGAACGTTGTATCGTACTTCTCATGACCTTTACGGGAGACGGTCACACTGATACGTACTTCAGGTTGCTCGTTAATATATGTACCCGTCTGTTGTACACTTGTAATGACTCCAAGGGCAGGTATGCCTGTCTTCACACGGCTTCTGCCGAACATAGCGCTTAGAATTGCAGGGACAAAAATCAACGCAAATCCCGTATAAATCGCAGGTCTATACCACCAAGCCTGCATCGTAATAAACGGATCATTCCACAACTTTTCCGCCAAGAATGGCGAGAATCCAACACCAAATACAAGTAATAACCCAATAAGTCTCAAAAATCCTACCATCAGAAACACCCTTCCCATATCTAAATCTAGTTGTTAAACGTACTTTTGATCTTTGTTTATACTTCAATAAAATCTACTTACTCCTTAATGACTTCCATACATTAGACCGATGTTAATCCCATATAGATCAATTCTGTCGGGTTTGCCGGGTTCTGTCCCAGCCCCACTTGATCACCTACACGAGGAATCTGCATTTTGGATACCAGTGTTTCCAGTGTTCGCTGATATTGCTTCCCATTTGTCTCCGTCACATCAAGCACAAGTATAACGATGGGGTCAAAATTAATTAGTTTACCGGTATCCGTAATCTTCAACACTGTAGCCGTGGCAGTCAGAGGTAGTGAACCCGTTGCCGCCCATTGTGCTTGCTTCGCCGTATCTAAACTCTGATTAATCGCCTCTCGATGTGCCTTTGGAACCAAACCCTTCATCATCATACCTGTAAGTCCTTTATTCATCATGTTGTCCGCTTTAGCAATGGCATCTTCCTGCTTGTTCTTTTTACTGAACCATCCCATAATAAGCACCTCTTTTGTTTGTGTTATTTGTTATATATTAAGTATAAACATAACACCCCGTGCTTGAATACACTTCTAGGCACATGCAAAAGAAACGACGAATGTGGAGATTCTATCCTTTAACTCATCGCTTATATGGTGAACATATTGAAGATTTCCACAATAAAATGAGTGCTATACTCAACTTCATTTCATGTTTTAGAGTAATTTTTTGTGCTCATACTCTAAACGAGAGGGAATTTATATATTATTTTTATATATATTTACAAACAAAATGGACGTCATGTATACTTAGCAGCAAATACCATGTATGTGTGACTGGCGTAGACGTGGAGCAAACCACGAGGGAGCACATATTTCATATGCCGTACGCCTGGGCTAAGTGTTTGATCTAATGATCAAACACTTTTATTCATTTTTATGAGATGAAAGGACGGGATCAGCAATGAAAATGGCATTTGTGATATTTGATGGAATGACAAGTATGGATTTCGTTGGATTTTATGAAGCTGTGACCTGGCTATCCATACTAAAAGCAAAGGAAAACGTATCATGGACATTTTGCTCGGACAAGGAAGAGATTAGGGATGATCGTGGACTGAAAATGAAATCCGATGCAGTACAGCCTAATCTGGGGGATTATGATCTCGTATTTTTCCCTGGCGGCTTATCCACCAGAACGCTTCGATTCGACGAGAATTTTATGGATTGGGTTCGAACGGCGGAGCCTGTATCGTATAAAATTTCTGTATGCACCGGGGCTTTAGTATTGGGTGCGGCTGGTTTTTTGAATGGAAAAAGGGCTACTACCAACTCATCCGCATATGAGCTACTAGCTCCCTACTGTGCGGAAGTCATATCTGCGCGCGTCGTACGTGATGGTCATACGATCACAGGCGCCGGCGTTACAGCCTCCATTGACCTGGGATTATACTTGGTTGAAATGCTGACAAATACAGAGACTGTACTTCAAGTTCAGCAGAAGCTAGAGTATCCATACTACCAAGCAGGTAAACTTCAAGATGTATACATGCCCACTTGACCCTAGGAGGACAAGATTATGAATATTCGCCTTTTGCAAATGCATGACCAACCAGCAGTACTAGCAATGATGAAGGATCATGACTTTCAATTCCCATTGTTCATACGTGAGCAATATCCTGAACGCTGGGAGACATATGTAAATATGATGGATGAGTATTTCAGCGCTTATTATGTCATGACTGACGAATCCGATGTTGCTATAGGTCATGCTGGCTATATATTTCAACCTAATATAAATAGCTATGAAATTGTTGGCGTGGTTACCAGTAAAGCACATCTTCGACAAGGTGTTGCGTGTGCTCTGATCTCCAAAATTTGTACAAAAATAAACGAATTCGGCTGTAGCGAGGTCGTACTTTATACACTTGATCATGAAAAAAATCAAGCAGCGCTCTTATTCTACGAACGACTGAACTTTCAAAGGGAACTTCTTGATATGAACTATTATGCCTCCGGGTTTCATCGACTCGCACTTGTTAGAACGCTTTAGGATTTAATTACACAAACAAGGATGGATAAAATGGATAAAAAACCAATGCTCAGGCGGTATTCACTGTGCTAACGGAAAGCATTGGTTACACAATAAGAGCAGGCTGTCGTAAGCAGACTGCTCCTTTTTTCGTTGTGCTATCCCATTCGAAGAGAAACCCTATTTATTACGCAACAGATAAACCAGCTTCTTATAATATATCGCCGCTTCTTTGTACTTTCGCTGATCCTCTGACACAACAGCTAGCCCTTCATATAAATGCTCCAGCCTTAGGAAATGCTGTGCGGATTCAAAATAAGGTAGACATGCCGAAGCTCGTTCCATAAATACACTTTGATCCCCATGGGATAGCGCAAGCTGGCTTTGATAAAAGATTCCACTCATCTGCTGATCCTGCGTCGTCGCACAGTGCAGCAGTTGATCCACACTTAGCGCAAGCATGCCCCAATCTTTGCGTGCCAAGGCGATTTCACAGCGATAAATGAGAATGAGCGGCTTCATACCGTGCTGCGTTTCTTCTGATTCCTGTTGCAACAGCGACTCGAATCTTTCAATTTCAGTCATGGCCTGATCCAGCTCACCTGATATCGTCAGCATGACGATCCGATTGTTCGCAATAGCGGTCATCAGCTCCCCCTGATTGCTGGTGTACACCAAGTTTGCCTCCGCCATCGTCAGCGCTGAGAGTGCCTCTTGCACAAGCCCCATGGTGAAGCAATATCCACTATAAGCCACATATAGTCCAGATAAACGATGAAATAATCGCTGATCTACGACATGACGCATCGTCTGCTCAAACACCTGCTTGGCCTCTTCATACTGTCTGACCTGAATGTACGCTTCCATCTTGATGTTCTGCATTGACAACCAAAACTCGCTTCCTTGAAGAAGCAACGAACTAAGGCGAGTCGCGTGTGTAAGAACCTCCACAAAAGCATGTTTAGAACGATAATATTGTATTTTGTAATATAATAATGCCTTGTATAATGGGCGCGGTAGATCCGAATCATCCGGACGACCGTACTTCTCCAGATAGAAGTTCAGATATGAGCTATGTATATATTCATGTGCAGACGCATCGTTTAATTGCTGGTAATAGACTGCCTTCATTAACGCAGTGGTTAACTCCACCGTAAGTGTATCATCTCGGTCATCCAGTTCATGCACCTTCTCCTCTGGGATCGCCGAGGCGGCAACCGACAACTGGTCAAAGATCCCTTCGGCACGCGAAAGTGTCTCTTCATCCTGTGCAGCAGCTAGTAATAGGTACGATGGCTGTACCCCCAACCGCTCTGCGATGGCTTCTGCCAAGTCTTCAGGAAGTGCGTAGCGTTCTGCCAAAATATTAGCAAAGTGTGCCTGGGTGACCAGGCCATCCACAAGATCCTTGCGCGAGATTTGTTTCTTTTTACTTAGAAATTCAATTCGTTCCTTGAGCATAATTTTATATATCCTTTCTATCATTTTGACAAATAAAATAGATGAATAGTCGTCTTCATGCTATGCACTATCATCGCAAACTTAAACGCCGAATGCCACACTATTCCTAAAAATGAATCAAACGGTTTCCGTTTCGGAGCCAATTGTTTTACAATAGGGAGGTATGTAACATTTGAGCTGAATATGAAAGGATGCCAATATATGATTATTAAACCAAGAACACGTGGTTTTATCTGTACAACTTCCCATCCTGTAGGCTGTGCTGCACAGGTGCAGGAACAGATTGAATACGTTAAATCCCAGCCTGAAATTAAAGGTCCGCGTAATGTGCTCGTCATCGGCGCTTCAACTGGATATGGACTGGCTTCACGCGTGGTCTCTGCCTTCGGAGCAGGTGCCAATACAATCGGTATTTACCGCCCAAGCACGTCCACAGACAAACGTACAGCTTCCGCAGGTTGGTACAATTCTGCCGCGTTTGAGACAGCAGCCGAACAAGCCGGTCTTCAATCGTACAGCATTACGGGCGACGCATTTGCAAACGAAACGAGAGAGAAAGCTGTTGAACTGATCCGTAGCGAATTCGGTCAAGTGGATCTCGTTGTATACAGCGTTGCTTCCGCACGCCGCGTTGATCCCAATACAGGTGAAGTGTTCAACTCCGTTCTGAAACCGATTGGACAATCGTACACGAACAAAACGGTTAACTTCCATACGGGTGAGGTTAGTTCAGTTACCTTGGAACCAGCAACCGAAGAAGAAGTTCGCCAGACCGTAACCGTCATGGGCGGAGAAGACTGGGAACTGTGGATCGATGCATTGCAACAAGGCGGCGTACTAGCTGATCATGCTACAACGATCGCGTTCTCTTACATCGGACCAGAACTTACGCAAGCCATCTACCGTGAAGGCTCCATTGGTCAGGCGAAAGATCATTTGGAAGCGACAGCGCACAAGCTGAATGATCGTTTGAGTACTACGGGTGGGCGTGCTTACGTTACCGTTGCCAAAGCATTAGTAACTCAATCCAGCTCAGCTATTCCGGTTGTACCGTTGTATATTTCCGCATTGTACAAAATCATGAAAGATAAAGGATTGCATGAGGGCTGCATCGAGCAATTACAGCGTCTCTTCGCGGATCGTCTCTATGCAGGTGGCGATGTGCCAACCGATGAACAAGGTCGCATTCGCATTGACGATTGGGAGATGAGAGACGACGTGCAGGAGGAAGTTGCGAAGATCTGGAACGAGCTGACCACCGATAATATCTATGATCTGTCTGATCTCGAAGGTTACCGTAAAGAGTTCTTCCAACTGTTTGGTTTCGAAACCGACGGCGTAGATTACGAAGCAGATGTTGATCCTAATGTAGAGGTTCCACACCTTCGCTAATTGAAAATTGATTTATTTCATCCCGTACAATCTCCAGTAACAAACTCTAGGTTTTAGTTAAAGTTATGATCATACCTAAACGGCAGTCCAAGATGCTATTAGCACCTCGGACTGCCGTTTATTATTTGATAGGTTTATTTCTTTTATTTAACCATGCCTGATTTCGCTCATTAAATACGCCATTATGTGAAGAAACATAAGCTGTACTTGCGGATTGAGGATCAATATATAGCTTGGCTCCATTTACAGCTACAGCAGCATCGTTGAACGCCCCAGCAATAAGCTTCAGCTTATCGGGTAATAGGCCATGTCACCCGCTACGAAAATCCCTGATAGATTCGTAGTAAGCTGATCATATGCATAAACACTGCTCAATTCCATATCAAGTCCCCAGTTTAGCAAGTCCGCATGATTTCCTGATGAGCCATGATTGATAATGACATCATCTACGGCAATGTTCAGGGTTTCGTCTGTATGATCCCCATTGTTATCCACCCCCGCAAGAGTAACTGCGTCAATTGCATTTCCCTTCCCATGGAGCTGTGCGATTTGATAGGGATGAAGCACTTGGATGGATGATTGCATGACGTAGCTCACATTTTTTTCATGACCACCCAGACGCTCTCTACGGTGAACCAATATGACCTCTGACGCAATGTTCTCCAAGGCCATCGCCCAGTCTACAGCCGTATCGCTTCCACCCGATAACAGTACGCGTTTGTTTCGAAATCGCTCCAGACTGGTGACCGTATAATGCAGATTCGTCACTTCGTAACGATCCGTCCCCTCCAGTTCCAGCTTAGTGGGCTGCCAGACACCGTAACCACCTGCCAAGATGATTGTTCGTGTATAGTGACGTTCACCCGAATGGGATGTCATCAGCCATGTGCCGTCATGCATTCGTTCAACATGGGCAACTTGCTGTTTGAGTACAATGGTGGGATCGAAAGTCTTTGCTTGCTCGATTAATTGCTCAATCAATTGGTCACATCGAATTGGCGTTATCCCGCCCACATCCCATATGATCTTCTCGGGATAGATTAGCAGCTTACCACCCAGCTCATTCTTCGCTTCAATCAGCTTTGTTTTCATATCCCTCATCCCGCTGTAAAAAGCGGCATATAAACCAGCCGGGCCTCCTCCAACAATGGTTACATCATACAACTCATCTTCATGCTGCATCGCGTTTCTCCCCCTTCCTCCCTGACATTAATTAACTGCTCCTGTTAACACGTGAACCGCTTCTTCCAACGTCACGCCTACCGAGATCGGATCATACGTAAACCAGGTTTTTGCGGGTATTTCATATACTTTATTATTTTTGACCGCCGGCAACTCTGACCAGATCGCAAGTTTTTGTGCTTCTTTATACGCGTTATCACCATCAGAATCGGTGACCACTACAACCATCCGATCGGCAGCATATTTCGCAATTTCTTCAAGTGAAACATCCTCTGTGCTAGTGAAGTTTGGATTTTTCTCCATCTCTTCCAAAATGAGCTCAGATGGCTTTATACCCAACCCATTGTAGAAGGCATGACCGATATCTCTTCCTCCGTACACACGAATGGATTTCCCGAAGAATCGAATAATGGACAATGTTTCATCAGCCTGAATAACATCCTGTACACTCTCTTTCGCTGCAACAGCTTGCATATCATAATCTTTAATAAAGTCCTCAGCTTCTTTTTCCTTACCGAATATATTGGCAAACGTACGCAAATTGTTCCATACATCATCACTGCTCCATGGGACGATTACAGTAGGAGCAATTTTGGCATAGGTCTCATAATCGATCCCGTCAAAGTCAGTAGCTATAATTAAATCGGGCTGGAGTCCAGCGATGGCCTCGAGATTCGGCGTTTCGCCTATATCCACCACGCCTTCGGTGAACTTGGCCAGATTGGGACTTGCTTCGCCTAATAGGCGGGTAACCGTTCCAACCGGTTTAATGCCTAAAGCGCTCAATTCACCTACATAATATGTGGCAACAACACGCTGCGGAGCCTTTGGAATAAGCACCTCTCCGTTCACCGTGTTTACACTTTTCATTGCGGTCTGTTCTACCGCTACAGAGTCATTTCCGGTTCCATTTGTTACGGTACTTGTTGTCTCAGACCCAGTGCATGCTGAAATAATCAGCAGAAGTATTGCCATACAGCCACCAAAAATCGATTTTTTTATCCAATGCATTCGTCTATCCCCATCCATTCAATAATGATAATCATTATCATATTATAAAAATAGAACAGGTTCACCGCTAGATCGAATCGTTCACTTTAACTGGTCCTATTGTTCGATTAATGGACGCTGATCAGCCAAAATAGATTGTACCTTTTCCAACTGGATGGCGATATTAATCGGATCATAATGCAGCCATTCACGGTGATCCAAGAAGATGATCGACTGATTGACTGCAACTTCAAAGCTTCGCCAATGTGCGTTTGTTCTCAAAAAGTCAATTTGCTCCTCCCGCCAGGGTACAATACAACAACATTCAACTGTCCTCTAAAATCAACCATTTGTTCCATGCCGATCTCTACGCTATGAAAATTCGCGTTCTGATCCAAACACCGCCGAACGTAGGGATGCGGTTCATACTCCAAAAGTTCATAGAAAATGCAGCCTACATCACGATTACCGTATAGGTAACAATGCTCATGGGCGATTTTGAACACGCTAATCCGGGTATCAGGAGAGATACGGGAGTGGAGCTGATTGCGAATATGTGCCGCCCGGTTATCCAGTTCCTGTATGTATTCAGATGCGTTGCTCTCCTTGCCAAAAAGTCTAGCCAACGTCATCATGTGCTCACGCCAATTCATCGAAAGCCAGGGAACATGTACAACTGGAGCTAGCGCTCGTAACCGATTTTGCCATTTTTCATTATCGTAGCTTAAAATAATCTCCGGAGCATACTGCGCCAAAAACTCAGCCTGCGCTTGGACAGATAACGTTCTTGGTAATTCTGCTACCAGCTCACGGACCTTCTCATCGAATTCCTCACCCATACTATTAAAGCTAGCCACTTGGGGAAACACACCACACGCGAACAAATGATGTGTAAGCGGGTAGCTAAGAGATGCCACAAGTTGAGGCACAAATTGTTGTTTAAAAGCCGAAGGGGAAATGCCCATCATTTTACGAAACCGTTTGCTCAAATACCAAGCATCGCTGAACCCAGACAATCTCGCAATTTCCGTAAGATCGGTATGTTCTCCTTCCAATAGTAGTTCAATGGCGCGATGCACACGTAAGCGATCCAAGTAAATCGAAGGCGTTACATCAAAACTTTTTTTGAATCTAACCGAGAAATAGGCTGGTGTAATTCCTGCTTGAACGGCCAGTTCGTCTCTAGTAATGATATCCATGTAATGGTCTTCCATAAAGTGCTTAACCTCAACCATAACCTGATCCGTGGTCAGAAGAGAGGCTTGTTCTTTTTCCCTATGATCTATCCACCATAGAAGCATTTGTTGCAAAAGAATATGCGCTTCCAGATAGCCTCGCTCAGTCTCGATCTGTTCGATGGCAAGAGTGTGCAGACGATTAGAAAGCACCGCCAGTTCTTCTGCATGAACAACATAGCAGCTAGTTGGACGATCTGTTTCTCGTTCCCATGTATTCCTCTTCTGCGCCTCATTCGGTTGGTTCATAAGCTGAAGTGGGGCAATCTCCACCCAGATCATCTCCCACTCTCCACCATGCTTCATGGTCTGCAGTTCGATGGTTCCCGGCTCTCCAAGAATGGCGCTGTCTGGAATCAAAGCATAGCTGTGATGTTCTGTATGCACCATACCGCTACCTGTTACCCCCACAAGCATCCACGGAGAAGCCGTCTGAAGATGCTGCTTTCCTTCAAGCGCCAGCCTCTTCAAACGTCTGATTGATTCAAGCACATACACCTTTTTACCGTGAAACTGCATCTCACTGCCCCTTTCCTAACACCTTATGCGGCTATCAGATTTCCGTCGTCCGGTGAACCTACAAAGATAAAAAAAGAAGCACCACCCTCTTGGATGAACTGCTTCTTATGTTTGATCTTTTGCAATTGCTCCTGTTTGGTCGGTTTAACTCTGACATGCTGGGATAATGCTCCGTAGTTTGCGTTAACTCTGCGGCTCTGCTCCGGACAATAGACGCCAGCGCGCTCTGCTTTGCGTAATGCCTTTTTTGTTTGTGTTCGTGCCATGATGACAACACACTCCTTGAATTGGGATATCCCCAATATATCATGTGTATCAGGAGAATGTGAAGGCATGAATGCCCGGAGGCAGTACATCTTACCGACACATTCAACAAACTATTACTCTTTAGACAGGAAGCCAGTGATGGTTATTTTGCTGCTTTGGTCGCTTTCTTTTGCCGGGTTTGCCACGTTTCAATCGGTTCGTGATCCTCTTCCTCAATTAATTCCATCGCCTCTTCGATTCTTCTCGATTTGAACAAAGTAATTAAGTCCATTAGATCTTCTCGATCCAGTAACTTTACACCATTCACAGCAGCGAGTGTGCGACACGCCTCCGTGTATCTAGCCGACGTCAATACAACCGAACGATCAGCTTCATAATAACGCATGGATGTAAAGATCTCCTGCACAGCACTTAGCCCTACGGGATGGTTAGCGCCATATCGCTTCGCTTGAATGACATTTCTTCGACCCAATCTGTCGGTAAACACGAGGTCTGCTCCAAAATCTCGGCTGCTTGTCGTCTTGTGCACCTCGTCATATCCCATCTGTTGAAATAAATGAAATAGATACAGCTCGAATTCCGATCCATCCTGCATTTTATCAATGTCTCGAATTGTAATTTTGCGGGGATTGGCTTCTCTGCGTATGCGCTGCCCTCGCCCAATAATACGGCGAATAATCCATACAAATAGAAGTAATGCAGCGATACAGCCGATGACCCAGATGGTCCAATTTTCGTTCCAATTCATGTCTGTTCTCCTTGTCCATTCCCTTATAGAGGTTGTTCAAAAAGTCCGCTTTTGATTACGAAGGATACCTAACGGCATCTCAGCGTCGAAGATGGAATTCAGCCGAAATGTCCGTTGCTCACGTAGTTTTCCCTACGCTCCGCTACTCCATTTCTATCTTCATTCCATCTTCTCGGTACTGAAAACCGACCTTTTTGAACACACACTTATAAAATGATGCCAAATCTATGATTCCTCTTCACCACCGGACTAAATATATCAGACTTCCATCTCGACCGAAAGAAGATGAATTCCTTGTAACCGCCAAAATTCTGCAAACAACTACAATTACCTATTTATTGTGATAAAAGGTTACAGCGCATTAGGTTGAATTCAACTAGATATAAATGGTAGAATTCAACAATCGGTTCTATTGCGAACCGCAGAAAGGTGGTTTATAACTTGCACACACTTAACAAACGAAATACCAAAACATGGGCTGCCCTCATTCTTAGCGGCATGCTCCTCTTCAGCATGAATACACCAAGCTACGCAGCAACTTCGTCGGAAGCGTTGACCAAGCCTTCCTGGACTTCCTCATCGCTCATGCTCTCTGAAGTGAACGCTCAGGAAGACGTTAGAGTTAAGGAGATTCACGCCGTGCCCTCCAAAAATCTCGTGTACGTGCACTCTTATCAGCCTGTAACCAAAATCAACAGCAAAACGACGCTGGATTGGAATCTGGACTCACTCCAGGCACTGGATGCTACAACAGGTAAACTGAAGTGGAATGTTATTTTCCATGAGAAAAGTGGCCCTTATACTACATACTCCAATTCATTGTACGCCGATAACGGAACAGCCTATGTATACATGGAATATTCCGATGGAACGAAAAAAGTGTATTCCTACAATACATCCGGTAAAACGAACTGGGTCAAAACGGTAAACGCGCCATCTAACTTATATCTAATGAATAATGGCACGTTAATGATCGCTTCCAGCACGGGGCCTCTATCAAATGGTTCTGTTCGTTCATCCATTTCACTCTATGACGCAAAGGGCAAGCTGATCACAGCGAAAACCATCAATGGGGCTGTGCTAAAAGCAGGGAATGACCGCATCGTTGTAGACGCCAGCAAACAGACCAAAGTAGGCAACAACTGGCAGCAAGCAGGGAATCCGAAAGTTGAAATTTATGATCTCACGTTGAATCGTCTTTCCTTCTATCAATTCCCTGCGAACGCTAACACGATCGGAGACGGTGGCGGCGAATCGCTGGCAATCCTGGAAGATGGCTCAGTGATTATGCGTGCCAATTTCGACAATACAGGCAATAAACTCATGGGCTTTGGTTCAGATGGTAAACTTGCCTGGGGTCGATCCATTGCCGGCAATGCCTTTGTGCAAACGGCAGGTAACGGATATACCGTGTTTACAGGACAGAAGCTTGAACTGTATACGATGAAAGGCAAAGTAACGGAGCGCATGTTCAAGGATCAGCAAGATGTATTAACTGTCGTAGAACACACACAGGATGGAAATTACAAGATTGATTTTGCTAACACAGGGTATATTCTTGATCCTACGACGTTGGAAAGCATTCACGAATATACATTTACCTCATCTCCTGAAGATATGAAGGGTTACTCCACCTATACGGATGATATGATATATACCTTCAAGGACGAGGCACTGTCTAAGTATGTCCTGAACACAGCGAGTAATTAATACGTAAATGTTTATAAGCATCTGTTTCCTGTCTACTACATTTATAATGAAGTAACAGAATATTTTACAGGTAAGTCATCGTGCAGATGCAAGCAAAAATCCAGGAGCGTTCCAACCGGAACTCCTGGATTTTTCACTTTTCGTCGCCCTTTACTCTTGTTCACCTTCAGATTACCACGACGTTATTTCCAATTCTCTTCAATGAATTCATCGCGCCCAGATATCGCACGGTCTTCTTTATAATGCTTCTCGTTTTTCTTGTGGTAGTCTTGATGGTAGTCCTCTGCTGGGTAAAACACTACTGCATCACGAATCTCTGTTACAATCGGTTGATTGAAGCGACCGCTGGATGCTACCGCCTGTTTGGATTGTTCTGCAAGTTCACGTTGACGTTCATTATGCACAAAAATGGCTGTTCGGTATTGTGAACCCCGATCCTGGAACTGTCCGCCATCATCGGTAGGGTCAATCTGAGGCCAATATAATTCCAGTAATCGTTCATAAGGGAATACCTCAGGATCAAACGTGATTTCCACCACTTCAATATGTCCCGTCTCTCCTGTTTTGACCTGCTCATATGTTGGATTATCGACGTGACCGCCGGTATAGCCGGATATGATACCATGTATGCCCGGTTGCTCTTCAAACGGTGTAACCATACACCAGAAGCAACCTCCAGCAAATGTAGCTTTCTCCACTCCACCTCATCCTTTCTAATTAAGCAACACGCGCCCTAACCAAAGTATAAGAAATACATCTATTCAAGTAAATATAATAACAAATAAGAGGTTGATGCAAATCCACTAATGTGGACTTCCATCAACCTCTTCGTCGTCATCCGTTATGTTATCGAGCCCTTGCGTTACCTACTACACACACCTTCATGCGTGTTTGCAAGAATTCGCAGTATCTTGAATTTCGTTACCCGCGGCTACGACCCATAGAACGGAAGATCAAGCTCACGATGGCTACCAGAACGATAGCACCGATTAATGCCGGTACGATGAAGAATCCGCCCATTTCTGGACCCATATCTCCCAGAATGACTCCACCTAACCATCCACCGATGAAACCAGCTACGATGTTACCAATTACACCGCCGGGAATGTCACGACCAACGATAAGTCCTGCCAACCATCCAATGATACCACCGATAATTAATGACCATAACCAACCCATATCATTCACCTCTAATTAAAAGTTTTTGTTGTTGTCTGTCTACTATTAACCGCTACGGAAGCATTTAAACACCTATACGAAATTTGTTGTATATTACCTTATTTCCATAACATTCATTTCTAGGCTGCCACCCACGACGGTATCAGATTCATTCTTGATATAACTTCCGGTAACGGATTACTTACACAGCAGAGCTGTTTGCTACCTCCCGAAAGTCATTGTATGTCTTACCAGACAACGTTAGTATAACCAATTGAGATTTATAATATTTTGGGTGCCATCCGATCATGATCGTACAACAGGATAGGGGCAGATCAATAAAAACCAGCACGTCCTTTGCCAGGCTGCGTCATCCAATTATGCTTGTGGCTCTTGTCCAACTCACCACGCATGGCTTGAATGATCTTCACCATATCTGTCTCTCCGTTCTGGTGCCATTCCAATGCTGTACTAACATACAATTCTCCTAGCTGTGCGAGTGAAAAGGTATCCGTCAAACGCGCTGCTTCCTTCGTGCCTTCCTCACCAGCGAACACTGCGAAGCCCCGCTGCTGCAAATATTGCAGGCGCAATGCTTCATCTGGCATTGGAATCTCATACGCACGGTCGAAACGTCCGGCACGGTTCATCAGACCCGGATCTATTTTCTCTGGATAATTCGTTGTCCCAATTAAGAAAATACCTTCTTTGGACGTCGCACCATCCAGCGTGTTCAGGAAGAATGAACGTACCTCCTCCGGCATGGAATCGATATCCTCAATAATTAGTACCATCGGTGCTAGACGCTTCGCCGCATCGAACACATCACGTACCGATTCACTATTCGTGTATTCCGTGATCTGCCAATAAGCGGCAGGCCCTGGAATGCTTCCCGCAATCGATTTGACCAATGTCGTCTTACCGTTACCCGGATGACCGTAGAGGAGAATTCCACGTTTGTAAGGGATATCGTAATCCCGATAGAAGGAGCGATCCGCTTCGAAGAACTGATCCAATGAGCGGAAAATATCTTGTTTGATCTGTGGCGATAATACCACCTCATCTCTGGTCACTGAACGAGTAATCGACTCTGAATGACGGTCACTGCCATTGCGCGCATCGGTGTACACCGTTACTTTTTTCATATTTTGCTGTCGTTCACGCTCACGCACACTGCCGAGAAATTGCTTCAGCTCTTCTTCGCCGATGGCAAAAACAAAGTCCTCGTTATATATTCCATTGTCCCGGAAAAAAGGAATGCGTACAAGCGCCACACCCCAGCTTGGATAAGCAAACACATTGTTGCGGATGGAGTAATGCACACCATAAGATGGCATATCTCCCTCGTCATCATAATGCAATGTACGCAGCTCCAAATCATCGAAGATTCGAGCGACAAGCTCCACTTCAGAATTCTCGCTACGTAGATCCTCTTTCAGCAGATCCCAATATTCACTATTGGGATCATCGCTCGCAAACAGTTCATAACGAGTTCCATATCGCTCATAGAGCGCCTCCGAAATGCCGCGAATAAGACGTGCATATGCTGAATATCCTTCAATTCTACCATCATTATGTTCGTCGAAGGCATAAATTGCTCTCGTTGAATTTGTTTCCTTCACATGTTCCTTGTGTACTGTCATTATTTAGCTCCCTTCACAGCGGCAAGCGGTTTACATTTGGCAACAACTTGAGCCAATCCCGCGCCGGTGACGCTATCAATAATTTCATCAACATTTTTATAGGCCTGTGGTGATTCATCAATAATTGATTCAAGTGAACGCTGGTTGACCACAATCTCATTCTCTGTCCCTACACCCAGCGCGCGTTCAAAATCCGCCAAAGTGACTAGACGCTTCGTTGCATTACGTGAACGGATTCGCCCCGCACCATGACAGATGGAATAGAAGTTATCTGCTCCTTGCGGTTGACCCACCATGATATATGAAGCTGTGCCCATGGAGCCTGGAATTAGCGCAGGGTGTCCAGTGGCGAGATATGGCTTCGGATTATCAGGATGATGCGCTGGCAATGCACGTGTTGCCCCTTTGCGATGTACGAAGACTGAGCCTTGATCTGCATGGGTTTCCTCCCAAGCATAATTGTGCATCAGATCATACAGTGTTCGGAATTCGCATTTGGAGCCAAATACTTCACGGAAGGCTTCACGAATCGAGTAAGCAATCAGGTGACGGTTCACCACAGCGTAGTTTAGTGCAGAATACATCATATTCACATAATGACGGCCTTCGGCATGTTCTAATGGGGCAAAAACCAATCTTGGATCAGATGTGCCGAGCCCATTTCGCTGCATCATTTTGGCGATTGCAGTTGAACTGGTCTGACTTATATGCCCTCCCCAAGTGCGAGAGCCCGAATGGATCATCACTACAATTTGTCCGTCAACTAGCCCCCATGCTTCAGCAATATCACGATTTTCCTCGGCGATCTCAATCGCTTGAATTTCGGCAAAATGATTCCCTCCCCCAACGTACCTAGCTGGCGGTGAGAACGATGCCACGTCATATCCGGGACAAGATTCAGCACTTCCTCGTCAAATGTGAACTTACTGCTCTCCACATGAGTAATGGACGTAGACTTCTTAGGGGTGTAGCCGTCCGGAATATATTTCTTCGGTAATCCATGTAATCCTTTGCGAACAATATGCTCTAATCGAATATCCGAATAATGCCCCCGCTGGTTCGCTTCCATTGGCAATACCTTTTCAATCGCCTTGACAAGTTTTCGCCGTAATTTTACATCTTTCAAATCATCTTTATGCAAATTGGTCATATGCACTCTCATGCCACAGCCAATGTCGCTGCCTACAATCGAGGGAGATACATAGCCATTGGTGGAATCCCATACCGCTGTTGTTCCAATACATGTTCCTACACCGACATGAACGTCAGGGGTATAACTCATATACGAAATTCCAGGGATCTGTAGATTGTTATTGGCCATCTCGAACACTTTATAGTCTAGAGAGGAGAATAGCTGTTGTGCGGCATATACCGTTAGATCTCCCGCCGGCAACTTGACCTCATGCCGGTATCCGCCCAAGGAATCATTGGCATCCGCAAATAAATTAGGTTGTGTATTCATAAAATTGGTTTATTCCTTTCATTTATCCGTAGTTTTAAACATTTTCTATATTGCCGTTATATCCAGATTCGTTGTCCCTCTTCTGCAAAAGGCACAAAAAAAGAAGCCATGGACAGAACGCCCATAACTTCTTCATCACCATATCGGAAAACAGTTGCAGCATGAAGAAGCTGCGACTCTATTTTCCATCGCTAAATTAGCGGAGAACAGCCTATCCATACAGAGTCGTTCTGACTCTTCACAGATACGCTCCATCTCCTATGTTGCCCGTATGAGGCCGATGAGACAATGAGCTGGATATGCAATTGTGTGTGAACTGCGTTGTGATTTCTGTTGCGTGTTATTCCAATTGTAGCCCAGCGTCATGACTCGCGACCTCCCTTCGTAAATGATATATACAATATTAAGCGGATTTCTTTCCATGTGTCAACCCTATTCTTGGAAATTCTAATAAGCTCTGCGATCGGAAACCGTATCCAGTGGTGTAGCTCTTTAACATGATGCACAACAAAAAGGCAAGATCCGCTGTAAGCGAATCCTGCCTCTTTACTGTCCTTTATACCTGTTATTTCAAGAAAACTTAAGCTTACTTTCCTGCTTGTTGCTCCAACTCTTCGACCGGATTTTCGTTCTCTTTTTCCGGTACTTTGGAAGAGAAGAACCAGCCGCAAACGGCAATCGCAATCAGGACAATATAGAATCCGAATTTCCAAATTTTATTTTCCGGGAAATGCTCATCCAGTACACCGAGGGAAGGATGGGCAAGTGTGATAACTGAAAGCTTAACCCCAACCCAACCTACGATGACAAACGCAGCTACTTCAAGTCCTGGACGGGAGTGCAGCAATTTAACGAAGAATGAAGCTGCAAATCGCATAATCACGAGACCAATGAATCCGCCCAAGAAAATAACGATAAACTGTCCGCCGTCGAGACCACCAATTGGTGCTAATCCACTTGGCGGCAACGCAACAGCAAGAGCAACAGCGGCCAAGATCGAGTCTACAGCAAATGCAATATCTGCTACTTCAACTTTGAAGACGGTCATCCAGAAGCCAGCTTGTTTCTTGGGTTTCTTCGGTGTCTGATCTGCCGCTTCATCTGTTTTGTTACGACTACCCAAAATCTTCTTGACGATATGGTTGATGGAGATATACAAGAGGTACAGTGCACCAATCGCCTGAACCTGCCACACATCAACGAGGAACGAAATTAGGAACAACGATCCCAAACGGAATATAAATGCTCCTAACAAACCATAAAACAACGCCTTTTTGCGTTTATCATCTGGTAAGTGTTTGACCATGATTGCGAGCACTAATGCATTATCTGCTGCCAGCAATCCCTCCAGGACAACTAAGACGGCGAGAACCCATCCATACTCCAATAATAATGATAACTCCAAAATTGACTCCTCCTTAGTATCCTTATGATGTACAAAAAAAGGACCTTTACCATCGCTGGTAAAGATCCTTTTTATCCACAAAAAGAGACCTTTACCCAGCATGAAAACTTGGTAAAGGTCTCGCTAACAACAAATTGCTGCCAATAAAGCCGGGGATAAATCCCGAATTGACGACTTTACTGTGAAAGCTACTCCCCTTTAACATCAGGATATGTAGTTTTAGATGAAACAGGCTTAAATAACCTGTTCTCATCATATTCATAACGTTAATTAAAGTCAAGCTTTATTTAACGAACCATTTTTCGAATAATCAATCCGTTAAAATGTTATCTACGGTATACGCTTCTGAACCAAAAGCTTCATCTGAACATAGGATATGACGAAGATTGTTTAAGCTGGAGGGACAAGGAGGAGACAGGTTGATGAAAATAGCTATGGTTGCACCAGAAAAACTGCCTGTACCTGGAAACGGATCTGTCGAGATCTGTATCTTAGGTATCGCTCGCGAACTCGCCCTCCGACATGAAGTGACCATCATCAGCCGTGAAATGCCCGGACTGCCGACAACGGAATATGCCGAGGGAATGACTATACGGCGTTTACCTGCCTCCAGTACAGAGAAATATACCCAAGCAGTTATTCGTTTATTGAAACACCACAATTTTGACCTGATTCAAGTCGACAACAGGCCGCGCTGTATGGCTGCCATTAAACGAAGCCTTCCTCACATTCCTGTAGTGCTCTATCTCCATTCCCTTACGTTCGCACAGCCTGGATCAGCACGTCTTGCTTTGATGCGACAGGCCGATCTGATTGCTGTCAACAGCCTTTCACTCAAACAGCGACTCAGCCGTAGATTCCCCCAATTAACAAGGCTCATGTCTGTCATTCCGTTAGGTGCCGATCTGGAACGCTTTAAGCCTGCTACAGCGATTGAACGACTATACCTTCGAACAGAATTTAATATATCAGAGCCTTTCTCCGTCCTCTATGTTGGCAGACTCATCCCTGGCAAAGGAATCGATGTACTGATTCGTGCGATAGCACTCCTGCAACAAGAAATATCGGTCAAACTCATTATTGCAGGCAAAGGGCCACCCCAATACGTTCGTAAACTTCGTCAACTAGCCAAAAAAATGAACGTACATGCTTCTTTTCGTGGACAGATTGCGCATAAACGCATCGATCGTTTATACCGAGCTGTAGACTGCCTTGTGTGCCCCTCTCAGCAACATGAAGCTTTTGGACTGGTGAACGTTGAAGCTATGGCCTCAGGTATTCCTGTTATCGCCTCAGACAATGGCGGAATACGAGAGATCATTGATTCTGGGCATAATGGTTATTTAATATATCCATATAACAGACCCGAGCCTTTTGCTACAATCCTATATAAGCTAGCTGATAATCCTTCGCTGGCTCGTTCCTTAGGGGAAAACGGAAGAGAGCACGCCGTTCAAAAGTTTAGCTGGGAGCGCACGGCATTACATCTAGAAGCTGCCTATACCCGGATGATTCGCGAATAGTTCTGTTTATGGCATCAAAAATCGAGGCAGACTTTCACATTGAACGAAGCTTGAGAGATCAAGCCTTTTCACGTGATTGCCAGCCTGTTATAAAGGTATCCATGTGTGGAACGGGTACCTGCACAATCTCGATTAGCTCAACGATTATCATATCCTTCATCGCAAATCTTACCTTAGCGCAAGTCTGTTGACTGAAGATATCATAGAAGTCTGAACCGCTCCAACAGCCGTGAGGAATTAGATGCGGATCGTTAACAATATATCCTACGGTTCCAATTGGTGGCATGACAACCTTGATTGCGTGTTGATCCCTACGATTATCAGGATCTTTGACCAGAAACAACATGTCTCCTACATGTAAAGCTCCAACACCGTGATAGTGTTCCATCCCATACATGGCTGTAAATAACTCTTTACTCATGAATTATACTCCTTTATGTTTTTTCATCATTTCACTTGGGAACTTACGCTTCCCTATCATAAAGCTCCAACCATTGATTTAATTGATTACGAATTTCCTTTCGGAATTCACGGGGTTCTAACACCTCGGCTTGAGGCCCGAATTGATACAGCCACTTCAGAAATTCACGACTGCTGTTCAACGTCACTTCGAATAACAACCCACCGTCAGGCATATCTGTCATACGTGGACGAACAAACATCTCCTCTTCCTTTATGTAAGGGGCTACTTTATCCGAAAATCTAACTTTAAAATGGATATGTTCGTCCCCACGGTCGATAGACCATGTATTCTTCATGTACTGCGTTATGTTGAAATCACTTTTGTCAAAATGATTGTTGATTCGAACTACGTCAAGAAATCGACTGATTCGAAATAAACGCACCTTTTGCAGCAAATGACAATAACCAATTAGATAAAAGCGTTGATCACGCGGTATAAGATAATAGGGGTCAATGTCCCGAATTGTGATTTCATTATTCGTCAGTGTATGGTACTGCGTTCGAATCGTTTGTTGATGAAGAATAGCTTCAATAATCGGAATTAACAAATTGGGATCTTTACCTTCTTCCCGATAGGCAGGAGTGCCCATACGAATAATACCTGCAATATTTTCCACAATTTCACTGCTTTTGGCATTTGCTCTGGAATGAGCGGACATCACTTTATCAAACGCAGAATCGAATTCAATAGGCAGCTTAGAGGTATCCACGACAGATGGAAGCATGGAGAAAACCATCGCTTCCTTTTCCGTAAAATCAAGAGGATACATGGAAAATCCCCCAATAAAACGGTAACCTTTGCCATAACCTTCATTTGTTATAGGGGCAACCCTGTCCAAAATCCGTAGGTCACGATATATCGTGCGTACCGTTGTATTACATTTTACAGCCAATTCTTTGGCTGTAATACCGGGATTTGCTTGTATAGCCTGAAGTATACGTAGCAGACGAATTAATTTCTCTGTCATGTAGTTTCTCCCCTTCGATACTTTATCGGCAAGGAAAACTAGTTCCTTTAGTACACTGGTAAATCTTTAGACCCAATTTTATTTCGCAATTTCACCACCAACATCTAGTTCTCTTGCACTTATAACGCTATTCCAATATACATTCTCTTACTTGCTTGCGTAAATTAATAATTCAAAGCCCTATTACCCATGTCTGATTACCTATATTAATTTTCACAAAAAAAGCCTTATCTCTGATTCAAGAGACAAGGCTTTAGCTTATAAGGTATGTAGCACTACCAATTGCGTTAGTACATGGATCATGTGCTCAGCAAGTTCAGGGATATCCCCCATCTGTTCCTCGTTCACGTTACGGTCAAAATGAACTTCGGCGGAGACATGATATACCCTCGGCACCTCTTCATATACGTACTGAAGCTTCAGGACAATGCTCTGCTGCGGCCAGCTCTGTTGCAACAACGTATGTATTCTCTCACAATCTGAGTCGGGCTGTACAACCTTCATACCAAACCGAAGTTGCAAACGACAACCGGGCACCCCATCAGGCTTCTCTAATATTTCAGCAGCAATGGCTTCAAGAGAACTGCTTAACACTACTTCCCCAGTCACTTCAGGGTGTGACCGCAAACTGAATTGCAACGTAAACTCTCTGGACATGCTCGCCATCTCTAGGCGATCTTGGCGATCCGTAATAAGAATGAGCTCATCCAGATTATCGAGGTCATAGAGCGTATTCTCGAAGCCTACTTTCAGATTATCAAATACGATTGGATCAAACATGATACATACCTACTTTCTTTTCCTTCAACTTAACTAGACTCAGCCATTCCCATATTATAAACGTATGAGCACCCTAATACGTTACTGCCTCATCGTTTCATCTGGCAGTGGTTACATCTTATCATCTGATGAGGGTTGTTCATACGTCCATTTTGCTCTCCTATCCATACAATTAAGAATAGCCCAGTCCAATGGACTGGGCTTGATAAGGTGGGAATCCCTCAGGATCTTACACCTTGCTTATTCTTCAGTAGACTTCTCTTCCTCAGACGCTGGTTCTGCTTCATCTGCAGAAGCCGTAGGCTCTTCCTCAACCGCTTGTGGCGGCATCACGGAAGCGATAATAGAATCAGGTGACGTAATTAGCGTCAAGCCCTTATCTAGTTTGATATCGGCAGCTGTTAGACGATCACCGATCTCCAGTCCACTTACATCTACCTCGATAGAAGTAGGCAAGTCAGCTGGCAAGCCTTCAACCTCCAACTGAGTTTCCTGTGTCTGGAATACGCCGCCTGCCTTTGAGCCAGCCGCTGTACCTTGGAAATCAAGAGATACACTTACGCTGATTGGTTTATTCTTAGAAATCTGCAGAAAGTCTACATGCAACAAGCGTCCGTTACGTTCCTGTTGATCCTTGATCAACACTGGAACTGTTTTGCCACCCTCGACATTGAGGTTGAACATTTCGGAGCGTCCTGTACGCGCTACCTTCAGCATTTCTTTTTCATCTACATGTATTGAGGTGCCATCTTGTCCTGGTCCATACACGACAGCCGGAACTCGACCGCCCTGTCTCAGCAGGCGCAAGGCTGCACCTTTCTTTTCAGTTCTTGGGGTTGCCGTAAGTTGAGCCATTTTTCCGTTGGATTTCATGATTGAACATCCTCCTTCAAGGGATCCCTACTTCATATTGGTTTGAGGAAGCCAGATGCTTCGCAATTAAACCAAATGGGTCTTTATATTCTGTGGCCTAATTAGGAGCCATATCTATATTTACCCCATTGAAAGAGGTTCTCAAACATGACTTGTACATTTTTTTTATTTTTTGGCTATCATGTCCTCCCATCCCTACAACCAATTATGCTTATTTCATCATTGGATTGTGTCTGCTATTTTAATTAATGTTTCGTAGTCATATAAGGGTTCAAGATTGTTATTTTTTCCTGCAACCAGTGAGTAGGTTAACCCCTCATTCCTCCAATAGATCGCACTTACATGCTCATTTCCTTGATCCCATGTTTGCGAGCCGTTGGCTAGTTTTAACCCTATCTTTCCATTAGGAGACGTATTAACCTTTGAGTTGGTAATCATCATAATCAGGTTTAATCCCTGGTCTGTATTGGCATACGTAATTTCTACAGCATCATATGGCTCATTGGCCGCTAGAACTCTTGTTGATTTTTCAGTCACTTGAAATGGAATTGAAGGTTGTTTGATCTCAAATGGAATCTTCGCCTCTGCCTCTTCAAATGGAATTTCGACTGGAGGATTCAGATCCGAATCATAGGTCAGTTGAGGACTTTCTGTGTTATGTAAACAAGAAGACAGCAGGATAGGAATCATACAGAGTAGCAGCAGCTTACTTATAGCCTTCATTACATCACCTCAATTATAAAGTCGTTACTTTCATTACGTTCCCAAGCACTAAAAAGTTCCATAATTTTACCAATTAAGGTTAAAACGAGTACTATACATCCAGAATTATTGTGGTCATCTTTATTCTCTTCAAGCGATTAACCATGTATCTATATTGCATTAAAAAGCAGCCGGAATTCCTTCCGACTGCCTGCACGTTATGTGGTTTTATGTTTTGTTTACACCTTGTCGATTACAACCTGATTAAATTATGCACTATCCTGTTTTTCTTCAGCCGTTGCCCGAATAACCTGCATCTGATCTGACCCACTGCGCACGATAATTTGCACATCTCCATCTTCAGGCACGATATCCACATAGCGGTCTCCGCACGTATCTTTGGCCTCCCACTCGTTCAATCGTATGATCAAGCCAAGATGATGCAGACCTGCGGCAACACGGAATCTAGCTTCTGCCGCATTTCCTACACGTTCTAGAGGAACAGCTCCATCTTTCATACCTGTGCCCCAGACCCATACATCCCATCCTTCATAGCGCTGATCCTCTCGTTCATATCGAAGGGTAACAACGCGTGAAATTTGCTTATGCACCTTTGTCGTCACCGAGGCACGAATGCCATCAGCCTCTGCAACGATGTCGCTTGATCCAGGCGTTAGCGCACGTACAATGCCAGCAGTACTAACTGCCGCTACTTGTGGATTCGATGAACTCCAACGAAGTTTGCTTCCTTGAAGCGGTTGCCCAAATTGATCCAGCACCAATGCTCGAAAACGGCTAATGCGCGTGGTGTACATAATCGGCTCACCCACGATCTCAATTCGCTCAGCATAACGTTGCTCCACCTGCAATGTACAGGTCGAGGTAAGTTCGCCAGAATGAACAGTGATGGATACTTCTCCTGTCTGCACGGCCTGGATTGCACCATCAGGCTGGATACGCATCACATCAGGATTAGAAGAAGTCCACCGTACCGCTGTGTTCTCCACAACATTGCCTAGAAGATCCCTCACGATGGCTCTTAGCTCTGCTGTCTCCCCAGGACTGTACACCTGGCGTGGACTATTAATCTCAATCACGGCTGGTTCTGCAACACATGCACGCTCTGTATCATATAGCACCATCAGCGACCACCGCTCAACAGAGACGGTTGTATTAACGGTTGTGATTGGCTCCGTACCCGCATGTTGATCATCCACCACAACATGCCAGTTTCCTTCCGGCAGATGAACCTGCTGCTGATTAGCGGAGCCGTTATATATAACGATGATCTGATTCCACGTATCTTGATTCGCTCCATCGTGGAGCATAAAAACAACGACGTGGCCTTCAGCACGCATTATGCGCAGATGATTTCGTACCTGCTGGGCTTCGATCATGCGAAAAGCCGGATGTGTACGACGTAGATGAATTAATCCACGATAATAATCAAACACAGGACGGAACCTTACTTTATTAGCCCAAGTAATCGTATTAACCGCATCTCCGCTACGATAGCTGTTCTGATCCCCTGCTTTGGAACGGAGCATTTCATCCCCAGCATGCAGAAAAGGAATGCCCTGAGAGGTCAATAGAATACCTGACGCTAACAAGGAGCGACGAACCATCTCATGATCCAGGACATGATTCTCATCAATATATCGGTAGGGGGCAGCTGCTTTTACCGCAGATTCGGCACTGCCACCTTCTACAGGCTGACCATCTTTCCACGTCGGAAAACCAAGTTCATGACGGAGGTTCATCGTGGTTGCGATTTTGTCCCATAAATTGAGGTTATCATGAGCCGTTACATAGTTGACCGTTTCTATAGGAGATGATGTAAAATCATCCAATGCTCCCGCTACTCCTGTGATCAGATCATACTCTTTTCCAGCAGCCCCGGTGGCAAATCCGGTACCCGCTGCGTCACTATCCCCTTTAATGGCACTGCGAAAATGATCATTGAACACGGCAAACCCCTGACCCCGCTGCGTTCCTTTAAGTGTTTTTCGCTCTAACGGTGAGTCTCCTCCCGTCCAAGGTTCACCGTAAATTAACATCGACGGGTCGATATGCTCTCGTAGCTCACGTGTTAATTCATTCATCGTTTCTGTATCAATCAGTCCCATGAGATCAAAACGAAAACCATCGATATGATACTCTTCTGCCCAGTATAAAAGAGAATCTACGATATATTTTCGCACCATAGGACGCTCGGTAGCCAGCTCATTCCCCACGCCTGATCCGTTGCTAAGCGTACCATCCCCATGATGACGATAGAAATATCCAGGTACGATGCGTTCGAACGGGCCTTCCTCTACGCTATACGTATGATTGTATACGACATCAAGGACCACACGTATCCCTTGCCGATGTAGCGACTGTACCAAGGACTTGAACTCCCTAATCCGAACTGCTGGATCATGCGGATCAGTCGCATAAGAACCTTCAGGTACATTATAATGCTGTGGGTCATATCCCCAATTATACGGAACCCTAGCCCCCGGAGTAACTTCGGAAGTAAGCAATTCATTGACCGTCTGATAATCGGCTATAGGCAGCAGGTGTACATGTGTAACGCCTAATTCAGCAAGGTGATCCACGCCGATGGAATTGCCCGCATTGTCCGTCAGTCCCGAAGCCGTAAATGCAAGATACTTCCCCTTATACGGAATGTTGGCATGTGGATCTGATGAAAAGTCTCGTACATGTAATTCATAGATCACGGCATCTACCGGGTGCAGAAAAGTAGGCTTCACATCCTGCTCCCAATCCATTGGGTGTGTATCCTCTAGATCAATAATTGCTGTCCGCTGTCCGTTAGCAGACACAGCCCGAGCATAAGGATCAGCCACCACTTCTATGCGTTCATCGGCGTGAGTGACCTGATACATGTAATAATAGCCCGCCCAATTCCCTTCAAGACTCAAGCTCCATATTCCATCTGCCTCTCGAGCCATTAAATACTCTTGACCATCTGTATGTTCAGTTACTTTTCCCTTTGCATCATAGATCCCAGCATCTTCAAAAAGGAGTAGTGAAACCTGTTGTACCGTTGGTGCCCACAGTTTTAAAAAACTAGCAGCACGAGTATATGTTAAGCCAAGATCGTTGCCATCATAACGAAAAGATGTCCATTCCGGCATCGTTCCCACCGCCTTTATAAGCTTGAATTTCATATTGTCCCGATGTTACGAAGTGGGACGCCATTTGTCAACCCAGGGTTGTCTGATACTCAACATATCGGTTTATGTTCACTTTTGATGAAGTGCAAATCTGGACAAAAGTTCCATCGTCCGCAGCAATCGCTTTCAAAATACAGCATATGTAAACAAGCGCCATAGATTGACAGCATTTGTACCTGTCCAGACGAAAAAGGCATGAAATGTTCAATACAATTCAGCACTCTAATATCACAACCGAAAAAGCCCCTCTTTGAAGAAAGAGAGGCAGATCAATTCTATACCAATTTTGTTAGCGGTTAAGATTATGAGCAATACATGACCGTCATTGAAATTGCCGGAACGCTGAGTTCTCCGCCCATCATTGTACGAATCGTATCCGTACCTGCTCGTCCTTGCTCCACGACCACATGCCACTCTGCTGAGGGAATGGACAATGTTCGCGTTTGTTTG